>JBKCUW010000032.1:0-5589 GCA_046318275.1 Pirellula sp. | reverse complement strand
CGCTATCGATGTCCGTGCGAGTGAGTGTGCCGACCGTCGTTCCATTGGCGGAGTTCTCGGCGACCGTCAGGCCGGTCGTTGCCAAGTCGCTCGGCGCATCGTTGGCACCTTGAATGGTGACCGTGATTTGTGTGGTGCTCGTCAGACCCGCCGTGTCACGCATCGTGTAGGTGAAGACATCTGCCAGCGTATTCCCCGAAGTTCGCAATGCCTGAACGGCTGCATTGCTATTATCCACCGTATACGTGTACGCGCCCGCAGAACTAATAGTGATCGAGCCGTACGTTCCGGTCACACTGCTACCGACGCTAGTCGATGCTGAAGCGACCGTGCCCGCAGCCACCCCGCTGACCATCTTGGTATCACCCGCATCCACGTCGGTATCGTTGGTCAGCACATTGCCGGTTGGGTTGGTTCCCGCCGCTCCATTGCTGATACCGCCTGCCTCAACGGCCGTTGCCGAATCGGCGATCGCGATAGGCACCTCGTTGACATTGGTCAACTGGACGGTCATCAACTTGTCAAATGTCGCCCCAGCGGCATCGGTCGCCCGCACCGTGATATTGTGGCTGGCCGCCGCCTCGAAATCGAGCAGGCTGCCATTCGCAACAGTGACCAAACCGGTCGAACTATTGACGGCAAACCGCCCGCCAGCAGTATCGAGCAAGGCGTAGGTGACATTATCTCCACTGTCAACATCCGCGACGGTTAGAGAAATATCCGCCGAACGACTGCTAGCGGTTGTTGCCGAGTAGGGATTGTCGGTACCTACATTCACTTGGGCGCCCCAAATCAGGTAACCACCCGTTTCCGCCCCATTAGTCAAACCATCGAGAACAGCCGTGAACGTCCCGGACCTATCAGCAACGGCCGAGACTGTCAGCAAGCGCCAACCATTGCCGACATCAGTAATGGTACCTGTCGATGTTCCGTAAACCGCCGTAGATGTTAGATTAATTAGATCGTAGCTCCGCCCGGCGTCCCCGCTGAACGCGCCCGTGTTATCGGCTCGCAAAATAAGAGACGAACGACCATCGGCCTTAACATAAAGGCTGAAGGTCATTGTCGTTCCGGCGGTAAAACTATCCGTCGTGGTTTGACGAATACTGGACCCAGACCCGCCCGTATACCGGTCGGCAGTCTGCGTACCATCGGGTGCAATACCTGCATTGGCGGTGATTGCCCCCCCAACCAACGCCCAATCTACGACTTCGAACCTCTCCGAGTACCGTAGCCGGTTCTCATACTGCACTCCCACCCCGGTGCTGTTGCTGGAGTTTTCAGCAACACTCAGCGTCCCAGTAATATCGTTTGGTGCGTCGTTCGCACCTTGAATGGTCACCGTGATCTGCGTGGTGCTCGTCAGACCCGCCGTGTCTCGCATCGTATATGTAAAGACATCGGCAAGCGTGTTCGCCGATGTCCGCAGCGCCTGAACGGCTGCGTTACTATTATCTACCGTATACGTATAAGCGCCAGCGGAACTAATAGTGATCGAGCCGTACGTTCCGGTCACACTGCTCCCGACGTTGGTCGACGCTAAAGCGACCGTGCCCGCAGCCACACCACTGACGGTCTTAGTATCACCCCCATCCACATCGGTATCGTTGGTCAGCACATTGCCGGTCGGATTCGTACCTGCCGTTGCGTTCGCAACACCGCCCGCTTCTACTGCCGTTGCCGTATCCGCAACTGCTATTGGCCTATCATTGGCATTCGTCACTGCTACGGTCATCGTTTTGGTGAAACTTGCGCCCGCCGCATCGGTCGATTGCACAACGATCGTGTGAGTCGAACTGGACTCGAAATCCAGCAAAGTTCCGTTCGCCACCGTGACTTGCCCGGACGTAGCATTGATCGAAAACCGCCCGCCAGCATTATTCGTTAGCGTATAGGTAAAGGAATCCCCGCTATCAACATCGGTAGTATTTACCGTCCCAACAGTCGACCCGTTGGCAGAGTTCTCCGCGATAGTTAATGTTCCGCTAATGTCCGTCGGAGCGTCGTTCGCACCTTGAATGGTGATTGTGATTTGCGTGGTGCTAGTCAAGCCCGAGGTATCGCGCATGGTGTACGTGAACACATCTTGCAATGTACCGGCGGTGGTTCGTAGAGCTTGCACAGTGGCATTGCTGTTATCGACGGTGTACGTGTAGGCTCCGTTGGCGGCGATATTGATGGTGCCGTAGGAACCGATGACATTCGAACTAACATTGGTAGACGCTGACGCGACTACTCCTGCAGCGACCCCGCTAACCGTCTTGGTATCCCCTGCATCTTGGTCGGTATCATTGGTGAGTACATTGCCCGTTGGATTGCTTCCTGGTGTACCATTGGACACGCCCCCCGCTTCGGTAGCGATTGACGTATCAATCATGGCCGTCGGTGCATCATTCACATCGCTAACGTTTATGGTTACCGTCTGCGAATACGACAACCCCAATTGATCTGTGGCTTGAACCACGATGGTATGCGCTGTATTCGATTCGAAGTTCAGCAAACTCGAATTGGCAACGGTGATCCCACCGTTACTGCTATGGATCGCAAACCGCCCCCCGGCGCTATCGGTGAGACTGTAGGACAGAGTCGTCGCGGCATCCAAATCGCGAGCGATTGCGGTGCCAACATAGGTACCGTTTGCCGCGTTTTCTACCACGGTCAACGACGACTCCGTATCCGTGCTCAAGGCTGCAACTTGGGTCGCAGAGAGCGCATTCCCATAATATCTGAAGTCATCAAGGTACTTCGCGAATGTCTGCCCACCTGCCACCCCGCCGATTGTACTCAATGTTGACGTGGAATTGTCGCTGATGGAATTACCGACCTTCGCACCGTCGATGTAGTAACTGAACACTCCTGCATTATTAACCACGGCCGCGGTATGCCACTGCCCATCATCGAGCGCACTGGCGATATACCCGGTTCCCTTAAAGCCGCTACCGCCATCGTTGTCATAGTAACCTAATTCCTTCGTCGAAGAATTGAGCAACAACTGATGTTCGCTTGCTCCGCGAAACAACGTGTTATACCCTTGCTCACTTAGATATAGGTCTTTGAACCTCGCAAACAGAGTGAAATTACTGCCGAGGGTCGGAATTGTTCCCGTGGAATTGAATTGTCCCCCGACTGCAAACTGTGCAACGCCACCACGTCCCGAATCATAAGCCGAGGTCACATTCGATGCCACCACTGCCGCTGATCCCTGAGAATTCTGCAAAAACGTACTCGATGAGTCAAATTGCAGTGTTATCGCTGCACTTGTGATTGACAACGAAGATGGTGCTTCATTGACATCGGTGAGACTGATCGTGAAGTTGGCAGACGAGAAACTGGTATCGCTCGAAGTGGCTCGGACGGTGATGATGTGGCTCGCGACAGCTTCAAAATTCAGAAGCGTGGAGTTGGCTACGGTGACGACACCGGTGCTGCTATTGATCGTGAAGCGTCCCCCGGCAGAATCATCGAGCGAATAGGTGATGGTGTTGTTGGTAGCATCGGCATCGGAGGCCGAAGCGGTAATACCGACGACGGTACCGTTGGCGGAGTTTTCTGCGATACTATTGGTGGCAGCGTTGGCATCGGTGACTGCGCCGACGTCAAATTCATCGACATCGGTGAGATTGATTGTAAAGTTCGCCGTGGAGAAACTTGTATCGCTAGAGGTGGCACGTACGGTGATCGTGTGGCTGGTGGCGGCTTCGGAATTGAGCAAGGTCGAGTTATCTACAGTAACGACACCGGTGCTGCTGTTGATCGCAAAACGCCCGCCAGCGGAATCATCAAGGGAGTAGGTGATGGTGTTGTTGGTTGCATCGGCATCGGAGGCCGAAGCGGTAATACCGACAACGGTACCGTTAGCGGAATTTTCGGCGAGGCTATTGGCGGTGGCGTTGGTATCGGTGACGCTGCCGACATCGAACTCATCGACATCGGTAATGGCCACGGTAAAGACTTCATCGTAGGTCGCTCCGGCGGTGTCGGTGACCCGAACCGTGATGTTATGGCTGGCGGCGGTTTCGCGATCGAGTAACGAGCTATTGGCAACAGTGACCACGCCTGTGGAACTGTTGATCGCAAAGCGGCCACCGGCATTGTCGACGAGTGAATAGGTGGCGCCATCACTGGAGTCAACGTCGCTGCGCGTGATAGTTCCCACCGAGGTACTGTTGGCAGAGTTCTCGTTGACCGTGAGTGTACCTGCAAGGTCATGCGGCGCGTCGTTAGCACCTTGGATCGTAACTGTGACTTGCGTGGTGCTGGTCAGCCCCGCGGCATCCCGCATCGTGTAGGTGAAGGTGTCGATTAGGGTGTTGCCGGAGGTGCGAAGAGCCTGAACGGTAGCGTTGTTGTTATCGACGGTATAGGTATAGCTACCGTTGGCTGCGATATTGATTGTGCCGTAGGTACCGGTGACATTGGAGCCGACATCAGTCGAGGCGGAACCGACCGTACCGACAGCGACGCCGGTTACCGTTTTCGTATCGAGTGTATTGGCATCGGTATCATTGGTGAGCACATTCCCCGTGGCATTGGAACCTGCGGTTCCGTTGCTGACTCCGCCCGCTTCGACCGCCGTACCTGCGTCCGATGTCGCACTGGGTGCCACATTCTGTAACGATGCTGCGGATACAGTTCCGTCGGCAAACTGAATGTTCTCGATATTGTAGATTTTGTCGGTGCCGTCACGGTTGGATGTCCCATCGACCAGTTGATAGAACGTACCTTGTCCATCCGACCCTGTGGTGATCGTGTAGTCCCGCCAGTTTCCAGAGAAAATCGCGAGGTCGGTACCTGCTCCGCCGATGAGCGTGTCGTTGCCTCCGCCACCGGTCAAGGTGTCGTTCCCATCGCCGCCGGTGATCGAATCGGCGTTGGCTGAGCCAGTCAGTGTGACCGCTGTCGCATTGCCGCTGTTAGATAAAGTCCAGCCTGCGGATCCAGTGGCTGCGCTGACGTTGATATTAAAGCCGCTGGCGGTGATCGAGGCGGTTCCCGCATTGCTAGTCGAAGCCGTCGCAGTCCAAGCGGCAGTAGCGGTGGCATTGGCGGTGGCACCCGCGGATATGTTGACGATATCGACTCCGTTGCCTAAGTCGGTGATCGTGTCGGTGCCTGAGTCTACCGTGAACGTATCGTTGCCCGCACCGCCCGTGAGGGTATCATTCCCCGCTCCACCGACGAGGGTGTCGGCGTTCGTACCACCGGTGATTACGTCGGCATTGGCTGAACCGGTCAATGTCACGGCTGTGGCATTGCCGCTGTTAGTGAGGGTCCAGCCGGATGAACCAGTGGCTGTACTAACATTGATGC
Source organism: Pirellula sp. (assembly GCA_046318275.1). GTDB lineage: Bacteria > Planctomycetota > Planctomycetia > Pirellulales > Pirellulaceae > JBKCUI01. Next base: position 279 of record JBKCUW010000032.1, on the reverse strand, counting down.
TAAACCCGCTGGCGGTGATTGAGGCAGCACCCGTATTGCTGGTCGACGCCGTCGCGGTCCAGGCTCCCACTGCGGTGGCGTTGGCACTGGCAGAGACAATCAGGGTATCGACACCATTGCCAAGATCGGTGATCGTGTCGGTGCCCGAGGCGACGGTGAAGGTGTCGTTGCCCGCGCCACCCGTAAGTGAGTCGTTGCCGAAGCTACCAACGAGCGTGTCATTGCCGCTGCCGCCCGTTAAGGTATCCGCTTTATCAGTACCAGTCAGCGTCACGCCGG
>JBKCUW010000031.1:0-56354 GCA_046318275.1 Pirellula sp. | reverse complement strand
TCTCAAAGTCTCTTGACCCTGGGGTTATGGAAATTGCTCCATGCCCATAACCCATGTACCGAAAATCAGAGGTTGGACTTTGAAGGAGCCCAATAGCAGCCTCCGCGAGCATAACCTAGACAGGTTGGCGGCTTCTCGGCTCGCGAAACTCATGCATTTCTGGTTCTCGAGCTGGTCCGCTTTGAATTCAATGAAACTGCTGACCATTCTAATGGTGGCGTTAGTCGAATACCGTTTGCCAAATGCTACACTGCATCGACGAAAACTCTCTTATCGAAAGCAACAGGGCTACATGATCTTATCACCACGTATTCATTGGGTCTGGATTCTACTCCTATGCCTGAGTTTGTGCGCACTCGCTCAAGAGCCAGCATTGACGAGGGGCCAACCATCGAGTCAAAACTCCTCTACGCTGATCCTGGCGCATTACATGCCGTGGTACACATCCAAGCCGTTCAGTGACCATTGGGGCTGGCACTGGACAATGAATAAGTTCGACCCTGAACAGGAAAGCGATGGCTGTCGGCAGATTGCTTCTAGGTATCACCCGATCATTGGACCCTACGACTCCGGTGATCCTTATGTGCTGGAGTATCACTTGCTGCTCATGAAGCTCTCTGGTATTGACGGTGTCATTGTCGATTGGTACGGGCTGACGGACTACCGCGATTATGCAATCTTGAATCGCAACACGACACGAGTGTTGGAGCAGTGCGAGCGACTGAAGATGAAGTTCGTTATCTGCTATGAGGATCAGACGATTCCCGCACTTGTGGAAGCCAACCGCATCGCAGCAACTGATCGCGTAACACATGCGGTGAGCGAAATCGCCTGGCTGGGTAAGTACTGGTTCAAATCCGGCAGCTATGTTCAACTCGACAATCGACCTGTGCTATTGTCGTTTGGCCACTCGGGGCTAACGCCGACCGAGTGGAGTGAATGTCTATCGCGTTTGGATTCGCCTGTCGCCTACTTCAGCCAAGACATACGGCGCGATGGAGCGGTCGGCGGTTTCGGTTGGCCAGCTCCGAACGTGGGAATGTCCCGAGTCGACCAATTCCTGACGGACGCAGCTCACTGGCCCGCATCGATACCCGCTGCATTCCCGCGTTTTAACGACATCTACCGAGACGCTGGTGTTGGTGATGGTTACCCGCAATTGCCGGATGACTCTGGCCGGACGTTTCAGACGACACTACAGAAGGCGATCAAGTCCAAGACTAGCATCATTCAGATCGCGACCTGGAATGATTGGGGCGAGGGGACCCAAATCGAGCCTAGTATCGAGTTCGGTTACAGAGATCTGGAGCACTTGCAATCCATTAATGTTCGCAAGGAAGGACGCTTCACCACTGCCGACTTGCGTCTGCCGATCAGAATCCTAAAACTGCGTCAAACCCATGCAAGCGTTGATACGCAAAAAGCACTGGATGAAATCGCGCTGCTGATTGTCAATGGTGATATGGAGACTGCTCGGCGAAAGCTCGATCAATTGCCCGTGTCTATTGCCCCATAGAATCCGAAGTCCTTTGCATCATTTCCAATAGCAAAGATCAGTCGAATAGTATGTCAATGTCCTTCTTTGTATACTTGCTCTTTCTGATGTTCTGCTGGAGTTCGGTTGCCGTCGGACAAGTATTGCTACGGCTACCGGACGATGAAGACACCAAGACTTCGGTGGATCCGAGCGTCGGATTGGTTGATCAACCATGTCAAAATGGGGGAGACTAACTCGAAAAGGCCGCTAGTATTCGATCTCGGTCATTCGCTGGAAAGATCCAACGCTCAACTTGGAGTTGCCTGAGAAATTGGCCGGTTAAACAGGAACAGCATGGCTCTCACGGAGGCACGGAGACACGGAGAAGAGCCAACAACTGGACACGCGGTGTCCACCCCACTCTCCCCAGTCTCGCACTGTGTCATTGCTTCTCTGTGAGAGATTGTTCGAGGATTAAAGGACGATGATCGAACAGTCATTCACGACAGGGACTGTCGTGCCACGATGGGTCCGCACTGTAGAGCCGTTGTCCTCAACTGCTCATCGCCAGGAGCCAAAAACGATTGAGACAATCGTTCTACCACTTGGATCCAAGGCTTTCCCTTCGCGTCTTCGCGCCTTCGCGTGAGTTTGATCGGAGTACATAGTGGCACGACGCTCCGCCCTGCTCCGAGTCACAACATTCAGCACTTTTGTGTTCGAAAACTCAGCAAGCCGCTGCGCGGCTAGAGAGTAGAGTTCAGAGAGTTGAAAGTAGAGACGGGTAAACGTCGCAGTGGTGTAGAATATTCCTGTTTTGGTCGTCAAAACGTGGTGCTGCGCAACTGCTGTGGCATGCCGTCATTCTGTCGTGTTTCCTTGGAGTTTCAAACACCTTTTAATGCATGAGCATTCCTACCCCAAAAGCGCGGATGCAAAAAGGGCAGGAAGGCGGGTTGCAACGGGCCGTTGGTAGAGTGAAACCAAACGCCTTGCGGTGGACAATGCGTTGCCATGCGTTGAAAACCACACTGGTTTCGGAAAGTTTACCAGCGGCCCTTTTAAAATCGCTTTGTCGTATTGGTCGAGAAGAAATGTGTTGTGCACGCTTCCAATACCACTTTCCGCGTTTGCCAGCGTGGCACCGGAATATCCGCCCCATGGGGGCGTGAGCAAGCTATAGGCCAACGCAGACCATTGATTGATACATACGCTACCGTAACGCATCTCCAGAAGAATACGGCGCAATAGCTCCGAATTCCTAGATGCAAACAGATCAGGAAGAGTTACCGAAGCACATAGCGTTCCTGCCAACCTATCATTAACAAACTCGACAGCAGCCTCTAAAAAGTCTTCCGGATCTGCTCCTTCTACGGCGATTTCTGCACAAACGCCAACAAAAGACTCTTCACAGAACAAGTGGGGGCGCTCATCAATACGTTGGTTGGTAAGAAACGTCCACGGAAGGGAATTGTTTTCATCGAGGTCGGTATTCAGCCCCGTCGCGCGACGGAATCGCTCTAGGGAACCAGGATAGTACGCGGGGCGTCGCGGCGTATTTTCGAGGTATTTGCGAATCAAGCCGAGGAATGTATCGCGTTGCCTCCACTGCGGCCAAGTGATAACGACGCGGGTGGACAAGCAATTGTAGGCGGCGTTATTCGTGATCGAGGACGCGATGTGCTGTGCTTGAGAGTGCATCTGTTTCGCTGTGTATTCGCCTGGAACCACAATCCATGGAGAAACATTCCCTAGTTCGCTGGTGATCGGTTTATCGAGAAACGGCCTTCCCTCGGTTCGTCGTTGATGTCGTTCCTCGGGACTATTGCCCCAAACAATCGCATCGTGGGATTGGATGGAGCCTGTGATATGGACGTCGGTTACCTTTGGGTGATGGATCAGTTCATGCCCTACGGATCCATCACCGTGGATGATGCTCAGCATCCCAGAAGAAATCATCGGTTCAAACGCGCGTTCGAAAATGGGCTTGAGATACTCATTCACCGGATTCATCTTTAGAATCACTCGCGATCGATCGAACAAGATCCGATGCAAACTGTCCGTCGCTGGGACGCTCGATACGTTTCCTGCTCCAAGTATGGCCGATACTCGGCTCGAGGATTTTCCTTTGGCTGCGTCCAAGAGTTTTCCGTGAATGCCGCTTGCTTCCACCCCTTCCTGCATCACAACCGTTGCGGATAAACCAAGAAAGGTAATACGGTCCCAAAGATAATTTGTCGGGAAAATGGGAACGACGACCCGCTGATCCTTGTCGGTTCGGATTCGTCCTGGTAACGACGGCTTGCCTTGCACTGAAATTTGTTCTAGCGTCTTGGCCGCGAGATGGAGAAATCGAGCCACAACAACTGGTCCGGCAAGCATTTCCTCGGCCAGCACATCGTTTCTACCTTTGCACTGCTTTGCAGCCGCACTCACCGCCGACCATTCCTCGGCAACTTCAGTAACCGCCTCGATACAACGATGGCAAAGCTCGATTCGATGGTCGAGCGAAAATGTCGTGTCTGCTGCGGTGTTGGGGGTGACTGATGCGATTGCGCTTTCGATGGACATCACAAACTCATTCGGTTCGGGATAGTTGCAATGGCGTGACGTGCAAGTGTGCAACGCCTAGCAAGGTTGGTTTGAACATGCAAAGGCACAAGCCTGTCAAAAAAGGAACCTAGGAACGAACGCCGCGAGGTCCTCATGATAAAACTCGTGAGTACGCCATTCATCCGCCAATCATCCGCCATTCACTCGTGTCCAATAAACGGGATCCGCGGCATTCGCCTAAGCTTTCTCATTCGCTGGATAGGGGCCCTACGTGGTCAGGATTCTGTCTGAGTCTAGGTTTTAAGGGGTAAGGCTACAAGACGGGCGATGGCCGATAAATACCGGTACGTTCCCCGTTTTGTTCGACTTTCATAACGAGGCAGGTCGGTCCATAATGTCCCTAAGTAAGTGGATTCCCTGCGACCCAACTTTATCGAACATCGAAAGTCCAGATAGTGTCGAAACCTCGGTTTTCTGCGACGTTTTTCTTCCCGAGATGGTCCATCTCTCGGTTGTTATTTCTGGCAACAATTTGGAGCGTTGCGTGGTGTACGTGGCATATCCCATCCTTAGTGATTGCCCAACTACCCAAAGGGAACGCATATTTGTTGGAAGGAGAGCCATGCGATCCTAGTCGGTTCATCGCCGAACACTTTCCGCCCGCTGCGAATCGGGAGGGGGTAGGTGTGCTTTCACTCAACGAGGGGTGGGAGTTTCGTCGTGAGGATGAGACTCATTGGAAGCCGGTTCGCGTGCCTTCCACGTTCGAAGACCATGAGGGAGTGCTCTTTGATGGCGTCGGTTGGTACCGAAAAGCACTGAAACGTGTTGAACTCGGTGCGGCGACGCGACACCTGAGGGCGATGTTGCGATTCCAAGGCGCAGCGACGAAGACGACGGTTTGGTGCAATGGTGAATTGGTAGCCGAGCATCTCGGAGGTTGGACTCCGTTTGTCTGCGATATCTCTAAGTATCTTTTCAGACCATATAAGGAGGATGCACCGAGCCGGGAGCTAGATCATGGCGATCGGCCGGTCCAGGAATCGAGCAAAGGGCAAGCACTAATTGATTCGGTAGAGTTATTGGTCCAAGTTGACGAACTTGTCGGGCATAACTCCCAAGGGTTTTTACCCGTTTTTGCACCCCATTTTGGTGGGCTCTGGAAACCTGTTGAGTTGTTGATTCGGTACCCTGTTGGAATCGATGAAGAGCGTGTGCATGTATGGGGGGACTTCGAGTCGTCGATGCTGAACTACGAAGTACCTCTTCGCAGTTATGATTCGACGGCTCTCCGCCGATTCTTAGATACAAGCAAAACCTATTTTCTCCGCATTAAGCACTCCACCGCGCAAATTCCGTCAGCTGAGCAGGGAGGTAGCGAGGCGGCAATCGAGCCTGTGCATCGAGAGTGGACTTGGACGGATCGAACTCTTACCCCCACAGATATGCAACGCTTGCTCGAGGAAGGCGAGTGTTCAGTGTCGGGTGTGATCCATGTACCAAAGCCGATTGCATGGGCCCCCGAATCCCCTGGGTTGTATGACATCGAGGTATCGATTCGGCAGGGAGCACCGACTGAATCTGATGTTGTGGATGGCATGGATCAAAATGTACTTCACCGATTCTCTACCAGGGCCGCGTTTCGAAATTTACATGCCGACGGCGATCAACTGATTCTCAATGGTAAACCGTTGAACGTTCGAGGGGTTTTGAATTGGGGATACGCTCCGCCAAGTACCGCTCCGAGCTTGGATCCCAATCATTGGCGGGCCGAACTACAATTGGTGAAGGATTATGGATTCAATTTGATCAAGTTTTGCTTGTGGATTCCTCCAAAGGGTTATTTAGAGTTAGCCGACGAAATGGGGGTGCTCGTGTGGATGGAGTATCCAACTTGGCATTCCAAATGGACGAAGGATCAGTTGCCGACGTTATCCCGGGAATTTGACGAGTTCTTCTTTTATGATCGCAATCACCCGAGCGTGATCCTGCGCAGCTTAACGTGTGAGACCGGGCCTAGTGCCGATATCGACATCATTCGCGCGCTTTATGATCAATGTCATGACCGTATCCCTGATTCCGTGGTTGAAGACGATAGCAGCTGGATTCAGTGGAATCGAGTTCATGATTTTTATGATGATCATCCCTACGGAAACAATCATACATGGTCCGGCACTTTGGAGCGTCTGAAGAACTACATTTCCGAACGCGGAAAGAAACCGCTGGTACTTGGCGAGGCCATAGCCGCAGACACATGGGTTGTTCCTAACTCGCTGGACTCTCACATTGGTGTTTCGCCGTCGGAGTTATTGCAGAACGTGAAGCGAGGTGATTTGGACCAACCATTTTGGTTGCCTCTCGCGTACCGTTCGAACCTCGAGTGGGCTCAAGCACGAACCCGAGATATGGGTGCCGAGTCGGTAAACCGTCTGGAGGGAGATTCAAAGCGGTATGCGATGTTGATGCGAAAATTCCAAATCGAAGCCTTCCGCAACCAAATCCCATCCGGTGGGTATGTCGTTTCGGTGATTCGAGATTTTCCATTCGCCGCAATGGGTTTGATGGATTATCTCGGAAAGCCGAAATGGGAAAAGGACGTTTGGAGTTGGCATGGTGAGAAGCTATTCGTCTTAAAGACACCCGGCGACCGCCGCAGCTTTTGGTCAGATGCCCCGTTTCGAGGAACGGTACACCTTGAAGGGACCTTCGACGCGTCAATCCAACGCGTGGAAAGGGATAGTGCTACGAGGAAGCCGGCGGGGGTGCCACCTGCTGGCTTAACTCTGCGGCAAACATGGACATGCGGCAGTCGAAAGTTCAAGATAGATAAAACTCTGGATACGTTATCATTCGATCGAGTGGACACTAGTGCCTCGGGGGATGGCCGAGTTGGGGATGCACGATGGCGATTGAAGCCGATCGAAGTAATGGACCCTTTTGGAAACGTAAATGCAGCAAAGGATCGCGAACTGGGGACCTACGGCGAATGTTGGAATCTTGAAGTTCGTTTGATGGATGAGGACACCACACTATGTAGGAACGATTGGGACGTATGGCGGTTGCCGAAACCAAGATGGCCCGGCGAAGTGGATCATGGAAAGATCTCTTTGGGTTTGCGACGGAATTGCTCGTCGGCAATTCAAGATTCTCTCAAATTCTTAGCCACTGAGTTGGGTTTGGAATCCACCTTTGAGATCCACGAGGGTAGCGCCGCAACGAAGGATCGCTCGGGGATTGCGATTCAGGTTGCGAGTCGATTCGATCGTGAGCTCGTTGATTTTCTCGAACAAGGCGGTCGGGTCCTGATGCTTCCGGATGGAGAAAGCGGCAGCTTTCCTCTTGCCGATCATTGGTTCCTGCGAGGTGGCCCTATCGTCAATGCCGACTCTCTCTGGAATGAGCGACATCCGATGGTCAGAGATTTACAGCATTTTGATTTGGCTGGGCGTATTGTGCCCGATGTGAAGTGGTTGGGCGAAATGACACCTATGGTTATGTTGTGGGATAACCATGACATCGCATCGGTAAAAACTCATGGACTCGTATTCGCCAGTCGCATTGGCAAGGGGATACTTCTGGTGGATGCTTTATCGCATAGCGACGTTTCTAATGCCGCTGGGGTGACGATGTTGGGAGATGATTTGCGATGGTTGATCGAACAAGATAATTTCGCAAACGATAAAGGCGAACAGGAAGATGCGGGCGCGAAACCGCGTGTTGCAGCGATGGATCGCGAGTCGATACGAAGTATCCGGGACAAATTGCAGGAAAAGGTGTTCAGTCTCGTCGATCTCGAATGGCGGTTTCTCCCCGATCCTATGAATGAAGGGATCAAGCAGGGATGGAACGAAATCGAATTAGAGCAGAGCGAGGTTTCTGAGTGGAAAGAGATTCGCATCGGTAAGCATTGGGATTCTCAAGGCTACGGTGGTTTAGACGGTTGGGCTTGGTATCGCGTGGACATTCCTGTTCCGGATGATTGGCGCGAGGGGCCTTTGTACCTTTGGGTGGACGGGGCGGATGATTACATCGAAGTCTTCGCCGATGGGGAACTGGTGGGATCCTCAGGGGATCGTGAAGCACGCAAGACGGCATTTGAACAACGAAGCAGCTTCAAGCTGGCGGACCGCAGCCCAGAGCGAGGATTTATAACCGTTGCGGTACGGGTCGAAGATTGGCAAGGGGCCGGGGGATTGTTCCGACCGATCTGGCTATCGAATATTGACCGCCGAGATCGTCGGGAGTTCTTGAAGTAAACGCCATCGAGCTTTTCCTTCTATTGGTAACCAACGAACGTCCACGCAGAGTAACGAGTGCGGTCTGTTGGTTCTCCGCGAGTGCTGCGTTGATCGATTGGCTTCACGGAAGCAAATTTGAACGAACACGATGTTGATTGATGCGATCAATCGCGGATTCAACTTCGGAAATCGTCGAGAGCTGGGGCACTTCAAGGTTTCTGCTGTTGCTTTTAAGCTGCATTATGATGAGGCATGCCTGTGGCGTCGCTCGGAAAACCTGGGGGCGATTGGACGCGGAAAATGTTCGAGGGGATCAGCCATCAAGAGCCAAAACGCCATGAGTTGGTGGAAATACCGTTACGGGCGATACAGGCGCTATCAATGTTCCCCAACTGGGGGAGTCAAGTTCCGAGGATCAATCATGGGTCGTATCAGTAACGTAGGCTACATCACAGTCTTTTAATAAATGAGTGGTGATATTGATGTTGCAAACGTTGCGATCCGAAGATGAATTAGAGCCATGGCTCGATGACTGGAGACGCTTGGCAGGTGGTATTCCCTTTCGGCAACCGGAATGGCTTTTGCCTTGGTTTCGAAATTTTGCAAACGAATCGATGGAGCTTCACGTCACCATTGCGACGGATGATGAGGGGCGACTTCGGGCGCTGGTTCCACTCTATTTTGATCGATTATCGCAGTCACTGAGGTTGTTGGGTGATGGGCATGTCTGCAGCGACTACACGGGGTTTCTCCTCGATGAGCATTATCTCGAAGGGAACCTAGTGACGCTGGTTGTCGATTATCTCCTTGACGACGCAACGGATGTTTCGCTGTGGAAGAAGATCCATTTTGAAGCGATTGATCCAACCGATAGAGCCTTGCAATTGCTGAGGCGAGAATTGACGTCCCGCAAGGCAAATCTTCTCGAGAGTAATCCGGCCAACACCTGGGCTGTGGATCTGGGGGATGGCTGGAGCAACTTTTTAGCGTCGGTTTCGAAGAACTCTCGCAAAACCTTCAGAAAACGAGCGGAAGAATTGGTCAATGTTCGGGTGCGCTGGGTCAGTGATTTCCGAGACTTTGAAGAGTTCTTTCCGATTTTGATGGATCTTCATCAGCGCCGTCGTCAATCGGTAGGCGATGCTGGCTGCTTTGCTGACGATCGTTTCGGGCGATTTCTTCGCGAGGTGGCATTAGGCTTGATCGCGAGGAATCAACTACAAGCGTTTACGCTATGGCTGGATGAAGTTCCCATTGCCGCAGAAATAGGCTTTCGATCTAGAAATCGATGGTTCTGCTATCAATCCGGAATCGATCCAGACTACCTGGAGCATGAACCAGGCAAGCTCGCAAATGTTTTTATCCTACGAGACGCTGAAAAATTTGGAATCCAATACGTGGATTTCCTACGAGGGGACGAGCCATACAAGCAGCTTCTGAAGGCGAATCCAACGCCTGTTCACGATTGGATCTTTACCAGAGCGAATTTTGATGGAGTCGCACGGCATCTCTGGATGAGTTCGCGGGACAAGGTCAAGCACTTGGCAAAACAAGTGATTCGAAGGGCTCGGTGATGAAGCGGCAGTGCAAGCGATCACCCGCCGGTTGATTGCGTGAACTCGTTATGAAATACCCGGAGGATTTTTTAGCGGATCCAGTCGATGGAGCACTTCCCCCATCGATGCCGGGCGATTTGATTTATTCTTATCCAGCATGCTCATAACATAATCAGACAGGTCTTCGGGCATTTCCGAAAGGGAGCTCGGTGGGGACGGTTCCATCGAGAGGGTAGGGAAGTCCTCTAGGCCATTCTTGGTAGAAAACGCCGGCTGCCCGCATAACATCCAGTAGAGGATGCAGCCTAAGCTGAAGATGTCGCATCGTTCATCGATGGATTCCTCGCCGCGAACCTGTTCGGGAGCCATGTACGATGGCGTTCCGATGACGCCGCCGATACGGGTTATTCCTGAGGACGAGGTGCCTGGTTTTGTAATTGACCGCACGACTCCGAAATCCAAGAGCTTGACTCGGTCAGAGGGGGACTCCAACCATACGTTGCCAGGTTTCAAATCGCGGTGAATATAGCCGGTCCGATGCAGAGCTTGCACACCGGATGCGATCTCTCTCCCAATCCGAATTGCTTCAGACAGTTCGAGTCGTGCACCGTGGTTCAGTTTTGCTTCTAGCGTCATCCCTTGGAGGCATTCCATGACCATAAATGGAAGGTCACCAATAGTGCCAATATCGTAAACCGTAGCAACCTGTGGGCAGTCGATAGCGACCATGGCTTTAGCTTCGCGCAGAAATCGCAGTCGAATCGACTCGTTGCTGAGGAGAGAAGGTCGCAGCAGCTTGATGGCAACCGTACGACCGAGACGTGTATCCTCCGCTTGATAGACGATACCCATGCCGCCGGCACCGAGGAGCCGAACTACTCGGAAATGGTTGATCATCGAAAGTTGGTTACTCGTATTAACATTACCCAGCAACTTGATCGAATTGATATCCGCTTGAATGGAGGTGTCTAGCGGCATTGGGTTGGTGCCGGCGACTGAAAAGTCAAGCCCCTTGGTGTCGTTGGCTTGTTTCTCGAAATCACTGGGTTCGATGATTTGAGTGTTATCGGCAGCGATGTTGTTATAAGCGTCTGTTGAATCGTCGTACGAAGCGATCTTCGTAACTTCAAAAACACAGTACGGAGCACCTTCGAGCATGCAAGCAGTCTTCTCGATGGTGACGATTTCTCGATAGTGTCGAGCGACGCCGTCTACGATACCTTTCAAAAGCCCGCACATCTGTCGATGGGACGAGTAAATGATTTGAATCTTGTCCTTCCCGTCGCGTACGCAGTCAAGGACCGGAGGGTGTGCACCTGGGTTTCCTACGCGGACCGCCGAGTGGATGATCCCTTCGACGTTTTCAATCAAATCGATTGTGCCCCAGTTGGAGGGTAATCGTGAACGGTAGAGATTCATCAAGTCGGGTGCGATCCCGCGACCGATGGTGGTAAGGACTTCTTGGGCGGGCAGTTCCAGCAATTTCGCAGCCGCACCTACAATCGCTACGGCATCTTCATCAGGGTACGATCGCGCTGGGCTATACGATTTACCATCAACCCCCGCATCCGATGTCAGCGTTTTCCAGACATCGTTCCCAAATTCTTTCTGGACGAACTTTTGGACATAGGTGAAAACGAGTCCATGCATTTGGATGTTCCATAGTTATTCGATGTCAACGATCGCATTCGATTCACCGAGATAATACAAAATATAGTTTGGTGCATGTCGGAGTGACGGGAACTTTCGACGGTTTTCCGTGCATTCCTTTTGTTGGGCGATCGGTACCTTTCTGCATCGATGCGTTGGGGTAACTCGGTCAGGATGGTGCAAATCTCCAATTTTCCAAGTCAAAAACCTGTGATGCATTGCCCGCTTGTTCGTCGACCTTTGGATCAGAGGGAGAATATGGACTAGAGGATGAATAGAAAAAGACTCGTCCTTTGCCCACGATTTCCGCGGTCGACTTGCGGACGATGATGGCAGTCGCTTCATCGATACCAATTCCCAGCATTTGCGGGTAAGTTTGGACGAGGGACCGGAGGTCCTTTTGCCTGCCACGCTGCGAAAAGTGCTGATCGATAGCAACACCGTGGATGAAACCGAGTCCGCCTCGCTCGTATCCGGGTGCCATGATGCGAAAATTTTCGATGGGTGTAGCGCGAGCCAAGTAATTGCCTTGGATGGATGCACCTGCCGAAGAACCACCGACAATACCACCTCGGTTCAATACCTCCAGCATCAACTGATGGGCCTTGGTCCCGTAGTACGAATCCGCCAAATTCCATTGCCGACCGCCGCCAAACCAAATACCCGTTGCCGATTTGAGTGGTTCAAGGAATGCAGAGTCTTCATTGGCTTGGATGCGATTCTTGGTGTGGAGCATTGAGCATTGTTGAACCCCCATCGCTTTCCAAACCGCCAGCATCCCCGCTTCGCGAGTCGCATCCTCTTCCTCCAAGCAAGGAACATAGACGAGTTTGGCTTCTGTTCCACCCGCGATCTCGACGAAACGTGCCATCAATCCATCCGGCATACCGCCACCTCCAACGATGACGAGGGTTCCATTTTCGACTCGTGGTGTTATTCGATCCGGTGGAGGAAATCGTTCGAGGGTTCGGTCGATGGCTTCGCGGCGCCACTGCGTCCAGTCCGCCATCCATGATTCAGCGCCTGCTGATTCGGAGGTAGAGCGATCTCGAATTGCATGGGAACGAGCGGGTAGATGATCACCCGCTGCAAGATGCAACTTCGCATACCCAGGTCCATGAACCACCACTTTTCGACCGTCTAGCACCATCGCAGTCTCCCGGCTAAGTGCCACAACAACGGCCTTCGCTTCGGCCGATAGGATCGATTGCCCCTGCTCGGTGATGGCAAGTGGATGGGTGCCAGCGGATGCGTCAGCTCCTCGAGTGGGATCGGTGCCAGGAATTTCGTCGCTTGGAATGAGAAGAAGTCCATCGGGGATCAGATTCAGGCCAGACATTGAAATCGATTGGCTAGAATTTGGAGTGGCAAGGAATTTACCGGCGATTGCTGCGATAGGACCCACCAAGCAGACGGTCCCCCCCGAATCGACCTTCCGGCGAAGAGTTCGACGAGCGCTTTGGATTTCCTCCTCGGGTATTTGCAACGGTTGCCGTTGATCGCACCATACCCAAACATCGGCGGGGGACTCGAAAGGATCCTCAAATCCTGGGCGCGTCTCGATGGAGAGATCGAAAGAGGCAACTGCTTGCTTTACGGAAGTGACCAAGTCTTCGGTACCGAAAACGATCCATCGTGGAGATGGCGGGGTACCGACTTGTCGTCGGTTAGAATTGGGCTTTCGAAGCCATGCAACCAACCCGTTGGGTGAGTCTGTGACAAGCACTCTCCCTTTGATCGATAAATCCACCGGCCATTGCTGAAATCGGTCTGCAACAGACGGCTGTGCTAGTGCCAGTGCGTTGCCGGCAACGATCCAAAAACAGAAGTACAGCAATCGTTTCGCGTTGATCATGCGTTTCGCTTCGTATAGAGAAGCGGATCCTTCTTCCAGGAAATGTTGGCTGATTCGCTAGCTCGACTAAAATTGAGTTTTCAGCGAGTTCTAGCAGTTCACTCTGGTAATGCAGTTGATCGGCAGATGGCGAATGGTGCTCGTTGAATTACTCCGGTCGGAAGGAAACTACCGATCTCGCGATGGACCACAGAGCAAATAAAAACGGGGAAGGTGTGAGCCTTCCCCTGTTCGATTTCGTTGTATCAGCGGAGTGAGCAATATGCCCTCGATTCCACTAACGCATGGTCTTTGGGTCGAGCTGCTCGGGTGGGAGTTCGAACAGTTTCATCATACCTTCGAGGTCGCCCGACTTCAGGCCTTGAGTGAACCAATAGGCCCGTTGTTCGGCGCTACCGTGGGTGAAGGCCTCTTCTCGAACTCGACCAGTTGCCTTCTTTTGCAGAACGTCATCACCGATTCGTTTGGCGGTGTTAATCGCATCGCCGATATCACCTTTTTCGAGAATCTGTTTTGAGGCTTGAGCATGGTGCGCCCAAACCCCGGCGAGATAGTCGGCTTGCAATTCCAATCGCACGCTCAGTGCGTTTGCTTCGACTTTGCTGGACTGCATCTGCATACGTTGGACTTTGGAGGATAGTCCCAGCAGATTTTGTACGTGGTGACCTACCTCATGGGCGATAACATAGGCCATTGCAAATTCACCTTTGGCACCAAGGTCGCGTTCCATCACTCGGAAGAAATCAAAGTCGAGGTAGACGTTCTTGTCACCTGGGCAATAAAACGGGCCGACTGCAGCAGATGCATCCCCGCAGGCTGTTCTTACAGCGCCAGTGAAGACAACCAGTTTGGGCTCTTCGTAGCGAGCTCCTAGTTGCTCTCGGAAGAGTTGATTCCAAACATCCTCGTTGTCCTTGAGAACGACTGACACGAATTTTTTCAGGTTCGCATCTTTGTCGTTTTCAGGGGTCAATGGCCCCTGCGTTTGCTTCGATGGCATCTGCTGACCAGCTTGTTCGAGCAGTTGCCGCGGGTTCGCACCCAAAAGCATCGAGATGACAATCGAGAGAATAAGGAACATCACTCCGCCACCCGCTAAACCAGCCACAGGCATCGCGGACCCTCGTCGATCTTCGACATTTTGTGACTCTTCACGACCTTCCCAACGCATTGCTTTACAATCCCTACCAAGAACTGATTTCGAGGAAACCGCGCGGCTTACACGGTGCGGCGCGTGCCCGAATTTTTACGGCGTGACACGCGTCGAAATTTTAGCCAGTTTCGACGATTCCGGCGTGGGGGGCGGGGTAAAAAAACAAGAATCCTCTGTTTGCAACTCTGCTTGAAACGAGTCGAGGAGGCTCGATCAAGCAAAAATAGCCATTTCGACGATGCTACCAGTAGCCTTGGAGGGATTGGGAGAGAGGATCCTCGTCGCTTGTCGGTGGGACACCTGTAAACTAGGTCGTCTGGCTGCTGGCCTCAGAGTCTGTGCAAAGGTCTGTGGCGAGGTGGTGGGCAGCGGTACGGTCGGTAAGTCTGAGGTAGTCGATTAAGCTGCGTGGCGTGGCATTTGCCGTGGTTTCAGTACGCGTCGTGCTTCAGAACCACGTAGAACGTTTTGAGGATAATCTTCAGATCCATCCACAGCGACCATTCACGGATGTAGCGATGGTCAAGCTGGATTCGGGCCTCCATTTTCTCCAGGGTGTCGGTTTCCCCGCGGCTGCCGAGGACTTGTGCGAGTCCCGTGATGCCCGGTTTGACTTTGTGGCGCATCATGTATCCCCGGATCAGTGAGCGATATTGCTCATTGTGGGCCGATGCGTGCGGACGAGGCCCGACCAACGACATGGAGCCACCGATCACATTGAACAACTGGGGTAACTCGTCGAGCGAGGTGCGGCGAAGAATTCGTCCAATCGGGGTAACTCTCGGATCCCCTTTTGTCGCTTGTTTCACAACGGCGCCGTTATCGCACGTTCGCATCGAGCGGAACTTCCACACGAGGATTTCTTTGCCATCGAGTCCATATCGTTTCTGCAGAAAAAAGACCGGACCGGGAGATGTAAGTTTCACGAGCAATGCACAAACGATCATGACCGGCGAAACCATCACCAATCCAATGATGCTGAGCGCGAGGTCTAATCCTCGCTTCAGCCACCCATCCACTCCATAAATTGGTGACTCGAAGACGCTCACTACTGGGAGGCCACCGACATGCATCCAACGCGAGTGGAGCAATTCAAAAACGAAAAAGTCTGGCACGATGTAGACGGAAACGGTGGAATTGGCCAACTGATCAAGGAGCGATTGGATGCGTTTCTCGGCTCGCATGGGTAGCGTGACTAAGACCGTATCGATCTCCCCTTTTCCGATGGATGCCAGGAGATCCGATGTTTGGCCCTTGAAAGGTGGAGACATATTCGATACATCGACATTGCGAGCGACAACGCGATCATCAAAGAACCCCACCACGGTCATTCAGCAATCCTTGGAGGCTGAGGCATTGGAAGCGATTTGTAGACCTAATTTGTTGAGACCTACGATTGCAGTTTTTCGTGTTCCGACTCCGAACTTCGACATGGACTCAAGGAGTCCACGAACAATCATGTGGGTGCAGGTCAATACCAATCCTCCAGTGGCAAACCAGCACAGGATGGTCGATCGAGGGAATGTCTCCGTGGTTCTGGTGAGCATCCCGAGGACTAGCAGAATAAGGAATGTCGAAATCCACGATGCTGCGATGAGCCCTACTTCGATATCTGCTGATCGACCTCGACTGGGCCTGTAGATACCAAAAAACTCACCGCACAAGAAAAGCCCCACGCATGCAACCAGTCCGATCGTTAGCGATGACTCATGGACCGTTTGGCCGAAAAGCCATTGCAGAACAGACAACGAGCCGATTGCGGTCACTGAATCCATCGCATGCAGAATGAACGGCATTGCGGATTTGGTGTAACGAATGGTTGGGTTGGCCATAACCAGCTCACGGGGTGCGAATGGAGGATCGCGTAAATCGAGTTGTAGCCGTGACGTTCATTCCGGGATTCTATTGTCACGTATTGGAGGTTAGGTCGCAGTGAAGCCTCGTGCAAAATCCTGGCGGAAGGACTTTGAGAATAGGGCGACGGAAAAGCCGTTACGATCCGCACTGTCCGTGCATTCGAAATCGTTCACCATCCGCTCAATCCCACCAAAGAACATGCCGATGACCCCGTGGTGTCCCTCCATCGCATCTTGGAGATGATCGTTTTCGCTGGCGACCGTGCCTCGTCGGTGATTTTCTCGATCGGCTCCACTTCGTAACGACGAGTCTATCCATGCGTGAATCGCTGAGCATCGTTCTTCCAGTTCGAGACCGGCAGGCGTCTATTCAATCGAGAACTGAAGATTTGTTGGAGCTCCTGTGTGAGTTAAGCGACGATGTTCAGATCCTCGTAGCCGATGACCACTCCAGCGATGCGACTCCTGAAATCTTGGATGATTTGCGTCGAATCTATCCGCAGGTGGATGTCGTGCGGCATCCACGGTCCCTCGGTCCTTCTCAAGCCGCCGAATCGGTACTCCATAAAGCGCGTGGCGATTTTATTTTCCTGCATCAGTCCTATGATCAAGTGGACTTTGAGGAAGTGATGCAGTTGTGGCAATTGCGACGCGATGATCAGCTTGTGATCGCTCGTGCAGCGACTCGAGTTCGCCGGATCGATCAGCGGCTCTTTCAGCGATTGCAGGATTGGGGGCGACGATTGGAAGAACAGTGGCCGATCGCTCGGAGCGTAGCACACGGTTTGCAAATGATGAAGCGAGAAGGGGTGCAGGGTCTCAGTCAAATTCGCGACACCTCGAGCGAACTAGAAGTTACGCATCAGTCGCACCGCAGAATCTCAGGGCCTAAATTCGGTCAAATCGAGTCGTCATCGAAATCAACGCGAGTGCCAACCCGCTAGAGCGAACTTGTTGGGCCAACCCGCTAGAGCCAACCTACTGGTCCAACCTCGCGACACGGCCAAGCAGCTCGCATTTTAGTCAGCTTGCGTCGGTGCCTCAGATTCCATGGGCGCCGATTGTGCTCGCAGTCGATTGCGGAGGTGCTTTGCTGTTTCATAGACCGCTTTTCTGACTCGTCCCAAGATGCGGGGGGAAGGGATCAGCCATCGCTGTTGCTGAGTTGGTTCACAACGTAGTCGCTGTTTGTACTCCTCGTCGCCTCGCATGTAGTCGACGTATTTCAATCCATTTCTCGCGGCTTGATTGATCAAAAAGCCTTGTAGCTTCCACCCGGGTTTGATCTCCGCATGTTTTGGATTCATGGCGGTCAAGTAGATGGATAGGGTGTTTCCATTGACGAAACTCAATGCCCCGGCAGCAGCGTTCCCCTCCCAGGTCAAGGTGGACACCATGACGGAGGGGACTGTCGTGGGAATCTCGTGTTCCGCGGACCATCGTTTCGAAACATAAGCCGAAACGAATCGCGTGAACTGATCGTTCGCGAAACAGCCGGATACGCCGACACTCTTCCAGCGAGCTTGATGCAGTTCTTCGATGATTTCTAAGTCATCAGTTGCTTGCTCCGGTGTGGATGCGGTTCGGAATCCGAGGATCCCCGCTTCGCGTTCCTGCTCCGCGAGCTTGATTGTTTTCCGTAGGCGGGCTGACCAGATATGATTTCCATCGGGTCCCGGCTGCAGCTTTAGCAACCAGCAACTCGACTCCGTGCGCCGGTCGATCTCGACGGGTTGAAGGCTCTGTAACGCCTCCGCGAAGGCACTCATCGTGCCGTTGTCCACTCGAATTCCGTCTAGATCCATGTAATCCCATCGCAGTCCGTGAGAGCCGAGCATAAAGTTTGCAAAGGCTTCGGCAACGCGTACACCGTCGCGTTCGTGGCATAGGATGCCGAGGTCGTCGGAGCAGATTTTGTCGCTTCCGACCATCTCGAGGGTTCGCCCTGTCCATGACCGATATCGTTCGAAAAGCGGGAAAATGCCGACAATTTGGCTTCCTTCCTCGGCAACGAGAACCCGCAGTTTACCCTTGCCTTGATACGTTTCGATCCACTGCGATTGCCAATCCCAAGAGCGCATCCAATGCCCGGCGGCCAATCGGTCCCAATCCAGGCGTAGCGAATCGAGTTCTATGAGAGAATTTACTACTGAAACGTTAAGCATACGGTGGCCTGGAGCACGTGGTCGCGGGAGCAGACAATGGGCAGCAAAAGACATCCAAGGGTACGTCCTAGCCACGCTCAAGCGAGTCGGTTTTTGACTTCCCCGATCAAACATACAAGTCGGCGAGGTCGCGCAATCGCTACTTTCGCTACAACCTTCGCATTCATGCAGCTGCGCAGACAGCCTAGCGGGTGGCCGCGCGTGCAGCCAAGCGGGACGTCGTTTCCACGCTGCAGCTAACGCCAATCGCGGCGACCGCATACAGGATTCCATAAAGCGGTACCAGAAACCTTCCTCCCGCTTCATAGAGGCAGAGGATCGAAAGAGTATTCACGATCGGTAGCCCGATCAGCCATATCGATTCCCGGCGTCGATACGCGAGGAGCATTATGAAACCCGCGAGGATGCCGATACGCCAAAGGAGGCTAGGCCCGAAAAAAGGTCCCCAGTGGGTAGACAATCGCATTGCGAGCAACCGCGGCATTTGCGCGAAATGGCTTTGAATCCATTCACGGGTTTCGCGACTTGCACGATTCGCCAAGGCCACTTCCCGTTGGGCGGCGCTCCAATCCTTGGAATTCGGATCCTCCGATAACTCCTTCTGAATCCGGTCCTCGGCATCGCTGTGCCAGTTGCCGTTGTCGGCCAACGCTTCATCGCTGTACCCACCACGCAAACTTGCTGCTCCCTGGCCACCTAAAGGCATCCACCGATCCAAGACAGCAATATTGCGAACCCACCAAGGCGCGACGAGTACCAAAAATCCTAAGAAGAAAAATGCCCCTCGCTGCCAATTTCGGGGCAAAGCGCTGAGCCATACCATTCCCACTAGTCCTGGTACCCAGAAGACGACCAGGGATCGCGTTAAAACGAGCAAGGCGGTTAAGACCGACAGCAGGAAGATTATTCTCATGACTCGCGATTGAGGCGTGGTCTCGAGCAAAGTGATTCCACCCGCGACAAGGAGCGTTGTTAAGAAAAGGGCAAGTGGTTCCGTGAGAAAGTCGACGCTGTAGGTGCGTATCGTGCGATCCATCAATGCCAACAGGATGGTTATTACGGCCGCGATATTCGCAGTGGATTTTTTGGGCGTGATACGGGATGTAACAGATACGGCAATCCCCGCCGAAACAGCGCCTGCCAACGCCGTGAAAATAGCAGACAGCAAACGAATCGAAGCGAATGCCGCTGGTCCCCTCGGTATTAACCAATAGACCGCCGAAATCAATGCAGGGTAAATTGGAGGCCGCGACGCAGTGGGACCCGGCCAATCGCTTCTCGATAGTTGGGTGTACTGCGACGCGTCAGGGTCGCGGACGTAAGGTTGTCGCCACTGCGGATCGTCCCAAGCGAACTGAAATCCATCGCCTCGGTATAGGCTGAACGCTATCGTCTCGTAGTCTGGACCGTCGCCGATGGGTAGTGGGGGACGCGTGAATTGCGGATTCGTTACGATCCAGGCAACATGCCAAGGAACCAATAGGGCGATGGCTATCAAAAACCAAACCTTTGGGCCCATGTCCGATGATGTCCTCGGTTGCAATCGAAAATCAGTATCGTCCGCGAGATACTCCGGAGGCGTTGCCTAGATTTGGAACGGTTGCCGCACCACCAAGAGCTCCAGTGGGTGTCACTGGTTGCGATACCGACGCGGAACCAGAACCTTTGTATTCCAATATTAGGATAGCGTCATTGCGCTGGCTCGAAATGTTGGGAATAATTCTGTTAAGGCCCAGAATATTTGGCGCGCCACCTGTTAGCAACGTGTTTTGGACGGTTCCGGTTGGGGCTGCAATAACTCCGCACGAAAGTACGAGAACTTGGTCTGTCGGCCAGCGGAACCTTTCATGGAGTCGCCACGAAACAAGTTGCGGCACTTCGACTTGCATGTTCACTCCGGGTGTCGGT
This sequence comes from Pirellula sp., assembly GCA_046318275.1. Taxonomy (GTDB): domain Bacteria; phylum Planctomycetota; class Planctomycetia; order Pirellulales; family Pirellulaceae; genus JBKCUI01. The sequence continues at coordinate 35,943 of JBKCUW010000031.1, read as the reverse complement.
GAATCGATAGGTACCGTGTTCAGCTTTTCGACTTGATCGATGTCGCATTTGAACATCACATCGAGCGTTTTTCCATCGAGACTTAGCAACGGGCTAAACACCATGCGATACCCCTCTTGGATCTCGCCGTAACTGGGCGTGACGGGTGGATAGGGTGAAGTGGTGTTAGGAAGGTATTCCTTGAGAAAATTCCTTGAGCGGAGCTGCTCTAGATTTTGCGATTGCCCATGCACCATGTTCACATCAGCGGACTGGATTTCGCGAGCATCTTGTCGTTGCCGCAGTTGTGCCATAAAAATCGCCGTATTCTCCTTGGACATCAACCACGCTTGGACCCCTGGTGTTCGCGACGGGGCGGATCGCATCAGAGGAAGTGCCTTTGATCGCCAGTTAGGATTTCCGATCGCAACAAGCTTGATTCCGAATACTTGAGGTGTGTTATTACCGTTGACAAACCGTTCGTAGACCTGCGCGACAACCTTTTGCATGCCCGCATTGTGATACACGCGCAACGTCGATCGATCTGCGGTGAGGATACCCATAGGTTCGTTAAACCATACATCGCTTCCCGTTTCTCGTACAATCCAATCGATCACTGCCTGCTGCGGTCGGTCAACTCCCTTGAGTGCTTGGCAATAAGGACGTATGTCGTATTCGACCCAGTACTGACCGCTGCCGGTAGGTAACTCCAATTTTCCTGGTGTCTTTACCCCAGCCGCCGATGCTGTCGCTCCGGAAGTATCGCTTTGACGCAGAGTCTCAATCGACGGAACGGACGGTACATTACCTCCCGATGTTCCTTGCGTACCAGTTGAGACTCCGCCACTTCCTGACGTGGCCGATGTCGCTGGTGATGACACGCTGTTTGCCTGCGAAGCATTGATTGTCTGCGAAGCATTGATAGGTTGCGAGGATCCCAGCGCCGGCGCTGAAGTAGTGGACGGTGGGTTGTTTGGACCAGTCGATGGCAATGCACTCAAGGTTCCGTTGGGGATGCTCGGCAATGTGGCGGGGGGCTGAGCAAGCGTCTGGCCTGCGTGAAGCACGATATTGACGAGGGCAATCACTCCCGCCAACGAGCGTCCAGCGCGGTGAATGCGGGTTACCAACAAGGCATTTTCTGATTTTCGATGACGAACGTTTTGATTCATGCGTAACACCTATCACCATCCGTTGTATCGATGTGCTTGCAGGTTCGTCCGTATCCGCAATCGAAAGCACCGCTGCGAATACAATGACCAGCTCTGTTTTCTCAGGGGCCTTCCAATAAAAAAGCCCACCGAGTGATACTCGATGGGCTCGTTTGGGGACAATAGTAAAATTCGGTAGTCTGAGCCGAAGTGGCTTGCAAGCCAGCAAAGCCTCAGCCGTCTTGCGACCGATTTATTCTCGGCGGAGTGCTAGCTATTTGAGCACATCCCCGATGTTGATCTTACCTCGATCCTTCTTTTCGATGGTGGGTGGCTTTGCTTCTGGTTTGTCCGCTACGATCCAGATATTCCGGAAAGCCACAGGGTTTCCGTGATCTTGAAGGTACAGCGGGCCACCTTCCTTGATCTCGCCCGATGTACCCCCCGGGGTTTCGCGAGGAAGTTCGAGATCATCGTGAATGAGAACGCCGTTGTGCCGGATAGTGACGCGAGCATTGCTTGTCTTCTTGCCATCATCGCCGAATTTAGGGGCGGTGAAATCAATGTCGTAGGTTTGCCATGAGAGTGGCGGGTAGCACATATTCAGTCGAGGCTGTGCGATTTGATAGATCCCACCACATTCGTTGTTTTCACCTCGCAATCCGAACGAGTCGAGAACTTGAAGTTCGTATCGGCCTTGGATGTAGACACCGCTGTTTCCTCGGCCTTGGCCGGAATCCGAAGGTTGAAACGGAGTGCGAAACTCGATGTGGAGCTTGTGGTCTTGAAAGGCTTCACGGCTGGTGCATCCGACTCCGAGGAGTTTCTCTTCGATGAGCTTTCCTCCTTGAAATCCGTCTGCATTGGAGCCGTCAAAAAGAATGGTGGCTCCCTTCGGCGGTTCCATGCCTAAGGTTTTGCTCTCCCGTTTGATCTTAGAGAGTTCACCTAATTTCTTGCCTTCACTATCACTAACGATCAGGGAACTGCCATCAATGGTTACCTTGAATCCATCTCCTTTACCGGCGGACTGTTTATCGTCGACTTGCGCGCGGCATTGCTTTGACGGTTCGCGACCTTTGTAGCCATCCCCAGGCAAACCACCTTGGAGCAGGTGCACATCGAGTTCCTTAGGGCCGACGGCGATCACTTGGGCTCCCCATGTTCCGTTCCAGGACTCGATAACTCCCAAGTATTCGCCTTGAAGGGTGTAGATCAACCCAGCGGCGTCGGCAGATGTGTACGTATCGCCGGCGAAAGTACTTTGTGGCAGCATTCCGAGGCCCGCGACGGGTAGGGCGAAACTAAGACCGAGCATGAGTAGCGATCGACGAAGCATAGATAGGAACCCTTTCGGATTGTATTCGTTCAAACGATGGTCGTTGAACGAGGATTTGAGCAGGGACTGGTCGGTTCTCGAGGCGGCGGGCAAGGGTGTTTTTAGGACTCCTGCATCGCAGCACATTACGTTCACTATACACATCTGCGTTCGTTCCGCACCTATTTCAGCTCAGTTTTCTGAAACGGGTGTTCGAAGGACTAGGCCGATTCCAAGCGGCCGACGCGCGGCGAACTCGGTGGGAGTGACGGTTGCCCGGTTCAGGGTTTTGTGTCCGTGGCTGGTCAGGCGAAATGAGCGCTGAGTTCGCGGCGGTATTCCATTTCGCTCTTTGGAAAAAGGGATGTGAACGTTTCGCTCGGGACGGCGCCATGCTGAAACCTGCGCTTGGGATAGATAGGCATGTCGACGCCGGTGATCGCGCGTACACCGCGACTGACGATGTCCCCTTTGAGTTGGTACAGCCGTTCGTGGTCCCAATCGGTTAAGTCGATGAACGGGATTCCCTCAGCCACGTTAATAACGCTGGGCAAAGCGAATGGGCTGAAACCGGAAAAGCCGAGTTTAGCCGCAGGAGCCCATGATCGTACGTGCCCTCGACTCTGCCCACCACTGTATATCAGCGAGTGCTTGATCGCATGGACTCCCCAGCCTTCTTGATACAGCATCAAATTGTTGAGCACGCTTCGAATGGTCAGTTCTGGGTTTTCTTCAATGGGATAGTCTTTCAGATTTTCGTCACCGCCATCACCATCGATCAAATACTTCCAGTCCGGATATCGATCGCGGATGCCTTGGCACAACGCCAAAGCCATGGTCGCGCTCTGGACATCGAGGGGCTTGTAGTCCTCAATCCACCGCACGGCTTTTCGCCAGTCCAGCGAGGACTCAGGAACATCGATAATCTCGAGCAGCATCGACAATCCGCAGCGGTTAACAAATTCGTGTGCTTGCGCTGCGTCCTGGGACCGGCCTTCCACTCCGAGTGTGAACGCTTTCAACCGTGTTGGCGCGATTCCCCGTTTCAGGAGCAAGTGATTCATCACGATCAATACCGCCCCACTGTCGATGCCTCCAGAAAAGAGAACTCCGATTGGAGAGCGATCGTCGATCGTGCTGATCCAACGATCGCATTCGATCGCCAACTGGCCGATGTACGCGGCTCCGATGGCATCCAGATCTTTTGGGAGTCGATTGCGTTGCGGTGTGAAGTAGCGCGTGTATTGCGGATTGGGATCTGGGCAGCCTATTAACTCGAGTTCCACGACGTAGTGAGCCGGGACCATGCGTGTGTAGGAAGGGTGGAATTGATCGTCCAGTCCCATCTCGGTGAGCTTGTTCCGGATGTCTTGGATTTGCTCTGCGACGATCAAACAAGGTCCATCGGCTTTCTTTGCCAAAAAGTACCGCATCGGGCGTCCGATGGATCTGGCCATTCGTACTTTCTTGCCCTCGGCCACGCAGATCGCAAACTGACCATCTATTTCAGCCACGGCATCCGCTCGCCCGGTAAGTACGCGGCGCTCAGCTTCCTCTTGGTCCATGTTGAGGAAAACATTCCCCTTGGGATCCATCAGATTGTCGATGCGAGACAGGTACTGGAAGTTCGAATGCTGGGATGGATGCTCTTGCGGGATCATGGCTTTCCTATCGTGGACAACCGCGGTCGAGGGTTTCGATTTATTCCACAGTGGTTAAGGGAAAAGGTACCGGAATAGTAGAAAGAGTGTACCGGACATGGTCAAGCAAACGGGAAAGGTCAGTAACCATGCCAGTAAAATTTTGTAGATCGTGCCCCGCTGGAGGTTTGCGGTACCTCCCGAAGCGAACATCGCACCTGCGATTCCCGAGGAGAGGACTTGGGTGGTGCTGACTGGAAGCCCTAGGTAGGTCGAAGCGGCGATGGTGCTCGCCGCCACCAACTCTGCCGACGCTCCTTGTGCGTATGTTAAGTGAGTCTTACCGATCTTTTCGCCGATGGTAACAACGATCCTCTTCCAACCGATCATGGTACCGATTCCAAGGGATAACGCGATCAAAGCGATAACCCAAACCGGTGCATATTCGGTCGCACCCTTGAATTTACTGAGCGTTGCAATCAGTGGTTCCAATTCGGTGGTCCCCTCGGGATCTTTCCGTTGAAGTTTCTTGATCGCATCCTTCAGCACCAAAACATGACGTCGCACTTCGAATCGCTCGAGCTTCTCGGCGCTGGATCCGTTCGACGCAATGAGGTCGCGGATTTCTTGCATCTCCGGCTTCAATTTCTCCACGGCCACACCAATCATCGTCTTACTCTTTCCTGCCTCCGATTCGGCGATCGTGTTGTAGGCGGCAACGGTCTCCTGCAATTGATAGACAAGTTCCTCATTGGTGTATCGGTCTGAAATCGCGAAATACGAGGGGACGATTCCGATGAGGACGAGCATCATCAAGCCAATTCCTTTTTGCCCATCGTTAGAACCGTGCGAATACGAAACGAGTCCGCATGTCGAGATCAAGATCAATCGGATCCAGAACGGAGGCTTTTCGTCGCCATGGGGAGGGGAAAAGATTTGCCGCTTATTCGATACAGTCCATCGAAGGATCGACATGAGGAGGATCGCGAGCAAGAACCCGAAGAGAGGCGAGATCAAAAGTGAGGCTGCGACCTCGGACGCCTTGCTCCAATTGACAGCAGCATCACCCGTGCCTGGCAGCAAGCTGTACGCGACGCCACAACCTAAAATGGATCCGACCAAGGTGTGCGTGCTCGAGCATGGGATCCCTAAGAGCCATGTTCCGAGATTCCAGAAGATAGCCGTCAGCAAGATCGCTCCGACCATGCTCAAACTATGGGCCGTCTTTTGATCCACAAGCGTTTCTACCGGCAGCATGCTTACGATGCCAACGGCGACCGCGGTCCCGCCGAGTAATACCCCTAATCCGTTGAGTATCCCGGAGAATATTACAGCGACCTGCGGTTTGAGGGTGTTGGTGTAGATGACCGTTGCAACCGCATTTGCTGTGTCATGGAATCCATTGATGAACTCAAAAACACACACGCAAAAGATGCAGAGAAACAGCAATAAACTCAGTCCGACGTCTAGCCCAAACATGGGGAGTCACTCGTTGATGAGAACTGGATAGGTGGGTCAATGGGTTTCAACTTGGTAAAGCTTATGAGACAATCAATGTCTGCAACACCCCCAGCGCCATGTTCGATTCCTAGCTTTGTCGTACTAAACCCTACCATGATCAGTCGCTCCCATGCCTTGGTTCTCCTGTCCTTGTGCGATGGTGAAGAAATATGGTCGGTCGACTATTGTCGCAAGCAGAGGGTGCCAGAGAGTTGGATCACTGAACTGACTGATGCGTACGAGAGCGGGTTTGAAACCGATCGCGAAACCATCTATGACGCCGACAAGCCTGTGAATCAATACGAGGGAGTCCTCGCTGTTGATCTCGCCATCAAGCTAGCGAAGACGCTCGGACTTCCCATGGCACGCATTCTGGGGGCGGCACGCGACCGCTGCGCAATCTTGAGGGAAATCCGTGAAGCGCTCGAAGAAGGGTAATTGGAAGAAAGAAAAAGCACCGAACGGAGATCGATCGCATTTCACGAAAAATTCATCGACGCGATTCGGGACTTCTCGGGGCGTTCCTAGCCGGCTGTGCGTTGGGCGATCAGCGAGCGTCTCCAAGGCATACGATTTGTTCTTGCCGGGATCCACTGGCCGAAGTGGCTATTCGGAAATAAATCCGGCCGTCGGCGAAAGTCGGGGTCGCAAAGGTTTCATCGCCGAGCGAGTTGGTGGCTAGCAACCGAAGCCGCTCCGGAGTCGCTTCGTAAACATATGTTTTTCCCGCCTCACTGGTGGCGTAGATGCGATTCCCCGCGAGTACAGGCGAGGCGCTGAAATCTCCGCCTAGTCGACCCTTCCAGGCCTCTTTGCCCGTCGCCGCATCCCAGCATACAGCGATGCCGGCGTCCAGGACTCCATAAAGATGCTTGTCCCGAATAACCAGCGAAGGAACATAGAGTCGGTCGGTGGTTTCCCAAGCGATCTCGCCTTGTCGGTCGGCCCGGTACGCGGCCAAGTGATTTCGTGGGTAGCCGCCTGACGAGTAAACGTGGATGCCATCGGTAACGGTCGTGGTGACGCACTCGGTGGTCGCTCCTTCGCGTTGCCAAATCGTATCGCCGGTACTCGGCTCCAAACTGACCACTTCATCGCATCCAATCAGGATCAGTTGATCGCGGTCGGCGATACGGTGCACGATCGCAGAGGGGTAGTTTGGATTCGAGGGTCGCTCTCGCTTCCAAACCATTTGGCCATTGTCTCGTTCGTAGGCGGCAACGGCACCGTTCCCTTTCGTATCGGCTACCGCGATAACAAGATTTTTGTAAAGCAAAGGAGAGGCCGCAAAGCCTTGGTGCACTTGGTAGTTGCACAATTCCGATTGCCAAGCTATCTCCCCTTCCATCGTTAAAGCACTTAGCACGACCTTTCCGGCGTTCGCGAACGGGATGAAAAGATGTTTTCCGTCGCAGGCGATGGTGCTCGAAGCTCCCGATGACTTCGCGTTCTTGGTCATGGCCCCCGATTCATGGACAATTTTTTTCCAGAGATGTTTTCCAGTTGTTCGGTCGAGCGCTAACACGCCTTGGCTTTGAGCAGACTCGTCACAAATAGCGATGTAGATGCGATCCCCAACGAGGATCGGTGAACCGTGGCCGCGGCCTGGCACATCGCTTCTCCAAATCACATTCTTTTCGTTATCCCATTCGAGCGGATACTCTCGTCGCGCATCGGCTTCACCCATCGCTGTAGGGCCACGCCACCATGCCCAATCCCGTTCACCCATCTTTGGGTAATCCTGTGCTTTGGCATCGGCCGGTTGGAAGATCAACGATCCACACAGAAGAAAGACCGTAAGACCGAAAATGGTTTCCAAGTGCGCGTGCGAGGACTTCATGGTGAAATTGCTTTTCAAGAGCTGAAGTTAGAAGTTGGCTGGTTTTGATTTCGATTAAAAGTGTCACAATCGCTTGGGACAAGGGGGATTCCCCTCAGACGCACCGCATGGTCCTACGCTCCGGAATGCGGCTTGAGCATACCATCTGTTGATCACGAATCTTCGTTCTCGAGGGCGTCGATCGTGTCTCCGGCATTCATCTGCTTTTGCGCCTGATTGAGCCGGAAGTAGGTTCCTCCTAGGGCGAGGAGTTGTTCATGGTTGCCGATCTCCGTGACGCGACCTCGCTCGAGCACTACGATGCGGTTCGCCTTGCGAAGGGTGCTGATTCGGTGTGCAATGGCAATGGTGGTGCGGCCTTGGACCAGAACGTCGAGCGCTTCTTGGATTTCTCGCTCCGTTTCGGTGTCCACAGCGGATGTCGCTTCGTCGAGGATCAGGATTCTAGGATCGGTTAATAGTGCCCTCGCGATTGAAATACGTTGTCTCTCGCCCCCGGAGAGAGATTGGCCGCGCTCACCTACCAGCGAGTCGTACCCGTCAGTGAGTTTTAGGATGAAATCATGGGCTTTGGCGGCTCTCGCCGCGGCGATGATTTGTTCGCGAGTTGCTTCAGGGCGACCGTACGCGATATTCTCAGCGATCGATCCAAAAAAGAGAAACGGTTCTTGAAGGACGATTCCGATGTTGCTGCGGTATTCGGAGATAGGGAAGTTGCGAATATCGGATCCATCAACCGCGATAGCACCGTTGGCCACATCGTAGAACCTGCACACTAAATTAACGAGAGTGCTTTTGCCTGCTCCGCTGGGCCCCACTAATCCGATCATCTCGCCAGGTTCGATCGTAAGGTCCACATCATGGATTACCTGCCGAGAACCATAGCTAAACGTAATTTTCCGGATCTCGATTCTTCCTTGCAAACGTCTGGGATGCACGGGCTTGGTCGGTTCCGCAACGCTTGGCACTCGATCGAGAATTTCAAAAATGCGATGGGTTGCAGCTGCAGTCCGTTGGGCATTCGCAAGGAGTCGACTCATGTCGTCGAGTCTCAAGTACAAACGCGAGACCCACATGATGAAGACGGACAGATCGCCCACCGTGATTCCTTTGCGGTAGATTTGGTAGGCGCCGAAGCCATAGATAACGAGAAGACCAATGTCGGTGAGAAAGGTGATGATCGGCGAGAAGGCTGCCCACAATCGATTGACCCGATCATTGGCTTGAAGAACATGGTCGTTGCGTTGCTGGAACCGGGCGACCTCTCGATGTTCCTGGGCGAACGCCTTCACAACCCGGATCCCAGGAATGGTGTCGGCCAAAACATTTACCATTTCGGCCCACGCTGAGCTTCCGCGAGCAAATCCCGCTCGCATACGAGCCTGAACACGCGCGACGATCCAAGCGATGAACGGAAACGGTAGCAGACCCACTAGAGCCATTTTGGGATCTAACCAAAAGAGGAGCACCGCAGTGATCAAGATCATGATCAAGTCGGTGGCGAAGTCCACTGCATGGATCGATAGGAAGTCGCAGATCCGCTGAGTGTCATTGCTGACTCGCGAAATCAAATCGCCCGTTCGCTTCCCTCCAAAAAACTCCAAAGACAACTTTTGGAGATGTTCATAAGTTGCATTCCGAAGGTCGGCGCTAACTCGCTCGCTGACGCTGGAAAGGACATACGTTTTTGCCCATCCGAGCGCCCAGCTCAAAAGGGCCGCCAAAACCATCCCTCCGAGCAGCCAAGGCACCAAGCCAAAATCGGCGGGCTTGTCGTTTTGATACGGGATCAAGACATCGTCCATCAACGGCTTGGTAAGCAAGGGTGGAATCATCGCCGCCGAAGTGCTTAGCACCGTCAGGGCGAATCCTAGAAGAATCATCCACACCCGAGGCTTTGCGAATCGGACCAAACGAAGAAGCGATCGTGTTGTATCCGGGACGGCAGTAGGGGCGCAATTGCTGCAAAGCACCTGGCCTTCGAGCATCGGACCACCGCATGATGGACAGACCGAACCCGTGTTTTCTAATTCGGTTCCAGACCGAAGCCTGCGAAAGTCGGTAACGAGCGTCGCAGCTCCGTTGATTTGGGACGCGGTGTACCGCCACGATGCAACCAAACTATTTCGGTCGATGAGTTCAAGCGAGCCAAGTCCAGCGCGGTCGACTTTTCTTAGCTCAAGCCCATCATAAAAATCCCAACGTTTCCAAGTGACCGAGTCGCTCTTGATTGATGGGATGGTGCGCGTCGCCGGCTTTGCGTCTTGCGGGTCGACAACTTCATGCGCCAGAACCCCTAAATTCGTCAAAATGACCAAGCCTCGACCGAAGCGGAGTTGTTCGGTCAAATTCGGTTCGAACCACGAAACGATCTTCTCGTCACTTCGAAGGAGCGGTTTGACGGACGCCCGCCATGCCTCGTCCCATTGCTGAGGCAATTCGAGGGCGCCTGAAGGAATCGTGGTTTGTCTTTCCGAAACACTCATCTTCCTGCTGCCAATCATTCGTAACCTAGGTACCATCCACCAGCGGATTCACTCGACTCTCGTCGCGGCCGATTCCATCCAATCGATTCTCTATCAACCGTCTCCAAAGAGATGCCCTCGCAGAGAACGCCTATCGCGACAACTACGCAACCAGCTAGGCCCGTGCACTTCAGTCGATGGCCCCGATGGATTACCGAGGAACCTGCAACCACAGTACCTACAACTACGGTAACCGTATCGGCACGAGATTTCTCGATGGAACTTACGAGTTCGCTGATTTGGATTCCGACGCAGCGCCTTGGGCTTCGGCCGCTTGTCTCGCTTTTCTGGCAGAGATAAACGATTCGATGCACAAGAGCACATACGTCACGCAAAGGATCACCATGGCCCAAACCATGCTGACAGGTAGCCAATCCACGGTTTCCTGCCGGAGCACTTTCAAAATCTGGGGGATGCCGCGCCCGAGGGCCGCTAAAGCTCCAAGCAGTCCCAATGTGACGGCAGCATGCATCAGGTGCTTGCGCAACCCAGGTTTCAGCAGAGAGAACAGGCCTAGAAGGATAAGCGGAGCTCCTACTATGGTTGGGATGAAGATACTGAAACTCTCGACCCGACCGGTGTAAACCAAAACAAAGACCGTCAAACAACTGAGCAAAAGCCCGAAAACAACGGTGATTATTGGCATACCTACTCCCTGTTCAAGAATTGAAAAATCGATCCAATCCGAGCTCAACCGATCGTTGACGCTCGAATTCTTGCAACGTAAAGTGAATAGTAAGTTAGCATTGCAAGCTTTGCGAGGGCTCTCACGCTCTGCCACTGGCCGGAAATCCAGTAGATTCCCGAGTAGGTGCAGCGTTCGAGGGGCTTTTCCGGCCTCTCAACCCACGGGAGGCAACCAAAGGTTGTGATTCAAATCCCAGGGCCTTTTTTAGCCTTGGAATACCCTGCGGATTTCCGTTCGTTGATCCTGTTTCCTCTCATCTCCTGACAATCGCCCTAGATTGCGAACGAGGTTCTCTATGGCCGACTATGGATTTTTGGTCCCCACCGGTGGCGGAGAAGACATTCCGCTGAAAAAAGAAAGAATTTTGATCGGACGTCGCGAAAACTGCGACATCGTACTTCGGTTTTCCAACGTTTCCGGCCAGCATTGCCGTATGACGCTCGAACAGGGCTATTGGTTTATCAAGGACCTTGATAGCCGAAATGGCACCAAGGTGAACGGGTATCGAATAACTCGTAAGCGGTGCGATCCAGGTGTCATTATTTCGATCGCTAAGCACCAGTATGAAATTCGATATAACCCTGAAGACCTCGGGGCAAGCGGCCCGCCCCCTGGAGATGATGAGCAAGTCGAATTGTCGCTCCGCTCCTCGTTGATGGAGCGAGCAGGCCTCGACCGCCGCGGGAAAGACGACCGCGGTGCGAACAAGTCGGACGACTGATTCGAGTTGCGTGCGGCGGCGAACCAACGCGGTTCGCGCCCAGAGCTCCACTCGCAAAACAAAATGTGGGTGGGGATGGTCGATCCAAGTTGCACGTTTTATGCCGTTTGAGGGAGCTCGACCAAGATGTCATCTCCCTGAACGGTAACGGGGTAGGTCTCCGTTTTGATCTTGGGGTTGTCCATCCAGGTTCCATCGGTCAATTGGAACCGCCATGCATGCCACGGGCACGCGACGCATCCATCGTGAATCCAACCCGCGGAAAGGGACGCGCCCTGATGAGGGCAGAAATCGTCCATCGCATAGAACTTCCCTTCGACTTGAAAGACGGCGATCATCCGATCGCCAACAGGGAAAGCTCGGCCTTCGTTCTCCGGGATCTCTGTCGTTTTCGCAATCGCTATCAGGTTAGGCACGAGATAATTCCAATCGCAAGAAGTTAAGTGCGGATTTTGCTAACCGATGATATAGAACTTCAGGGTGGCCACCGATCGATATGGTGGTCGAAACCGAAGGCTTCCCCGCGACTGCCAGGCACATTGAGAAGTCGGTGTGGGGCAGTCCCGCGCCGCGCGTGACTTCTTCGAGGGGCGGATAGATACCCACCGCCAATACCACATCGTTTTCGCGGTCATCTAACATCGCTTCGGCAGCTCGTTTCAAAAGGTCTGTCAGCTGAGGCTCGCTGGTAGAAATCGGATCGTGCGAGCAATTAGCAAGCTCCGAGCCATTAGCTGGTTCCGTGTCAGTGGGTGTTTCCGTGTCATTGGGTGTTTCCGTGTCATTGGGCGGTTCCGATGTTACCGAAATCGATAAACGAGAATGAAGCTCTCGTTCGCTCGCACACCAGTTAGCCGTGCGAAGACCGAAAGGGCCACCGTCCTGTTCTTGAGACATCATCGGGGCGATCCAACAGCCTGCTCCTACCTCGAGAAGTCCCAATCGCAGTTTTTGATCCGCAAGCAAGCGGTGAACTGCTTGGTGCAATTCCACCTCGCCCTCTCCGAAGATCAATTGTCCCAACGATCCTCGAATTTCATCGATGGTTGGTTGGATCAGTTCTTGAAATTCAGCTTCCGTGGTGGTTTGTGCCGCGATGCGTAGCGTTATCGTCGCCTTGGAAACCGTGATGCCTACGCGCGGGTCGCGATCGCGCGCGATCAAATCCGGCAAGAGTTGCTCCACATCGCTTTCGCCGATCCCGAAAAGCTTCAAGCTATGAAACCGCCATCGGTTCTTTCCTGCCCCCATCTCGTCGCAGAGTCTTTTTTCCACCGTGTGTTCGAGCATCTCAAGCATTTCTGCAGGGACACCGGGTAGAGCGAAAATTCGGCACTTCTTGGTCGTCCCGTCAGGCAGGGCCGTGGACACTGCCAAGTCGATTCCCGGTGCAGTGCCGTGTGGGTTGTCGATGATCCTCGAACTTCGAGGAAACATCGCTTGAACGCGATTGCGATCTGGCATAGGTCGTTTTCGCTTTGCGAATAATGACTCGATGTGTCGCATGGCCTCGTCACGAAATTCGAGCGGACACTCGAAGGCTTCCGCCATCGCCTCGCGCGTTAAATCGTCCGCGGTTGGCCCTAAACCACCGCTAGCGATTACGATGTCAGCTCGGGCGGCGGCGATCCGGAAGGCTGCGATGTTATCAGCGAGGGTGTCACCAACCGTCGTGTGGAAATGGACTTTGATGCCGATATCGCCGAGCCTTAAACTGATCGCTTGGGTGTTGGTGTCGAGTCGCACTCCACTGGTGAGTTCGTCGCCGATGGAAATGATTTCCGCGATCATAAGTAGTCCGTGCGATGGTTATTGCGCAAAAAAGGAAACGGATTCGGTCGATGGGTTTAGAGGCTATCGGAAACCCATTAGCCGCATGGGCGTCGTCGACGGTTTTCAGGGGGCGAATAGTCGCTGATCGTCAGTGCCTATTGAAACTTGGGCTCATTGTAGATTCGTGTCCATCGATGAAAAACTGCAAAGATGGGCTTCGGCGACCCATTGTGGGCAACTCCAAACCAAAAAGAACATGGCTTCCTTGCACCACTTAGCAACAGGATGGTTTTCCAAAAAACCCGCCCCTTTCGCAGCGGCGAGGGCGGCTTGCGTCGATTGCAATGCCAGATCGTTGCAATGTTTTCGAAGAGTGTTGGAATCGATCGATCCATTTCCCTGCTCGATGGACACAAGTTTTTCGTAGAGAACTTCCCAGGAGTTTGCAAGGTTTTCAGCGAAGGGCTTTAAGTTCGGCCTGGTTGTGGACTCGCCATCGAGCCAATCGATTGCGCAGGCCGCCAATCCCAGCGCTAGCGCGCTGGTTTGGGCACCGCCCGCCCCGGAACTGGATGTGGGACTTTTGGATTGTGAAGCCGCCATCACGTTTTCGCACGGACCATGCAGAAGATACGCATCGCTCAGTTCCACGCCGTCCAAATGCACCTCATCCGTGCAGCTGCTGCTCAAGGCGAGCAAATCCATTCCCTTACCAGCCCTGACCCCCGCGGTTGCCGTCGGGAGCAGGAACAGAAGTTCACTCGGGTGAGCGGACGATGAGATTCCCGAATCAATTTGCGTCATGAATGCGGTTCCCCGTGTCTCGACTGGTCCAAGGTTCGTCGGGATGGCTCTGTTTTCGGACGGTCGCGTTGCCACAGCGCCGACGACGATGTAATCCGCAGACGAGGCACCTGTCACCCATGGGATGCATCCGTTGAGAATCCATTGCTCCCGATTACTACGATCCTGATTCGCCGAATGCACTGGAACGGCCCTATGCGATTCTGAGACCCGGTGTGCTTGAACTGGTGGCGTCGAGAGATGGCGACGGCTGGTTGTTAGGTGGCTGATTCCCACCGTTGCGAACGCGTTGCCCGATCGAATATCGCGAAGCCAGCGGTCGCGATTCGAGTGCTCGCTCGACTCGATTCGCCGAATCGCAGCGTGGCGCTGCGTCATGATGAAGGCCGTCGTCAAGCACCCGAATGCGATCGCGACGTAGTACGACAACGTATTTTTGGAAAAATCAGCCCATTCATTTTCGAACCGAGCACATTGTCGGATCATTTCCATGGGAAAATCCTCGCGCCCTTGAAGCCGATGGGTGTTTCGCGCGAGCGACACCGCTAATGCTTCCATTCCGGGAGCTTTATCGAGGATGCGGCTTGCAAATGGGCTCACTCAAGTACCTCAGCAGCTAGGACTAAATCGGCTGTATCGTCAAAGTCAACGCAGTTTACCAAGCCTGCGTGTTGTGCGGTGGATGGGGCGACTGGCGCAATCCCTACCTTTGAACCATTCGTGTCATTTCGTTATAAACAGAGAATCTTGATTTTCTAGGAACTACGCGGACGATACTCCATGCGGTGAGTGTCCACGGCATGAATGCTGTGTTCGATATCGCAATTTTGGATGGTACCGCGACAGCTGGAACGGGAGCGTACATGACGCAAATCGATTATTCGGTGGGGGGGGACTTGGCGACATCAGGCATTGCTAGCGAAATCGACGCCGAAGCATTGTACGAAAAGTGCATGGTGCTCGCGCACAATCTTTGGTGGAGCTGGCAACCCGAGGTGACCAATTTATTCCGCGACATCGATCCGATTCGTTGGCGGCAATTGGACCACAATCCGATCGCTTTGTTGCGCGAGTTCACTCCGGAGCGTCTCGCGATCCGCGCCAGCGAAATGGTTTTGCACAGCCGCGTGAATTATGCCTATCGCCGGCTTCATGAATACCTCGAATCCTCGAACACTTGGGCGCAGACCAATGCAGGTGTTTTGGGGAGCAAGCCTGTAGCATACTTCTCCGCGGAATTTGGTCTGCATGAATCCCTGCCTGTTTACTCCGGTGGTTTGGGCGTTCTGTCCGGGGACCACGTCAAGAGTGCCAGCGGCCTGGGAGTTCCCTTGGTAGGGATCGGGCTTTACTACTCCCATGGTTATTTCAAGCAAGCGCTCAGTGGGGACGGCTATCAAAAGGAAGAGTACTTCGAAACCAAAGTCGAGGATCTCCCGCTCGAAGCGGCACTCCTGCCTGACGGGACACCATTGGTGATCGGGATCGATACTCGGAATGGGCGGTTATTGGCCAAGGTTTGGCGTGTCCAAGTCGGGCGAGTCCGATTGTTTTTGCTCGACTGCAACGTCGAGGGGAATAGGCCTGAGGATCGCGAATTGACCAGCCGACTTTACGGTGGCGATGAACGAACACGCATCCGTCAGGAGTTGGTTTTGGGCGTCGGTGGCGTCAGGGCCCTCAGGGCGTTGGGTATCACTCCCGGCGCTTACCATTTGAACGAAGGGCATAGCGCCTTCGCTCCCCTTGAAGTGATCCGTGAGCGCATGGCCGATGACGGCATGACGTTCGATGATGCTTGTCGTGAAGTATCCCAAGCGACAATCTTCACAACCCATACACCGGTTCCCGCCGGTCACGACCGGTTCTCAGGTGCTCTCATCGAGGAGCATCTAGGTCCGCTGCGAGATCTTTTGGGGATTAGCCATGACCATTTGATGAGCATCGGGCGCGTACAGACCTCCGATCCGAACGAACCGTTCTGCATGACGGTTATCGGATTGAAGCTATCGAGGACCGCGAATGCCGTCAGCCAATTGCACGGTCATATATCCCGAAGGATGTGGCGATCGCTGTGGCCACAGCGGGAGGAAAACAACATTCCGATCGGTCACATCACCAATGGAGTGCATATCGAAAGCTGGTTGGCCGGCCAAATGCAGCAACTCTACGATCGCCATTTTCCTGCCAACTGGAAAACGCACATGGGTGAGCCAGATGTTTGGCAGTTCATCCATAGTGTTGATCCAGGAGAGCTGTGGGAGACGCACAACGCACTCAAGAATCTATTGCTCTCGTTCGTTCGGCGACGCGTTTCGCGGCAATGCCGTCGGCGCGGTGAGAGCGATGAGATCATCGAAGCAGCCCGCAGTATTTTGAGCCCGAACGTTTTGACGATTGGGTTTGGACGTCGATTCGCAACATACAAGCGTGCGAATTTGATCTTCTCCAATTTGGATCGCATCGCAGGTTTGATCAACAACCCAGACCGACCAGTGCAACTGATATTTGCCGGCAAAGCGCATCCGAAGGACGAACCAGGCAAGCGGTTCATCCAAGAGATTGCCAATCTGCGGCACGACTCTCGCTTCGCTGGGAAAGTGGCCTTCATCGAGGACTATGACATCAACGTCTGCAGGCACCTGATCCAAGGTGTCGATGTTTGGTTGAATAACCCGCGTCGACCACTTGAGGCCTCGGGCACGAGCGGTCAAAAGACGGTGCTCAATGGCGGTCTCAATTGCAGCATTCTGGATGGATGGTGGGCCGAAGCGTACGACGGTTCCAACGGTTTCGCCATCGGTAAAGGGACTAGCCACTCCGAAGATCGAATCACCGACACTCGCGATTCGGATTATCTCTACGAGGCATTAGAACAAAGCGTCATCCCAACATTCTACGATCGGGATCGGGATGGTTTGCCCCGTAAGTGGATCAAGATGATGATGAATAGCATCAGCACGTTGGCTTGGCGGTTTAGTAGCCATCGCATGGTGATGGATTACACGCGTGTTGCATACGTGCCTGCATCCGGCGGCCTGAGCTGCGAAATCAAGGTTCGTTAAAGGTGTTTGGTTAACAAGGCAGGATCCAGGTCCCAAACCCTCGTCCTGCGTGTACCTGGCCCCAGGTAAGACAAGCTGGCCCCAGGTAAGACAAGCTGGCCCCAGGCAAGACGCGCTGGGTCGAGCGCAGAACTCGTTGTTAACTCCGCCAAAGCGTGGCTACTCTACCGTGAGTGTCACGCTTTTTTTGTTGGTGGAGTGGGTCCCCCAGGGAATTGGGTCGCTTTCGCTTGCCAGCGGAATATTCTGCAAAATCGGAGTTGGCGAGATTCGAATAACCGTTGCGAACGGAGCAATCAGACCAGCCGAAGGCGCAATCTCTAGAAAGTAAGGGGAGAACGCGAGATCAGTAACGCCTGTTTGGGCTGGGAATACTAGAAGCAGTGGTGGAGAGGCGTGTGGCAGATCGTCGCCCGGGCCGAAAACACACTACCAAGATTAACTCGCATCATTGATTGGGACAGCATGAGCCGACAGACGACCGAATATTTGAAATCACAGCACGCCGACGTGAGCTCGAATCTTCTCACCGCGAGAAACCTCGCATTAGCAACCGGCACTGTTGCAATTATTTTGTGTTACAGCTTCACCACCAACGCGACCGAACTCAGAATCTTTGATTGGCAGTGCGTAGGGCTGGGAGTGATCGCTGGTGGCTGGGGGATCTCCGAGTTTCGCCGACGCAAACTTGAAAGCCATTTGAATGAGCTGAACGACACTATCGTGGTCGATCCTGTTACAGGGTTGGCAAACAGGAATTTCTTGAAGCAGGAATTGCGTCGTCATTTGTCCCAATTCCAACGGCAGGATTCACCGTTTTCGATCATGCTGTTCGATATCAACGACTTCCGTCAAATCAATATGCAATTTGGTCATGAGGCAGGCGATTCAGTACTCCGGTCGGTGACTAGCGTGGTGAAGGCATCGGTAAGGGATATGGATTCCCTGATCCGGTACGGGTCCGATTCATTCATCGCCGTTTTGCCAGGCACGAAACTGACCGAGGCAGAGCACATTGCGAAACGCGTCTCCTGTGCGATCTCCGAGATGGCGGTTCCCTACCAAGACCGATGGATCCGCGTCACTGCAAACACAGGGGTTGCGACCGCTGTTCCTTTGGATGTCGAAGAATCAATCCTCCGCCGAGCAGAACAGTCCTTGGCGATTTCTCAGCGCAATGATTCGAATTTGCGATCCGGACGAGATGGCGAAGTCAAGTGCATGGGGATCGATGAGTATCGGGAAGCTACGATCGCTGGTTAGCGGATCGGTGGATCGCACGCCAAGCGAATGCCTGAGAGGATCCAAGCGAATCAGGTGGCCTTGGTCGCTAGTACTGGCACGGAGAGTTAAGCAACTCCGTTGCTGCTGAGTTTTTACCCGCAGGGGAGGAATGAGCAGACCTTAGAGTCTGCCCATTCCTCTCTTTGTTTTGCACCCACCCAATGAGAGCAGCGGATGCCTACCGCCAAGCTCAGCTAGGCAGCGTCTGGATTTTATAGTGGTCGTCCACGAAATCGACGTGGATACTGCCGCCGTCGTGGTCGTCCCGCTTGAGCAATTCCGTCGCGATTGGGTTTTGCAACCGTCGCTGAATAACTCTCTTGAGCGGCCTCGCTCCAAACACCGGGTCGTAGCCTTCGTTGGCAATGGCATCGATTGCACGGTCGGTGACGGACAGTTTGAAGTGGATCTCGCTCAATTGTTTTTCAAGTCGTTTCAGTTGCAATCCGACAATCTTTCGAATTTGATCCTTGCGGAGTGGTTCGAAGATGATCGTGTCGTCGATTCGATTTAGGAACTCGGGGAGGAACCTCGCTTTGAGAGATTCCTGCACTGCGACCTGCATATCCTCGGTCCCACCACCTTCATCAGCGATGCGTTGGATCATTTGGCTGCCCACGTTGCTGGTCATGACCACGATGGTATTCGTGAAATCGACCGTCCTGTTTTGGCCATCGGTTAATCGGCCATCATCGAGCAACTGAAGCAAGATATTGAACACATCGTTGTGCGCCTTTTCGATTTCATCGAGCAGGACGACGCTGTAGGGCCGGCGTCGCACCGCTTCGGTCAATTGGCCGCCCTCTTCGTAGCCGATATATCCTGGAGGGGCGCCTACGAGACGACTGACGGTGTGCCGTTCCATGAACTCGCTCATGTCGATTCGAACCATTGCATTTTCATCGTCGAACATGACTTCGGCCAACGCCTTGCACAGTTCTGTCTTTCCGACCCCAGTGGGACCCAGGAACAAGAAAGAGCCGATCGGTCGGTTGGCGTCGCTCAGGCCGCTACGACTGCGTCGAACGGCATCACTGATCGCGGCAACTGCGAGGTCTTGGCCGATAACCCGTTGATGCAGGCGTTCTTCCATCAAAAGCAGCTTGGCCCGTTCGGACTCCAGCATGCGGGTCACAGGGACTCCGGTCCAAGAACTTACCACGGCGGCGATTTCATCAGCTGTTACTTCGGTTCGCAATAGTTTGGGTTTGTCTCCGTCGGTTTTTGCATCAACAGCCTCATCCCGATCCACTTGTTCGCGGAGTTTTCGCCGCGTTTGGTCGAGTTCGAATAGCTTTTGGTAATCGGCTTCATTCACGGCCATGCCCGCGGACTGTTTGTCCTTGATGCTGGTGTCCAACTTGCGGAAGTCGGCGTCTGCCTGATCCAACGATCGCCTCAAGGACTTCACATCGGATAGGCCTAGCTTTTCGGACTCCCATTGTTCGCGCAAACTGGCTAGATCCCTCTGGATGTTTTCCATCTCTAGTTCGACATCTTCAAGTGCTTCTTCGGTGCTCTCGTCGGTCTCCTCTTTGAGTTGACGCTGAGCTAACTCAAGTTGCCGAAGTCGTCGTTGGAGAGAATCGATTTCGGAAGGAACGCTGTCTCGTTCCATAGCCAATCGCGCTGCCGCCTCATCGACTAGATCGATCGCTTTGTCCGGAAGAAAGCGATCGGCGATATAACGATCGGATAGCTTTGCCGCTTCGACCAAGGCCGCGTCTCGAATCTTCACTCCATGGTGGGCTTCATAACGAGGCTTCAAACCGCGAAGGATGGTGATCGTGTCCTCCACCGACGGCTCCCCGACGTAAACCGGCTGGAAGCGACGCTCCAACGCTGCGTCCTTTTCGATGTGCTTGCGGTACTCATCGAGAGTCGTGGCTCCGATGCATCGCAGCTGGCCGCGAGCTAGCTCCGGTTTGAGCAATTGAGCGGCATCGCTGGAGCCCTCTGCGGAGCCTGCTCCGATCACGGTGTGAAGTTCGTCGATGAAAAGGATGACATCCCCTTCTGCATCCTTCACTTCGCGGATGACGGCCTTCAGACGTTCCTCGAATTCCCCGCGGAATTTGGTCCCTGCGACTAGTCCACCCATATCGAGCGCGATGACGCGTCGGTTCTTAAGCGATTGTGGCACGTCACCTTGGACGATCCGCTGCGCAAGCCCTTCTGCGATCGCTGTTTTTCCGACTCCAGGTTCGCCGATAAGCACCGGATTGTTCTTCGTCCGCCTTGAGAGAACCTGGATCACACGACGAATCTCATTGTCGCGGCCGATAACCGGATCCAATTTGTTCTTCGCTGCCTGCGCGACGAGGTCCACGCCGTATTTTTCTAGGGCTTGAAATTTACCTTCGGGATTCTGATCCGTTACCCTCGCACTCCCGCGTACCGATTGAAGTCCGCTCAGGATATCTTTCTCGGTAACTCCGAAAAGCTTTAAGAGTTCACCGGCGTTTTTGTCGGCCCGGCACAAGCCGAGCAACAAATGCTCAGTGCTTACAAACTCGTCCTTCATCGATTCCGCCGCTGCTGCAGAGGCTTCGAGCGATTTCTGAAGGGATGGGCCAATGGCGGGCTGCCGACCACCGCTTGAACGAGGTAGCCGTTTCAGCTCCGATTCGGTTGTAGACTGGATTTTGTCGAGGGGTGCCCCAATCTTTTTCAACAAAGGGACCACCACTCCATTGGAGTCTTGGAGAAGAGAGGCGAGCAAATGCATCCCCTCCATTTCGGGATTACCATTGGTTGCTGCAAGGGCCTGCGCGCCGACAATGGCTTCCTGAGCCTTCACCGTTAACTTGTCCATGCGAAATGTCATAGTCTTCCCCTCTGCTAGTGTGGTCGTGTTGGCAGTCCAACTGCCGATGGTGCACCACAAAGCAAACCACAGGCCAAACCCCCGTTAGTGCTAAAATTATTTTTTATCGCCAGGAGTCGAAATGGCTCCAAAACGCATTGGCCAGAAAGTGAGGCTACCGCTGAATCGGACCGCCAGTGATGCCCGCTGAAGGTAACAAGTTGGATCGAGGGCGGGGGGGCAGGCTTGGAATGGGGCGAAAGGAACAGGGCGATAGAGCAGCCTATACGCGAGATAGCCCCCTGGGCTGGACCGCTATCCGTCGAGGTGCTATTGGCTGCTATTGGCTTGGCAAGCTCTCGATCTGCCAAGCCCTTGCCAACCCACGCCGCCTCGGCCATACTGGGAGGATGACTTACTCGATCGACTTTTACGTCCAGCAATACGTTTTTTTTGTTTCTGGCCAAGCGGCCTGAGGCACTGGAGCGGAACTTGCTGTAAGTCAGTAAACAACGAATTCCGACGAAGCCTCGAGGGCCGTACCTTGAGGCTTTTTTTTTGGAGTGTCCCGATGGAAAAGTCGTTTCATCGAGTCGGAAATGACATGCGGAAATACCACACGAAAACTTGATTAGGAACTGAAGACTATGATCGTTGTGATGGAACAAAATGCTCCCGACGAGCGGATCGATACGATTGCCAACCGAATCACTGAGTTGGGGCTGAAAGCGCATGTCATCCGAGGCACCGAGCGGACAGTGATCGCCGCAGTCGGTGACGAACGAAAAATCAAAGTGGAGTCGTTTGAGAGCTACCCAGGTGTCTCGGAAGTCCTGCCGATTTTGGCTCCATACAAGATGGCGTCGCGGGAGTTGAGGCAAGACCCGACGCAAGTCCGAGCGCTCGGGTTTCGAGCTGGCAGAGGCGTAGTCGGGGTGATGGGCGGTCCATGCTCTGTCGAGAACGAAGAGCAGATTATCGCTTGCGCGAGGGCCGTCAAAGCCTCGGGTGGAACTGCGCTTCGAGGAGGTGCCTTCAAGCCTCGCACGAGCCCGTATTCCTTCCAAGGTATGAAGGAAGATGGATTGAAGCTTTTGGATTTAGCGAGGCAGGAGACTGGACTCGCGGTGGTTACCGAAGTGATGAGCACGGAGGACGTGCCGTTGGTAGCCAAGTACGCAGATGTTCTCCAAATCGGAGCGCGCAACATGCAAAATTATCGACTCCTGGAAGCGGTCGGTCGATCGGGGAGAGCTGTTCTCCTGAAGCGCGGTCCGAGCGCCACCATCGAAGAATGGTTGCTGGCCGCTGAATATATCCTCAATGAAGGGAATCCGGACGTAATGCTATGCGAACGTGGGATCCGAACCTTTGAGAACCACACGCGATTCACCCTACCGTTAGCATCTGTGCCCTACTTGCACCGAAAGACCCACCTGCCTGTCATCGTGGATCCAAGCCACGGGACTGGTCACTCTTACTTAGTGACCGACATGGCCGCCGCGAGCGTCGCTGCCGGAGCGGATGGGTTGATCGTGGAAATGCACCCCAATCCCGAAAAAGCGATGAGCGATGGGTACCAATCCCTGGACTTTGCACAGTTCGATGAAATGATGAAGCGTTGTCGAACCATCGCTATGGCAATGGGGAAAGAATTGGGCTAGCTCCAAGCCGTTGATTGATCCTTCCCATCGCGTGGATGCCTCATCGAAAGAACCGCCCTGTTGAGTTTGTCGTACGCATGAATGAGACGTTTAGTAAACGACTGCCGAGTAGCTTGCCGGTGCTCAATGTCCTCGACAATGAGCACCCCTGCTCCTACTTGCCTGACCGAACTGCCACGATGCCGTTGATCTACCCAGGGCGGTTGGTCGAGGAGTCGGAGTTCGATCATATGCTCGAGCACGGCCTGCGTCGCTCAGGGCGGTTCGCGTATTTCACCGCCTGCCAGAACTGCCAACTATGCGAACCTACACGATTAGACGTCCACAGGTTTCGATGGACCGATTCGTGGCGGCGCATCGTGAACCGTGGAGACCGACTCTTGGAAGTCCGACTGGACAAGCCCACGATCGACGCACCGCGATTGAACCTCTTTAATCTCCACCGAAATACACGAGAGCTCGGCGCAGGCGACCAGGACTACTCCGAATACGACTATGAAGGCTTTCTCGTCGAGTCGTGCTGTACATCGACCTACGAGCTCAGTTTTTGGCGAGACGATGAATTGATCGCTGTCTCGATCATCGATTGCGGCGAGCAAGCGATTTCGGCAGTCTACACCTACTTCAATCCGGAGCATTCGAAGCTCTCTCTCGGAAGCTATTCCGTGTTGAAGCAGATCCAGATCGCGGAGAAAACGGAGCGACGCTTTGTCTATCTAGGGATGTACGTGGCGGGTAATAGGCATCTCAACTACAAGTCCCGGTTTTTACCGCAGCAACGTTACATCGAAGGTCAGTGGATGGATTTCCACGATCGACTCGAAGTTCCGACGGACTCTTGATTTCGTTACCGTTCCTGGCAGCAGTCTTCAAGCGGGCGATTAGCCATTGCCTTGCATGTTTACCATGCGGTATCGAAGAAACGCGTCCAGGAAACCTTGGATTTCTCCACTAAGCACCGTGTGGAAATTACCCATCTGGTACCCAGTCCGCGCATCCTTTACCCGCTGATCGGGATGGAGGAAGTAATTTCGGATCTGGGAACCAAACCCGGTGATGGACTTGCTCTGGTACTTTGCCAACTGATCGGCTTCGCGTTTCATTTCCTCCACCCTCGCTAATCGAGAACGAAGCATCTTCCACGCCGCAGCTCGGTTCTTATGCTGACTTCTCTCGTTCTGGCACTGAACGACAATTCCAGAAGGCATGTGGGTCAGTCGGATCGCCGAGCTGGTCTTATTCACGTGCTGCCCTCCTGCTCCCGACGCACGGAAAACATCCTCGCGAACATCCTTCTCCGCAATCTCGATGTCCACGGAGTCGTCGATTTCAGGTGACACATCGACGGCAGCGAAGCTCGTCTGTCGCTTTCCTTCCGCATTGTAGGGGCTGATGCGAACCAACCTGTGGATGCCTTCTTCACCCTTCAAGTATCCGTAGGCAGAATCCCCTCGCACGGCGATGGTGGCTGAAGTGATGCCCGCTGTTTCGTCATCCGATCGGTCTAGGATCTCGACGCTGTAACCATGCTTTTGCGCCCATGCGATGTACATACCCAAAAGCATTTCGGCCCAGTCGTTTGCATCCAAACCACCTTCGCGAGCGTGCACCGAAAGGATGGCGCCGCAGTCATCATTGGCCCCATTCAACAAGGCCTTGATTTCCAGTTGCTCGACTGCTTGTTCAAGCTTGACAAGCTCTGTCTCCACCTCGGAAAGCACCGATGGCTCTTCCTCGGCCATCTCTAGTAGTTCGGTCAAATCCTCACAACCAGCTACCACATGCTTAAGCGGTTCCACCACGTTTCGGAGCGACTTTAACTCCTGCACCACCGATTGGGCCTTGTCCGGATTATCCCAGAACGTCGGCCCCGCCATTTCACCCTCGAGCGCTACGATTTTTGATGACTTTTGATCGTAGTCAAAGACCACCTCGCAGCGGCACGAGCCGAGCTTTTAGGTGATCGATGCGGGTTTGAAGGGTGGAGTCTGACATGCTAGCTTTAAATGGCTGGAGGCATCGCCTCAACTGCGATCGGGAAACGTGTGGGGATTGGATGACACCAGTCTTCGCAACCGGTATTCCTCTCACAAGGCTACCCCACGAAACTAATCGTAGCCGACTCGGCCTAATCTACCAGTCCGGTTGTCCTTTGTACTCGGTTTTCCTGGGTAACCAAGGTTCCTGTGGAAAACGGCTTTCCCGAGTAAACGGCTTTCCCGAGCGTAGAATCGCATCGAGAGGATACCATCTAGGCAATCCAATCACTCTTGACGCGGATCTCCCAGTTTTGCTAAACCCCCGCGAGCTTAGGCTTTGACTGCTTTCGACTCGCCACGGTTCGACCGACCCAGGGAATCTTGTTTTCAAGGAGTGTTTAGGATGCTCGCTCGCTTTTTTCTGACGCTTGGATGCTTGTTCGCCACACTGGCAGTGACGCCGTCGATTGCCCAAGACTCAGGATCGGACGCCGCCAAGGACTCTGAGGCTGGTTCCACGCTCGTTCTGGGCAATCCGGGCGGCGACACTGCGGATGCTACCTCCAAGTCGGAAGGTTCCGAGGTCAAAAATGCGGAGAATACAAAACCCCGCTCCCTCCTCGACGAGTCCTCCAAAAAGCTTATTGAACCAAAACGACTTCCGGTGAAATCGGTAAGCGGAACGCCCCAAGAAAAGTCGACCGCCGAAGTTGCAAAACCAGCCACTTCGAAGTCGAACGCCACCAGCAAGCCCGCAACTCCAACTCCTGCAAAGCCTAAGTCGCAAGCGGGCGGAACCCCTGCTCAGCCAAAACCGAGCAGCTCTTCGTCATCAAAAACTTCAGCGGCGACCCCCTCGTCGGACATCCAGCCCAGCGTTGAAGAAAGCAAAGCGACTCTGCGGCCGATCGAACCCAAAAAACTGATGGAAAAGCCTTCGCCCGATGGTGGGGAAACGTTTTTGATGCGTTACAAGTTCGAACCGGGAATGGTGGTTCGAAGCGAAGTCACCTACCTCTCGAAAAACGGTACTCGCATTGATTCGGTCCAGCAAGACGCGACATCACGTACCGTTTCAATGAAGTCGTGGCGCGTCATCGATACCGACGGGGATACTGTTACGTTTGAATACCGAATCGATGAAATCGACATGTCCCAACAAGTCGGCTCGGGCAATGAGGTTCGCTACAGCTCCAAAGAAGCCAGTGATGAACCACCTCCCGTTCAGTTCGCAGGTGCAGCCGATAATGTTGGCAAAGTTGTATCTACCATAAGTATCGATGGTCGCGGGATGGTTGTCGCACGCAGCGATACCCAAAACCCTCCTCACCTGGGAATGGGAGACGTAACGTTGCCTTTGCCCGAGAATCCAGTTGCCGTCGGAGCCACCTGGGAAATTCCGAGAGAAATGAGAATCCCTCGTAAAGACGGATCGAGTCGACTTCTCAAGTTTCGTGAACTGTTCAAACTCGAAAAGGTAAGCGCTGGTATTGCGACGATTTCCGTGCGAAGTGAACCACTCTCCACGATCTCCGATCCTGCAGAGGAGGCTCAGGTGCTACAACAACTCAGCAACGGTACGATCCGATTCGATCTCGATGCAGGACGTATGATCTCGAAAGATCTTGCATGGGATCACGAAGTCGTTGCATTCTCGGGGCCAGGGAGTGTGCTAGAGTACTCAGCCCGCCTCGACGATCATGTGGTTACGGTCGATACTGAAAAGAGGACTGCTACCCGGCCAAGCAATACTGCCCGTTAAATTCACTCCAGGAAACCTTTCGCAACGGAGGCAACTCGATGAACGATGCTGCTTCTGCGGAAGACTTCTAGCGATTGGGTTCCTGCGCGATGCGGTCGTCGCTCCATCGTGTGAGTCGGTATTGGTCTCGACCTTTGGGTTCCTTCATTTCGCGGGAATCTTGCTCGGTGTTTACCGACCGCACGTCTAAAACCCAGACGTTACGATTCGGATAATCGAGAATTAGTTGGTGATTCAAATCCTCTGCCCATCGAGCCCAAACGATCTTGGAACGTGGCGGATCATTGGAATTGAAGACCCATTCGTGCTGTGTATTGTGATCCGGATGGTACCGCACGATGACTAGGTCGTTGCCATCGGTGTTCTCTAATTCCTTGGCCAATTGCATTCGCTGAAACGCCCATTGGTTATCGATCAACGACGGGTTGGCGGAAAGCGCCGTCGTGGCGCGAATCAACCAGCAAATTTGGCAGGCTACCATCGTGCCGATTAGGAGTTGTCTTATGCGATGTCGAGATATGTCACTGCTTGTTCGAGAGGCTGTAAACGCTAGTACCCGACGCAGGACTAATGCAGCCATGAGGATCGCGATGGGTAGGAGTGAGGCTACATAATAGGTTGCGATCCACGGCACGAAATTGATCAGATACAGCCCTAGAACGCCGGCGAGAAGGTATCCGATGAACGCCTTTCGCTCGCGGGTAAGTAATAAAATCGCCATGGGTGAGCATGCAATAAACCATCCCCAATGTTGTACAAGATAGTTAGATCGATTGGATAGTAAGGTTGTATAGCCAGATACGTTCTGTCCGGACCTGTACGCATCCATCGACCATCCAAGATGAAATTTCTTTTGTTCCAAGAAACGATGGCCTAAACTTGGTTCGTTTGGGGACTGCCAAACGAAGACTGGGGCAACGCCGTATTGCTCCTCGTGCAATCGGTACGGCAATTGAAACCATTCACCGGTTACGCTCCGATTGATGACCCCTTGGAAACCGAATCCTAAAAGCAGGACGCAGATCCCAGGTGCTGCGTTCAGCCACCATTCGGGTACTCTGTACCATCGATAATGGATTATTTTCCAGAGTAATGGAAGTGCGAGAATCGAGGTCACAACAACGGTTTCATAAGGCCGTGAGAAGATCCCGATCACTATCCCGACGGCGATGGTTGTCGCCGATCGCCAAGCCGTTGCGTCTACCGTATCCCCGCGCACCAATCGTCGTCGAATCCTGAGCAATCCACCAACGATCAACGACATCGACCCAACCGCTAGCCAACCATTGGTGAAGTCTTGAGACCAACCGGTTTGCCAGTAGGGATGCAATGCCGCGAGCATACCGAAAAGCAACGCGTGGTTCCGTTGGAAATGAGCCATCAACATCCATGTAATCGCGGAGCAAGCGAATGCGGCCGAAATCCACATTCCTGCGCAATACGTCCCAAAGATTATCTTTCCCAGGGCGATCGTAGCACCCGTACCAATGGGGAACTTTGCTGCATAGCGAGGGTAAACGACTTCGTGGAAGGTTTGTAGGGATTCCGCCGATGGCGGTGTGGGGTTACTGAGCCGTCCATGTAGCAACGTCTCTGCAATCAACAGATGCCCAAAGTCATCGTGAACGCTTGGTACAGGAGGCACCCAGTATGAAACGACGGCAGCCACAGCAAATGCGGTGAACCCCGGAAGTATCCAATACCAGCAATCGTTGTTGCGAACTTTATCCATGCATATACCCTGCGGTACCGCTCTTGTTCTACGAATCTATGCTCTCCAACGCTGGCGGCAGAGTCCCTAGGGTGGCTTAAAGCCTTGCCATACGCAGGACGCTCATCAAAAAGCTGCTAGCCGCGAATTGGGTACCGAGAGCTACCAGACCCGCGCCAGGAATAACCCAACGCATCGTGCGTGCGTATTCGAGTTCTCCAAAACCGCCAACGGCCCATCCCGTTGCGACCGCTCCAATTAATGCCACTCCGAAACCTACCATCGCGAGTGACAGGAAGAGTAACCTTTCAAGATTCATGATTCGACTGAACCTGTCGAGCAATCGATCGCGGGGCAGGATTCCTTCGGTGATGGCGAACGTCTTCGCGAGCACAGCGCACCATCCCATCTGGGACGCTACCAAAATGCTCAAGGTTCCGACGAGCAAGGTGTGTACGTCCAGCGCTGCAGTTCCGACACTCCATTGCGGTAACGCCATCGCGCATAGGATCAGTCCGATCAATGCTAGGATCGCTCCCGGTATTAGAAAGGTCCAACGCGGACTCAAAAGCATGAAGAATCGTAGCGTGCGCCATCCATCGCGGAACGTTCTCAAGTGGGATCGCGAGTGAACGCGCCCGTCGGGATGCAGAGTGATGGGCACTTCGCTTATGAAACCGCGGAACAAGGTTGTTTTAATGATCATTTCCGTTGCAAATTCCATCCCTGTGCAGCGCTGATCGAGCGATTGTTGCCAGGCTTTCCGGAAACCTCGCATCCCGCAATAAACATCGTGGATGGGGGTTCGGAACATCGTCCTTACCAAAAACGACAATGCGGGATTTCCGAGCCAACGGTGCAGTGGTGGCATAGCACCCGCCATGACTTGACCACCTCCACTGGGTAAGCGACATCCTTGGACTAAATCGGCTCCGTCGAGGAGTTTTTGGTAGAACGGTTGGATCTTTGTGAAGTCATAGCTGTCGTCGGCGTCTCCCATGATGACAAAGCGACCGCGAGCTTTGGAAATCCCTCCCATCAAGGCTGCACCGTACCCTTTTTCGGGGACTTGGATGACGATTGCGCCCGCTTGCCTAGCGAGCGTCTGGGATCCGTCGGTACTCCCGTTGTCTGCGACGATTACCTCACCCTCGATCCTCAGCTCCCGCAATGCTCGGACCGCTTTCGCGACGCATAAGGCAACCGTGTCCGACTCATTCAAGCACGGAATGACGATGGATAACTCAAGTTGTTCGGTGGCTGGGCCGGTCGCTTCGCTATTCCGGTCGCGGCAATCTGGCTGCTCCCCAAGATCTTCGACCAATTCGGAAACTTGGTCGATCATCCGTACGGCGGTCTCTGAGCTCTCGGCGGTGAGGGTATCGGTCCCCTCGAGCGATAACGTGGACGATTGCAGGTGAGACATTGGCAACGTATACGATCGATTCATGGGTAACTTCCCAACGTTTCACGGAATCTGGAACGCGGAAGTCTATGCCATAGAATCGGGTCGGGCGAAATCTACCGAGTCTCGATTGTCCAACTCGTGTTCATCGATCGGAGTTTGTAACACTTGTAGCGAATACGCCAGAACGAAAAAGCCGCGGTGGGAAACTTGGGCTCAAGTTTCTCCCCGCGGCTCGTTGAGTTAAGGTTGTCCCTGTTGCAGAGTCCATCCCAAAGAACGGTACCGCCTTGGCGTCAGAGAGGGTAGCTGGGGTCGGATAGGCTCTTAATATCTCAATGTAGAAACTATTTCGATAACGGCTCCAATACGAGGAAATCGAGTCCGAACATGTAGCCTGGAACGGCTTCCGGATTCTTTCCAAGGATTTCAACCGTCAGCCGATGCTTGCCAGAGGACAGTTCTCGCTCGCCGAGTGACACGACTCCAGTCGTGATCACGTCGGGGGCGTTGTACAAATCCACGCCGGCTCCCAACGGTTTGTCATCGACGTGCAATTGCACGATTGCGTAATCTCGGGCTTTGGTCATCACCCCCTTGATTTGGTAGACTCCTGCCTTGGCAACGTCGAACTCAAGTACCAATTTGTCCTTGGGCTGTCCGCCGGTCCACCAAACGTGATTGTTCGCACTCCATTTGTCCTTTGGAAAACCACGCATATCCTGCGGCCCTGCGCTGCCGCGGCTCTTCTCGAGGACCGACAAGCTCTCTCCTTCGATGGCTCCGATGGCGCTCCCCGTTTTTTCGTCGAATACCGGTCGGGGACCTCGTATCGCGACTTGAGTGGGACTCGCCAGGTACCCGACCAAATCACGAACTTCGTCCGGAGTCATTTGGTCGAGCAATCCGTTCGGCATCAGGGATAACTCGGAGAGCTTTCGCTGCTCGATTTCATCCTTGGGGACAACGACGACGTCATTGATCGTTTTCAAGGTTAACGCGCTGTCGGTCTCTTTCACGATCAATCCGGAAATGACTCGGCCGTCATTGGTTTGAAGGAGTGTCATCTGGTAATCTTTTCCGACCACCGCATTGGGCGCAACCAGGTTTTCAAGGATGTAGTTCAAATCCGCCCTATTGGAACCAGTCAAATCTGGGCCGACTTTCTCTCCCGCACCAAACAATTGATGGCACGCCATGCAATGCTTGTTGAACAGAACTCGGCCGTTGCTGACATCTGCTTTAGCAAGTTGAGCCTTGGTCAACTGGCCTTTGTACTTCTCGATCGCAGCGTTTTGCTCTTCTGACGATGTTCCTACTTTCCCCCAGGATTTATTGATGCGCTCGATAAGCGGCGCATCACTCAGGCTCACCATTTGCCGTACGTGGTACGCATGGATATCGGTACGCGATATTCGGCCAGCGTCGATCGCGTCAAGCAATTGCTGGGCGAACGAAGCGCGCGACACCAAAGTCGCAATCGTATCCTCGCGTCCGGCGGGTTGGAGCTTCGAGTAAACCGATAAAAGTTTCTGCGGTGTTTGAGCATCGCCAACTGCCGCCAAAGCTCGAATTGCAGGGGATTGCAGTTCGGGTGTTTCGATGGCTGCGAACAAGGCTGGGGCGAGCTCCCGGTCCCGACCTTTGACGAGGATCTCAAGGGCTCGCTGGCGATCAGGCAACTGCTTTGACCCATCTCCCAAGATCGCGCGCAGTTGGGGGAAAGCTCGTTGATCGCCAAACGCCACGGCGAGCCGCAGCGCAAGCTCCCGAATGCCGCCTTGATCGCTGCTTGATAGCTTGTCGTAAGCCGACTTCCAACTTGTTGGTTGGGCTACATTGACGCGTCCCTCAAGAGACTGCTGGATCTGTTCTAGGGCCAGTTTTTGCTGTTCGGGGGGCCAGCTGACGACGTCGCCAATGACGGCATCCAAGGCCGCTGGGTCGGACGCAGCTCGCCGCAAGATGTATTGGCTGAGCAAAGGTATCTGGCTCGCTTTTGCTAAGCGTATCGCTCTCGCGGGGTCCGCGACCACCAACGGTTCGACGCCGTACCACGTTACCAATGGTATATTTCGATCGTTCGCGTCCGCTTTGCGACTCGCCAGCGACTCGGCAATCTCCCAACGAGCATCCATCGGCAATCGAGGTAGGGCTGAGGCCAAATACAAACGAACCACAGCATCGGTGCGCGGTTCCTTGGATACGGCTACCAATTCTTGTGTTACTGCGTTGCTGACCTTCCCATCCTCGCAAAGCAACTGAACCGACCATGCCGCGACGTAGGGCGAGCGATGCGAAAGCATCGCCGTCATTTGCTTTTCATCGAGCAATTTCGTGGCGTGCCCAAGCCACAGTCCACGCAATACTCGCGTTTCGTCTTCACTGGCCAAAAGGGACTCGATCTCGCGAGTCACCGCTGAGCGGTCAATCTTGCCAGCGGCAGCCCTTTCCTGAAGCAACCTGCGAGAAACTCGCACGAACCAATCGTTCTTGTGCCAAGCTAGCTTTGCGAGTTCGCTATCGGATTGCTTTCCCAAATCGATCGCTTGTCGGTTGGGGATTCCGTAGGCGATGTTGTAGACGCGACCATTCGTGCGATCCCAAATCTCGGGATTAACGCGATGGCATGCGTTTCGATCATACCAGTCGATCAAATAAACCGAACCGTCCGGTCCAGCCCGAAGATTGATCCCGCGGAACCAACGATCATTCGACATCAGCAAATCGTCACCATGCTTACCGATGTAACCGCTTCCTTCACGGGATAGTCTGTCCATGTTGACGCGATTTCCATGGATGTTGTTAAAAAAGATATTGTTCCGATACCTCGCAGGCCAGTTATCCCCCAAATAAACCATCGCTCCACAGTGGGCGTGGCCGCCTCCCGCGTCCGATGTGTCGGTTTGAATCCCAGGCTCATGCCCCCACCACGCATGATCCCCAATGTTTCCGGCGTAGTGCAAATGGTCCGCGATGGTCTTGATGTCGTTATAGGCATTCTTGTTGAAATGCTCGCCAGCCTGGCGTTGGTAATGGGCGCCTTGGATGATGTGGTACAGGTGAGGAATCACACAGGCTGTTACGAACGCTTGACCATGGTCATTAAAGTCGACTCCCCATGGATTGCTCGTTCCCCAAGCAAACACCTCAAACTGGTGTTTCGTGGGATGGTATCGCCAAACAGCGGCGTTCATCGGTGTTCGCTCCGCGTCGGGAGTGCCAGGTTTACCAACCTTGCTGTGAGTAAACACGCCGTGGCACCCATACAACCAGCCATCGGGTCCCCAATTGAAGGTGTTCAGTGTCTCATGGGTATCTTGGTACCCAAACCCATCGAGCAGTATCTGCGGTTTTGAATCGGGCACATCGTCGCCGTTCGCATCGGGGATGAACATGAAATAAGGTGCCGCTCCAACCCATACTCCACCGAATCCAACCTCTAATCCACTTACAAGATTGAGGCCTTCGATAAAATTCTTTCGCGAGTCAAAGCGACCATCATGATCGGTGTCCTCAAGGATGATGATTTTGTCGAGTCCTTCGCCTTCTTTAGCTCGGGTTGGGTACGTGTATGCTTCAGCGACCCACAGCCGGCCGCGATGGTCGAAGGCCATTGCCACAGGTTGATGGACTTCAGGTTCAGCGGCTGCGAGCTGCACGTGGAAACCTTCAGGGACAGTCATGTGGGCCGCCGCCTCGATTCCTGTGAGATCTTCCTTCAGTTCCTTGCGCTTTTTGGGCTGCGCTGCTTCGAAGGCGATCCCCTCAAGCTCTTCCGTTTTGTGGTGCAGCACGTGGCAACCTAACATGCCCCCTGTCACGATGTCGAGCTTCGCATCATTATTCACATCGGCAACCACAATCTGCCGGCCAATACCAGCGGCATCGTCGACCATTCTCGGAATCCATTCGACACTATTGCCGTCTCGCTTCAATTGAAACCAATACACAACAGGACCTGCATCCCAATCGGGGCCTTGGCGATGATGTGCCCAATACGTCTTGCCAGTGACGATGTCTTTCAATCCGTCTCCGTTGATATCCGCCAGCCGAACCGAATGGAGTTCCGAAAAGTGGACGCCGTATGGATTCTCCGACGGCTTGGCTCCCATGATCAAATGACGCTTAAACGCTATTTCGCCGGAATCGGATTTGGTCTGCTCCCACCAGACGAGTCCATATGCATGCGCGTCCAAACTTGTGATGACGTCGTTTAGCCCATCGCCGTTGACGTCGTACGCATACATTTCCGCCCCGCCAGGACCAGCGAATTCGAAGGGATTGAAATCCCAAACCGCTTCACGCTCTGTACCAGGATTGTGAAACCACCCATCTTTGGTGATAACGTCAATTCGTTTGTCTCCGTCAATATCCCCAGCGCCTAGCGCGTGACCGAATTTGTCGGGTGCGACGGCATCCGAGATTCGATGGAACGTCCAAGCCTCGAAACTATTCTCTGCAGGGACCGCATATCCAAACATTCCCGCCCGCGTGCAAATCAATTCCGGTTTTCCATCCCCGGTGATGTCCGTAAACTCCGGAGACTCGTTCGATACCCAATCGAAGACTTGGTGCTTCTTCCAAGGACCATGGTTCCGAATGTCCTTGCCGGGATTCTCGTAGACAAAGGCTGCGGTTCCCGGAAATCCGACCGTTAACACATCGTTCCAGCCATCCCCATTTACGTCGTGTACCCAAGCAAAAAAATGGTCCGCGTAACCGGACATCGGTTGCGGCTTGGCGGGGTAAAGCTCATGCGATTCTTTGAAGTCCGGACCGGCATACCAATGAGGGCCGTACACCACATCGTTCTGCCGATCACCATCCAAATCACCGACAGCGGTTCCTTCGCTGTAATAGATCGGTGTTAGCGATTGACGATTGAATCGATGGACCACCCCTTTCGTCGCAATCGAATCGTCGGCGATGAGCGAAACCGCGTTACCGCACCAGCCGATCACGGCCAAGCTCAGCACATGGACCAGAGACATGATGGATTTACGACGCAAGAGTGGATTGAGGTTGGTAATCAAGGTGGGAACCTAACGAATGACGGAAGGATTGATGGAGGAAAAAGCTAGCGTCTAACTCCATCCAAGGTGGGTTGTGCGGTTCAGATCGGGGAAACCTTGATAGTCACACCATGGAGCCAAGGCCCAAGACCTGTCCATCATAAGCTATATCCTGGCGAAACCGCAGGAAACTATCTTAACATTGGCGCAAAGCTTTCGGCCATGAGTCATGCCAATTTTTTCCACGGGCAAACAACCGGGAAAGTCGCAGAACGGTAAGAAAACGCCACGTCCGACGATGTAATCCCCAATCAGAGCCACGCGTGTAAGCAAGTGGCAACTGGACGCTGGACCCCTCCTCCCCCGGCGCTAGTCATGATCGCCACATCGACCCTAGCAACAACAACGTCCCTCCACCCGGCGCTAACGCTTAGGGCTCTGATTTCTTGCTTCGCCATCAGAGCCACGCGTGTAAGCAAGTGGCAACTGGACGCCGAACCCCTGATCCCCCGACGTTAGTCATGATCGCCACATCGACCCGAGCAAATTCCACGTCCCTCCACCCGGCGCTAACGCTTAGGGCTCTGACGGTTCTCGCTTCGCGAGCGCCATCAGAGCCACGCGTGTAAGCAAGTGGCAACTGGACGCTGGACCCCTGATCCCACGACGCTAGTCATGATCGCCACATCGACCCGAGCAAATTCCACGTCCCTCCACCCGGCGCGAACGCTTAGGGCTCTGATAAGTCTCGCAATCGCCATCAGAGCCACGCGTGTAAGCAAGTGGCAACTGGACGCTGGACCCCTCATCCCCCGTCGCTAGTCATGATCGCCACATCGACCCTAGCAATTTCAACGTCCCCTCCACCCGGCGCTAACGCTTAGGGCTCTGATTAGTTACGCAATCAGAGCCACGCGTGTAAGCAAGTGGCAACTGGACGCTGGACCCCTGATCCCCCGTCGCTAGTCATGATCGCAACATCGTTCCTAGCAATTTCAACGTCCCTCCACCCGGCGCTAACGCTTAGGGCTCTGACGGTTCTCGCTTCGTTCCCAATACTCGCCTCCCTTACTATGTCGTATTGCGATGCCAACTCTTCTCGTCCATGAAATTGTTGCAACGGGAATCTTCGTTCGTGTACAATGGCTGCACGTCCACAACGTCCCTTCGAAGTTTCGGCGAATCTTTTCTCTACTTGTCTCACGAAGGATTCTTTTCATGAGTACCTTTTCTCGACCTCTTCTAAGTGTTGCTGGGTGTCTTCTACTTCTATACGCTTTTCGAATGTTTGGTTTTCCATCAACCACCGATTT
>JBKCUW010000030.1:0-41469 GCA_046318275.1 Pirellula sp. | reverse complement strand
CGAATTCAAACTGCGAGGCGGATTGACTCAAGATTTGCGGAGCCGAGTGCGTGGAAATACCCAAAACCAGATCGCTAGCATTCGCCGGTTGAGGCAACTTCTCGGACTCGCTGATCGCAGTCGATATCCCCCGATGCTAGTTATGATCAACACATCCGCACTAGCGATTCCAACGCGCCTCCGCCCGGCGCTAACGCTTAGGGCTCTGATGGTGTCGCTCCGCGACGGGGCGGAATCTATTCGCTTGCGAATCCAATCAGAGCCACGCGTGTAAGCAAGTGGCAACTGGACGTCGAAACCCGATATCCCCCGATGCTAGTCATGATCGAAACATCCGGACTAGCGATTGCAACGCGCCTCCGCCCGGCGCTAACGTTTAGGGCTCTGAAAGAGCCGTTCCGCGACGGAGCGTTTATTCGTTCGCCATGATTCAACATACGTCCGCGCGGTCTCGTGCGGAACGTTCAGGCGTCTGTCCCTTTTGCTTATCCGTTACACCAACGACTACTTCAACGGCGAGAAGGAGGTCGGTTTAAGGAACCAGCTCTTCACGGCCCCACCGGCTGTCAGCGATCCGCCCGCGGCTTGCTCCGATTCGGTTCTCGCCTTGTTCCAAGCGTCGTCTTGACGGAAGGAATCAAACGAGGCTTTCGCGGCATCCTCGCTCTTGTGGGTGATGAAATAGACCAACGCATTACCGTCGGCTGGCAACTCTGCACTGATCTCAGCGCTTCCTTTGCCTACAGGCGAAACAGCGTTGAGCAGCTTTGCGGCAGGCATGGTTTCACCCTTAGCGATGGACCAATAGACAACGTTGGTCATCCCGTGCTTTTGAAAAAGTCCCAAGGTGTGGTTTTTGAAACGCTTGTTGAGTGCACCTAGGTTATTTGGGGTTGCGATGTAAGTGCGAAGTTCAAAAACTCGGTTCCCAACGTCCTCTTTTTTGAGCTCAGGACTGTAATCGTTTACCGTTAGGAAGATGCGATCCACACCTTTCACTGGCATTTTGCCATCGACCGCGGCGGCTTTGGATTCCGATTGCCAACCGGGATCTGCTTGAAAGGCAGCCCAGGCTGCGTCGCACGACTTTCGGTCGGCATGCTTGATCAAAGTTACCACTCGTTCGTCGGCGGGATCCGCTGGTATCCACGCTCCGACTAAATCTAGTTTGTGGATAGCTAGGAACTTACGACCTGTTCCCTCCATGAGCTTCAGCATGTCGGCGCGACGACCAGGCTCAGGCGTGTAGACTCGCATTTCGTAGAGTGCTTCCTCGGCGTTTAGCGACAGAATGTTTGATACTACGATCATGAGAAAAGCACCAGCAATCAATAACTTGGTCATAAGGAAAACTCTCTCGAAGGGAAATGCAGGCCGTAAATGCGTGGGGCGGGGATTGTATCTTAGCAAGTTCGCAAAGCGAGCATGAATCTGGGCGTGTCATCACGCCAAAGCTCTTCACTCGCTACTGCGAATGCAGCCCAACGGCAGGAACAAGCTATCACAAATGCAGTTGAGAACAAAGCATAGGGATTTGCAAAAATGAGGTGCATCCAGAAAATTGCATTTCATTCAGAACGGCAATGAAAGGGCTGAGGCGAGTGTTTACTCGTCGTCCCACAGCGTTCCGTCAGCTTCTTCGTCATCCTCGGCAGAGCCGACGAAGGCATCGATTTCTCGATCCACATGGACGTCGCGGGATGACTTTTTACGTTGTTTTGGTGACTTTGGCGATTCGTCCCAGCCGTCCTCTCGCCGAATCTTTTTCGAGCGTGCTTTCCCGCTTCCCCCTTCGTTACCTTCGGCGGGACTGCGCATGGTTTCCCATTGCGCTACGGTGATGGCGACTTCTCGAGCTTGCGAACCGTTGTACTCGCCCACGATTCCATCCTCCGCCATGAAGTCGATCAGGCGGGCGGCGCGTCCATAACCGATTCCTAACGCGCGCTGCAGGAGCGAGCAACTTCCTCGCCCTTCGCGAACGACGATATCCACTGCCGCTTCATAGAGATCGTCCCGTTTTTTGAACGACCCTGGCTTGATTTGCGAGTCTTCGTCGTGCGCGACTTTCAATTGCACTAGTTCTTGAACGAAATTCTGTTCGCCGGTGCTGCAGTGATCGACGATCGCGTTGATTTCATCATCACTTAGATAGGTTCCTTGACCGCGTAGGAGCGTACTCGTGCCGGGCCATAGGAAGAGCATGTCGCCATTGCCGAGCAGTTTGTCAGCTCCGTTTTCGTCGAGAACGACTCGGCTGTCGGTCCGGCTCGCGACTTGAAAGCTGATCCGAGCTGGGAGGTTGCTCTTGATCAATCCGGTGATGACATCGACGGTTGGTTTTTGGGTAGCGAGAATTAAGTGGATTCCGACGGCTCGGCTCTTTTGAGCCAATCGAATAATGTGTGCTTCGACTTCCTTACCAGCGGTCATCATCAAGTCTGCCATTTCGTCCGCGACGATGACGATGAAAGGCAGGTGATCTGGAATCAGTTCTGCTTCGTCGTCATCTTCAGGCTTGAGGCGTTCGTGCAGTTCCTCCCGACCGAGTTGGTTGTAGCTGGTTATGTGGCGGACGCCAGCCCGGGCAAGCAACGAGTATCGCTCTTCCATTTTGTCGACGGCCCATGCGAGGATTGCTTCTGCTTTTCTCATGTCCGTCACGACGGGGTGCATCAGGTGTGGTAGGCGGCCGTAGCCACTCAGTTCAACCATCTTAGGGTCGATCATGAGCATTCGGACTTCATCTGGCCGACGCGCCATCAGGATGGAGCAAATGATGGAGTTCAAGCAAACACTTTTACCGGTCCCTGTACGACCTGCGATCAGCAGGTGAGGCAGACTAGCGAGGTCGACCGATAGAGGCTTTCCCGAGACGTCTTTTCCGAGAAAGAGAGGGATCTTCATCTTGCGGACTTGGGCTGCACCTTCCTCGATGACTTCGCGCATTCGTACCACTTGTCGTCGCTCGTTCGGAACTTCGATCCCTACTGTGTTCT
Source organism: Pirellula sp. (assembly GCA_046318275.1). GTDB lineage: Bacteria > Planctomycetota > Planctomycetia > Pirellulales > Pirellulaceae > JBKCUI01. The sequence goes on along the minus strand of JBKCUW010000030.1, from coordinate 38,470 downwards.
TGCCTGGGATAGGTGCGACGATCCGTACGCTGGGGACTCGCAAAGCGATTGCCAAGTCTTCCGCCAATCCAGTAATTTTTGACAGTCGCAAGCCAGCTTCAAGTTCGATTTCGTACTGGGCGATTACCGGACCGGTTTCAATCTCAACCACGCGGATGTTAAAGCCAAAGTTTCCGAAGGTTTGTTCGAGGACTCGGGCCTTTCGTTTTACCTCTTCAGTTTGTTCATCGTAGGAGAAGTCGTCCCCTTCGGTGAGCAAATCGAGTCCGGGGAGAACGTATTCCTCGGTCCCTTCCGGTAGCTTGGTATCATTCAATTCGTTATAGAGGCTCGTCTTCTCGGCTTCCGGATCGTCCGTTGCCTTCTTTCCTGTCTTGACCTTGGGTCCAGAATCTTGTGGTAGGTGGGAAGCATCGGTTCGAAGCATTCCGGTTTTACCTCGTCCCTTTTTCGCGACTGGCATTTCCTCGATGACTTCATCCTCGAATGCTTCTTCCTCTACGTCTACCTCTTCGTCTTCATCGGATTCTGCGTACTCGTAGTCATCTTCGGTTTCGCCATCACCAATCTCCGGCGATTCATCTTCGAAGGCTTCTTCATCCTCGACGTATTCAGAGTCGGAATCGAGCAGTTCGTCGTCGATGGGTTCTTCGGAATCTTCCGATTGATTTTTGTTCAGTGCGGAGGCGGCGGCCCCAACCCCATGAGGCTTCGGTTTTGGTGTAACTAGGTCTGTTCTGCCGATTGCTTTGGAACTGCTAGTAAGGTCTGCGGTGGAAAAGCTCGTGGTGGCGCGGCGGCCGATACGGATGGCTGGACCGTCGGGATCTTGATTGCTTTCAAGCGATTCAAAATTCTCCTGGGTGTCGCTGGGGCCCAGGGTGGCGGGCAAGTCGGTTCCTTTGACATTCCCTTCGTTGGCATTCAGTTTGTTCGTTGGGTTGGGCGTAGCCTCGCCGAGATTGCCAGCGGCATAGGGTTTGCGAGCGGACTCGACAAAGCTTGCGATTTCTTCGGGCGCAATCGTAGAGCTGATCGACGCTGGATTCGTTCGCATCGTTAACGAAGCGGGAAGGTCGGATCGGGTCGGAGAGAATGTTCCCGAAAGTATTTCACGATGCCGCTTCAAAGACCATTGCGGAATACCGAAGTACTTGGCTGCGATCATTCCACCTGTGGCAGCGTATCCAAAGTAGCGAAGAATGGCGTATTCGGTACTGAGGAGCAGTCCACCTACGAAGCAGCCCAAGACCAGGATCACACCTCCGCCGTGAGCAAGGTTTCGGTCCATCCACAGGTTGGTGAGGGCGCCCAAATAGCCGCCACCTCCCATCGGTACGGAGAGATTGGGGTGAATGCCAAACCGGCCGGGTAGCGTGCAAATCGCCACGAATACGAGGGTCCAGCCAATGCTTCGTCCCAACGGCGATGCCCATGGGCGCTGACGAAAGCAGACCACACCCGACAAAGCGGTTAAAAAGAGTACCAAATAGGCTCCGATGCCGGTGCCTTGAAGGAGTGCTTGGCTAATGATCGCCCCAACGACTCCGCAGGCGTTCTGAATTTTTGTGTTGGGAGGGAACGCTTTAGCGGAGTACCACGTGTCCATCCCCCCCGAAGGTGGCTTGCCAAAGACACGCGTCAGATCGTCCGCCGGGTCGTAGGTTATTAGCGACAACCCGATCAAGGCTGCGAGGGCAATCATGCAAGTACCCACCAAATCCCAGCGGACAGATCGTGGATTGGAGGAAGGGCTTTTTTCTTCGGTCATCGCTAGTGAACTTTGAGGTTGGAAACGCAGCGCGTTCCGCCGTTGCTCCAGATCGATCCTTGCCGGTGGAACAACAGAGTTCCAACTGGAGGCAGAGACCGGATTGGCGTCATGGCATGAAATCGATGTCGCCAATTCTTTGGTAACGGCGAAGTGCGCCATCGAAATTGTAGAAAACCGAATCTACCCAGGTGGAAAATCCTTAGTCCCTCGTTACATAAAGCACCTTCGAACTTGCTGATCAACCGGTTGTAATCGATACGATTGATACAATCGGCAGGCATCCTGGAGTGATTCGGTCGATGAACTGCACCGAACAAGCTTGAGCGGGATCCCGTCGACCGCTTTCGCAGACGCTATTCTGGCAAACGCTAATTTGTCGGGGAACTCCCACAGAGAATACCAATAGTGATGGCGTCTTACCCTGTGGACTCTTTGACGGAAAAACTCTTACTGGAAAGTACTCGAAGCGATATAGTAGCGTCCGGTTTAGGCTGGCCGTTAAGTCTGCAGAGCCATGTCGCTCGCTCGGTCTGATCGGAAAGTTTGTGGGCGCGTGTTATTCGTGGCGCTGAAGCGACTCTATTCGGGTTTGTAATTACAGGAGTTCCTATTGTGGACGACGATTCAATCGATTTGTCATTTCGACGGGATCTCGTTGGAGAAGGGTCATTTATTGCTCCGAACGCCACGGTTCGAGGGAATGTGCAATTCGGAAAATCGTGCACCGTGCTCTTTGGCGCGGTACTTCGTGGCGACGCGGATAGTATCCAAGTCGGTGATTGCACGAACATTCAAGACCTAGTATGTGTTCATGCGGATCCGGGATTGCCGTGTCGTATTGGTGATCGAGTCACTGTTGGTCACGGTGCAATTGTGCACGGGGCTACCGTGGAATCGGATTGCTTGATTGGGATCCGTGCGACGATTTTGAACGGTGCGGTTATTGGGAAAGGGTCCGTTGTCGCAGCCGGTTCTTTGGTGACCGAAGGTAAGGTGATTCCCCCCAATTCGCTAGTGATGGGGATTCCTGCTAAGGTGGTTCGTGAGGCTACGGAGCGTGAGCATTCCATGATCGAGCGAGGATGGAAACATTACATAGAGATCGGTGCGATGTACCAAAAGCAGTATGACTTGGAATCTAAAAATGAAGCGTCGTAATTTTCGCCGTCCTGCCGCACCGCCCCTCAAACCCGGCCAGACGGAATACGAGTTTGGTATCCCCATCCCAGGGACCATCCAACCCCCGGATCAATGGGCGAAGACCGCCATCAAGCGGATGGATGATGGGCCTATGGATTGGGACAAGGTCTTCTCACGGTCTGGGCCAGTGGCATTGGATATAGGCTGCGGGAATGGTCGTTTTACCATTGCATCTGCGGTGGATCGCCCCGATTGGAATCATATTGCCATCGATTTCCTGCCGGCGGTAGTCCGATACGGAACCCGGAGGGCCAATCAACGCGGACTATCGAATTGCCGGTTTGCTGTCATCGACGGCTGGCGAATGTTGCACACTTGTTGTGCGGATCAGTCGCTGAGCGAGATCCATATTTACCATCCGCAGCCATACTCGGATCCGAATAAATCGCATATGAGGATGTTGACGCCTGAGTTCATCCTGCGAATGCATGAATGCCTAGTGGACGGTGGGCGAGTCTTTATCCAGACCGATCGAGAAGCCTATTGGGACTATCTTTCGGAAGCAATGAACTGCATTTTCGATTGGCAGCAGGTGGAAGGGGATTGGCAGGATGGTCCTGAGTTTCGCTCGAGACGGGAGATATTGGCACGCAAGCAAGGCTTACCTATTTATCGCGGAATTGCTACTCGAAGGAACGACTGGCAACGCGATGGTTTGGACCAAGCCATCTCTCGAATGGCGATGCCAGTTTTCTCGATCGAGTAGCGGCGCTGTCGGCGCTATCGCTTGGCGACGGCCTGAGGGAAGTGGCATTGTGGTAATGGTCTTGTCGTAACGGCGGCTTGGTTTCCCAAAAGTTGGGCCTAAGGGAGGTTTGCTTTTCCATTGCGAGATGGGACGAAACAAATCGGCAGCCTGATTAATCGCTATAAACCTTAGAAGCAATTGTTAGAAACAAAAGGTTCTCGGTTTGTTTTCTGAGAATGGGGCGAAATGCCGCGTGGAGTATTCATCAACGTAAGCTTCACAGATGGGTTCGATGTGTCAGGTTTACGGAGGATACACCCAGATGCAGAGAGCCATTTCGATTGAGGGTTCCGCTTCTTCCGCCTTGATTCGGGGGTGCATCTCATGCCATCGATACAATCCACAAATAGGGGCAGCGTTCTCCTAATATTGCTAGTTGCAGCCATCATGATCGGCTGTTCGGCGGAGAACGAACAGAGCGCGGAGTCCAGTGTTCGAAAACTGGTAGTTCCTGTTCATTATCGCGGTAGCCCCAAAGGCGAGGTGCTGAAACGGTTATGCGAGATAGGTAGTGAGCGGAGTGAAATTCTCTTGGGGCAGAATATTGGGTGTACGAGTGACGGCCCAACGGAACTTCGAGATGCATTGAAATCGGTATCAATTCTAAACCGAGACGGAAGCTATCCGGCGGTTGTAGGGATTGACTACGGATGGGGAGAAATGGACAGAGAGAGCATTAGGGCAGCAAATCGCTTGCTCATTGCGCACTGGAAACGCGGGGGATTGGTCACGATCAACTTTGACCCGGGAAATCCATTGACGGGTATCCCAGATCCCAATGATATTACACCGATTGATATCTACAGGCTTTGCGAATCCGGTACGGAAGAAAACGACACTTTCATGCGGCAGCTTGAAACGGTCGCTGAGGGATTGCAGGAATTGCAACGCGCGGGGGTTGTGGTTCTATGGCGGCCCATCCATGAGCCCAACGGCGGATGGTTTTGGTGGTGTTCCCATGATCCTGATAGCAATCGCTGGACCTCTCCCAAAGAGTACCGAATGCTATGGAAGTATATCCATCGTGAGCTTACGAAAACCCATGGCTTGGACAATCTTCTTTGGGTTTACTCGCCGGCTGCGATGGCGGATGCATCCATTCGGCCCACCGATTGGTATTATCCCGGTGACGACTATGTCGACGTGATTGGGATCGATCTCTACACCGATCATTTGGATCTAGCTCATATCGATGTTCGTGGCGGGTATTCGCGGCTTCGCAAGTTCGGCAAGCCCATGGCTCTTTGCGAAATAGGGGGACGTACGCATGATGGACGAATGGACACGCTCGCTTGTTTGGATGCTGTACTTGAGTGTTGTCCAGACGCTAAGTACATGCTGTTTTGGCATTCGTGGGGGCCTGCGAACAACCGGTCCCGCGTGGCCATCCCGGATTGTCGCAATCCGAAAAAATTGATGAACGATCCGCGTGTCTTGCTCGTTCGCGACAACGATGCGGTATCGCAGATGGAAAAAGTCGTCCCAGCGAAACACAAGGCGTCGGATAGGCAATCAGAATAAACCGCAAATCCGGCGTAAAGCGATTCTTCGCATGACGCATGCCACGCCTTTCCGCGGGGTACGGAAAAGTATCAAACGTGTGTCATCATTTGCGTTCTAAGATTCGAATGTCTTTAACCTAAAACTATCACGCCACTTGGTACGTTCGTTGGATTGATCGAGTCATGAGTTCTACTCCGACCAATAGTTGTCCACTGGTGGCACCAGTTCCCGTTCTGCAAACACCTGCATCTGTCCCAATGGATGCAGTCACGTCGGAGCCAACTCCTGAGCTGGTGACGTTGGAAAGTCACGCAGGCGCGGGATTCTTCTGTCGAGAGATCAACGCGCGATCAGGCGATCGAAAACTTCCTCCACGCATATTGATTGCGGGATGCGGTGCCGGGCATGAAGCGGTCGCGATCCAGCGAGAGTTGAACGGTGTAGTCGATGCGGTTGACATCGAAGACTTCGTTTCGCCCGACCTGAAACTCAATTCACCGGTCCGGTTTGGTGTTGCGAGCGTATGCCAACTTCCATTCCAGGATTCAGCCTTTGATGCAATCTTCTATCACCATGTCATCGAGCATGTCGACGACCCCGTCGGAAGCTTGGCCGAATTAAATAGGGTGCTTGCGCCTGGTGGTTGGTTGTTTGTGGGAACACCCAACCGCCATCGTTTAGTGAGTTCTATCGGGGCTCATCAACAGTCGACCTGGGACGCGACCTTTGCCAACAAACTTGCCGACAACATTCGGGATTGGAACGACAGATTGACCGGTCGTTTTCGTAACGAACTCGGCGCCCACGCTGGCTTCAGCCGTAAAGAACTCGATCGCATGCTAGCCGAGCATTTTAACGAAAGGTATTGGCTTACGAAGGAATACCTTAAATTTAAATACGCTTCGGGCCGTGCTGCAAAACTTCTACCCATCGCGACAAACTCAGCAGTGTGTTGGTTTACGGCACCGGCGATCTATGCACTCTGCCGTAAGTCTCCCTGATGCAATGGGTCTGGCCGTAATTTATCCACGGTCATCAGAAAATACTAAAGCCATTTTCGGTTTGCGCTACGGAATCAATCGCGATGAAGATAGTCGATTGGTTAGGCGCGAAATTAGGCTGCTATTCAGCTTCCTGCGTATTGCACGCGATATTGATTCCCCAGCGATCCAATAGCGTTCCTTTTTGCTGATCCACGCTTGCGAGGTTTGTATTGTAGATCGCCAGGGCGGAGGCGGTTGCTGCTACGGCATCTACGCGGGCTTGTAAGGCGGATTGATAATCGACGAGGGCAACGAGCAATCCTTCCTGTCCGAGCTCCTCAGGTGGGTTTTCGTACCGGATCTTCGAAAGATTGACCCACTCTTTTGCCTCTGAGAGTTGGCGTAATGCGCTCTCAAAAGCAGCGAAGGATAATTGCACGGAATTGATGGCTTCTGCCAAATTGAAAGCGACGCTCTGCTCGACCGCTGCGAGCAATTCGGTGGATCGAGAGGTTTCAAGTTCTGTTTGCCGGTACTTCGCGGTTGCGTTCCGATTTCCCATCTGCCTTGAATACACAAGTCCGAACGATAAGTCGATAAATTCGAAGCGGGACATATCTGCGAGGGCAACGCCCAGGTCCTCGTTGAGGCCTCCCGATCTCAACGAGGAGCGAAAATCGAGTTGGGGACGCAGTTGGTTGCGAGCGACTTGAAGTTGGTTTGCTAGGATCTCGATCTCATGCCGACGCAAGAGCAGATCGGGGTTTCGCTGCATGGCGATCGAAACTTCCGATTCCAACTGAAACGGTTGAATGCGAAATTCAGGGGAGTCTTGAGGTACGAGCATCGAGGTAGGTTCGAATGCAAATCCGGAAATTTGAGCCAGTTGAAGGCTAAGCTTTTGAATCTTCTGTTCCGAATCCAATTTCTGTTGGACTAGATTCTCCAACTTCACGCCGACACGCGCGACATCGGCGTAAATGACTCTTTTTGCTTGGTATCGGAATTTCTCGATTTCAAGCATGCGTTGGGATAGTGCGATTGCTTCGACGAGGGCAGCTCGACGGACATTTGCCGCATGCAATTCCCAGTACAGCTTTTCGATAGTCACCAACTGCGTCTGAAGCTTCGATTCGACGTTGAGCCGGACTTGGTCTTCGCGATTTTCGGCAATGCGAATCGTCGCGAGGTTGTTTCGACGGCCTGCGCCGCGGAGTATCGGTTGGACCCCTTGAAAAACGATCCCAGCCTCGTTGTTCGGATTGAATCCGTTCGGATTTCCGGCGGGGAAAAAGAGGTAGGCGACGGATGGTTCATAGCCTACGCTCGTTGTCGCCCCTGTTGCCCATTCTTTCGAGAGTCGAGTGATGAAGTCAATCTCATCACGTTTGGTCGCAACCGGTATGCCATCTTGGGTAAACGAAGATGGTGGAAGGTTGTATTTATTGGACCCAACGAGTGAAGATAAGGTTGGATCGAATCGGGATTGCGCAATCGTTATCTGTTGAGCTGCGATCAAAGGGTCGAGTTGCGTTGTCGCTTCGACGGTTACCTGTGCTCCAAGTGAATGAATGACTCTTTTGTTGGTGATGGAGCTTTGGATGGCATCGACCAATGCCACATTTTGGCGTTTCAACGCGTCGAGTTGGTAACCGAACGTGGAAGGAATTGCATCGAACGACGGCAGTGCTTGCGGTTCTATCGTAGTGTCGGTAGGAGCCTCACCGACACCATCATCGAGACCGAGCGTTAGATCTGCGGTGGTGTTTTGATCCTGAGGTGATTGAGGGGGCTCTTCAGCTTGGGGGAGTTTCGTGCCTGCTGCCTCAGCCAAGGATGGTGATGAGGCTACGATCCGTACATGCTTGAGAGGAAAATGTGGCTTGGGTTCTCGGTATTCGCTCGGGGTTACCTCCGCTGCCGAGCTTATGGACATGGGGGTCTCCTCGACGGGTGTGCGCATCCCAGTCTCGGCATTTGGTGAGGAGCCTTGCGGAACACTCGCCCGAAATCCAGTCACTCGAATACTCGCAGCCTTGGCGATATCCGGTAATTCCGTCGAGCGTTTCTCGAGTTCCGAGGGTACTGGGCGAAGACCGGTAACACGGACTTGTGGAGTTAGCGATGTATCTCCTGCCGGCGGTAACGTGATCGAAGGTGCCTTTGCGGAGTGAGCTTCTGCGATAGAAACGGGTCGGGACGGCCGGACCGCCAGAATGCGACCTTGCCCGCTAGCATTGGGAACTATGGTCAACAGAAGTATTACGGAATGCACATAAACCCAATGCTGCCTGCCTTTTGCAAGCACTTTTTGGGAAGATCGTTCACGATAGAACGCCATCATGCAATCCTTTGCTACGCCGAATAATCCTAACAAGCGGATTCTTGGTCAGATTCGTCACGGTGGAAGCCCTTCCTTCACGCTAAGGGAGTGAGAATCGAGGGTAGGTGAGAGTTGCCGTTTTGTGCTGGGTAATAACCGCAATAATCCTCAGGGTCAGCGTGTTTTGTGTTGTCGGAAAAGTCGTTGGCGGAGGGCGGACAACCATTGAATACACTGTTTCGGGAATTAGTCTGGAAACGAGAGTCAGCGACGAGTTGACGAGACAGTTTCCGTTTCCATTGATTAGTTTCCTAGGAAAGACAAGTAATGGCGAAGTTCAATTTGACCCGTCTTGAAGAGCGAATCGTTCCATGTGCCGTCTCCTGCGCTTGCTATTGCGGCGGCAGCGGCAAAGGTCACTCGGGCAAGGGTCACTCCGGCAAGGGGCGTTCGGGCAAGGGTCACTCGGGTAAAGGCCGATCGAGCAAGGGGCATTCGAGCAAAGGGCGATCTGGCAAGGGCGGAAAGTGCAAGTAACGCGCAGTTGAGCGCTGGCTTCTTGTAGTTCGTCACCACCAGTGAAGAGCCACGATGTGTATCCCCTACACCTCGTGGCTCTTTTTGTTTCCAACACGAAGGAACTTGGCATTGTTGCTCGATGAGCCGCGCCATTCCTAACAACCAGACCAAGCACGATATTTGGCACAGAACCACGAAATTGTGAGACTCTGGTGAGATCTGACCGGTGTTGCACGCAGGCTTTTCGGGCCTGGAATTAAGCTGGAGGTGGGCGGAGTTTGGACGATGTCGGATTATCGATGGCCCATCCGTTAAGCAGCCCCCAATATTCGTAGATGGGAGACGTTGTCGTGGACTCAGGCACCTCAGCACCGTGTGATACACGAAGTGCCCTAGACTATTGCCCGCAGTGCGGTTCAGGGCCCGAGACGTACACCATGCTCAAAGGGCTGTACAAATTCGACGTTGACCATGCACGCTCGATTGTTTCCGATGGACGCGAACCCCTCGAGCTCGATGTGGAAGATGTTAAGTACGCGGTGGAGTGGGCGGTCATCCACGAACCGCACCTCGAACATGTTGACCTGGCTTACCCAGGGATCGTTGCGCACTACTGGTACCCCGATGCGTCAGGGGAGTTGCTGCACGGGACTGTACTAATCGACGGGCATCACCGCGCTGCAAAGGCATTGCAGCGTAACGTGCCGTTTTACGTAGTTGTATTAACGGAAGCGGAAAGCAAAACGGTCACACTTCGATCTCCCGAAGCTAGCAGTGCAATGGAGTGAGATGGTGGGTAACCCTGATCTTGCGTTGGAAACGATCGCTAGGGCAATTGCTCCGGACGCGGAGTCTGACACTCTGCCTGCGTTGAAGCCCTCCGTCGTGCTTCTGGAGCTTGGAGGTGGTGAGTATGTGGTCAAGGATCCCAAGACGCAGGCATATTTTCACGCCGGTGAATCAGAATTTTTTTTGCTTCGCAACTTGGCCGAAGGAGTTTCGTACCCCGAGTTGAGGTCGCGTTACTCATTGCGATTTGGCGAGGATCTCGAGAGAGCGGATTTGGATCCATTTTTAGAGACGTTGGTTCGTCGCGGATTGATGGAGCCGACATTAGCGTTCGCGTGGGCTAATGGATCGACCAGCGCACAAGTCCGCTCGAATGAATATGCGGAAGACGATATTGATACAGAGCACCACGGCCCACCGAGTCGTTGGGGAAAAGGAAGTCTGCTTTATTACCGATTGCCGTTGCTCGATCCAGACAAAATCCTGACTCGCATTGTCGATACGGTTCCATGGATTTGGACCAAAGGTTTTTTGCTAGCGTCACTCTTGGTGATGCTGAGTGCACTCTGCGTTCTGGCAAGCCAGCGGGATGCCTTTGCGGTATCCGTAGGTTACGCGTTGCGCTGGGAGACGTTGCTTTTGGTTGGCGTTATCTCCTTTTTTGTGACTGCGCTTCATGAAACCGCGCACGGGGCGACGTGCAAACGCTTTGGAGGAGAAGTGCGAGAGGCGGGGGTGCTCATCATGATGATGATCCCGTGCTTGTATATCAATGTCTCCGACGCCTGGACGATCAAAGAGCGATGGAAGCGGATGTTGATCACGGCGGCAGGTGGATATATGGACCTCTGCATGTGGGCAATATGTGTCTTTTTGTGGAGGATATCACTCCCCGGAACCTTGTTTCATCACCTTGCGTTCATCGTGATGTCGACGTGCGGAGCGCGCGGTTTGATCAACTTCAATCCTCTGCTCCGTTTTGACGGTTACTACTTGCTCGGCGATTACTTGAGAATATCAAACCTCTATGCACAAGGTCGCGAGTACTGGATGAGGCATCTGGTTTGGCTTTTCTGGGGCGCGGAAAGGCCCGAGAAAAAGGAGCGGGGAGCGACCTTGCTCCTTTACGGATTCATGAGTTGGAGTTTCGCGGTTTCTTTTTTGAGTTTTCTACTTTTGAATTTGATGGGCTACGTGAGCCTCCGGTATGGCGTTCTGGGTTTTTGTTTTGGAGCAGTTTTCATGACTTACGCAGTTCGACGGGTTTTTCGAGGCTTCATCGGGACTGAGTTCATCGAGATGCTGAAGTCTCGAACTTCTCGAACCATTGCATGGGTCGGGGCGTTGGGTGGCTGTACGCTTCTTCTGTTCCTCGTACCTGTTCCTTATTATGCCGTCGGGGAATTTGAAGTTCGCCCTAGCGAGTGCGTCGACGTACCATTTCCGGTACCTAGCTTCATCCAAGACGTCGTCGTTGATGACGGTGCATTTGTCAGCCAAGGTGACGTGCTGGTGCATTTGCGATCTCCTGATCTAGTGAGCCAAATCGAGGCGAAGGAAGCTGAACTCAAGGAATCGGTTGCAAATCTGCAGCGGTTGAGAGCTGGTTCCCGACCCGAGGAGATCCTGGAACAAGAATCCCGAGTGCGGCGATTGACAAGTTGGTGCGAATTGGGACGCGTCGAAGTCGAGACGACCAAGGAAGCCTTGAAGCATCAATTGGAGGCCCTCGAGCATCGGATCGGTCAAGCGAGGACGGAGTTGCAGCATGCCGAAAAGGCAATCGGGCTTTCCGAACGTCTCGCGAAGCAAGGTGCACTCGCTGAGGCGCAATTGGAACGTGAAAGGACGAAGGTCAACGTGCTTCGGCAGAGGGTGGCTGAAGTGGAATCGCAACGCTCGGTTGCTGCGACCGAAGGTGTGCGAGTTGCCGTGGCAGAAATGGCGCGGCGAGAACAAGAGCTTGCCGATGCCGAGGCGAAACTTCGATTGCTGAGATTAGGATCGCGCCCCGAGGATATTGCCGCCGAAGAGGCAAGGAAAGAGCGGCTCTCTGAAGAGTTGGACTTTCTGACGATTCAGGTGGAAAGCATGAAGGTAATCGCACCAGTAGCCGGCCATGTTTCCTCGTGCCGCTTGAGGGAAAAAACAGGTGGTTTTGGAGCGAAGGGATCCTTGCTATGCCAGATTCAAAGACAAGGCTTGGATCGTATCGAAGTCAATTTGCCCGAGGATGATGCATTGACTGTCACTCCGGGCCAGAAGGTCACGTTTAAAGCGAGAGCTTTACCGTTGGAAACGTTTCATGGAGAGATCGTTCGTATCGCCCCCACGACGCAAAAGCCCGTAGACCCATTGGTCCCACAGAAGCTAAACACGAAACCCATGTTGGTTCTTCATTGTCGCATTGAGGGGGTGGATGGAAAACTCAAGTCAGGGATGAGTGGGTTTGCGCGGGTATCTCGAGGGTGGAGCACCTTGGGTCGAGTGATTCAACTCAAGGCGTATCAGTACCTGCGAACCGAGTTTTGGTGGTAGTTGCACCGGATCATCCACGATGCGTTTGCACGCGGCTAATCGGTGGGCGCGTGGTCGAATCGATGATCGCGTCTCCCTCTACGCATTCTTTGCCCTCGCTATCAAACTAGCTTCCTGGCGAAAAACGAGTTGGAACGGCAGGATACGACCCGCAATATCGTGTTATCAAGAAGCCATGGGTAGCTTGCGTTACACCGTTTTAGATTCGATGGTTTGCCCATCCATTCATGAAAAACGGAAGGCATTACGATCGCGATTCGGGTGATCCCCATTCCCACCTCCATCCCCGTCATGCTCATGCTTGGGCTCATCCAGGGGTAATAGGGTAGCTTCACTGCACGGAGAAAAAGGTTGGGCTAGGAACCGAAATTCGATCGCAAGCTGCCTTCGATGTCGAGCACGAGCACGCGTCGCAAACCGGCACCAATCAATGCTCGCTCCAAAAATATCAGGAGACTTGTTTTTCGACGGACGGCAAGGGTAACGCCTTCTTGCTGATCCATGTCGGTAGTAGTCCGTAGTAAAAACCTCTGCAACGATTTTTCCGATTCTATGGCCATTCCGTCCGATCGACCCACATAATCCCCCGCCTGCGAATCGCTTAGATGGCGTGGGCGAGTCAGAAAAGCAACGCATTTATGGGAGGTTTTTGATTCGACGAAAAAGATAACCTAGGCTTTCATCAAGGCAGATTGTCGCAGATCGGAAGTGAACGCAGGGCTGTTGCACGCGTTTCTGTTCCTGAATTAACTGCACGTTTCACCCCATAAAAACACGACTTTATAGCATTGCGATGGGAAGAAAAGATTTACCTAGAGGGCATTCAATAAAGCATAACCGCCGACGAGGTGCCGCTACGGTCGAGTTTGCGGTAGTTTGCCCATTATTCCTGATGCTGCTAGCAGGGATTGTGGAAATTGGACAGGCGACACGCGTCAGTCATATGCTGTCGACCGTGAGTCGACGTGGTGCTAGATCGGCTTCGATGAGTGGCGTCTCCTCGAGCGTGATTGCAACACGTATGAAATCGCAATTGAGCAAAATGTGCGGCTTGAAGGAGCAGGATATCACCGTGACCGTATCCGTAGCGGGGAATTCTAATGCGGACTTGAGCGCTGCCAGCAAGGGTGATGAAATCGAAGTGACGGTGAGCGTTCCATATTCGAAAGCGGGTATGGGAGTTTACGCAAACCTCTTCTCAACGATGGACTTAAAAGCTAACTGCACCTTTGAGCACGAGTAAATGAACCATCGCACCCCAAAAATTGATCGCATCAAGGACCGTCGTGGAGCTATCACCGTACTTTCGGCGATCTGCCTGGTGATGTTGATCGCCTTCGTTGCATTTGCCGTCGATCTTGGCATCATGTCGACGACCGACTGCGAATTGCAAAGCGCTGCTGACGCAGGTGCGTTGGCTGGTGCGAGGGCTCTCTCCAAGGACAGGGCGTCTGCGGTCAGTGCGGCGTGTCTTTGGGCTGGCAAGAATAGTTCGTCAAAGCAGGCGATCAAGATGATTGCTGGGCAGGATGTAGAGATTGGCATTTGGGATGACGCATCCGCTAAGTTTGCGGTTTTACCCGAATCATCAACGACGGTTGCCAATGCAGTCAGGGTCACATGCCGGCGTGACGCGAACCATGGGAACTCCGTCGGTTTATTTTTCGCGCCCGTTTTGGGGGTCAGCACGGTCGGAATGAAAGCGTCCGCAATTGCGGTTAATAAAGGCGGAACCTGTGGGGGCATTATGGCCCTGGAGAAGATCTATTTAAATGACAGGCAGGTAGGTCGTGCTTCCTACACGGACAGCTACGATTCCTCGAAGGGAGCTTACTCACCAGCAACTGCGGGTAAAAATGGCGATGTCTGCACCAATGGGCATCTTACGTTAAACAACAATTCACGAGTCAACGGCGATGCGCGTTGGTGGAAGTACGCGAAAACGCCGAATGCGAGCGCGAGCCAAGTAACCGGCGAGTTCGAAAGTTTCGAGGAGCAAATACAGTTTCCCGCGATTGATCCCGGGGATGCGGCAACCAACAATTTGAACAGTACGATCAAGCTTAGTAGTAAGGGAGCCGCCGTTCTGAGCAATGGTCAGTTTACATTGACGGGATCCAACGACTCGATCACGCTGGCTCCTGGTACTTACTACTTTTCGACAATGACCGTGGCAGGTGGTTCTACCGTGTTTGTCACTGGGCCAACCTATATTTACGTGACGGGACAAATCGATTTGCGGCTTGGTAATTTGGTGAACACTACCAAAATTCCAGTGAACCTACAGATTTATCCCATGGGTTTTGGGACCTACTTCTACCTGCCCTTTTACGGCCAATTGCATGCGAGTATCTATTCCACGCAGGCGCACATCTATCTCGATGAAAAATCGGCACCTGTAAATTTTGAGTTCTTTGGGAAGATGGTTGGTCAGAAAATCCGGGTTTGGGATACGGCCCTTCATGTGGATGAATCGCTTGCATTCGGAGGCTTGAGGTCCGGTGGCGAGCAAATCGGAAAATCTGGAATTACCCTTGTCGAATAGGATCTACCTTGCGACTCGTTTCGAATCATTCAGACCGGAATTAGCAAAAGTGCGAGTGCATAGATGAGTAAGTCGATTCTCGGTTGGGGATTGCTGTCGCTTGCATGCATCCTCGCCTGCGCGGGCGTTGTCGCAGGAAATCTCTATGGTGCGAGATTACCTCCGGAAACCCCGAATGTTGCATGCCTGCTGAGCTATCACAGAATGCATGACGTCGGCGTTATTCGCCCAGGCATGGCTTTGGATGTTCCGTTTACCATCGCCAATGTAGGGGCGAAGCGGTTAGTGATCAACAAAGTAGTTCCCGGATGTGATTGTGGCAATGAAGCATTGGAAGGTGTTTGTATTATCCCACCAGGGGAACAGCGAAAGCTTCTGGTTCGGATCACCTCAAGACTAGAGGATGGACCGTTTTTGCATGAGTCCGTGTATTCCACCAACGATCCAAAGAATCCGCGAGTGGTATTTTCGATTCAAGGTATCGTTGGACCGTCTTGAGAATCAATTGTTCGAAGTGACGAGGGAGACGGTACTCACGTGTGCAATTACTCGCTCTCGCGGCAAAACGCTCTAGTTCCGCGATGCAGTAGGTCACTAGGTATAATCTGTCCAATACCCTGTCACTGAATCGGCCACTGTAAGTTAAGCCGTTCCCCGTTACGTAATACCGTGGCGCTTAATTGGGTCGGTGTTACGTGGCTCAAGAGCAGTGTTCCGATCAGCCGGCTTTCATCGATGGGCGCGTGAATCCCCTCCAGTGCGACAATGACGTCCCCCTTATGAAAGCCAGCTCTTTTCGCAGCTGCGTGCTCGCCATATTCGCCAAGTCCATGAACGACTAAGCCGAGTTCTTGGGATTGGAGTCCGAGCGATTTACGTTTTGTGTCGTCAAGTGATTTCAGGTGCATTCCTCCCAGCGCCATGGCGCGCATCTGCCATGTTCCAACCCTGGATGATATGTCGCTATGGGTCCGCCAACCGGCAGGTAGTTCCAGAGTGAGCTTTGTAGAAGCACCATTTCTCAGGACCGATATCACCTTGGTGTCGATGTCTTTGGAACGATGGAGAGCCCAAGCGATATCGGCGAGCGAGGTGATAGGTGCGTCATCGATCGCGAGGATTTCATCGTCTTTCTGTAGTCCTGCTGCGGCGGCCAAGCCATCGGGCTGCACGGATCGAACCGTTGTCCCGCTCTTTTGCTCCATCATCAAACCAATGGTCTTGGGATCCGGCATGGGATAAATCAACTCCTGTGGAATCGCTTCCCCCTTTCTTCGATGCCACGCACGGAAGGCATCGCCGATTTGATGGCAATGGACGCAGCTTTGCACCACATTCCCCTCCCACTTGAGCTCCCGCTCATACTTGCCGGCAAGACCTGGAATCTCGATCGGTAGCTGGAATGGAGTAGGACCACCTTGTTTGAGACTCAACCGGTTTTCGACAGATCCCCAATCGTCGAACAAAAGTTTTGACTTTCGTAGCATGGCATGGAGACTTGCGGTAGACGTCTCCATGTCGTCCAGTTGATGTTGCCACGAGCCGTAACGACCGATTAGTTTTCCTTCGGGATGGAAAACTAGGGTTGAGAACGAAAGATCGTAATCGAATTGAAATTTGGAAAGATCGATGGCGTTGGCGTTGATCAGTCGCACGCAAACAAAGTGGTCGAGCTGTGGTTGCAATTCCTTCGCTCGTAGAACACTTTCATCAAGGCCTGTGCACGCTTTACACGGGACACAACGAAGGACGACGAGCAACGGTTTGTTGAGTTTCTTTGCGGCGTCAAATCCGGTTTCAAGGTCGTTGTATAGCCAGCGAGTATCGTTGCTGAGACTCTTCTGGTCATCACGGACCGCCTTCTCGCGGCGGTTTTTCTCATCCCCATGTACCGCCGATGTAAAGATCAGAAACGCGACGAAAAGCAACCATCGTGACGACTGTGTCATGGATACCAATTCCTCGTTGAGTATTGTGACTTGATCATGTCCCCTTCACGCAATCGACGATGCGGCTTGGAGTGAGTGTGCGGGGGGCAGACTTGTTGATTGATGTTTGGTAAGCCAGTAGAGCCTTCAAGGGAGCAGCACATACTGGTGTTTATTCAGGGAGCAGAGCGCAATGCATCGTCGTTTGTATGAACGCGTGTGCGCGAAACATCAGCTTCTAATGGGCAAATTGCGGGATTCGCTCGTCGATGAATCGCTGCATGCATTCGAAAAGCTGAATGCGCTCGGGTTCCCAATGCATGTCGTGATATAGGTCGGGCCACTCGATCCATCGGCATGAGTCTTTGGATCGGCTCGCAAACTCTCGGCTTGCAGGACACGAAGTTATTCGGTCTCCGGTTCCGTGCATCAAGAGGAGTGGTGTGGTTAATTGATGGGCGTTTTCGATCGCCCATTCGCCCGCTTCAAGCATCGAAAGTCCCAGAGCTGCCGAGACACGCTGATGAACTATCGGGTCTTTCTGGTAGGCTTCTGCCGCGGCTGGGTCGTGTGAGAGTTCCTTGGGATTGATATCCGTTGATAGGGTCAGTGTAGGCCAAGCCTTACCGAGGAGTTTCGCGATCATCAACTTCCATGCGGGTGGTGGGGATGCAGTGCGAAGGAGAGGGCTGGTAGCTATCGCCCCTGAAAGTCGATTTTGGTTCCTTAGGATGTAATTGACAACGACGCTACCACCCAGGCTTTGACCGTAAAGAAATATCGGGATCCCGGGATACGAAGTTTCAAGATAGCCTTCGAGTTGCTTAACATCCTCTACGAGAGTATCGAAATGGGGAAGCGAACCTCCGGTCCGTCCATGTCCACGTTGATCCATCGCGATCACAGTGGCGCCTTGGTCAACAAAATACTTTGCAACGTGCTCGTAGCGTTGAGCGTGTTCACCGAGTCCATGAACAATTCCTACCACGAATCGGGGGGAGGAATCCCCTGCCCATCGACGGCACATAATTCCGGATTCGGGGAGGTTTCGACGCGACGTTTTTGCTGGCATTGCCATGTCGTGGACTTGCATATTTCAAACGTTCCTCTGCAAATCGTTTCCGGGAAAAGCGTGATAGTCGGCGCTGTCGGGATAAGGGGTGAGTGATACGAAATTCGGGGTTAAACCACGAGTTGAAAATTCTTGGCTACTTGAGCTCAGGGTCCTTTTCCGCGTCGGCTTTGTAATACAGTTCGGAGGGAATCAGCAGTTCTTGGGGTACTTGGTCGCCGTTGAAGTACTTGACGATCTGTTCGATGGTCATGCTGCCGATTCGGTCGGGGAATTGAATTGGGTCGCACAGGATTTTTCCATCTCGGATGGCTTGCTTCCCGGTGATTTGTCCATCGAAACCGATGATCTTCACTTGTGCCTCTTTGTTCACAGCTTCCAACGCTGCTCGGGCTCCAAGCGCGGATGGGTCGTTGATGGCGAAAATCGCAGCAAGATCGGGATGAGCCTCGATGGCATCTTTAGCAGCTTTAAATCCTTCGTCGCGAACACCGCCGCCATCGAGTGTGGTCACAACGTCGATTTTGTCTCCGTTCGCTTTTTCATTGTGTGCGTTGACAACCTCTTGAAATCCTTTCACTCGTAATTGGCACGATTCGGCTTGTGGGAAATGTAGTACAGCTACTTTTCCTCCGGTGCCACTTAGAAGTTTGACCAAAGCGTCGCCGGCAAGTTTTCCTCCTTGGTAGTTGTCCGTTGCGATGTGGCAGACGACCTTGGCCTGATCACCTGCGTACTTAATGTCATTGGTGAACACTGGGATACCTGCAGCGTTCGCCTCCGCGATGGCTGGACCGATCGATTGGGAATCGCAAGGATTCAAAACGATGGCGGAGACCCCTTTCACGATGAAGTCGTGCACGTGGTCCGCTTGTTTCTTCACATCGCGATCAGCCGACAAGACGATGATTTCGTACCCCTGTTTCTCAGCTTCAGCCTTCATGGTGTCAGCGATCACCGTGAAAAACGGATTGGTGAGGGTCAATGCCGAGTAGCCGATCGTCCCTTTGCTTCCTGAAGCAACGGGCGGACTTGGGATGGTTGGGTCGTTCGTGGGCTTGTTCGTTGAAGCGGGTGGTTTCGAGTTGTTGCAACCCGTCAAGAAAGCAGTGAGTGTGAACGCAACGGTGAAAGCAACAAGAATAGGTCGCAAAATCATCGGAGATAGCCTGCGGGAATAGGGCTTTATGGAATGGTGGATTCGCTTCGCTACTGCGAGAACCAAATCATACCATTTCATCAGGCGGTATGTGTATCGGGAGTCGAGGCATCTCGCTGGATTCCCGGTCTTCGAGGGGGAGGAAATGAATGCCGCTGTGCTCCAAATTCGGGTCGGCTCAGCGGACGCTAGTAGCGATAGTGCCAACGAAGATACTCCTCGGATCGCTAGCCACTGAACGCTCTGGAGCGATTGTAATCGAAGGATACCGGTTCTCAGCAGGTTTGGATGCTGATCGTGGCGTTCATGAGTTTGTAACTCTAGCGGTTTTGACGCGCGTGTTGTTCCGCGATTTGATCTACCCCCATCGATCGAAACTGGTTTTGTCGCTCAATCGGAGATTGGAAGCTTGGAAACATTCCGAGGTACGGGGTCAGGATGTTGTTGATGCTGACCGCGAATGAGAGTTTGTTCAATCACCAACCGTATACGAACATACAGTCACAGGTGCGAGCATCTGCCTTGGTCGACTTCAGCATTGAGTGGTATGCAGTTGGTGGACGATGGGTTTCTACTGTCGATCCTGTGAGTGCTTTTACTCAATGCTGCGAGGCTTACTGCCTGGATCGTTATCCGTGGAATGAAGAATAACTTCTCAAAGCGGGTTCTGTGTTCGATAGGGCTTGCGGAGTCAGGTGAGCATCAAGTCCAATTCGTTGGGTTCGATGTCTGTGCATTGCATTTGTGAATTGCGGAACGATGACGACTTAGGCTGGAATCATGGTTTTACGGACATCGGCCCCTCTCCTCAACGAAAAATTCTCAAAGTCGAAGAGCAACAATGAAGCATCGTATTGCATCCATAATCGTAGCGCTTGTTTTATCCAAGTTCGGGGTTGCACAGGAACTCCCTACTACTGGTACTGTTGAATCGAGACTTGGCAAGCTCGAGCTTAAGAATGGCTTTCCTACCGATGCGACCGTCAGCAAGGTCTTTGATGACATTGATTTCCAGCGAGCGTGCCAAGCGTACTTATGGGCGTTGCCAATCATGGCGATGCAGGAGTGGCAGCGGGAGCATCGGGAGACCTTTGGCGCGGGCAATCTCGACTATGTAGACTACTTTACGTTTACAGACAAATTAGGTTTGCTCACGGCAAACGCGACGACCCCATACGTTATGGCCTTTCCTAACTTGAAAGAAACAGGCCCGTTGGTCATGGAGGTTCCGGCCGGGGCGACTGCGGGAGGGATGACCGATTTTTGGCAACGTCCACTTACCGATTCGGGTCAGACTGGTCCGGACAAGGGCAAGGGAGGAAAGTTTTTGGTGCTTGGCCCGGATGACCCAGACTTAGATCCGGAGGGGTACTATGTGTTGAGATCGCCGACGACAAATGTCTGGTTTGCACATCGCTCACTGGATCCGGATCCCGCGAAAGCCAAGGCGCTTGCTGGAGAGCTAAAGATCTATCCCTATGCAAAGCGCGACAATCCCGAAGTTACACGCCATATTTCCCCGAATGGGAGAGCTTGGACGGGCAAGCAGCCATCAGGGCTTGCCTATTGGGAAGGGTTGGCAAAAGTCATCGATCAAGAACCAGCACTCGAACGCGATCGGATGATTCTCGGAATGCTACAACCGCTAGGAATTGAGAAGGGCAAACCGTTTCAGCCTACCGACCGGCAAAAGAAGATCTTGATCGATGCTGCACTCACCGGAGAGATAATGGCCAGAACCATTGGCTATGCGAAAAGGTTTCCCGGGACCAAGGTTTGGCCGAACCATGAATGGGAGTTTTCGCTCATGCTCAAAGAGACATCTCAAGAGTTGCCGAATTACACGCAACTCGACGAGCGCACTTCATGGTTCTACGAAGCAGTGGGTGTATCGGTGGGGATGATGGGTCGAACTGTCGGGGCTGGGCAGGTATATCTTGAAGCCTCCAAAGATTCTCAGGGGAACTGGTTTGATGGGAGTAAAACGTATCATTTGCGTGTTCCCCCCAATGCCCCGGTCGCGCAGTTCTGGTCGTTCACGGTTTACGACAATGAAACCCGTTGCTTTGTGGATACCGGAGTACAGCCTGATCGTTCGTCCCGAGACAAGATCCTTAGGAATGCGGACGGTTCCGTGGACCTTTACTTTGGGCCCTCGGTTCCAGCGGGCACTCCTGAATCGAATTGGATCAAGACGATACCTGGGAAAGGGTGGTTCACGTACTTCCGCCTTTATGGCCCAACACAACCATTTTTCGATCGCACTTGGGTACTTCCGGATGTTGAAGTAGTTCAAAAGTAATTTCACGCGAGACACGGTCTATCGATTTGACGGGTTCAGCAACATCCATCGAGCTACGAGCATGTTTTCGGGGCCTCTGGTGGGTCGGTCTGGATCGATTTCGTTGGTTGTACTATCGGATTGGAGCTCAAAGCGACGTAAGTGCGCTTTGCAAATTGACTCGGTTCCCACCCGAATTAGCCTAAATAACACGGCTTCATAGACCTCAAAGGGTGGGTTTTGTTGATGAAATTGATGATCCAAATCCCCTGTCTGAATGAGGAGTCCACATTACCCGCGACATTACGGGATATCCCGAGGGATATCGCTGGAGTAGATCAAGTCGAAATCGTCGTGATCGATGATGGTTGCACCGATCGGACCGTGGAAATTGCGCGTTCCGCCGGGGTTGAGCATGTCGTGTCCTTCACAGGGAATCGCGGGTTAGGTTATGCGTTTGCTGCCGGGTTCGACTATTGCTTGAACGCTGGTGCAGACATCATCGTGAATACCGATGGTGATAATCAGTATTGCGGTGCGGACATTCCTAAGCTGATTGCACCTATTCTCGAACACCGTGCGGATATCGTGATCGGTGACAGGCAATGCGCGAAAGTTGCCCACTTTTCATGGCTCAAACGTAACCTCCAGGCATTAGGTAGTCGGGTCGTTAGTTTCCTTGCTGGAATCGAGGTACCTGATGTCGCCAGCGGGTTTCGCGCCTACAGTCGCGAAGCGGCACTCAGTTTGGTGAACTCGACATCCTTCGACCATACCGTCGATCACGTCATCCAAGCGGGTCGGCGAAAAATCGTGACCAAGGTGGTACCGATTCGTACGAATGAGAAGCTGCGAGAGTCCAGATTATTCTCAAGCATTTGGACATTCATAAGTCGATCGATCGGAATCATGGTGCGCGTGTACGCCTCCTATCGAGCTTTAGTGATATTCACTTTTGCAGGCTTGGTGTCGCTCGCGCTAGGGGCCCTGTTAGGAGTGCGTTTCCTCTATTTCTTTTTCTTTGTCGCTTCCGAGAGTGATTCCCACATCCAGTCCTTGATTCTCGCTGCCGTGCTACTCATCGCCGGCTTTCAAATGATCCTAACCGGTATCTTGGCGGACCTGATGAACTCGACTCGTTCGATTCTAGAGGATACGAACTACCGGATTCGACGTTTGGAATCTGGTGATAAAGCACGTAAACCTTCGAGCATTTGAAATCCCGCGAATTTACCGATGTTAGTACTGAGTCTGGCGATACTGATAATTGTGATCGGTTCGGTATTGCTATTCTCGGTACTGGAAGCGGTTCTCGTCGGCGCTCAAAGAACAAGCACCTCTGAGGCGTTTGATGTCGTTTGGGGAGGCTTGTTGCTGCAAGGAACGCTGCTCCTAGGGGCTAGTCTTATCGTGCCTGTGAACCTCTGGATTTGGCTCGTCATGATGGGCTGCGTCGGGATGGTGCTTGCGTTTTCCAAGAGGACTCGATTTCGCGCTCTAGAATCCTTGATCCAAATCAACGACAAGGTTGGATGGAAGGGGACCCTCCTGGTGCTCCTAGCTGTCGGGATTTACGGTTCCCAAGCACCTTGTAACTACGATACGCTTCTCTATCACCACCAATCGACACAGTGGTACGCTCAATACGGGTCCGTGCAAGGTGTCGCGTTGCTGCATTACCGTCTTGGGTTCATCAGCTCCGCATTTGCATTGGCAGCGCCTTTTGAGAGTTTGTATCCACACCGGTCGGCTACCTTGGTAAATTCAACCGCGCTGTTCTTGGTTCTCTTGCAGATGATATCTACCGTGCGCGATGTCGCCTCAGGTCGCACAGCGAGGAAAGCCCTGTTTTTCGCTTTCGGATTCCTGATGGTGCTGTTGATGCATTTGTTTTTTCTGGATCCAGCATCTGCGGCTCCTGATTTCTTAGTGAATGCGGCTACGGTCGCAATTGCTGGTTCTATTGTCAAACGGAACGACGAGCGTCGCGGATGGGATTTTGCGTCTCTGGTGACTGCGATTCTGTTGCCTCTGGTGAAGCTTTCCGCTGCGCCGGTGGCATTGCTTGTATGCATCGATGCAGGGGTTCGATTTCGTGAGGAACGCAGGCGCGTGTGTTCTGTGATTGCGGTTGTCGGACTTTTGGCAATCGCGGCCCTGATTGGAACATCGTGGCGTCAGACCGGGAATCTTGTGTTTCCTATCCCCGCTCTGCAATGGGACGTTGCATGGGGGATTGACCCGCGCACGACGCAGGATGTCAGCCACGAGATTCGTAGCTGGGCACGTTGGGGTGGTCCAATACCAGAACACAAAACGGAGTCGCAATGGTTTTCCGCTTGGATCGGGTCCAGTAAAGGGATTTTGTTTCTTGCTGCGACCGTTGGAAATGTCGTGGCTCTCTTGCTAATGACCCTGCGGTCGAAAGGCCGACTGCTTTCCGAGAAAGATTTGGTGATACCTTGTATTGGGTTGCTCGGTTCTCTTTACATGCTGTATTCCGCCCCAAACCCCAGGTTTGGATTTGGGATGCTAATTCTTGGGTGGTGTTGGATTGGCCAATGGGCGGCGAGTTGCCTTCCGAATCGATTCCCGATAGGTACCGCGATCGGAGAAAGAAAAGATGGAGTCGGAAGTCGGGAAGCGGCTGCGTTCTTGGCTTCGCTGGTGTTGATAGGTTTTTGCGTTTGGCCTATCGATCCCTGGCGACGAGCGCTGAATGCTTTTGCACGCTCACCGTTATTCTCGGATACCGATGGTCGGTTGAACTGGTTCAAGCCGGCATCGGTTCCAGCGATTGGATACGATCGGACGCCAACGGGTGGCATCGCTGCCGCACATGCGATCGATTTTCGTCAGGATCAAGTGAATGATCTGTTGTACACCTACCCTGTGAACACCGACATATCTGGCTCGCATGAGCTTCCTTGTGCCCACCAAAAACTTACCGATTATATCGCGTTGGCAGCCCCGGCTCGAGGAATTGCTGCCGGTTTCATTCGAAAACAGGTTCCAGGCTCAGAGCCCTAAAAAGGTGAGTCGACACTCATTTATAAACAAAAAACGGTCTCGTGTTCTTTTTGGCCCCGTTGTTCGGATTGGGACACGGTATTCGAATTGGGACAGGAGGTTCGAATGGGGACAGGGTGTTCAGGTCGGGGCGGGGTGGCCGCGAGGGGCGTATCCGTCGTTGTTGTGGAGTCCCGATTGATCGCACGCGAAGACGCGAAGACGCGAAGGCGTGTAGAAGAGGATCAAATGTGGGGAGAGTGGCCTGCGGGCGTAAAGCAGGGCAATGACCAAACGACCAAAGGGCACAGGTAAGCAGTAAATCCTTCGCGTCCTTCGCGGCTTCGCGTGAGCTGAAATATGGCACGCCGTCTAGTTGCCACTTGAATGACCGCGAGCATTCTCGCAAACGAAAATGATCATCGCAATCGCCTTCGGGGGATTGATCGTTGGAGTTTTTGTGTTTCTGATGAACGTCCCCTTTCGTTTATAGGCAATGTTACGGTACGGTGATGTTAAACGGCAGTTAAACTCTTCGGATGGGTTGGTCGGAAGCTGATTCGGGGCACTTGCCCCACTGATGCTGATGATGGGCTTTTTCTGGGCTGCAAGCATTCCTAATTTCATCTTACGCAATTCATCGTACGCAATTCGTCGTATTCAAATTCGTCGCACGCAAATTCGTCGCACTCAGTGAACACGGTACTCAGCGAACACGGTATTCTTTCTTAGTGAACAAGGGTGCTCCTGCCGGTAATTGAAAGGCATTTGCTGTGAACGTTCATTTTTTTGAGGCTAAAGCAATGCTTAGGCAAGTTTTGTTCTTCGCTGGGATCGCTATCTGGTGTTGTTCCTCGGGTTCCTGGGGGACGTCCAGCGTTCGCGGTGCGACGGATCCATCGACGGATGATCTTTGGATCGTCAAGGGTGGGAAGTCGGAGGCGAGTGTGGTAATCTCAGCTGCTTCTTCACCCTTCGAAAAGGAAGCTGCAGACGATCTCAAGGATGTGATCCGAAAGATAACAGGGGCTTCGGTACCAGTGGTCGCGGATGCATCGGGAGTTCAGGCATTGTTGGGCTCCACGAAACCCTTATTGATCGTCGGCGATTTGGCGCTATCCCTGGAACCTAGTCTGCGCACGGCGCTTCAGGATGTGCAAAAAAAATCACCGGTCCTTCGAGCTGATGCCATTGTCGTGCGACGCGTTGGCGATCGAGTCTATATGGCAGGAAGCAATCCCGAGTGTCACGCCTATGCCGTCTCGGAACTATTGCATCGATGGGGATGCCGTTGGTACTTGCCAACCACGATTGGCGAATGCATTCCCGAGTCACCCGATTTGCATGTGGCTAGCATCGATTACACCTACGCACCGCCGTTCGAGGTCCGTCGGTACTGGTTGTCTTGGCTCGGTGATAACACGGGCAAACAGGAGTTCATGAGGCACAACCGGTTCAACGACCTCAGTGTACCAAGTGGCCATATCCTCGGTCAGTACACCAAGGAACTCGTCCCAACTGGCAAGTCGATGTTCAACGTACCGATTTCTGACGATAAGACAGCGCAGCATGTCGCTGAGCAAGTACTTCCTCTTTATGCGGCTGGCAAGGATGTCCAATTGGGCATGGAGGACGGTCTCTACGAGTCGGATTCGCCGTCCGATAAAGAACTGATCTCCCTGCAGTTCGATAAATACTTCCAAACCCAGTCGTATACCGACGCATTCATGACCTTTTACAACAAGGTCGCGAAAACTCTGCAGGATAAAGCGCCCGAAAGCAAAGCCCATATCGGATTCCTGGCCTATTCCAACATCACGCTTCCTCCGTTGCGAGTTGATAAGGCCGAGAAGTCGCTAGTGGCCTATCTCGCGCCGATCGATTTTGATCCGATCCACTCGATGGATGACCCCCGGTCGGCGTCGCGTCGAGAGCTTAAGGAGATTTTGTACCGTTGGGCTGAGATCATGGACGGGCGACTCGTCCTCTATGACTACGACCAAAGCATGCTCGTGTGGCGAGATATTCCAAATCCATCGCACCAAGCATTTGCAAAGGATGTTCAGCATTACCTCAAGGCGGGAATTCTGGGCATCGATACGGAAAGCCGAGGTGCATCGGCGACTACCTTTTTAAATCTCTATATCCGGGGCCAATTGATGTGGAATCCGGATCAAGATGTCCAGGAACTGCTCGAAGAGTTTTATCCCAAGTTCTATGGCCCTGCTGCCACCCCGATGAAAGAGTTCTGGACAGGCATTTACCATGCGTGGGAAAACACCCTGGTGTCGGAACATGAGTACTTTGTTGCACCCGCTATCTACACTCCCGAATTGATCCGCACGCTCCATGAGAAACTGCGACATGCCGAGGAGCTCATTCAACCGTTCTTGGAAAAATCCGACCGCAACGCGAAACTTCATGTTGAGCGAGTTCGGTTCGCACGTGGGCAATTTGATTTACTGGAAGCCTATATGGGAATGGTTCAAGCCGCGAGCTCCGAGGTCGACTATCCAAAAGCGGTTTCCCTCGGCGAGCGTGGACTGGGAATACGGGAAGAGCTTACGAAATGGAATCCCACCTTCACTACCTACAAGCAGATCGGGGAATCAGGGTACGCGTGGTGGCCGGGGGAGGTCCAGCAGTACCGTGAATTGATTCCTTGGGTCGATGGTTCCAAAGGGAAACGAATCACCAATCTTCCCTTGACTTGGGCGTTTCGCAGGGATCCTAATGACGTGGGACTCAAGGAAGGCTGGGGCTCGCAACCTGTCGGCTCCGAATGGTCCACACTGCGCAGCGATCTTTATGCTCAAGCCCAAGGCGTCGTCACCGAGGATTATCAAAGTTACACGGGATATCTCTGGTACGATACGGAAATGATGCTCAGCGAGAGCGACGTTGCAGGCGCGGTCCATCTTAAGTTCCCGGGTATCTTCAATGAGTGTTGGTTCTATATCGACGGACAGCAAGTCGCCCACCGACCGATGAAGGGTCTTTGGTGGCTGAACGATTACCGTTTCGAATGGGACGTCGATCTCGCCGGAAAACTGAAATCGGGAAGGAACCGTTTCACGTTGCGAATGCATAATCCCCACCACTTCGGTGGTATGTTTCGGCGACCATTTCTATACCGAGCCGTACCGTAGACGATTGATGGCTACTCTTTATATCCCTTGCGGTTGTTGATAGCTCAACCAGAAACTAGATCCATGGAACGATCAAGATACATTCGGGCACTTCTCATTTCGTGCATTCTGTCGTGCTTCGCATCCGCACAGGAGAGTGGAGTCACTAGCGTTTCTCCGAGCCGGTCCCCTTTTGCGTATGTACCCTCCAAAGCCTTCCACATCCCACCTGAGACCACGACGGAGGAGTCTGGTTATTTCTCGCTTTGCGAAGGCCACAACGGCAAAATTTATATCGGAACGGCCGCATATGGAAGGAATGCATATCTCGTGGAATTCGATCCGGAGACAGAACGAATGCGGATCGTATTGGACACGCACAAGCTGGTCGGCCTGCCACTGACAGCAACGGGATATGCGGCTCAGTCCAAGCTCCACACGAGGAATTTTGTTGGGCCTTCGGGGAAGATCTACGTAGGCTCGAAGCAAGGGTACGCGTCTCCAGCGGAGAAGAAGGAACTCGAGGCGGGCCGTTCCATTCCTGAGTATTTGGGTGGGTACGTCATGATCTACGATCCGCAGAGCGATCGATCCGAGAGCTTGGGGATGCCGATGGCACTGACTCCGGAACGCCGTGCTTTGGGAAAAAAGGAGGGGGAGGGAGTGATCGACGTGACCGCTGACGAAGGACGCGGTTTAGTGTATGTGATCACGTGTGAAGAGCAGCACTGGATGCTTTACGACGTTGCGACGAAGAAATACCGCGACCTAGGTGTGGTGCTCAAAGATCAACCCAACACGTTGATCGATGCGTTGGGAAGGGGTACAGCGATCACGGAGAAGTACGAGATCGCGCGCTACGATCCGGCGACCGGCAGTGTGACGGTTTCGCCTCTCACGGTCGGTTCCAAGCCCTTTGCGGAGTATATCGGCCCGGGCCGCGTGCATCCTGATTGGCGTCTCGCTACCGATGGCAAGACGGCTTATTTGCAGCTTCTCAATGATCTTCGGATGTTTCGAGTGGATCTGTCAGGTGACCCAAAAGATCCGGTCATCGCCGAGGATCTCGGGAATCGCATCGATGGTGAGAATCCCGATTCGAGAGGGTCGATATCGATTGGTCCGGATGGGAAGGTTTATTCGGTGATTCGAGTCGATAACAAAACTGGGTTCGGAACTGGGTATCTGCATCACTTGATTTGCTACGATCCCTCGGTCAAAGCCATGAAGGACTTGGGTGTAATCACCGTCGGAAATCCGGATTTTTTTGATTTCTCCAAGGGACCGGGGAAGAATGAGGATGGAAGTCCGCGCCCGACACATGGGTTTCATCAATTGCCCGATGGCACGTTGACGCCATTGCATGTTGTGCTAGCGATGATTGTTACTCGCGATGGTACCGTGTATGCGACCACGTTGTATCCGTTCACATTGATGAAATTGGGCAAAGTTGCCGCACCAAGACAGTAATAGATCCGAGCTCATGGCGAGTATACGCCGGCGATTGGAAGTGAAGCCGCAAAGCGGTTACAGCGGGTCCGTCTTTGACACTTTTTGCAGCTCAGTTGACTCCGATGACTAACTCCTGAAAAGTCTATCCACGGATCCCGAGTAACTCGCGAGCCTCGGATTGCCCCGCAGCGGGTTTGCCGTACTCGCTTGCGGTAACTCGAGCTAGCGAAACCAGATGCCGCCAACGGAAGGATGGCCTTGTTGCGTTAAAGTCATCCCAAACGGTTTGGAAGTACTTTTCAGCGTGGAGAGCACCATCCTCGCTGACGGCAAATCGAACGAGGTGGCGAAACAGAGGTTCTGCGGGCAAGTTCAGCTCACCGTAACGATGCACGACGGCTGTCGCGAGTCCTTGAAGGTTGTTTTGGATAGCATCGGTGAGTTGTGCGAGCAGGTCCTCGGTATTCTGGCCCAGTACTCGAGCAAGATGATGCCGAGCGGGGAGTGGGTCCGCAAGCAAGTTCCCTGGATAGTTGCGATCGCGGGCGACTTGCCAAGCCCCGATGATGATGCATGCGAACGTATTAATCCCTGAGCTCACGTTGGCTAGATTTCTCCAGGCATTGGCCGAATCGCTCGCATGAACACCCATCGAATCTCCATGCACGGATCCAGCAACCTTAAGTCGGTCCTCCCACTGGGGCAACCGTCCACCGTCCCGAAGTACCAGCGAGGTCGCTGCCAGCGATATTGCTTCACCGATCGCCTTTGGGTCATAACCGTCAGCGAGCGCGCTAGCGGCTGCACGGCCCGCATCTTCGGGTTCCGCCGTGGCAAAGGTCGTGCTGAGGTGGTCAATCAATCCATCCTCGGCAGGCTTTGTCCCTGGGCTGCGTCCATGAAGATGAAATTCATCGAGCAGTTTTACGAGCATCGCTCCATGAGTAGTGATTTCCGAACGATTTTGCGGTTCGGCGCGCACGCAATAACGTACGGACTGGCGAAGAAGAGTGAGCGCGTGTTGGGTGCCAACAATCTGTTGCATCTCCCAAGCGCGAAATGGGAGATTGGTTCGATGGACTTCGGGATGTGTATCGTGGATAGCGGGAATTAGCGCATCCAACGCAGACTGCCGATCCTTG
The DNA here is from genome assembly GCA_046318275.1 of Pirellula sp. Lineage (GTDB taxonomy): Bacteria > Planctomycetota > Planctomycetia > Pirellulales > Pirellulaceae > JBKCUI01. Next base: position 8,377 of record JBKCUW010000030.1, on the reverse strand, counting down.
GCAATGAGTGCCGCGAGTACGCTCTCGGATGCGTTGATGTCGTGAAGGTGAATGGCGGATAACAAATCCGAACGATCACTTGATGTGGCTTCTTTCGATGCCGAGATGGTCCGCAAAACCTCCGCGTTCCGACCTCCAAATTCATGGATTCGATTGCTGTTTCTATAAAGAACTTTGAGTACCGGCAAAGCCTCCGTACCTTGCGGCATCAACTTGGACATATAAAGCGCCGGGGCGAGGGCCATGAATGTATGGAAGCCGATGTAGTCCTCGCCACCAAACGTTCTCGCATTGGAGAGTGCGCCCGCTGCGACTAGATCCCGGAGTGTCAATCCTTCCTTGAGTCTAGCCACCAAGGTGGCTTGAAGCTTTTCGATCGGCGTTTCTTGAAGAAGACTGACCAGCGGCTCCATATCTCCGAAGTCTAGCTGAGTATCGGACTCGGCTGCGAACGAATTAGGGATCAGATTCAAGTCGAGCGCTAGAGACGAACCCAACATTGAAACAAGTGTTCCTCGCCCGACATCCCGAAGAAAACGACGCCTAGGGATTGGATGCGCCATAGGAGACTCCGTGAGTGATGGAAGCGTCTGTTATGGGCAAGAGCCGGTTCCTTGTTACGGTGGATTGAATACAACACGTTCCAGGGCATCGGGCCAGGGCATCGGGCCAGGGCATCGGGCCAGGGCATCGGGCCAGGGCATCTGGAATTACTATTTTTTAGGAGGTTCTGGGGATTGGACCAGAAGAGTGATTGGCTGACTGGGAAGTGAGACCAAGGTGTTTTTCAGGTCGCTACCATCCGTTTTTTTTGTGAAGGGGACTTGGCCCTGGCCCAATACGGCCAAGGTGTATTCACCAGCGCGTGTGCCTGCTTGGGCTTCGATGGTTAAAGTGACTTCACCAACTCCATTTGAAAACTGCGCTGTGTTCATCTTGAAATTACCTGGCCAGGAGATGGGCAAGACGTTCAGCGGTTCCTTGAATGAATCCCAGGTTCTTTCAAGTTTCAATTTGACCTCTACCTTTTGACCCGCGACGACGGTGGCGCGCGGTTCTTGAAAGCGCAACGCAAAGGGTGATTTTTCACGCACCGCGATCCAATGCTCGCGCATCGGTTGGCTGGTCCCGTCTCCTTGGTTCCAGACCCTAGCGTAGGGTCGGACTTCGCGTTCGAATTTGACGCCTCCTCGTTCCCCTGTTGCGAGCAATCGGATTGGACCTGCGGTTACGGGGGCGTCGTGGTCTGCCCATAGGACAAAGGTTCCGCTGTTTCCCAGTCCCAAAGTTGTTGGCGCTGAGTGAACTCCCGAAGGCAAGTTTTCAGCGGAAAGCACAATGGGACCATTGTATCCACCTGTTTGGTGAATGATCACGTCCAGGTAGGCGGCTCCTCCTCGCCAAAGTGTTGTTCCACCCGGGCCTGGATTCTGCGAGTGGATGGTGGCTACAAAGAAGTCGGGCTGGCTAGGACGCAGGACCAGCACATATTGATACCTTGGCCCGCCGCGCTGGTACCGATCTTGGACGAGTACTTTGTATTTTTTGCCTTGATTCAAATTCACCGAACCCGATGGGTCGCGAAGGTGCCCATCGAAGGCATTGATGCGATGGCCAAAGTCGTCCAACTCGAGAACGCGGTTTCCTTTTTCGTCGACAATGACAGCATACGGATCCGCTTGTCCAGCAATACGCTCGCAGTACACATCGAGGCTATAGTTGCCGTTCTCTGCGGCGGTGAACTCGTACCAATCGGCATCTCTCGGAAAATCGAATCGCCCACTCAGCGCTAGGGGTAAAACGATCTGCTGCGGAGTCTCTTTGTCGTTGCTTTCGATTTCTTCGGTAACAGGCAGATCGATGGACATAATGTTGACCGAGTTTACGGCTGGCATCGCATCGAACTCAGGTCGTATTTGCCAACCATTCACGGTGCATGTTGATGCCGTCGGAGCAACACCATGCTGCGAAGGGTGCTCGAGGAAGCGAAATGCGCCATGCTGCAATAGGTTTGCTGGTGGGCTGGATGAGTAACTGGCCTCAAAGAGTTTGCGTTCCTGCACGACATTCGTCGTCTCCTTTGCCGAAGCACCTAGGTTTCGGCCGATCACCTTAAAGTTCGCCGCGTTGCCCTCTTGGACAACTCTAGGGAACACATTTTCGACGCAAGGTCGGGTCGTGACCATGAGACGATAGGGAAGTCCACCGCGATACGAGAGATCGTGAAGTACGATCCAGTATTCGCCGGTGGTGGGAGCCTCGAAATCGATCATGGGATCGCGCCCAAAATAATCGCTGCTCGCGGCAAGCTGTTTGCCCTGGGAATCCACAAGGAGCAGGGTCGCATCGAGCATCGAATCGAGGCGACCTGCCGAGCAATCGATGGTCACGCGAAAACCTTGTTCTAATTGGATCTTGAAGACATCCAATTCGTTGTTGTCGCTCGTTCCGAACACGACTTGGTTAACTTGGATGGATTGCGCTGTTGCTTGAGCATTGTTCGGTTCGATTTCAGCGACATCTGCCATCCCTCGATGCACTGCGAACAATCGCGGGTTACTGATGCCGTATTTGCCGAGCACACGGCAGTCGTACGTCCCCTCTGGAACCTCGTTTGTCACGGAAACGTGAAAGAATCGCTCTTTGCCGTCGATGGGTGTGGCAGAAATGCCTGGGTGATCAAAGACGAGCGTCGCCTCTTCAAGATCGGCGCCTTGGATCTCCAATTCGGCTTTGCCACCCACGGAAGCCCCGAGTGGAGCGATTCGATCGAGACGGGGCGATGGCAATTGCGCCCACGACCACGTAGGTATCGCTAGAACGAAAATGCATGCCCAGAGTCTCGCATCCATCGATTAAACCAATTCTTGGATCGGTTCCCCTTCGTTGAGGATAGGGAGTGGACGATTTGCCGGATCGTAAAATACATGTTTATGGTCGATGCCCAGGCAATGGTACATCGTGCTCAGCACACAACCCACCGAGTAGGGTTTGCTAGTCGGGTACTCAGCATACGCGTTGGTTTCCCCGATCGCTTGTCCCATTTTCAAGCCTCCACCCGCGTAGAGAATCGACATAGCGCCGGGCCAATGATCGCGGCCTGCACCGCCGTTGATTTTCGGTGTACGCCCAAATTCTCCGAAGGAAACCACTAGAACATCTTCCGACAATCCTCGATCGTGGAGATCCTGGACCAAGGCTGCAACAGCCTGATCGTACTTGGGGAGTAGGTTGTCCTTGAGTTGCTTAAAGTTGTCTCCGTGCGTATCCCAGCCCCCGCCCGCTTGGATAGTAACAAAGGTGACCCCTGCTTCGACGAGGCGGCGTGCGAGCAGGCAACTTTGTCCTAGGTCGTTGCGGCCGTACGAGTCGCGGAGGCTCGCTGGTTCTTTTTGGATGGAGAATGCGATTTGGGCTTTGTCATTGGTTACCATCTCCATCGCATCGCGATAAAACTTGTCGAGGCCGATCAAGTCTCCTTTGTTGTCGATGTCTCGGCGAAGATGATCCAACTCGCCGAGCAAGACGCGGCGGCGATCAAGTCTTGCGATGGGGACTTGGCCTGGAAGCTTTAGATTTCGGACTGCGAAGGAATCTTGGTTGGGATCGCTGTCGGGGGAAAAGGGGTTGTACGACGCGCCGAGGTAAGCAGCTTTGCCGAGCGGTAAAAGGCGAGGAAGGTTGACGTAGGCGGGTAGTCCGGGTTCATTCGGCCCCTTCATCTTTGCAACGACGCTTCCGCACGACGGGTAGATATTGTCGTTGACCTCGATCGTCGGTTGGTATCCTGTCAGCATCCATTGACTACCCATTCCGTGTCCGGCGTTGGTATGGAACGCCGATCGAACGATTGCGAGCTTGTCCATCATGCGAGCTTGGTACGGGAGATGCTCGCTGATTTGGATTCCGGAGACATTGGTTTGGATCGGGCGAAATTCGCCACGAATCTCCGAGGGTGCTTGAGGTTTCAGATCGTACATGTCGATGTGGCTCGGTCCACCCGCGAGCCAAACGAGAATCACTGACTTCTTGCGAGTCGGCTTGGTGGAATCCTGCGCGGTTGCTTGCATTCGCAAAAGATCGGCGAGCGATAGGCTCGCCATGCCGGCGGCTCCGAGGGTTCCGACCTGGAGGAACGTGCGACGATTGCCAGAGGCATCCGCAATGGGCCGGGCTGAACTCCGAGTTGGGTAACCATTGCCGTCGTTCATTCCGTGGATTTCGAGCATTGTTAGCTACCTCTAATGGTTGAACATGAACTCGCGTGAGTTCAGAAGGGTCCAAAGCAGATCTTGGTATGCCTCGGACTTGTTTTCGACCGCATCGATAAAATACTTCGTTTTGTTACGTTCTTCGGCGGTAGGGAATCGGCTCACCGCTCCTAGATACAATTCATCGACAATTTCATCATTGGTTTTTTGATCTTTTAGCAATTGAGCGATGATTCCTTGGCCATTAGCGATTTTGTTCTCCGTTTCGTCACTGTTGGCCATAATGAGGACTTGGGCGAGTGTTGCTCCGCTGGATCGTTCGCACTCGCACCCGGTGACGCGACGTGGTCGGTCGAAAGTATCGAGGAAATGGGAGCCGAAATTCTCGTGGGGCAGGTCGACGGCCCGCGCCGAACTGGCCACGCCATTGAATTTGGTTTTCGTGCCCGTCGCTTGATCCACCGAGTCAAAAAATACTTCTGCGATCATCCGTCGCCCATAGTATCGTGCAAAATTCTGCCGGTCCTTGTTGTTCCCCTCCATGGGTTCGCTGCCGAGTTGGTAGACGGCGCTATTGAGCATCAGTCGACACATGTGCTTCATGTCGAAACGATGATCGATGAAGTCGCGTGTCAGCGCATCGAGAAGTTGCGGATTGGATGCGGGATTGGTTGCTCTCATGTCATCCACTTCGTGGACGAGACCACGGCCAAAAAAATGCCCCCACAGTCGGTTTACCAATGACTTCGCAAAGAACGGATTGTCGGGGCGAGCCATCCAATCGACGAGTCCGTGCCGTGGGTCCTCTTCGGCAGTAAAGATGGCGACGTCCCCACTCAGGTATTTTGGTTCCGGAACCTTGCCGGTCCGCGGATTCCTTTCCCCAGTGGTGGCTGTCGCGGATGCGAAATATGGAGGCGGTTGACCGAAACTCTTGCGACCCAGGCGTGTGAAGAAGCCTGCCAAGCCGTAGTAGTCGTCCTGACTCCATCGTTCGTAGGGATGGTGGTGGCATCGCGCGCATTGCAGTCGTTGGCCGAGGAATACTTGGGCGGTGTCTGCGGTCACTTGATGCAGTTGGTCATCGCGGCTCTGCCAATACCAGTTGATTGCCGGAGCGTCCTGCCATTCGCCGCTGGCGGCGATAATACCACGCACGAATTCGTCGTAGGGACGGTTACGTGCCAACATATCTTTGAGCCAATTGTGAAATGCGTAGGAGGCTTGGTCCGCACCCGCTAAGTTCGAATTGCGAAGGATCGATCCCCATCGAAGTGCGAAGTAACTCGCATACTCGGGAGAGTCCAGCAGGCGATCAATCCATAAAGCTCGTTTGTCGGGATTCGGGTCGGCAAGGAAGTCCCGAACCTCTTTGCTGGTAGGCAATCGTCCATTCGCATCGAGCGTCACGCGTCGAATGAAGGTAGCGTCATCGCACCCTGGAGTCGGTGTCAGCCCAAGCTTCTTCCATTTGTCGACGGTGAGGGTGTCGATGTAGTTTCGAGGGGAGAAGTTAGGTATCTCCGCGAGTGAGTGCCCATGGGGCAGTATTGCGGTAAATACGGCCACCTGTCCCATGTAGCGAGCCATGATCGTCGCTTCGCCGGATTCCTTGCCGGCAGTAACAACTCCTTCGTCGTTCACGCTGGCTACCACGTCGATGTTGCTGGCAAACGAGGATTGTTTAGTCACATCACGTTCATGTTGATCACTGTAGGATGCAATAACGTGAAGATTGACGATTTCACCGCTTTGCAACGACCGTTCAATTGGTTCGATCCGGATCGCAGTCAGGCGTGGTGCTGATGGCGATGCAGCGGGAGCCCCATCGGAGATCCATTGTCGGAGTATTTGGTACGCTTCGCTCGTCGGTCCGAATCGAGTTCCCCCGCCATGAGGCATTGCGCCGATCGACTTTTGAAGGAGTAGGCTCTGATCGGGAGTCGCAACATTGACCCGTCTACCACGCGCGTGCTGCACGATTTCTTCGTAATCAGCTTTGGTGTCGAACCCGAAGAGAGAAAGCTTGAAGCCGTTTTGCCCGCTCGCTTTACCGTGGCATCCGCCGGAGTTGCAGCCGTAACGCGTCAACAGCGGTTGTATCTCATTCTCAAAGTCGGCAGCAGTGGATCGCGGCAGGCACCCCACGAACGTCGCAATCGCAAATATCGCGACGATAAGAGGACCTAGCAGGACATGACGATGGGGAGGGGACATGCGTCGATCTCGGCAAGGAATCGATACAAAATGGTTGGAGGCGGGAGGATGAGTTTGGAATGGTCGTGCTGCATAGGAAAGGCCGAACTCACCAACACCATTGTAGCCCAACAGAATCCTGTCAGGGTGCTCCGCCGAGATAATCCTCGGATATTAAAAAGATCGAGCGGAGTACAATTCGGGTTCGATACTTACCGTGTCCGAGGGCATTTGTAGGGGGCGCATCTTTAGCGCCCGTCAAGAAATCGAACACAAATCCTGTCCTCTTCGGGATCTGTTAGGCTAGGAGGTCGCTTAACGCTTTCGGTATGTTGTACTTCATCAAAGTGAGTAGGATTAGCGGGATCTGCTTCGAAACCATTCGCGACCCGGGCTCCCTCATGAATCCAATGTTCCTCAATCCTCACGATTTCGAAATATAAACCTATGAGTATGCCGCAATCCCTTTTTATGCGATCCGCGAGTGCTGGTATTTGGAGTTGCTTAGCGGTCGCATTCGTCGCGATTGCTGGTGCTGCACGAGGGGATGAGGTCGGTTCACGGCCCAACATAGTTTTGATTTTGGCGGATGATCTCGGATATGGAGATGTCGGTTGCTACAACGACCAGTCCAAGGTTGCCACACCCAACCTCGATCGGTTAGCCCGCGAGGGTATGCGGTTTACCGACGCGCATAGTCCCTGCACCGTTTGCACACCGACACGCTATGGGTTGCTAACCGGCCAAATGCCCTTTAGAGTTCGTAACGGAGGGACCGTGTTTGCGGGAGTTGGTGGTCCGTCCTTGATCGCTCCCGGTCGGTTTACGTTGCCCGGAATGCTGAAGGACTGCGGGTACGCGACGGCATGTGTGGGAAAATGGCACGTCGGCATGACCTTCTTCGATAAAGATGGGCAACCCGTACGTGGCAATGGCGTGGAGGCGGTCCGGCAAGTGGATTTCAGCAAGCCGATCGAAGGGGGGCCGACGGACCATGGGTTCCAGTCTTTCTTTGGAACGGCGTGTTGCCCGACGACCGACTGGCTGTATGCCTTTATCGAAAACGATCGCGTGGGGACACCTCCTTCGACGCTGTTGGACAAATCTCGATTGCCCAAGCACCCGTATGCGAATGATTGTCGCCAGGGGTTGATTGCGCCAGACTTTCCGATGGAAGAAGTGGATCTTGTTTTTCTTCGCAAGAGCCAGGAGTTTTTGGAGCGGCATGTAGCTACCTCACCGGAGAAGCCGTTCTTTCTTTATCACTGCACTCAAGCCGTACATCTTCCATCGTTTGCGGCCAAACAGTTTCAAGGTAAATCGGGTGCGGGGCCTCACGGCGATTTTATCCATGAATTGGATGCGATCGTTGGTGAACTGCTTTCGACACTTGAACGCTTAGGGGTTGCGGACAATACCATCGTTGTCTTTACAAGTGATAATGGGCCTGAAGTCGCCAGTGTGGTTCATATGCGTGAGGATTACGAGCACGATGGGGCGCGACCATGGCGGGGTATCAAGCGTGATCAATGGGAAGGCGGTCATCGCATTCCGTTTTTGGTGCGTTGGCCTGGCCGCGTTCCCGCCGGCAGCGTCAGTGCGCAGACGCTCAGTTTGACTGACCTCCCGGCAACGCTGGCAGCGATCACACAAAATGCGGTTCCGGAGGATGGGGCTGAGGATAGCTTCAATCTGCTTCCCGCTTGGCTGGATCCAAACCATCCGCAGATTCGTCCTTATCTTCTGACGCAAGCCTTTTCGGGGGCGCGAACACTTGCGATTCGCAAGGGGGAATGGAAGTACATCGACCATGTGGGTTCTGGTGGGAATCGCTACGAGCGGGATTCCGTTTTAGCGCGTTACGGCATTCCGGATAATCAACCTTCCGCAGCGGGTCAGCTTTATGATTTGGCTTCGGATCCGGGCGAACGGAACAACCTATTCGAAACGTTTCCGGAACGAGTCGCGGA
>JBKCUW010000029.1:0-10875 GCA_046318275.1 Pirellula sp. | reverse complement strand
GTCCAGTCTCAGGTGAATCGCTGACCAGTCATGCCAAACCCGTCAAGATGACTGATCCAGAGACAAAGGAAGTTCTCTATGTTTGTTGCGAGGATTGCTTGAAATCTAAGCCTGACGCGAAGCACCTCGACAAGATTCGAGCAAACTTTGCCAAAGCACAAGGTCATTGCCTCGTCATGACCGACAACGAAGTTTCGGAGAAGTCCAAGATGGGTATTGTCGAAGGCCATGCGGTGTTTGTCTGCTGCCCACCGTGCATCAAAAAGATGACAGCCGCTCCCGAGAAGTTCCTTGCAAAGCTTGACGATCTATATGAAGCGTCGCTCAAGCAATAGTTTGATTCAACTAATAACGAAGGTCTAAAAATGAAAAAAACAGACTGGCTGATTGCGAGTTTGGTTTCGAGTTCCGCACTCGGCGTATTGATGATCGCAGGGTGCAATCCAACAAATCAAGTAAGTGATGCAGGCGTAAAAAAATCCCAATCAACACTGGAGCAGAACAAACCAGGAAACCCTAAGGGGTCCGATTTACAGTCCACTGCGACCACACCGTTGGAATCAGACACGGAACACGGGCACAAAGCCGGTGCTCACGGTGGAATCATGGTTTCCCTTGGTCGAGACAGCTATCATGTTGAAGCTGTTGTCGAATCGGATGGCACCATACGCCTGTATACACTTGGCAAAGACGAAACTCGTGTTATTGATGTTGAAAGCCAGTCTCTTAAAGGCTTCGTCAAAGCGGACGGAGATGCTGACTCCAAGAGCATTGCCTTCGAGCCAAGTCCGCAAGATGGCGATGCAGAAAACAAAACATCCTTGTTCGTTGGGAAGCTGCCGAGCGAACTAATTGGTCGCAAACTTGATGTGACAATTCCTAATATACGCATCGCCGGTGAGCGTTTCCGACTGGGTTTTCAGTCCGGGCAAGAATCACATGGCGATTCACCCGAGATGCCAGACAAACTTGCGGCTGGTGCGGAAAAGGAACTCTATTTGACTCCAGGCGGATGGTACACATCGGCTGATATCATCGCGAATGGCAGTGTTACGGCATCGCAGAAATTCAAGGGAATCAAATCCGAGCACGACATGAAGCCAAAAGTCGGTGATAGGCTTTGTCCCATCTCCGGACCGAAGGCGAATCCAAAGTTCGCTTGGATTATTGATGGAAAATCTTATGAGTTTTGCTGTCCGCCTTGTGTGGATGAATTCCTAACCTCGGCCAAGTCTTCCAAAGATCCATTGCCTGATCCTGGTAGCTTCATCAAGAAGTGAGAATATGTTTTCCGGTTTTAAAGAACGCCTTAGCCTTGCTTTAATGCTCTCGCTCTTCGCCTTTCAGACGCATGCGCACGAAGGGCATCAGCCGCTACCAACCAAAGGCGTTCAGGTCGACACAGATAGAGGTTACATCACTCTTTCAAGACAAGCTCGCGATGCGATTGGCCTTGAGACTGCTGAAGTATCTGTTGGCGAAGTGTCCTCAGGTCTATTTGCATACGCCGAAACCGTCGCGCCCTGGAATGCAAAAGCGTTTGGGTCGGCACAAATATCGGGACGGATTACGCGGCTGCTTGTTCGTCCCGGCGATAGTGTTGCGAAGGACCAAGTTGTCGCGGAACTATCAAGTCGCGAACTTGAAGTCCTTCAACTCGAATACAACCAGGCAAAGAAGGAGCTAGCACTCAACAAGCAATTACTCGAGTTGACGAAACCGTCCGCCAACGCAGGCGCAGTTCCCATGCAGAGACTGCTTGATGTGGAGAATGCGTATCAACAGAGTGAGAACAGCCTTGCCATCGCACGCATCCGCGCAAAAACACTCGGCGTCGATGCGAATACGCTTGAGCAAAGCGAACTGTTACCGATTCGACATTTAGTGCGAACTCCGATCGCAGGTAAAGTGATCCACTCGGATCTGTCGGAAGGGAAGTTTGTAGATGCTTTTGAGCACCTTTTCGAAATCGTTAACAGCGACGTAACATGGGTGAGGCTGCAAATACTCGAGAAGAACTTGTTCAATGTTTCGATTGGGCAGAAGGTATCTTTAGAGTTTTCCGATGGAAAGTTGAGTATCGAAGGTGCTATTGATCGAATGGACGCAGGCTTGGAACCTAAATCGCAAGTCGGATGGGCTTGGGTATCTATTTCAAATCCTGCAGTGGTTCCGGGCTTAGTAGGTAATGCAATAATAAACACCAACTCTCAGAATGATCGGATTGCGATTCCACACAGCTCGGTGTACAGCGACGGACTTCAAACTTATGTATTTGTCGAGGAAGCATCAACTCGCAACTCGGCAGAATATAAGAAACGCAACGTGACGGTTGGCTCCAGGAAGCTAAGTCCAAATGGCTCTGCAGCTTCCCTTGTCGAAGTCGTCCAAGGAGATGTTTACCCGGGCGATCGCGTTGTCGTTAAAGGTGGGCATGAGCTGTCGAGTCTGTTTTTTCTAGGCGTGCTCAAACTTTCGCAGCAAGACCGCAGTCGACTTAGGATTGAGACGGCAACTGTCACTCAGCGACAGATCGGCAATGCTATCCCGCTTTCCGCCAGCGTAACTCTGCCACCTGAGAATCGATCGGTCGCATCTTCTCAACTCGCTGGCACGATCCAATCGCATACGCTTAGCCCAGGGAAAGAGGTTAGCGCGGGCGAATTGCTGATGGAGATTGCTTCTCCTGAGTTTTATACGCTGCAATTGGATCTGCTGAAGACAAAGCTTGATGCCGATCTTTCCCGACAACGAGCACAGCGATTGCAGGATATAGGCAGCGATGCGATCTCACGTCGCATCTTGTTGGAAGTAACTTCAAAGGCAGACCAGTTGGAAGGGCGAGCTGAAAGTCTGAAACGTCAGCTATCGTCATTGGGCGTGAACGCTAATGAGATCGAATCGATAGTCAGAGAAAAGAAAATCATCGATTTCCTACCAATTAGGGCAGAAATTGACGGCCGACTTGTCTCTTGGGTCGGAACTTTGGGGGAAACGGTTGTTGCGAATCAATCGCTTGTTGAAATTCAAAATTTGAATTCGATTTGGATCGAAGCACATCTGCCAACACAACTGCGAGACCAAATCTCTATTGAAAGCTCTGGACAGGCATCGGTCCTCTCTAATGACAACATCAAATTCCCGGTTCACGTCGTGCGCGTTGGACCGATCGTCAGTGAAGCGACAAGAACACAGCGGATTTGGCTTGTGCCAAATCTCAACCCTAACCCGACTCTGAAGCGAGCGACAATCGATCATGCCTCGCTCACGCAACAGATAGGTATGCTGCGTGATGGGATGCAACTCACGGTGTTGATTAAATCCACAGATGGCCCATCTGCTTTAGTTGTTCCGTCGGTTGCTGTACTACGAGACGGATTACACTCCTTTGTATTTGTGCAGAGAGCAGATGATTACGTTGAGCGCCGCAGAGTGACGGTGGGGCGTACAGACGGCGAGTTCATCGAAATCACCAGTGGAGTTATTGCGGGCGAGGCTGTGGTTTCCGCAGGCGGTCGAGAGTTGCAGACAGCGTTTGCATCACTGAGGTAATCAATTGCTAGACGGAATCATACGCTTCTCATTGCATAATCGAGCGATTGTCGCTATCGCGTCTCTTTTGGCGATGATTGTTGGCATATCGTTAATGCGAACGATGCCTGTCGATGTATTTCCGGATCTCAACAGGCCAACTGTCACAATCATGACAGAGGCCCCAGGACTGGCACCAGAGGAAGTCGAGGTGCTAGTCACTCGCCAAATTGAGTTGCTCCTCAATGGGGCTACTGGCGTCAAGCGTGTCCGCTCTTCTTCGGCGATAGGACTTTCCATTATTTGGGTCGAGTTCGATTGGGGAACGGATATCTTTATCGATCGCCAAATCGTCAATGAAAAACTACAACTTGCACAATCCAAGCTTCCTCCGAACACGAATCCAACACTCGCTCCAATTTCATCCATTATGGGCGAGATCATGTTGCTGGCTCTTCGTAGTGATTCACCTGCAAAGTCCCCAGCGGAGGCCGATGCCAAGGCCATGGAATTGCGCACGCTAGGTGAGTTCACAGTTCGCAATCGATTGCTTGCCGTCGAAGGCGTTTCGCAGGTCTCGGTGATGGGTGGAATCCTTCGCCAATACCAAGTTCTCACATCGCCTTCGCGGCTCGCGGCTCGCAACGTTACACTCGCTCAGCTAACGGAAGCGACGACCAAGGCTAATGTGTTGGCCGGCGGCGGCGTGATGAATAGAGGGGATAAGGAATCATTACTGCGTATTCAAGGTCAATCTCTGACGCTTGAGGAGATCGCCGCGACTCCAATTATTTGGCGAGAGCAAATCCCGATTCGAGTCGGCGATGTCGCGGATGTCGTTTTTGGAGGTCCAATCAAACGTGGTGACGCATCCGCTGTTATCAAGATCGACGCGGATACACACTTCGCAGTCAATCATTCAACGGAGTATGAGCAAAGCAAGGCGACTGAGAAGCCTACTGAGCAATCGACCCCGGAAAGCAACAAAGCTACGCCCATGGCATATCGCGAATTGCGCGGTGGCACGGCTGTGATGCTGACCGTTCAAAAGCAGCCTGATGCTGACACCATCGCCCTAGATAAGCGAATCGACTTGGTGCTTGAGTCTCTGAGGCGAGAACTTCCTGCCGACGTCAAGATCGAGACTGAGATCTTTCGCCAAAGCGATTTCATTGAAGCGGCCGTGGCTAACGTCAGCGAAGCGGTTCGCGATGGCGCGATTTGGGTTGTCGTAATTCTGTTCCTCCTCATGGGGAACTTCCGAACGAGCATCAGTTCACTGACATCCATGCCTCTGTCGATCCTTTTGACGATCATCATCTTCTACATCTTCGGGATTACCATCAACACGATGACACTGGGCGGTATCGCCGTGGCCATTGGCGACTTAGTCGATGACTCGATTGTCGATATTGAAAACATTTACCGGCGATTGCGAGAGAACAAACAACTCCCAATCGCGGAACAGAAAGCCCCAATTGGCGTCATCTTTTCCGCCTCCAGTGAGATTCGCAATTCCATCGTATACGCAACTCTGATCGTAGTCCTCGTTGTTGTGCCACTATTCATGATGTCTGGGCTCGAAGGTCGTTTGTTTGCGCCGCTGGGGATTGCTTACATTGTCGCATTACTAAGCTCACTAGCTGTTTCGTTAACCTTTACACCGGTCTTGGCAAGCGTGCTGCTGCCCAACGCGCCGTTTCTTACAGATAAGCGTGAACCGCTTTTCATGCGTTGGCTCAAATCCGTCGATGAACGAATGCTGCGGTGGACTCTGAATCGTCCAAGAATGGTACTCGGTGGCGTTAGCATATTAGTACTGCTAAGCTGCTTAACGTTGCCATGGATGGGAGGAGAGTTCTTGCCGCCATTCAACGAAGGGACGGCAACGATCAACTTAAGGTTGGAACCAGGCACTTCGCTAGCTGAAAGCCAACGCCTCGCTGGTCGAGTGGAATCGATCATTGTCGAGGTTCCCGAAGTGCTTTCCGTTGCTCGGCGCACAGGGCGAGCAGAACTTGACGAACATGCTGAAGGAGTGAACAACACTGAATTCGAAATTCGCTTTGCAGAATATAAGACCGACAAGCCGGGTTGGTACTACACCATCCTGCGAGCCATCCCAGTCGCCCACCTGTGGAGTTTCGACTACCGTGGTCGTCCCCAAGAAAAAGTCTTTGCTGACCTACGTGATCGCATCTCTAGCATTCCTGGGGCCGCTGTAAATATCGGCCAGCCGATCTCGCATCGACTTGACCACATGATGTCAGGTATCCGTGCCCAAATCGCCATAAAGGTTTTTGGGCCAGACCTCCGAGAATTGCGAACTGCCGCCTACGATATTCAGGAACGCATGCAATCCATTGCGGGAATCGTCGACTTGCAGATCGAGCCTCAAATTGAAATTTCCCAAGTTCAGATGCGAGTGAAACGGGAACAAGCCGCGCGTTATGGCTTAGCCCCCGGAGATGTCACCGAGCTTCTGGAAACTGCATTTAAGGGGCGTGTCGTTTCGCAAATCATTGAGGACGACAAGTACTTCGGACTGGTCGTATGGTATGACGAGGCTTCACGCAGAGACCCAAAGGTAATCGAGGAAACAATCATTGAAACGCCATCAGGTGTAAAGGTTGCTCTGTCTCAGGTTGCCGAAGTACTCGATACTACCGGACCGAACGTCTTGAATCGAGAGAATGTCCAACGCCGAGTCGCTGTCTTCTGCAACGTACAAGGTCGAGACTTGTCTAGCGTGGTCGCTGATATAAAGACTGCACTCACGCCTGTTGAAGCAACTCTTCGAGATCTGCCTGGCGAATACTATCTCGACTACAGTGGCCAGTTCGAAGCACAACAAGAAGCTACCCTTCGACTTTGGGGACTAGCAATTCTCAGTATGGTTGGCGTTTACTTGTTGCTGATGAAAGCACTTGGTTCACAACGAGCGGCTCTTCAAGTCATCGCCAATGTTCCGCTGGCGGCACTAGGTGCGATTGTCGCGCTGCTTGTTGTCAACCGTCCAAACTTGGCGGAACTAGCAGAGCACGCATGGTATACGTGGCCTTTGGTCTGGATTCAAACGACTCACCTATCGTTAGCGCACTGGGTCGGCTTTGTCACCTTGATTGGTATCGTGAGCCGCAATGGGATCATGATGATCTCGCATTATCAACATCTCATGGAGGTCGAGGGAATGCCTTTCGGTAAAGATATGATCATTCGCGGTAGCCTCGAACGGCTTGCGCCAGTGATGATGACTGCGATGACGAGTTTTGTTGGATTGGTTCCATTGCTTTTCGGCTACGGAGAACCTGGAAAAGAAATCCTTTATCCGTTATCAGTCGTCCTCTTTGGCGGAATGCTTGCGTCTACACTCCTCGACCAAATCGTAACGCCAGCGTTGTTCTATCTTTTCGGATCAATCGCTGCTCACCCTCAAAACCCGGAGTATCCTCATGGTTAAGTCAATCGTATTCGCAACGTTGTCGGTGATAGCAACATCACTTTCGGCCGGAGATCCATTCACGGTGTTCGAGGGCCCATCCGAAAGTGCTCCAAGGCAGCCGCAAGCCTGTGTTTCAGAGGATGGAGTCGCACATTTGACCTTTGGAGTGGGGGACCAAGTCTTTTATTGCCAAGTAAATGGTCCGTCCAAGTTAGAACCACAAGTTGTTTTTCGAATTCCTAATATGTCATTAGGCATGCGTCGTGGACCTCGCATTGCTCATTCAGGCAAGTCAATAGTCATCACCGCAATTGGTGGCGTTGAGGGCAAAGGGAAAGACGGAGACATATTGGCGTATCATTCCGACGACAATGGAAAAACTTGGATTGGTCCAAGTCGCGTGAATGATGTTGAATCCTCGGCAAGAGAAGGACTACACGCGATGACCGCGTCGAGCGAGGGAATACTCTGGTGTGTTTGGTTGGATCTTCGCGAAAAAGGCACTCAGATATTTGCGTCTAAGTCGAGCGATCAAGGACGAACATGGAGCAAGAATGTGCATGTATACCGCTCGCCAGACGGAAGCGTGTGCGAATGTTGCCACCCATCAATCGTAGCGACTCGAAATTCGCTGCACGTACTTTTTCGCAATTCGATCAATGGGAATCGAGACATGTACTTGGTTTCGTCAGATGATGGTGGAGGAACATTTAAAAGTGCAGTTCGGCTTGGACAAAACAATTGGCAACTAAACGCTTGCCCTATGGACGGAGGCATGTTGGCGCTCGATAGAAATCAGAAACTCCTAACGGTCTGGCGTCGTGATCGAAGTGTTTTCAGCGCCGAGCCCGAGAGCATTTCGGAAGCGTTTATTGGTGTCGGCGAGCAGCCTTGGATAGCAAACAGTAGCGACGGTTTTTATACCGTGTGGACCAGCAAACGCAGCGGAGATCTGTTGCTTTTAGCACCAGGAAGTTCCAATTCGGAGAGACTTGGCAGTGACGCCAGTTACCCAATAGTCACTTCGGCAATACGATCGGAAAGTGTGGTTTACGCGTTTTGGGAAAAGCAGTCGGGGAAAGACTTTTCAATCCTCGGCAAGAGACTCAAGTAAGAGCGTTGGAACCTCGATGGCTATTCAAAAGCAATGGTGTACGTACCGTGGCAATTGCAGGTGGCAAAATGCTGCGAAATTCGGATTGCTTCGTTCTACTCCCACGGCTATGATACTGTCGAGGTTTGCGTTAACCAAAGTTCGAACCTCTTCGTAGAAAAAATAGACCAAGCGGGTCTCGAACTTCGTAAGTCCTTGCAATTCAAGGCTTTACGAATTTCGAGCGCGGAGAGTATTGTTACGAAGAGGGTTGCGCTCGCGGAGGTCTGTTCCCTCGAGCGTCGAGACGATCGTGGCGATTCTCGACAGGGGATCGTAGGCATAAGCATACGTATTGAGGTTTGTGGAGCCTTGTTTGTGGGCGACACCACTCAATCGGTTCGCGGTATCGAAGGTGAAGTCGGTCGTTGCAACTGCGTTGGTGGTGCCGGTGCTCTGGTACCGCGCGATCTGGGTCCGTTGGCTCAGGGCGTTGAACGACTGGGTGATGATCTGCTGCATGGTGGTTGTGGACATCAGCCGAAATGCGCTAGCATTCGGTTGCCTTTTGAATGCGGCTCCCGCGACACAGTCTCCTGAAACTCAGTGTGGGTCAGCGAATCGATGTCCTCCGATCGTCGACGTTGGATTGTCGCGAGGAAACCACACGCTAGCGCGTTTCGGCTGATCGCGGTGACGGCTGATCGCGGTGACGGCCGGTCACGGTGACGTTGTCGATGCCATTGAACGCTTCCAGTCTTGATTCTAGCTGAGCGGCAGTGATCGATGGGGACAATGCTGCGGAAACTTCGCCGTTGTAGGCCACCCGCCACGTCCCCCCTGAGGCATTGGCGAGCGCGAGGGTCTGGGTCGCTCTGGCTGCTGCGCAGCAGCCAGGGCACTTCCCTTCTCAATCCCCAGCCCGGTGGTTCAATTCCTATTTGCTCGCTACTGGGTCATTTCTTCGTGCTCGCTGACAGGTCGTTCCTTTATGCTCCCTTACAGAAGCTTAGAAGCGCTGGGTGCACCGCTATCGTTTGTCGTGTCACCTCCTGGAGTATTATTCCTGCCATCCCTTCACTTTGTACTGCGTGCTCGACTTCCGACTTAAGTTGCACATTCGTCTCCTGATTCGCGAGAGAAAGAATCTCGGTTGAAAGTGACTTGATGTATACGTCTGGTCCGAAAACATGCTGCGGTCGTAGCGTCGCTAGATTCACTACTGCCTGCACGAGATAATCGTAGATGCTCCTGTTCCATATGAATTCAACCTCAACTTGGTATTTTTTGAACTGCACCGATTGCTCGTAATTGACAACAGACCAAGTTGTTAAGGTCCCAGGGTGATATGTTCTCAACATGCAACAATCAGTATGGGATTGATCACGAGCCAGCGACCAGTTTTCATGCAGTAGTTCAATCCAATCTCTCAATCGCCGCTTATCCGGGGGGAATGGCATGCTGTCCGGCGAATCGGCATCGACTCCGGCAACGAACGTGACCTCGCTTCTATCAAAGTTAAATACAACTTCCTCGTAAGCGCTGGAGCGTGCGAGTTCGAGCAGCAAGTACACTATTTGCATTTCCGACGCAAACCAACAACAAGGCCGTAAGATTGCGTCGATTCTTGTAAGCGTGTTCGCGCCAAAGAACCTCGGAACTTCGATACAACTCGCGGGTACTATCATGAAAACTCCATTCATCAAAAACCTGTGTTGGGTGGTATGCCTTTGCCCCTCCCGATGACGTTTTCGCACGGGGAGGGTTATGACGACGATCGGTTGCGAATCAATTCCTGTAGGTATTGGGCTTGCTGTCTAAGTTCCGCAATTGACTTGCCTCGAAGCTCTGCATCGGAACTTATCTGCATCTGCAACAGATTCTCCAAAGTCCGAATCAATTCGATCCTGCCAAGTGCTTCACCTTCTTCAAACGCTGTTTGGATTCGAGTATTCTCATCGAGTTCCCATTTCAACCGTGCATCGTAGTGTCGGCGTTGGTCCGGTGTTCGTGAAATCATCTCTAGTACTCCTACGGCTCGTTTAAAAACGGGATCAGGTAAGCGCTCCAATAACTCCTCGACGGTCGATCCTTCGGCTCGTCGAAAGAAGTACATCCATTGATCACGCGGATCGGCGATCGCTTCATTATCGTCTACCCAGCAACAACTTGCATGCAAAATCCACCGTTGGGTCTATCTCGATTCTCATTCTGTTCATCTCCCGCTGGTTGAACTCTTGATTGTACACGATACGCTCCGAACCTGTCCGTCAGGCGCCTACGTTTCTTGAACCGCTAGAGAGGGACCATGGGCTTGGCCGGAGGAGAGTCGGTTTGGTCGGACCCGAGTTGGCTCGATGAGCCTTCCCCGGAAACACCATGGCTCGCAAACGAGCGCTACGCAACGGTAGCAACACGTATGGAGTTTCAACGCTCCAAACGGCTGTTTTCTAGACTCGCGCGTTGTTTACCGGCCTGTCGAAAAGGGATGCGTTCGGAAAATCCCCACGCCAGTTAACAACCGCGCGACTCAAAAGCGACCTTGGGAGTTGATCGAGCTTTGGTGGCACTTGGACTCGCCAACTCGGAAAACTCATTTCCCCTGCGTTTTTGAGGGTTTCAAAGCGCGAGTCTCGCGCGTGAGTTCGAGGAGGGTTGCACTCGGGGAGGTTGGCTCCGTTTGCTCCAGAGACTCAGGCTGTTCGAGCGTCTGAACTCCTGTTGAAGCGAATCGATGAGTTGGTTGCGGCTCGCGTTACATTCTCGTTTGAGACAACACTGGCAGCGAGGAGCTACCGTACTTCAATAC
>JBKCUW010000028.1:0-54321 GCA_046318275.1 Pirellula sp. | reverse complement strand
GCTTGCAAGGATCTCTCGGCATAAACGGCCTCGTCATACATCGAAATAACCAGCATCTTTACCGTAGAGTTGCGTTCGCGAAGACGCTTGATCAAATCGATCCCATGCCCGGTTTTTAACGATATGTCGATAATTACTAGGTCTGGACAGAGTTCACTGATAAGTTGCAGCGCCGGTTCGACATCGTCGGCCTCTCCGCAAACGGAAAGTCCCGGTTCATGCAAGATCTGCGTCGCCATTCCGTCGCGCATCATGGGATGGTCGTCGACGATAAAGATTCTGGCTGCATGCGACTTGTTACCCTTGTTTTTGGGCTCGCCATTCTTCATTGTGCATTCCTCCTCGAAAGACCTTGCAGGTCAATAGAGTTCCACCGTTCTCGACAGGTGATATGTTCAAATTGCCGCCGATAAGTCCGGCACGATACTGCATCGATTTGAGCCCCATACCCGTATTTACTGCATGAGGTGCAAAGCCGCAACCATCATCGGCCACGTTGAGCACCAGATGCCCATCTTCAACTCCTAGTTCGATGAGGATGTGCTTAGGGTTTGCATGTTTTAGCGCATTGGTGACGGCTTCTTGCGCGATGCGATAGAGATGCGTGGCTGTGCTACTATCGGAGATCGCGACTGGTTCCTCGCATTTAAAGGCGCAGTGGGCCTGTTTCAAACTGTCTGTCCTCGCCGCCAGTTCACGCAAGGAGTCTAAGAATCCATTGGAGTCGAGTCGGGTGGAAACCAAGCCTTTTGAAATGTCGCGGATCTCCTGATGCGCACGCGTTAATCCGGCAAGTATTTTGCGAGACAGATCGCGCAAAGGTTCGACAATGCCCGCCGGAATGGACGGTGACTCGCGGTTGAGATTATTAAGAAGAGTTTGCGTCAGCATACCGATACCTGCTAATTCTTGCTGAACGCTGTCGTGCAAATCTTGCCCGATACGGTGCTGCTCCTCGTCGGCGATCGACAAAATATCTCGTTGGAGATTCTTGCGCTCGCTGATGTCTCGAATAATGCCGGTGAATAGTCCCAATTGACCTACTTCACTGACCGCTAAATCAACGGGGAATATTGTGCCGTCTTTGCGTTTCCCCATCGCCTCTCGACCAGTGCCGATGATCTTCGCTTCTCCTGTTGTGAGGTATCGCTTTAGGTATTGTCCATGTTCATGGCTATACGGGAGTGGCATGAGGACGCTTACGTTTTGACCGACCAATTCGTTGGGGCCATACCCAAAAATACGCTCTGTCGAAGGATTTGCTGAGACGATAATACCACGTTGGTCGATCGTGATGATCGCATCGGACGCGGTACTGAGAATCGCTCGCAATTGCGCCTCTCGGGCTCTCAAGGCATCCTCTGCGCATTGACCCTCGCCGGTGTTGGTGGCACTTTCGCTGCGCTCTGGCGGAGGTGGTGAGGATCCATTGGGGCGCATGGTGGGCTCGAAAGGTTTGATGGTGTTCGACAGATTCTACCCTGGTTTGTAACCAGAATAGTCTCCGAGTCGTCGGTTCGCTCGCACGCGAAGAAACAGACCTTGAACGGAGACGGCTTCTACCGGAACAGCTTTGGCGTGAATTCTTTAAGATATTCGCGCCAGACGATCCACGTATGGGCGCCCTCGCCTTCGAGATACTCGAGCTCGAATTGGTGACGTCGGAACATTTCGACGGTGGCTTGGGATGTTTTCACGAGGAAATCATCTTTGCCGGTAGCGAACCAGAATACTTTGAGATCTTTCTTGAGTTCGGCATCGTCGAGAACCGACGCGTGCTGCTCCTCGTACGATGGACCTTGAGGTGCAGGAGCATTGGGCGACGGAATAATTCCAAAGACACCGGAGCTGAAGATGCCGAGATAGGCGAATTTGCTCAGGTTGGGAATGGCGATATTTAAGGTCTGTGCGCCTCCCATCGATAAGCCGGCCATGGCGCGACTGGAACGATCGGTTTTGACGCGGTAGTTGGATTCCACATAGGGCATCAAGTCTTCCGTAAAGTCCTGCGCAAACTCGTCGGGACCATTCCCCCCAAACCGAAAGGGACCTGCGTGCCCGGCAGGCATCACGACAAGCATCGGCACGGCCTTTCCGGACGCGATCAGATTGTCCAGGATCATGCCAGCTCGACCCACTGTCGTCCAGGAATCATCGCAATCACCGGCCCCGTGCAACAGATAGAAAACGGGAAAAACCCCTTCGCCCTTTTGGTACCCTGGTGGTGTGTAGACGTGCATTCGCCGAAATCGTTTGAGCGATGTTGAGTAGTAAGTAATCTCTTCGATGGCACCGTGAGGGACATTCGCAGCATCCATCCATTCGGCCCCTGGAACACCGACCAAACTCCAAACATTGCTGACCGATTCACTGGTCGATGGATTGCGAGGATCGATCACAGTGACCCCATCAACGTTGAAGTTGTAACGGTAGTACCCTGGCGCGATCTCGACGGAAGTTTCCCAGATGCCCTGTTCTCCTTTGGTCAAGTCGATACCCCTTCCTACGCTGGGGATATCGGAGCCGGCAAGCTGAACTTTCTTCGCATCGGGTGCCAGGATCCGAAAAGTAACGCGGCCCCCGCTTACTTCGGGGGATACAACTCGCGGTCCTTGTTGGAACTGTGCATGGATCGATGCGGTGAAGCCGAAGGACAAGGCAAATGCGCTTAAAATTCCAAGAACACGTGCCATCGAACCGTTGAAGAGTTGCATATCATCCACGCTGAATAAAGATTGACGGAGTTAATAGTCGGTACGCTCCGCAACCTTAATGTTGGTGTGGGCCAGGTCGAATAGCATGCCGCCCCAAATTGTATGCGATCCAACTTGGTTTAGCGCCGCCCAGGCCCACTGACAAACCTATTTTGATCGTTTTGATCGTTCAGTAAACCGAAACGGGTTTGTCGATGCATACCGAACTTTTTCCCGCCGATGAACACCAAATCTTTGATGCTCAAGAAATGCGCCCGATGTCTCAGTTCGCCAACGGCGTTCTCGGGAATTGGTTTACGCCTGGGAATGTGGCGATGACCGATCGTCCGATCCATTCCATGGCGTGTGTCCACATCATATTTTCATCAGCAAAGACCAATTGCGGTATAGCAGGCATCACGTGCCACTCGCCTGCAACAATCTCTTCTTCGAGTTGCGATTTGCTCCATGACGCGTGTCCGATGAACCAGCGTAGATGCTCCGGAGTGAGCGTTGCCAACTTCTTCAACGTGTCGACTTGCGCGGACATGTAAACGCCATGATCGTTGCCCCCTTCAGCGAGCGCCGAATCGTTGTGCAACGCGACAATAGGACCATTCTGAGGTCCACCGAAATTGAAGTGAAACGACGGTAAATGAGTTAAGTCGGTTCCTTGGAACTCTTGGCTGCCAAGCAAGGCTCCAAGGACCGGCTTGGGATCGATCGCCATAGGCCGATTCAGCATGATGCCTACGGTTGATTCATCGCTATGCTCAATAATCAAGCAGACTGCGTTAGCGAAAAGAGGATCCTTGACCGATGGAGCTGCCGCCAGAATACAACCCGCCAACGAAACCCGTTCGGACGCTTCGCTCTGGTTTGGTTTGGAAGGAATCCTGCTCATAGTGGCAAAACCCGTAAATAACGACTCTCGACAACACCCAAATTGACAGCCAGCGGCTGAAACAGGGTCGAAACGGTGCAATTGCCGTGCCAATGGAAGATGACGTCGGTGGGGCCGAGAAGGTTCGCTTTTCGCCGGCTCAAGGTTGCGGTTGTCGGATTGGTTTCGCTAGGTTTTTGAAGGTGCGATGGGATCGCGACGCCTGGGCCATTTGAGCCAAGCCAGCAGGCCTACCACGACCACCGCTGTGATGAGGACCCATGTCCATTCGGTTCGCTTGCCAATCTCCTCTGCGATCGGTTTGGCGATCTGGCTGCTGGCGACTTCGGCTACTTGGATCGCCCCATCCAAGAATGGTTCGGGGTTGGCGACAAAGGCGGCGAGTGTGGTTCCTGTGAGCAAGGCGAGTTTGTTGCGCCACACGAAATCCATTGCGCGATCACCATATTTACCGAGGATCGCCAGCACATCGGTGTTGGTTGCGAGCGAGCGGGTGCTCGGGTCTTCGGCGAGAATGGCAAGGCGGCGTCCCCCTTGTGCGGACAATTGATTCAAAGCGGCTATCGACGGCTTTCCTGACTGCGCTAAAACTTTCTCAGCGATGGTTCCGTGGCGCATCAGCGACACCCCAGCGTCGTCCCCCAAGTTAGCGATGAGACTGCGCCGAGCTGGGTTCTGAACGGCCCAAATCGCGTCGTCGCCATGGCGCGCGAGCATGCGAGCAACCACGACGGATTCCTCGCCAGCTTCCTCCATCAACGTCACTGCCCGTGGGCCAACACGAGTGATTGCTTCACTTCCTTCTGTCCCCAGTTTTGCCAATAAAGGTTGCATGCGAGTTGCTAAGCGGTCTGCGCCTTCCTCTGCAACCTCTTTGGTGAACTTCTTGGAAATCTGTTCGACCAGTTCACGAGCCACCGTTAGTTTGCCTTGGCCGTATACGGGCGCGGCTGGAATCGTGGCGCCTATCCACGCGACGAGGATTGCTGCGAGCATGACCACCCTATGTCGGGGTCCAATTGTTCGAGTTATTCGATCATGATTGCGGTGACCACTTTGTCGCCGCACGTTGTTCTGTTGGTCCTGCATTGCCCGATTCTCCTTGTCATTCAAATCGCAGGTGGATCATGAAGTTCTCGAACCTCATGATGTTTCTGCTTCCGAGGATGCGTCTGCCATTCGGTGGCATCGTTCCATCGTTCTAATTTAGTGCGTTTTGCAACATCTCGTCCACAGCGGTTCGTCGTACCGCCTCGCGTTCCAAAGCAATCTTGCGAAACAAACCTCGAAGTCCGGGGGTTTGCTCATCCCCATCGCAGATCAGTTGATGGAGTGATCCTAAATGATCTGCGAGTTGGAGGGCGAGTTCGATTTCCGGATCAGACCACCAATCCCACAATCGCGTCACCAATTGGTCGACTACCAAGCTGGCCAATAATCCAACTCCGAAAGTAGCCCAACTCGAAGCGGCTCCTGCGCTTAAAATACCACCGGAGACGCCGAGTCTAATGGCAACCTGAGCTAATACTTCTCCAGCTAACAGCGATACCAACTGCGTGTTCACATTTGCATAAAGATCGTTTCCTGCTTTCTCGGATGCGCTTGCGAGCGCTTGATCGAACTTTGTTGATAGCGCCTCTTGATCGATTCCGTGCAAGCTCTCGAAGCCTGGCAGATCTTCGATGTCGGCCTTCATAGCAACCAGCATTTCGTTTTCGATGTCTCGAACCCCAAGGATGTAATCGCGGATAGTCTGTTCGATCGCCCGCTCCAAGTCGCGAGAGGATAAGATTTTGGATTCGAACTCTTGCTTCAAGAACGCTTCGTGCTCACCTCCTCGACGCAGCGGGATGGCATCCAAAACCATTTTCCATTTGCTGGTTCCACTGAGGCACACTTCCGCAAATGGCAGTATCCCATCGTGGGCTCTGGTGAAGAGAGGATCGATGCTCGGGAAGTGATTCAATACCAGTTGTTCGGTCCGTTCCTTAGCACGAAGCAAGTGGACTTCCAGACGCTGCTTGGCTTGTGCAATCCTTTCCTCCCGACTCGGAAGGGGTGGTTCTAGTGGAACCATCGAAACAATTTCCCGAGTGGAGTGGATGCTGCCTTGGCTCCAGAAATAACCGAGCGAGCCAACGACGCAGACGGTGACCAATAGCAGCCACCCTAGATTTCTTTTCCAATTTCCGGACAGTTTCATAAACCGATTCCAGTTGCTTGCTGCATACCCCTCGGACGCATCATGAACGTTACGAACCCTAAAAACGGACGTGCGTTCCTGCCGTTCCCTTTTTTCAATCCAGTTTGGTTCACGATCTGTGGAAGCGTTTCTCGATCAAACCAGTTGGTTTGTATGCGTCCATGAGGACCCATCCACGACCTTTCCAAGTATCGACCTAGCACATGGATGTGCAATCGGATTATTTACCGAAGCCACCATGGTTCCAAGTTTTATTCAGAAGCCGATCGGCGCCGTAACTTTATTGGGAACCGCTATTGGGGCTCCCTACGCGATTTTTGAGACCGACGCAGGGACTTCCGCACGGGTTGTGGTTCAGCAGTGGATGAATCCCGCTTCAGCACCCGCAGCCCCCTCTTGGGCTGGGGATCCCAATCAAATTCCCACCGCTCCGGCGACAGCGCAAATCAATCCGTTTCCAACCGCGGGCGCTTGGACAGTTCCAACGGGTACGCCCATGTCCGGGGGGGCTATTTCACCGGTTGCAAATTCCTATCCCGTTGCCAGCTATCCCGGTGCCGGCTATCCAAATGCCCCTGTAGTTCCGTTCGGAGCGGTGGTTTCCCCGGTCGCGACTCCTTCCCCTGTAACGAGTGCCTCTCCTGCAATCCCCTCGGTAACGGGAAACGGCCAGGTTTTTTTGTCTAGCAGTGCTCTATCACCTAACAGCGCGGGTACCCAGTATGGCGCTGGCCAGCAATACGGCGCTGGCCCACAGTACGGTATTACCTCACCGAACGGTATTACCTCAGCGTACGGTGCTAGTGTACCGGCCGGAAATCCTGCTCTTGGATCTGTTGCAGGTACTATCCAAGGCCCTAGCTTGAGCGGGGGCGAAATCCATGATTTACGCGAAGTCGTACGATTTGACATTACCCCTGCCCAAGTGACCCAACGTTTTTCGCGGGTCACCACCGTATTGTCGAATGTGCAGATGGATGGTCTGAGAGTACCCGTGGTCACCGGAACGTTGCCGACCGATATCGCAGGAACGCTCACGTACTATTTTGATGTCAATAAGGCGGTTCAACGCATCCAGCTTCATGGGACCACGGGAGATCCCTCGTTGATCGCAAGCCTGATGGTCGATTACTACCGATTAAAGCCCGAGCAGAGCCTAGGCGGACAGCTATTTACAACCCGTTGGAACAACCGAGTCACCAGCGTGATGCATGTCACTCCGGCACCGGTAATTTACGCCGGCGCCACCAATGCGAGATTCGCCGTATTCCTTGAGCTAAACCAGCCTTCGAGCCAATACGCGCTGAGCGAAGAGGCCTCGCAAACACTTGGGCAGACCCAAGCGACCCAGCGTTGGTGATTTTGAGTCGCGAATCCTAGGGATTTGCATTCTTTTGTTGAACGGCAGGGATTGGACAGTTCTACGGCAGCCTCCTCGTGGAGTCGCCTCTTTTTTGTCCACAAGATTCTCTTTTCCGCTCTGCCATTTACGATGGAGATGATCTTTCAGGTTCACTCCCGCTGCCCCATTAACTCCATCGGTCGTCCTTGAACATCGGTCGTTTCATGAAATCACGTAACAATCGAAGGGTTGCATTTACCCTCGTCGAGCTGCTCGTGGTTATCGCGATTATCGGGATCTTGGTCGGTCTGCTACTGCCGGCTGTGCAAGCGGCACGCGAGGCGGCCCGAAGGATGTCTTGCAGCAACAACATGCGGCAGCTGGGAATCGCGATGCACAATTATGAAGCGGCGGTGAAGCGGATTCCACCGAGCGCTTGCATCAACCCCAAGGTTACCACGAATGCCTCTTGGAGTATCCACGGGCGCCTATTCCCTTACCTTGAACAAAACGTACTTGGCAACCAAATCGACCTAAGCAGGAACTGGTCGAACTATCCAATCCTGAGCCGCTATCGAGTCCCGACCTATGTTTGCCCTTCGGATCCCCGATCGGACATCGCTCGCGACACCAGTGCGACAGGTAGCTCCGTTCAGTTCTTCCTCTATCCCACCAATTATGCGTTCAATTTGGGTTCCTGGTTCATCTATGATCCGGTTAGCAATCGCGGAGGTGACGGGGTAACTCATCCAAACTCCGAATTGAGGTTCGCGCATGTCGTGGATGGTCTTAGTAAGACTCTGTGGGCGGCCGAAGTACACGCATGGCAAGCGTATACCCGCAATGGCGGCCCACCGACGACAACGATGCCTCAAACCATTCAAGAAGTCGCCGTTATCGCCAATAGCGGATTTAAGGACCGTATCCTGCCGGATCGAACGGGGACTGGTCGCACTGAATGGACCAACGGACACTCGCACCACAGTGGCTTTACCGTAACCCTGGGACCTAATACCGTGGTTCCCTTCACCTTCAACGGTGTCCTGTACAACATCGATTACAATTCCCAGCAAGAAGGCTCGAGTACCACTCGGCCCAGCTACGGCGTGTTGACCTCGCGCAGTTGGCACGGTGGGTTGGTCCATGTCTGCTTGATGGATGGTTCGGTTCAGCCGATCAACAACAATATCGATCTTCGCATCTGGCGAGCACTCGGAACGCGAGCAGAAGCAGATTCGTCAGAACTTGAGCAGTAAGCGGCTACTGGCTCAGCTACTGGCTCAGCTGTCGGCCACTGAGCGATTTCCCGTCGACATCTTTAAGAGGGATTCCAGCATCGGTATGTCGCGGCAGGTTGCGGTAACGCCTAAGAATTTCTCGATGTTGTTGGCTAACTTGGATCCTGCTAGCCCTTCGGGAGCATAAAGATAAAACAATCGTTCCGCGATTGAAAACTCTTCTGTGGGTGATTTCGCGACCTCGATCGCTCGCAGGTTTGGTTCCTGAGGTGGCTGAGATAGAAAGAAACAGTGGACCGCGTCTAATGACGTCGGGGTTTTAAAGGGATTGCCCGCGATCGCGGATTCCAGCGACGCTGGACTTAGCAGGTGTACGTACGGTTTGAGTACGTGGCGGGCTTCCAATCGCCGAGCGATCTTTTGCGCCATCGAAGAGATCGATCGTGTTGACGATTCAAAGACGATGTTGCCGGATTGGTGAAGGATTCGCACGTTCTCAAAATCCAGCGAACGCATATCGCGTTGCAAATCCGAAAACGACAGTGGGGTTTTTCCGCCGATGTGGACACTTCGCAGCAGAGCGATCCAGGTTTGCATAGTTTTTTGGGCGTCCTAACCGGTTCCCGTAAAATCGAGGGTAACTGGCTAGCTTCCTGGATTGGCAGATTTCTTGGGATCGCCAACGATCGCAATTCGCAGTTCGCGCAGTTGCTTTTCGCTGACGTAGGATGGGGCACCCATCATGAGGTCTTCCGCTTTCTGATTCATAGGGAAGAGGATCACCTCACGGATGTTCGGTTCGTCTGCTAGCAGCATAACGATTCGATCGACCCCTGGCGCAGATCCGCCGTGGGGAGGCGCACCGTACTTGAACGCATTGATCATTCCACGGAATTTCTCGTCAACGACGCTTCGGTCGTAACCCGCAATCTCGAATGCTTTGTACATGATCTCGGGTTTATGATTTCGGATGGCACCCGATGAGAGTTCGATGCCATTGCAAACGATGTCGTACTGGTAGGCGAGAATTTCGAGTGGGTCTTTCGACTCGAGAGCTTCCATCTCTCCTTGGGGCATCGAGAACGGGTTGTGGCTGAAGACAACGCGTTGTTCGAGTTCATCCCATTCGTACATCGGGAAGTCGACAATCCAGCAAAACTTGAAAGTGTTTTGCTCGATCAGATCGAGTTCGGTGCCAACGCGAGTTCGGGCGAGGCCAGCGAGTTTTGCTGCGTTCCCAGGTTTATCGCAAGCGAAAAAGACACCATCGTTGGGCCCGAGTCCCATTTTCGCAATGAGTTGCGCAACACGTTCTGGGCCCAGGTTCTTCGCGATGCCGCCACCTTCACCACCTTTGAAGTTGATGTAGGCCAATCCTGCAAAACCTTCATCGCGAGCCCATTGATTGGTCTGATCAAAGAAACTGCGGGGACGCGTTCCAGCGTTGGGTGCAGGGATCGCCCGCACCACAGAGCCTGCATCGATACTTTTCGCAAACACCGCGAATGGACCATCTTTGAAAATCTCGGTCACATCGGAGATTTCAATCGGATTCCGAAGGTCGGGTTTATCGGACCCGTATTTGAGCATCGATTCTTTATAAGCAATCCTCGGAAATGGTGGCTTGGTGACACCGCGGCCCTTGGAAAACTCATCGAACACACCGTAGAGGACTGGCTCGATCGCAGCGAATACGTCCTCCTGGGTCACGAAACTCATTTCGAAGTCGAGCTGATAGAACTCCCCTGGCGAACGGTCGGCCCGCGCATCTTCATCACGAAAGCACGGTGCGATTTGGAAGTACCGATCGAACCCAGCTACCATCAAAAGCTGTTTGAACATTTGCGGCGCTTGGGGCAACGCATAAAACTTTCCGTGGTGAATCCGAGAGGGTACCAAAAAGTCGCGAGCCCCTTCTGGGCTCGACGCGGTCAAAATCGGCGTCTGGAACTCCGTGAACCCTTGTTCGATCATGCGTCGCCGAAGGCTCGAAATAACTTGGCTTCGAAGAACGATGTTGGCGTGCAGCTTTTCGCGCCGCAGATCCAGGAAGCGATTCTTCAATCGAATTTCTTCTGGATACTCGGCGTTCCCAAAAATCGGGAACGGTAGTTCGGCTGCTTCCGAAAGCAGCACAACGCTCGTCGCCTTTACTTCGATCTCACCGGTCGGAAGATCGGGGTTCACTTTGTCGGCACCGCGAGACAGGACGTTCCCTTCGATCCGTATCACCGATTCGAGCTTGAGCGATTCGGTCAAAGCGAACGCATCGCTATCTCGATCGACGACTACTTGGGTAACCCCATGGTGGTCTCTCAAATCGACGAATAGCAAATTGCCGTGATCCCGTTTGCGAAACACCCAACCGGACAACCGAACCGTTTGCCCGACGTGGCTGGAACGGAGTTCGGAACAAAAGTGTGTACGGTAAACGTGCATGCTTAGGAAACTTTCGCGGCAGCTCGAGCAGCTTGTTCTCGTTTGGACAACCAGAGAAGAATCGGAGCTGCGACGAAGATAGAACTGTAGGTACCGACGAGGATCCCGATGAGCAAGCAGAATGCAAATCCGTGGATCCCTTCACCGCCCCAGATGTACATGAGCAAAATGGCGACGATGGTTGTCGACGAGGTCAACAGGGTACGGCTCAAGGTTTGAGTCACGCTCGCGTTGATCATCTTCTCGGTCAAATTTGGGCTCTTGCCTTTCACTTCTCGGATTCGGTCGAACACCACGATGGTGTCGTTGAGGGAGTATCCGATAATGGTCAAAATCGCCGCAACGATAGTGAGGGAGATTTTGAAATCGTCGAGGAGCAAGAACCCGAGGGGCTTGAACAACCAATGACTGATCGCGATGAACGCGATGGTAATGAGAACGTCGTGAACCAACGCGATTACCGCGGCGATGCCGTAGGAGACTTTGTTGAACCGGAACCAGATGTACATGGTGATGAAGACCAAGCTCAACAGAAGACCTGCGATCGCGCGTTGTTGCATTTCGCCAGCGACGCGCCCTTCGATCTTGCTGAAAGATTGGAACACAGGTTTGGTTCGGACTTGTTCAGCCATCTTGCTGAGAATCGCAGAGGTGGTTGGTTCATCGAATGGGAGCTTTGCGTTCCAGCGACTGTAGCCAACGTCGGAACCTCGGTTCCAGTTGACGGCGTCGGTAGGTTCCAGTTCGATTTGAGCCTCGACCAACGTCTTTCCTGAATCGAGGGCTGCCTTGACCAACCCTTCAGCGACTTGGGATGAGTTCAGCTTTGCGGCTCCCTCTCCTTTGGTGGCTCGGAAGATAAGTTCTGCGTTGGTATAGATTGCCGGGGTGGTCGGTGCGACTTCAGCGGCGCCGATGCTCGGTGGAACCGATGTTGCTTCCGCAACGGGTGGGGTAACAGGAACGGGTGGGGCAACAGGGTCCGTTGTTGCAGGGGGAGTTGCTGGCTGTTCTGGAGTTGCCGCTGGAGTTTGTCCATCCGCGGGCGCAGCAGCCGGGTCTTGGAAAGAGACCATTTGGACTTTGCGGTTCCGCATCCAATTCGACTGGCTCGTCCCCAAAATCTTTGCATCCATGTCGTAGGTAACCAGGGAAACCCCTGATGCCCCGGAGAAGTTTTTCAGCAAGCGATCCTTGACGTCTGCTTCGTCCTTGAGCGACACGTCGAGCTTGTAGACAGAGTTCTTTTCAAACTCCTTCATTTCGACGTTGGTCAACGTGGTCTGGATCGGGAGACCATTCTTGTCCTCGCTGAACGCCTTGGCCGCGATCTCGCGAACCTTGTCCGGTTCGAGGCCCTTGTCCAGAACAAAGACGACCGAGGTTCCTCCGTTGAAGTCGATATCGAGGATTTCGCGACCTCGCAGGAAGGTGGCGATCAATCCTATCAAAATCAATATGCCCGACAGCGCATAGCAAACATTGCGGTAACTCAAGAAATCGATATCGCCGAGACCGAACAAGGCTCGCTTGCCAGCGTTCACATAGTCGGACATTCCCAACCAGGCGAATCCCCATCGCTCCGCAACCTCGAACATTTTGTGTGCAAAGAAGACCGCGGTGAACATGCTGATCGCCAAGCCGATGATCAGAGTGATCGCAAAGCCTTTGATCTGTTCTGTACCGACGTAGTAGAGAACCACGGCGCTGATGAGCGTGGTGAGGTTCGAGTCGAAAATGGTTGTCCACGCGCGATCGAAACCGTTTCGAATCGCCATGCGAGGCGTCGCCTTCTTTTCGGTCTCTTCGCGAATACGTTCGAACACGAGGACGTTCGCATCGACACTCATACCGACCGACAGCACCAATCCCGCCAAGCCAGCGAGGGTGAGGGGTTGTCGGAACAGCATCATGCAGGCGAGGATCATCAATAAGTTCAACACCAGAGCTATCGTCGCAATTACACCGGAGAATCGGTAATACGCGATGACGCAGAGGATAGTCACGACCAACGATGCGAGGCTAGCGAATCTGCCCTTATCGATGGCATCTTTACCCATGCTGGCACCGACGACGTTTTCGCTGATCGGCTCTTTACTAATCGCGCCTGGCAACGAGCCCGAGTTCAAGATTTGAACCAGGAACTCAACATCCTTGAGGGTAAATGCACCTTGGATAACGCCTTCGCCGCGGATCGGGCTGTTCAAGTTTGGAGCCGACAATACGGCGCCATCGAGCAGGATCGCCATGCGACGCTTGAAGCCGGTGTTGGGCATCGGTTGGTTCGCACCGGTCAGTTGCAGCATCTTTTCAGCACCGCCGGCCGTCATGGTGAATGCAACTTCGTAGTTGCCGTTCTTCCCGAACTCGACCTTGGCTCGGGACAAATCGGAACCGTTGACCACCGTGTATGGTTTGCCACCCTTTTGCAGGGACAGAAGCATGTCGACCTCTTTGATCCCTTGGCTCTCAAGCCATTTCTCAAAGTCGCCGGCTCGGCCGCTGATCACAGGATTGAGAATGGTTCCTTTGCGGGCATCTCGAATGGTGTCACCAGGTTCGTAACCTTCGATCTGTCGCGCACCATTCTGTTCAGCCCCACGGCCCAAACGCCGCCAGATCCCTGAGACTTCCTCTTTGCCGGTTTCTTTGTTGACCAAGTAGACATCGGTTCGCATCCGAATGTCCGCGTTTGGATCTTCCGCTTGTGTTCGCGCTGCTTTGATCAAGTCATCGTGGTCGTTTTGGTTGGCGACAATACGGAACTGCAGAATCCCCGCATTGGTGATCTTCCGCTTGACTTCCTCGATCTCCGACGCTTCCACATCGGCAATCACAATCTCGATCTTGTCGTCGCCGGCTGGTCGAACCACTGACTCATTCATGCCGGACGGATTAATACGGTTTAGAAGGGGTGCCACGAAGTCCTTCGCGGTAACTCGCGTTCCGGAGTTTCCGACCGTGGTCTGGTCGATCTGATAGATCAAATTGGTCCCGCCCTTGATGTCTGGCCCCAATTTGAGCGTGCCCGTCGCTAGCACGATGCCCGTCGCGATCATCGCGAGCAAGATCCAGCTGAACGCACCGGCGTACGTCGGCATTTTCAAACCCGTCGAGAGGAATTTGCCCAAAACAAACGGCACGATCACCGCGAGCAAAAACAATCCAACGGACAGCAATCCCGACGAATCGGTAACCGTCGAGGTCCCTGACCCAAGCGCAGGGGCCTGAGACGATTGTGCGAGCACAAAGCTAAGTAGGCTTTCCAACATTGATCTCTCAGTCCTTCTTTACGACTCGAATCGTATCGCGATTCACGGTCAATTTTGCATTTGTGTTTTCGTCAACGCGAATAGTAACCGTCCCTGAATCGCTGCTGATGTTTGAGATAACCCCATGAACACCAAACGATGTGACCACACGGTCATTCTTTTTCAAGTTCGCCAACATCTGCTCTTGCTCACGCTGCGCTTTCTTCGACGAACGTTGTCCGGGAAGAAAGATCAACAGATAAAACGCCACCATGAACAGGAGTAGAAACGAAATTGGGCTTGAAAAAAACTCCAACCAAAATTCTTGCGACAGGATCGAAAGCTCTCGTTTCGATGTCCGTTGCACAACAGAACCTTCCGAATCCGACGCGACCACAGGTGCGGAATCGACCGACGTCGCCGCCGGTGATGCATCGTTCGATGGCTCCTGTGCGTGGCCGTGGAATGCCATCAAACCCAGCAACAGGCAGCCTATCCAACCGCTTACTTTCGGAATGCCCATCGGGCTTGCTGATGCTCCAGACGAAATACGAAAACCCACAAAATCACAAGAATCGAGCAGTGTACGGCGAGTGAAAATTCGTCACAAGTCCAACAGGGCGGGGAAAACCCTCCATGGGTGTCAGGATAAAACCCCCAAAGATCACAATTTATCCAGCCGGCAAAGACTCAAGAGTCGATATAGCTTTTGCCGACAAGGGACGATAAAGTCCACGCCGACGACCTGTTTCGCCACGCCCAAGGTTCCCTTGGGTTCACGTAAGGCGAGCCGATTCCCAAGGATGGGATCCTGCAGAAAGGAATCATTCCAATGCCAGACGCGCGTACCATGCACAGCCCTTATCCACCCGGACAAGGTGCCGCATCCGTTCCCGTGCTATTCACCCTTCCCAACGTGCAGCCAGCGATCGCGGCCGCCAGCGTTAAACCGGAAGGTGTAGCGAGAACTGCGAGTCCCGCAACCGAATTGGAAGGTGCAAGCAGCACCCCAAACGGGTCGATGAACACCCAAGTCGGTCCGGCCGTAGGATCCGTAAACCCAGCCTCCGCAAGTGCTTATGGGAAAAAAATGCCTGGTACGGGGACCAAGGTCGGTCACGTTACCAACGCCTTGATCGGGGTTCTCCTGCTGGCCGTGGTTTCCTTGACCATTCGCAACTTTGCCCCAACCACTTCCAAGTCAGCCAGCAATCCATCGCCGGGCGACGCTACCACCAAGCTTACCAATTCATCGGCGGCGGCCCAAGAAACCGCCTCCCATGCCTCCAACCCTTCGGCTACCACCCCAAAAACGTTAGGAACAAGTACCGATTCTCCCAAGGTGCAGCCTGGTACCTCCGCGGTCCTAGTCGCGTCGAAATCGGAAGGTATTCGGCGATCTGATGCAGCGTCACCTGGTAGTGCGACTGCTGATGCGTCCTTGGATGCCGCTTCAGGCATCGCGGAAAAAAATGAGGAATCCTCCCTGCCTACAGCCTCTCTAGAGAAGAGCCTGGACGAGCAAGGCGAAGGAGACAAAGAAAATTTGGCAGGGAGCTCAACCCCTGTTCCATCGGTGCCGTTGCTTTTGCCGTCCAAAGAACCGAAAACCGCCTCGGGGGGTGGAGCCTCGCTCCAGCATCCCCAACCAGCTAGCGATGCGTCCGTCGTTGCCCCGGTACCCGCATCAGGACCGTACGGTACCACAGCAGCAACCAGCCCCTCAGCACTGAGCCCCACAGCACTGAGCCCCACAGCACTGAGTCCCGCAGCAATAAGCACTCCAGCCACAAACCCTGTGGCGAGCACCCCTGTCGTAGGCAACACCGATGCTGGCAACACCGATGCTGGCAACGTCGATGCTGGCAACATCGCGGCTGGCAAAATCGCCTCGAGCAACCAAACCAAGGGTAACGTATCGCTGACCAGCGGTTCGAACCGCTATGCCGAGAACTCGGCGGTCGGCATCCCCGGCGCGGTCGATTCGGATACTCCCAGCCTAAACACTCGCGACATGATCAATCTCCGAAATGGCCAACGATCCGCAAAAGGGATCGTAGGGGGAACAACAACGGTCCGAAATCCGGCTGCTCGGGGGCAAGAAGCGATGAACCCGACCCAATCGATGTTGATGTCTGGGGAAACATACCCGCCGATTCGAAAGCAGTACGAGCCGATCAATATTCCTTCCAATGGGACACAAGCTCCCACGGCATACCAACCCGTGTACCAGCCAACTTTACCGCCAAGCACAGCGGTGCAGTCTGGAGTCGTAACCAATGGACAGGGAATCTCGACAGGCGGAAATGTGATCGCCCAACCACGAGTACCCTATCCGGGCAGTTCACCTGCTAGTGGGAACCCAGCCGCTAACGCTCCTAGCACTGCAACACAGCAGCGACCCTTGCAACCGTACACTCCGCTAACACCTACGCTTCCGATCCCAGATAGTTCTGGGTTGGCTCCGACAACTTCGAATCGTTGATCGATACTCGTTGCGTCGGATCGGATTTGTGCCGCGGAAACTGAAGAACTCAAAAATCGATTTATTCGCATCATTCCATACGAGCGAACGGAAACTGTCATGAGCAACGTCAATCAAGCCTTCCTTCGCGCATACTTGAAGCATCGTGCTGCGGACGGGAACGGAGCTAATGAGCCTGAGCCTCATTCAGCCACACAACCGGTGATGGCTCCTTCGTTCTCGGCGTCGCAAAAGGCATTCAGCAACACGCAGGCTCCGAAAGCGACACCCATTCATTTGGGTGAGAATCATCGTGGTCGTATTGATCCTGCCCATTCGGCACCCATTGGTTCGCATTTTGCGGCCCCATCCCAGCCGTCGTCTGCTCCAAGCCATGCAGCACCTATTCCCCGGTCGGCACCGATCTCCCGGTCGGAACCTATTTCCCGGACGGCACCCGTAACTGCTCCAGT
Organism: Pirellula sp.; assembly: GCA_046318275.1. GTDB lineage: Bacteria > Planctomycetota > Planctomycetia > Pirellulales > Pirellulaceae > JBKCUI01. The sequence continues at coordinate 37,314 of JBKCUW010000028.1, read as the reverse complement.
GCCGTCTGTGGCACCGGTTGTATCGCCAGCGGCATCAGAACCCATCTCGCTTCGGCCCAATGTTTGGTCTCCGTTGGGGGTGGAACGAGGAATGAAATCGACGGCTACGAGTACATCATCGCCCGCCGTAATTCGTAACGCAGTTGCTGCTGTTCCCTTGGAAGCCACCCTGCAACGTCCCTCGCAACCACCTGTTCAACCTGCTGCTGGTGAAACACCCAGTCCAAGTTTAGAAACGTTGACCAAGGCGTGGTCGAAGCAGCGTGCTCCTGCATTGAAGGATCTCAAGCCTCGCTCGCCGGCACCTGATCCCCTTTCTGCAATACCGGTTCAAAAATCAACCGACCAAAGCGGTTCTGTGGTCGCTCCAGTAGAAACCAATGTTCCCCGCGAGCAGGTTGCTCCGGCTTCACCGGTATTCCGAACGCTCGATGGCAAGCGACTACGAATCGATCCGTCGGTGGTGCGAGCTACCAACACATCGCCCCCGCTTGCATCGCCAGCAGTCGAATTGAATTACCCAGCTCCAACGCCGATCGAGGATTTCAGTCTTGCTGAAGTTCGCGATAACCGAGAGGTTGCTCCGGCTCATCCACTGCAACAAACGCGTATCGACGCACCGATGGCCCGCGGTTCCAGTGTGCCGCACTGGATGGTTCCTGAAGAGATAAAGTCTCGTCAAGAGTTCACGGTGACACCGCAGCCATTCCCGGTACATACGCAAACCGAACCCTCGGCCAGAGAAGCCAAGCGGGAGAGCCATCGAAACTCGGCGTCGACTTCCAAGACAGTCGATCGGCAACAGCTACAAAGTTTACCACTAACCGTCGCATTCGCTGCGAGTTGGGAAGTCGACACGTTCTTCTGGCCTGAAGTTCTCATGCAGTTGGAGCGTTCGAACCCCAATAGCTTCCGTGAGATCGGATATCACTTGGCACAAGCGAACGCTTCGGGCTTGAAGGTGATGGCGGTCACCAGCGGAGAACGCGGAGTTGGTCGCAGCACAGTTGCGATGCACATGGCCCGCTCCGCTGCCGCAGCAGGCCTCAAGGTGGCCTTGGTCGACGCGGATGCATTCACTCCAAGTCTCGTCGATCAATTGCGATTAGACGTGCAGTTGGGCTGGCAAAGCTGCTTGTTCGAAGCGGTACCGCTCGAGGAGATCGCCGTTCACTCTGTCTCGGACAACGTGACGCTATTTCCTCTGACGAGCACTCTCTCCCAAGAACAGGTGCATGTGAATCTGCTTCGTATCTCGAAATTGGTTCGCCGTATCTCAACCGCATTTGATCTCGTCATTCTCGATTCAAGCCGCTTGAACCTGGACCAACGCGATTTGGCCGGTGTTTCCACGGATTCAGCCGTGGACGCTGCAGTGGTGGTCGTCGATTCCGAATTGAGCATCAAAGAGAAAATTGATTCAGCGATCAGTATTCTGCAAACGATGGGATTGGGTTCGATAGGACTGGTTGAAAACTTCCGAGCTTAGGACGGACAGCATGTACGAATCGCACTGGAATCTCAACGCATTCCCTTTCGACAATCGGTTCGATTCGGAGTTTTATTATCCGTCTGAATCGCATCAAGCGGCTTTGCTCAAACTGATGTATTCGATTGAAACACGAAGATCTGCGGCGTTGCTCTGCGGTGATTCGGGCATGGGTAAGTCGATGTTGGTCGAAGCTGCCATCGCGCAATTGCCGGAATCGATTTCCCCGGTCCTCCGCGTGCCATATCCCGCGATGCCAGCGGACCAACTGGTTCGATACATCGCCCGACAAGCGGCTCCGCATGAGCCGGGAGAAACGAGTTTGGACGTCGGTGCCTCAATCGAGGCGATCGAGCGATTCCTCAAGCACAACCTCAGCGATGGGTACCATGCGTTGTTGGTGATTGAAGAAGCCCACCTCTTAGAATCCAACGGTTCACTAGCTGCCGTTCGTATGCTTTTGAATCTAGCCTCCGAGCAGTCCGCGTCGGAATCGGCATGGTCGATCTGCCTGGTTGGAAACATACCCATCGTAGGGCATTTGGCACGTCACCCCGAACTCGAAGATCGTATTGCGGTACGGTGTGTCTTGGAACGATTCAATCTGGATTCCACGGTGGCTTACATCGAACATCGGCTGCGGTCGGCTGGAAGCGATCGTCAGACACCTTTCACCGAGCGAGCCCTCGAAGCGATCCAACTTCACGCGGCTGGGATTCCGCGTCGCATCAATCGATTGTGCGACATGGCGATGATGATTGGCTATGCCCAAGACCTCCAGCAAATCGATGAATCGGTGATCGAATTGGCGCAGCAAGAACTTTCAGCACGGATTGCATACGCTGCGTGACGCCCTTAAATCAAGCCGGCGTTTTGGAATCGCAAGTAGCACCAGTAGATGACGCCAGCGCATGCGCCGATCAGCATGAGCGTGTATGCAATGTTCACAATTGACAAGACGATCTTCTCTGTCGTTGTGAAGGCATAGCTCAGCCACAGTACCGGTAATCCCAAAAAGCCGGTTACGCAAAACAGAAGCAGTAAAATCCACTTGCGATTGGAAAGAAGTTGCTCCCATTGAGACTGCGGTCGAACTCGCCGTGCGCTCGCAACCCCAACCGTGTCTCCCCGAGGAGTATCGGTTGCACCACCGATGGAAGAGATCGAATGCGATTTCGAACCGCTATCAAAACCTGACTTAGGTTCGGGAGTGGAACGATTTGAAGAGGATTCATTGCTCATCGCTGGTCATTATTCGAGTCGCTAGTTATCACTCGGGCAATCGACCCTCGGCAATTTCTTGCTCCCATTGCTTCATCAGCGGCCAGTCGATGGCGCAAGTCCCAAAGTCGGACAGGTGCAAGTAGCCGCGCAGTCGCTCTAAAACCCGGTCGATCATCTTCGGATCTTTGCGGAAGTAAGGACCGTGGCTCGGGAGTAGCCATTCGATTTCCGAATCGCGGATCCGCTCGAGTGAGCGAATGAATGATGGAATGTCGCTGCCATGGTGCGCATCGATCGCGCCTACGCCACCGTCGCGGTAGATGTTGTCTCCGCTAAAAAGCAAGTTGTTCAATCGGAAGGCCAGTTGGCTATCTGCGTGTCCTGGCGTCGACCATATCTCAAGCTTCAAGCTGCCGATTTCGATGATGCTGCCTTCGTTGAGCTTGTGCTCTACCTGCACAGGAGGCATCGCTTCGGAGATTCCTTGAGCGTCGATTTCCGCGAATGTCTGCAAACGATCCCCGGTCTCGAGCAATTGCGCGGCGCGAGGATGAGCGGTCACGGTAGTCTTGAGGATTTGTTTCGCTTTCGCAAACCCTTGGCTGTGATCCACATCGGCATGTGTCGCAATCAGTGATTTGCACTTGGAAAGGGGGAAGTCCAAATCGCGGATCAAATCGATCACTTCCTCGACGGTGTCTTCATAGCCGATATCCAGCAGCACCCACTCATCTGCATCGTAGATCAAATAGACGTTGCAACCGATCAAGTGACCGGCTTGAACGTTCAATTCGATAACATTCGGAAAGATAGGCTTGCGGGTGATCATGCGAGAAATTCAAAAGAAGAGAGATTCGGCTCGGGATGTCGTTGGATCAGCCCCCAAGGTAACAAAGACCTGCCAGGGCCTCAAGGATTGTTGGTTCGCTCGCTCGCCTTTGCGGAGTTTCGCCATTGCCGGATGACTTCAAAGACTAAGATCGAGCCACTCACCGACGCGTTGAGGGAATCGATGACCCCTCCCATGGGAATGTGGACGGACGTTACCCCCGATTCTGACCAACGATTCTCGAGGCCAAACGCTTCACTCCCAACCACGAGCGCTGTTCGATTTGGATACGGGACTCCCGAATAATCGATTCCTGCATCGGCCCTTGCTGCGAACAACGCAACTCCTCGGCCGTCCAGCCATTCTCGGATTGCCGATTCCGTGCCGACTCCAATGGGTACTCGGAAAATCGCGCCCAAACTCGAACGGATCGCGTTCGGATTCCAAATTTCGCAGACGGGATCACTCAATAAAACCGCGGTAGCACCGGCCGCATCTGCAGTGCGAAGGATCGCTCCTAAATTCCCTGGCTTTTCCATCCGGTCCAACACGAGAAACAAGTGTGGAGCGTTGGGAGCGGCCACCATCGGGCGATCTGCGATTCGTTGGTTCAACGCTTCGATGCTGGTATCAGGCATCTTGGCGACCGCGATTTCACCCACGTCCCTGTCGCCGTACTGAAGTTTGGACATCGCTTGTGGGCCGAGCAATGTGATCTTGAGCCCCGGGAATCGCTTGCGCCATTCGTACGCGTTCGAGGCCGCGGGTTGCCGCTGCCGCGATGCGTTGCCGGAATCCGCTGCATTCTCGGACTCGTCGAGGAACAATTCGAGCCGCTCTGCAAGGAACAATTCCACGCATTCGACACCTCCGGCAATCGCGTGTTCGATGTTCGATGCACCATCGATCACGATGCATCCTTCGCGCTTGCGGTCGCGCGCATCCCTCAGCGATGCGGCCCATTTCACGCGGGGATTGCTTGGGCTAGTGATGACCTCAAACGACAAGTAACGGCCTCAGCGGAAGAGAGGTGTTCCCCAAAATAGGCGGTGCATTAGCAGGAAAGGGGCAAGTTGCTACGCGGGCATGTTCAGTGGCCACTCGGGGAGTCGAACCCCGACGCCTTGCGGCACCAGATCCTAAGTCTGGCGTGTCTGCCAATTTCACCAAGTGGCCAATAATGCTCCGCCACAGTCTAATATCCCGGTTCGGGAATGTCGACCGATACTTCCATAGAACCTGCTGCTGCGCGGGCAACCTATGGCTATTTTTTGAAAACTAGCGAGGAGTCGGTTTTCGCCACTGAGCGTTGGGGTCGACAACCGTGTCGCTGAGGCTTCCGGAACTCGGCGGAGCCGCACTCGATGGAACCGCACTCGATGGAGCCGGAACGTTCGATGCGGAAACGACAGGAGCCGGGATGGAGGCGGAAACAACCGGAGGCAAGGGAAGTGGGTCTTGGACAGCTGCGGTCAAGACTTCGCTCGCTTGCGCGACGCCTTGGCCAAGCCGATCGAGCCGAGCGCTGGCTTGCTGGACGCTGCTGTTGATCGCATTGGTCGATTTGTTGATCGCATTGCTTGATTGTTGCAACGCATTGGTCACATTTTGGGTAACCCCTACAACTTGATTCTCGGCGGCGGCGATGCCATCGGCCAGCGGATTGCTCGGAAAGCTGCTTTGCGTCGTTTTGTTGACCGGATTTATGCCATTGGGGCTCACTGAAGGTTGATTAACGGTGGGTTGACTAACGGTGGGTTGCCCCGCAGCGGATGTTCCTGCAGAGGGCTGACCGATGGTTCCCGAGTAATTGGTCGGTCCTTTGGGTGTCCCGAGCGACGGAGGGGGTACCCGGGTGGCTTGGTTCCATCCACCTAGCGGATTTCCGGATAGCGGGTTTCCTTGGCAACCTACTGCCGCTCCAACCAAAGTCGCCATGGAGCCCGCCAAAAGGATTCGGACGGCGCCTCGTGCTTTCGACGAAACCCCTTGATTGCGTGCGCCGCAGCTTCCAGTTGTATTTGGCATTGGTCTCATGGCTCAGTCCTTCCGGAGCATTGCTGGTCGATCGTCTTGATCCGCGGAAAACCTCATCGTTGAAAGGTCTCCAACAGGCGTTTTTGAAAGGGGGGAAAACCCGGATCGGGGCCCCAAAAAAGACAATACGGTTCCCGCGAAGTCGATCGCAAGACGGAAATCGACGGCAGGCACGGAAACTCTTGCTTCTCGCGAAAATAGACAAGCTGCGCAAAATCGGTCCGCGGCCCAAAAGGGTGCCCAAGTTCCGCGCGCAGCAAGTTTCAGTTTCGATTACCATTACGCGTCTTAGATTTGGCAAGCGATTGCTTCCAAAGGTGAATCCGGGATGATCCCGAGTTCACCATTGGACTGCTTGCACCGATCCGCAACACCAACAATTGCAATCCTAGAGGAGCTTTGGATGAGCCAAAACCCTTATGAACCTTCGGAGCACGCGAGTAGCATTTCCTCTGTTCCTGAAGTTGCCGACGAAGCGTCAGGCCACGTGGCGCCTCCCCCGGGAGAGTTCCTGGGGCATCCGAGTTCGCTGTGGATGCTGTTCTCGACCGAGTTTTGGGAGCGATTTTGCTACTATGGGATGCGAGCGATACTCGCGGTGTACGTTGCCGAAACCTTCTTCAACACACTCGATGATGCGGCGGCAAAAAAGGAAGCGTCATTGACCTATGGCGGTTTTACATCGTTGGTCTATGCGACAGGCATCTTTGGCGGTTTCATCGCCGACCGCATTCTCGGCTACCAACGCTCGATCCTTCTGGGTGGATTGTTGATGGCGATCGGCATGTTCATGCTGCTCGTTCAAGACTTACAAATGTTCTTGGTCGGATTATCGGTATTGATCGCAGGGAACGGGCTTTTTAAACCTAACATCTCATCGATGGTTGGAAAGCTCTACACTCCCAACGATCCACGACGAGATTCAGGGTTTACGATTTTCTATATGGGGATTAACGCAGGTGCGTTTTTTGCACCGATCGTTTGCGCCACTTGGATCGGTGCAACCTACGGGAGGCAGTATGGGTTCCTCGCAGCTGGCCTCGGAATGATTTTGGGAATTATCATTTTCCACTTCATGTCGGGCATGCTCGGCGAGGTTGGTAAACCGCCCAAGGGCAAAGAAGGATTCATCCCGATGATCCTCGTGTTTCTCGGCGCCTTTGCGATCGTACCCATCAATTACTTCCTCCTGAGTAAGAGCGACATCCTAGGGTACGTCCTCATGGCCATGATGGTCGGCTTGAGTGTCTACTTCGTGTTCAGTGGTATCAACAGCGGGGACCGTATCCAAAGCCAGCGGTACATCGCGATGCTGATCCTGTTCTTCGCAAACATTCTGTTCTGGGCCCTTTTTGAACAAGCTGGTTCGTCCCTTAACTTTTTGGCAAAAGATTACGTCGACGCGCCGTTTGACTTTTCGTTGTTCCAGAGCTTCAACGCTCTGTTCATCATCGCTTTGGCCCCGGTCTTCGCAGCTCTTTGGCCATGGCTCGATAAAAGAAATGCAAACCCTTCGATTCCCCGTAAATTCGCAATCGCTCTGATCTCGTGCGGACTCGGCTTCTTGGTCTTGGTCATGGCCATCCAAGCAACCCAGCCCGGGGAGAAGATTGCGTGGACAATTCTCGGGCTCACCTACCTGATCCATACAGTAGCCGAACTTTGCTTGTCCCCCATCGGATTGTCGATGGTGACCAAGCTCGCAAAACCGAAGGAAGTTGGATTGGCGATGGGTGGATGGTTCCTCTCGACCGCGATGGCCAACTACTTTGCGGGTGTGATCGCCGCGATTGCTTCCGGAGGTGGTGGTGAGCATGGCGAACAAGCCAGTTCGCTCGCTCAGTACGCGACGGTGTTTTCGCAACTGTGGTGGCTCGGGGCGATCATCGGCGGGATCTTCTTTTTTGCCGCTCCAGTGATCAATAAACTCATGCACGGTGTCAAGTAATCGAACTATGGAAAACTCGCAGGAACCAAGCTTTAAACCCTTCGTCGCGGACGAAGACAACATTCCCGAGTTCACTTGGTTCCCGATCGTGGTCGGCGCGCTGCTGGGCATTGTCTTCGGTGCGTCGTCGATTTACTTGGTGTTGAAAGTTGGATTGACCGTGTCGGCTTCGATCCCTGTCGCGGTTCTGTCGATCACGCTCTTTCGAGCGTTCTCCAAGATCACAGGGCTTCGCAAAACGACGATCCTTGAAAACAACATCGTGCAAACGACCGGGTCGGCGGGCGAGTCGCTCGCCTTTGCCGTCGGGTTGATCATGCCCGCCCTGCTTCTGCTGGGGTTCGATATCGACGTCGTTCGGGTGATGACGGTCAGCGTCTTTGGCGGTCTTCTCGGGATCCTGCTGATGATCCCTCTTCGCCAAGCCTTCATCGTTAAACAACACGGTAAGCTCACGTTCCCCGAGGGAAAGGCGTGCGCGGAAGTCTTACTGGCCGGCGAAAAAGGTGGAGCCACCGCATCGATGGTCTTCACCGGGTTCGGGCTCAGCTTCCTATACCAGTTCTGCATGCAAGCCCTCCATCTATGGAAGGAGGTCGCTGCCGCAGCCCTTCATTCAGCCACGGCTGCAGGGAAAACCATCGGGCTCAAAGGAGCGACGATTAGCATGGAGCTATCCCCATCGCTTCTGGGAGTCGGGTACATCATCGGTCCGCGAATCGCCAGCATCATGGTTGCCGGCGGTGTGTTGGCATACCTCGTGATCAGTCCGATGATTGTCTTCTTTGGCGATGCGTTAACGACTCCTCTGGAACCGGGAACCAAATTGATTCGCGACATGAGCGACAACGAGATCCGCGGCAGCTACATTCTGTATATCGGCGCAGGAGCGGTTGCCGCCGGCGGGATTCTGAGCATGCTCAAGGCGATGCCGATCATTTTGGGTGCCATCATTACCAGCTTTCGGGATTTGTTTTCCGCCCAAGCTCGCGAGTCCGGGCTTCGGCGCACCAATCGAGATATTCCACTACCTTGGGTTCTAGTCGGCAGCATATTGCTCGTTCTGGGGTTGATGGCGGTCCCGCAATTGGGACTCGGCTTCAATGCAACCGGCATTGCAGGAGCCATCATGATCGTGGTCTTTGGTTTCCTGTTCGTCACCGTGGCATCGCGTCTCACCGGTGAAATCGGATCCTCGTCCAACCCGATCTCTGGCATGACTGTAGCTACGCTCCTTTTGACCTGTTTGATCCTTTTGGTCCTCGATGGTTTTGGCATCGTGACGATCAATAAAGAAATCAAACTTACGGCCCTCACGATCGCCGGGGTGGTCTGTATCGCGTCGAGCAACGGCGGAAGCACCGCGCAGGCTCTCAAGACCGGGCATTTACTGGGGGCGACTCCCAGTTCTCAGCAATGGGCAATCTTGATCGGTGCTTTCACGTCGTCGATGGTTGTCGGGTTGGTTCTACTGGCTATGAACGAAGCCAATACGACGTACAGCAAGAAGGCTGTCGAACCTTACAGCGAGGTTCGTGTCGACACCACCACGCTTTCACCGGTCAAGGACACAGTCCATTCAGGCCAGTATGCCGACGATAAAACCGAATACTTCGTGCTGAATCTGGGGCGCGCCGAGACCGGTGGGCAACTCCCCCCCGGTAAGTACTTGATCGATGAGACGGGCAAGCCGGTTTATCTTGTCGACCCAGCCGTGAACGGCTTGTTGAAAGAAGATGACAAGGGAAATCCGACCAGCAAGTTCGACGCTCCCAAGACAGTGTTGATGCAGTTGATCATCGATGGCATTCTCGATCAACGCTTGCCTTGGGGACTCGTATTGATCGGTGTCTTGATCGCGGTAACGCTCGAGTTGAGCGGTGTCGCCAGTCTTCCCTTCGCTGTGGGTGTTTATTTGCCACTCGCCGCGTCGACCCCAATCTTCGTCGGTGGGATGGTCCGTGCTTTCGCCGATCGCAGGCTTCGCCGTCGCGCGGGTAACCAAGCCGCCGAGAACGCCGATGACGATTCGAGCCCTGCAGTGCTGCTCAGTTCTGGTTATATTGCGGGCGGTGCTATCGCTGCAGTGCTGATCTCGTTCATGAACTTCAGACCCGAACTGCTGGAAAAAATCAGCTTGGGCAAAGGAGCGGCAGGCCTTGTTGAGAAATTGACAGAATGGGCTGTCAGCAAATTCCCCGCAGACTGGTCGGTGGTTGTGAGTCGAGCGGTCGATCTCGCCGTGACCCTGGCGCCGTTCGGGCTGCTCTGCATGGTCATGCTCGTCGTGGCGCTATTCAAGTCGCCCAAGGAATCACGAGCCTAGCCTTGTCGCGACCAGTCGCGGCGTTGGCGGCTGCTCGGGATCCCCATCTTCTTTCGGTACTTGGTAATCGTTCGGCGAGCGACACCCATCCCTTGCTTCTTGAGCTCATCGACCAACTCGTCATCGCTCAGCGGATTGGTTTTGTCTTCTTTATCGATGATCTCTTGGAGTTTTAATCGGATCGTCTCATACGCGACATCTTCGCCGTCAGCGCTTTGCGTTCCGAAGACAAAGAATCGTCGCAGCGGGAAAATGCCGCGAGGGGTTTGGATCCATTTGTCATCGACCGCGCGGGAAACCGTCGTAACGTGCACGCCGACTTGGTCAGCGATCTGCTGCATCTTCAGTGGCTCAATCGCTTCGGGGCCTTCGTCGAGGAACTTCTTTTGGTAATCGACGATGGCCTGTGAAACACGTGTCAGTGTTCTTCGTCGCTGCTGGATCGACTCAATCAACCACTGAGCGCTCCCCACTTTTCGCTTGATGAACTCTTTCTCTTCGTCGGTGGCTTTGGGGTCCATCAACCGCCGACGGTAGTATTCGCTGATGCGGAGATTGGGCAAGTAATCGTCGACCAGTCGGACTACATAGACCCCTTCGTCATTTTGTTCGACGATCACATCTGGGGTTACCAGGGGCACATACGTTTCCATGAACGATGCACCGGGTTTTGGATTGAGTTTATGGAGTTCTTCGCGAATCTTTTGGATCATCTCGATCGAGTATCCAGTCTTCTTTTGAATCGCAAGCATGCGGTTCTCTGCGAGATCATCGAGGTGCCCGTTGATGAGCACTCGCATCTTATCGCTGAACTCCATGTCATCTCGAAGCTGATTGAGCAAGCATTCGCGGAGGTTCCGTGCGGCAATTCCGGCTGGTTCCAGCGATTGAACCACGGCAAGGGCTGCTTCTGCTTTCGCGACATCCCCGGGCTTGTGATCGGGTGGAAGCATGTCGATCAAGGATGACTTAAAGTAGCCGCCATCCCGAGCATCCAAGCACGAAACGATTCGCTCCGCGATCCGCTCGACATCGTCGTCGATATCCAACTCGGCAAGTTGGTGCAGCAGATAGTCATTGAGGGATTCGGGACGCTCCATCGCGTTCGCCATCAGGTCGTGCTGGCGATCCCCCTCCTCCTGAATCCGGTTGCTCGACCTTCGAAAATCGTCGAAGGTGTCCGGCATGTCGTTGTCCATATTGGCGAGGCGTTCGAAATCCTCGGCATTGCTGGAGTCGTCTTTGACCACCAGCTCCTTTTCGTCTTCGGTGCGCGAGGTCACGGTGCTCTCGTCCGATTCCCCTTCCTCGTCCGGAAGAGTCTCGTCGCGGTCGGAGACCTCAAGCATCGGATTCTCCTCCATCTCCTGCTCGATCCGCTCCTGGAGAGCCATAATCGGCAGCTGGAGAATCTCCATCGACTGGATCATCCGTGGAGCCAGCTTTTGTGTTTGTACTTGTCGCGCTTCGAGTCCGAACGAAAGACGCATACTGACATTCCAATGGGGTTTAACCGACACTCGCCTCGAACACCCCAAAAACAGCACGCCATTACGTTCAGGCAAGCTTCCCTGGGGGTCGCCGATCACCGACTTCTATTACTCTATCACCGAAATGCACAATAGTGCAGTCTTGAAAGTAAAAGTTTCATCAAAACGGAACGCGATTTGCTTGCGTGGTCGAAAGCGTTTGGATTTTACGGGATTTCGCGAAAATCTGAGGCCCTTTAACTCGTATTGGATTTGGTACTCCTGATGGACACATGCCACAATCGCGTACGCTGGTCGAGAGTTGAAATTGGCCTGACCGACTTGGGTTTCAAGGCCGGTGTGGCCGGTGTGGCCGGTGTGGCAGGTGGCAGGTGTGAGGTGTGAGGTGTGAGGTGTGAGGTGTGAGGTGTGAGGTGTGAGGTGTGAGGTGTGAGGTGTGAGGTGTGTCGCTGGGCTCGCTGCCGTTGGGGTGCGCGATAGGTTACGGAATCTGCAAGTTTTATGAATATGTCCAATTACATCGGTAGGCTGGCTCCTTCGCCGACAGGGGCTCAGCATGTGGGGAATGCTCGGACCTTTTTAGTGGCTTGGCTTCATGCCCGTTCTCGCGGTGGAACGTTGCTGCTGCGCGTCGAGGATCTCGACACTCCGAGAACGAAGGAGTGGGCTGGCGAACAAGCCATCGAGGACTTGAGATGGCTTGGGTTCGACTGGGATGAGGTTGCAGCACTTCAATCGTTGCGGGAAACGCGCTATCGCGAAATCTTAGAGGAGCTAAAGTCACTGGAGTTGGTGTATCCATGCTCATGCAGTCGGAGCGAAGTCGAAGCGAGTTCGTCAGCGCCGCACGAGTCTCAACTCGATGGAGTTGTTTATGCGGGAACGTGCGCCTGGCGTTCGGCCAACGATGCTCTCGACCTCGATGCCCGAGGTATCCGTTATGCTTGGCGATTTAGAATGCCGGAGGTCACTTCGGCGTGGAGAGACGAGTTGCACGGTGAGCAATGGATTGATGCGCGTAAATTCCTTGGCGATTTCGTGGTCGCTCGCAGTTATGGCCCGACGGCCTATCAGCTCGCGGTTGTTGTCGACGATCACGATCAATCGATCACACACGTGGTTCGAGGCGACGACTTGATTTACAGCACTTATCGTCAGCACGCGATCTATCGAGCGCTAAGATGGCGATGTCCGCAGATGCTTCACGTTCCCTTGGTGATCGGTCCGGATGGGAAGCGACTGGCGAAACGGCATGGAGACTCCCGCCTATCGTTGATGCGCGAAAAAGGGCTTGGGCCGGAATCATTGCTCGGGGAATTGGCGTTTTCCTTAGGCCTTCTCACATCCATTCGATCGGTGACCGCGAGGGAGCTGCTATCGATCGTAGGATCCGACGATGATTGGTTGCCAAAAATTCCACGCACGCCCTGGGTCTACAATCCCCAGTGAAAGGGGCGAACTTACAATCGGCCGCGCCAGCGCGTTTGGATTCGAAGCGTTTTCATTCCCAGAGCGAGCCACTGCAAGGCGACGAACCAAGCGACGGAAATGGGGTGCAAAAGTGCGCCGAGTATCGATTGCGAGAACCGTTTCGCAGCCCAAATCCTCGGGAACCATGCCAGTCCGCACCCTGCCAAAATCAATCCCCACACCCATGGGCTGGTACCAGACCGAAGTGCGACTGCGAGGAGGACGACTGGTAGGACAGCACCTCCGAGCAATAGCACCGTAAATGGGCCGATAAGTTTCGGGTTAGCGATCCCTTCGGTGGCATTTTTGAGCAAACCCCGAACGACTTGGGGTAGGGATTGGTACATCCGAACGCGTGCGATGTCGGTCGCATCAAAGATGTCGCTCATGAAACCGGCTTTTCGAAAAGCCTTGGGGAGTTGGATCCCGTCATGCCTCGAAGATGCGATCGCGGAGTGCCCGCCCACCTGCATGTACGGCTCTCGCATGGCTAAAAAAAGTTGGCCACACCCTGCTGCAAAACCCGGTTGAGCGCTCGACCGCATTTGATCGATCGGCAAAAAACCGATCAGCACGTAGTGCATGAGGGGGATGAGCAGCTTTTCGGCGAAGGTACCTGTTTCCTGAAAAGGGAATCCACTTACCAGCGGCGATTGACGAAGGTTCTGTTCCGCTACGATTCGCGTGATGGCATCATCGTTGAGTCGCACATCCGCGTCCAGGAAAAGCAGGCGATCAAAGCGGGCGTGCGACGCGAGTTGCCAACACGCGTTTTGCTTTCCGTTCCACCCGTCCGGCAACCCTTTCGAGCCGACCAATCGGACGCGTGAGTCGCTCGCCGAATGGGCCAGCACGACCTCAGCGGTTTTATCTTCGGAGGCATCATCCATCACGATGATTTCGATTTGAGGATGCGTCGTCTTGAGAATCGAATCCAAAGCGGGACCTATACTCTGCTCTTCATTCCGGGCGGGAATCAGCACGCTGACCGGAATCCCCCGGGCCTCGGCCATTCGATCCGCCTCACTGCAGGCTCGCTCGAACCGAGGCATATTGCGAATGAACATCAATGCGGGGAGAGCGGCCAGACCCACAGCGAGCAATGCAGCGATCAACATGGAACCACCGCTTTCAGGATGCACTCGTGATAAAAACAACAACCATGACTCTATTCGCTGTAATCTTCTAGGGTTCGGACTGTGATTCCGGCTTCTTGGTGACTGTGGAATGGCGAGGGTCAAAAGGTCTGCCTTGGAACCAAGCCGTCCAAGAACGCATCGTATCGTACCACGAGGTTCGGGCGGCTCGCGGCGGGATCAGATACTCGAAGGCTTCGATTCGACGGTGAATGACGCTTTGCGCAAGGTCTTTCTGGTTGCTGCGCATCGATTCTTCGAGTTTTTCCGCGCATTGCTTTTTGTTGCTAATGCCATCGAACGTGACCGCTTCGCCGAATCGCACCAACACCATCGGACGAGGCTCTTCCCAAAATGGATATTCGATGGCTAAAGGTACAAACACGACCCGCTCGGATGTGGCTGCCAAATGCGCTAAACCGGGCATTAAAGGTTTAGTGTGATCGCGGGCGTCTGCGAACTGGCCCTCCGGGGTGATCCAGATCGAGGCTTTGGGGTTGGAAAGGATGTCTCTCGAGGTTCGCAAAAACTCCGCGGCGCCGTGGAATCGATCCAATTCCAGCCCGTAAAACCCGAGCTTGCGAAAGATACCGTACGCATTGAGGGCGACTGCATCGATCGGCGCATAGAACGTGCGATCTGGAAAGTAAGCCTTGTTCAATAGCATGGCAACGATCGGGTCCCACCAGCCCACATGGTTGGCAAAAACCATCATCGAATGGTCGTCCCGAATCATGTCCGATGGGGAGGTTGCAAACTGGACCCCAAAGGCGGTGAAGCGTTTCGTGACCATATTGCGGGTGTAACGGCAGAAACCGTCGACCAGCCATTTTTTAGGTTCTGGTACCGCCATACGATCTTTCCGATGTGGCCCTATTCCTCAGGGGCGATTTGTTGCGAGTGCTTCAGAGTAACGCGACTGCGATTACGCTTTTGCAGCAACCTTTCGATCCAATTTGCCCGTTTGAACATCACCATCGACCGTATCCCCAGCAATCCATCCACTCATCATGACCATCGGCATTCCAGGCCCTGGGTGCGCGGCACCTCCAGCCAAATAGAGCCCTCGAAGATCCTTGGAGCGATTCGCGGGTTTGAACGCACCGACGAATTTTCCATGGCTGGCCAAGCCATAGATTGCGCCGTTGAGGACTCGATATCGTTTGTGGATACCCTCTGGGGTGAGCGAGCTCTCGGTGACAATTCGATCTCGGATACCCTTCATCCCACCAGTGCTTTCGAGTTTGTCGAGAATCACCTCTCGGTACTCAGGAAGCATCTTGGACCAATCGTGATTAGGGCGAAGGTATGGAGTGTGAACCAATATATAGAGAGCTTCGCCACCCTCCGGAGCAACACCTGGTTCGGTCGCGGCAGGTGCGCACACATACGCTGTCGGATCCGGCGCCGGTTTGCCTTGTCGGTAGATGTAATCAAACTCTTCGTGCGGGTCTTTGGAGAAAACGAAATTATGATGAAGGATGTGTTCGTAGCGTTTCTTCAAGCCCAGGTAGAGTACAACTCCCGAGCACGCGGGTTCGTAACCGCGGCGTTTGTCGAATCGCTTTTGAGCGTCCGATCCACTTAGCAATTCGCGGTGGGTCCGAACCGAATCGCAATTCGAAACAATGGTATCGAACGTGTATTTTTCGCCGGTAGTTGTCGTCAGGCCAGTAACGCGAACGCCGTCGTTTTGAATCGAAGCGATATCCGTGCTCGTTTTGAACTCGACACCCAATTCTCGGGCAAGCTTTTCAAGGGCCACGGGCACGGCGCGTGTTCCACCCATCGGGTACCAAACACCCTCCTGGGTTTGCATATGCGCGATCCCGCAAAGGACCGCTGGTGATGCTTCGGGAGAAGACCCGACATACTGAGTGAAGTGGTCGATCATCTGAGCGGCTCGCTCATCCTTGACACACGAGCGAACCAAACCCGCCACCGATCGACCCATGCGAAGGCTGAGGACATCCTTGAGCACCGATGGGGAAAATGCACCGCCCACTTCCATCGTATCGCCGATGCCACCCACGCTTCTCCAGAAGAAGAATTTGTCGGAGACTTCATGCAGGCGTTTCGAGATTTGCATGAAGCGGTCGTAGCCAGCGCCAACTCCGGGAATCGGTGAGAACCGATCGAGGTTCTGCTTCATCGTCTCGGTGTCTGCCACCAGATCCAAAACCCCTCCGTCTTGGAAAAAACATCGCCATTGCGGGTCGAGCAGGACCAAATCCATGTAGTCTTCGACGCGCTTCCCGGCCTCTGCAAAAATACGTTTAAGCACCGAGGGCAACGTCAAAATCGTGGGTCCCATGTCGAATCGAAACCCGTCCTGATGGTGGACTGCGGCCTTTCCACCTACCCACTCATTTTTTTCAAAAAGAGTGACTTTATGGCCCCTAGCTGCCAAGGTGCACGCCGCTGCAAGCCCGGCCAAACCACCGCCTACCACCGCTGCGTTTACCACGCGTCCGTTTCGCTCAATCATTCGATTTGCTTCTTTTTCGTTGCAAAAGTATCGCTTGCACTATCTGGCGGATCCCGCCAAACCGCCTGCGGAGTCCTCTCCCGTGGGTCAATTGTAGCAATCCGTCCAGCAGCTGTTCATCACCCGGCATCGGGAGCTGGGAGTGTGGTAGCCAGTTGCCCACGCGCGTGGCTACCACTTTAGCCGTCGTCATTGCCAGCAATCCTTCATTTCCGCGTGTGACACCAAAGCCACTTTCCCCTCGCCCACCAAACGGAAGCCTCGGGTCCGCTGTTGGAACGATGATGTCATTGATGGTGATGGTTCCAGCGGAAACCAGCGGTACCAGTCTCAAGGCATCTTCGTTCGGCCCGAAAATAGAGACCGTTAGCGCATAAGGGCACTGCGAATCGGCCTTGAGCGCATCGGACCAGCCATCCACCGGCACCACCATCACCAGGGGCGCAAAAATGTCCTGCGAATACAGCTTCATATCGGTGGTGACATCGGTCAGCACCACATGCCCTGCTGTCACAAAATCAGGCTCGGCTCCAGAGCTTGTCGTCGCATCGCGAGTATCCCCGGAAACGATACGAGCTCCTTTGGCGAGCGCGTCGGCAACTCCATCCCACAGCTTATGGTACGTTGCCGCAGGGATCTTTGTTCTCCATTCTCGCTGCTCGGGCGCATTCAAACGCTGCTCGAGGAGCCGGTGAAATACTTCGGATATCTTTCTCGGTACAAAGACCCTGCGCGCGGCCATGCACGTCGCTCCTCCATTGAGCCTCAACGAGAATCGAAGTAGATCACAGACGCGGTGCATGTCTGCTCCTGGGAGCACATAGACCGCATCGCATCCGCTCAATTCCATCGTGGCAGAAGTCAACGACCCTACCGCTTGATTCAAGACCGTCCGCCCACTCTGACTGCTACCGGTCAATACGATATGGTCGACCCCGAGATCGATCGCTAATTTGCCCGCATCGATCGAACTGTCCAGCAGAACCAGCAATCCCTCAGGGACCCCGGAACGGACGAGCAACTCAAGCAACATGCGAGTCACCGCTTCACACCCAGGTGCCGGCTTGACCACAACCCCATTGCCCGCAATCAATGCCTGCAGGATCTGCACTCCTGTCAAGAAGATCGGGTAATTCCACGTGCCTAGGATAAGTACAAGTCCATGCGGCACGCGGTGCACCACCGAACGGAGACGCCCCAACCACATCGGAGCGTTTCCATCAGGATGACGCGACGCCAGGACGCGAGGTGCGGATCGTTGCAGCCAACGGGCAGCGTCGGCCAGAGGCAGCAATTCCGAAGTAAGTGTTTCGCGATAATCGCTTCGCATCGGGCTGGTGATGGCTGCGGCCAATGCTTCCCGATTTTCAACCAGCAAAGCGGCGAACGAAGCGATTGCAGCGCATCGTGAACGAACCTTCAGTTGGCTCCAAGAAAGTTGAGCCTGATAGGCCCCCGCGAATCCAGCTTGAATGGCATCGCGGTCCGTATCATAGGTTTGGATATCGATAGTTTTCAGAGCGGAACGCGATCCAGACGAAATCCGCTCCTCAACCGTATCGCCGCGGGGGTTGAGATCGCCCGAACCGAGCTTGTTCGATCTGAGATTGTTCGATCTCGGATAATTCAAAGGTTCTGTCTCTGACAACTTGTCCATCGCCGTTGTCGTGCTCGCTTCCTCGGGGCCGCTTTTTTGGGAGGGCCGATTTCTTGGGGGGCCACTTGTGTAGGGGGCCGATAGTTTGGGGCCATTGGATCGGATCCGCTTTGTCCGGATTACGGACCCATTCCCCAAATACTCGGATCCTTTTACCCGACTCGCTCAGAGTATACCACGCCTTGCAAAATCGTCTGCAAGCACCTGGACCGGAACTAGGTCAACTCAGCCATTTTCAGGTCCAAATCATCGATCGTTTGCAGGAATCGCACTTATTTTTTCGCGACGGTGGCTTTGCGCAGTACACGCAGAAAATTGCCGTAGAGAACCTTGTGGATGGAAGCTTCGTCATAACCTCGGCGGAGCATCAGCTCGGTAATGACGGGGTACTTAGAGACATCCTCCATCCCGACGGGCAGTTTTGAGATGCCGTCGAAATCGGAACCCAAACCGACATGGTCGATGCCAGCGACCTTGATAACTCGCTCGATGTGATCCACGATGATCTCCGCATCCCCTGCTGGGTACGGATGGGTCGCTTGCCATTGCTTTAGCTCTCGGTCTTGGTCTTCCCTCGATCCGGGATATTTGCGACGCAATTCGCGTCGCACTGCGGCCATGTCCTGCAGCACCACTGCCGATTCGGGAACCACAAATCCGGAAAAGAAATTGATCAAGACGACGCCGCCATTTTGCGGGAGTTTCGCTAATACGTCGTCCGGGACATTGCGAGGGTGATCGGCCACCGCCTTCGCGGAGGAGTGAGAAAAAATCACAGGAACCGTGGCGACTCGCAAGGCATCGTGCATGGTTGCAGGTGAGACGTGGGATAGGTCGACCAGCATTCCCAATCGATTCATCTCCCGCACGATCTCTTCGCCGAACTCGGAGAGTCCGTCGCTCTTCGGGGCATCTGTCGCCGAATCCGCCCATTCAAGCGTATCGCTATGAGTCAACGTCATGTACCGCGCGCCCAACTCGTAGAGCTGTCGTAGCTTGCCGATCGATCCTTCGATGCTATGGCCACCTTCCATCCCTATGAGCGAGGCGATTTTCCCGGCAGCACGAATCCGATCGACATCCTCGGCGTTGTAGGCTAACTCAAAGACGTCGGGATATCGATCGACAAGTTTCTTAACGAGCTCGATCTGCTCGCAGGTCGTCTGAAACGCGTTGCCCGCGGCGATGGTGTCGACGGGAACGTAGACCGACCAAAACTGGGCTCCGACATTCCCATCCCTCAATCTAGGGATATCAGTGTGAAGCTTGGGCTGCGCGGTGCGAATGTCGAAGTCTTCGAACAAGCGAGGCGCTTTAGTTCGCAGTTCCCAGGGCAAGTCATTATGTCCGTCAAAAACATAACCCCTTCGATGTATGGCCATCGCCTGCTCGGAAACCGCAAACCGATCTTTGGAATCCTGAGCCAGAGCGGTGACGGAACTCGCCGATGCTACGGCTATCAGACATAGCTCGGACAAAAATCTATTCCAATGCGTCAATCGCATGGCCAGCCCTTTCTCAATCGATCTCATTCTTCATTGTCATTAGCAACGCAGTAACAACCAGCAGTGACAACCAGCAGTAAAAACCAATTGTGTATTTGCTGCACTCCGGTTACCAACCCGATCGGCTAAACCCTGACGAATCGTCCCCCGATGACGAGCTTCCGCCGCCGGAAAAACCTCCACCCGACGAAGAGCCACCCCCGCCGCCGAAACCACCGCCACCGCCGAAACCACCACCACCGCCGAAAATACCTCCACCAAAACCGCCGCTGTTCCCCCAGGAACCACCGGAGCCGAAGATGGAAGGCCCAGAGCCAATAACGATGGTGTCGCTGCGACGCGCTCTGCGCTCGCGTTCGAGCCGCTCCGCGCGCATCTGTGCTTCGATCTTGCGATTTTGAACCTCGCGTTCCATCTTTTGGATCGCAAGCTGCGATGCTTGCAGCGCTTGATTGCTGAGCTCAAGCACAGCGGCATATTGACCGCGCTGCAAATTGGCGCGGGCGGCTTCGAGCTGTCGTACCCCTGGGGAATCGCTGATTCGCAGTCCCCACGGACCTGTCCAATGCTCCGCTTTGTATACCGATTCCGAGGCCGCTTGGAACGCGGACAGCGCCGCGTTCGCTTGTTGCAATTCCGAGCTCAATTGGCGAGAGATCTCCGACAGATCGGATTGCGTCTCCGCAGCTCGTCGTCCGACTTCCTCCCAATCTCCGTGGTCGGCTTCGATACCCCGCTGCACTGCGATGACCGCTCGCTCCAAACCATCAACACGTCGGACTCCTTCGGTCGTTGCTGGGGAATCGGGGATATTGTCTGTTCGGGATTGCTGCACGAACTGCTTGGCCACATTCCATTGCCGAACAGCTCCATCCACTGCTCGGGATGCTTCTGCATATCCATGCCGATCCGACACAACCATGCCCTCGAGCTCGGCGATACGCTTCTGGAAGAATAGCAGCACTTGCGCGAACTCGAACGGATTGGTCCCGTCGGTCGTATTGCGATACTTCGATTGAACGGACTGAAGTTGTTCTCCCAAGGCATCGATTTGCTGGATCGTTGGGATCGTGACCATGCGATCGCGGCGATAGTCTTGGAGATGCTGGATATCGGATATGCATTTCACCAGCGACTTTTGATTTTCGACCACTTGTCGCTCGAGTTGCTGCAAATGCTCATCGACGCGATCGAGCCTTCGATCCATTTGCGTCAGCAATTCTCCTGCTTGCTGCAATTCCCCGACCGCCTGCAGCACCATCCCTTGTCGGAACTTCGATTGCGCGGAAGCGTGCAGTCTATCGCATTCAGTCGCATAGTCCTGGGCATGTTCGAGGAGCTGCAGCGCGTGGTCGCCACCCAGGTCGAGCGATTGCTGGGGGGCAGTGACCATATCCTCCGAACCAATTCTGGCTGCGTTGGTATCTCCCTCAGTCTCGTTCTCTGGTACCGTTGCATTGGTAAGCGACGGGTTTACTTGGGGGGCGACCCAGTTCGTATCAGCGATTGGTGCGATGGAGTAAGCCAACTGAAGGGCTGCCGACGAATAATTGCGTTCTGCGTTTCGGACCATCAGAGCCAATTGCTTGCTCCGCTGTACGATCTGCTGCAATCGGCCTCGCTCTTTGGAGAGACTTGATTCGAATTCCTTAGCGGATGTCTTGGAAGCCTCGATCCATTGGTTCGCACGCTCCAATTCGGAATCGCATCCTTGGATTGCTGCACGGCATGCATCGATCTTTCCCTGACGCAACATCGTAATTGCCGCCTCCAAGCTCTTGCGAGCGAGCGCATGCGCTGAGTCAGGGTTCCAAGCAGGCTCGACTAGGACTTGCGACTCGTTCAATTTCAATTGGCTTGCCAGTTCTTTGCGGGCCGTCTGGATTTCCTGGGGCATGTGCTCGACGCGAGGCTGCGTGGTGTCCCGTAAAAGTTCCGCCAATTCGACCGCTTGCTTCGTTTGTTCCAAGAGTGCGACCATCGATTCTTTCAGCCCCGTAAAGCCCTCGGATATCGATTGTGTGGCGGCTTGCTCGAACAATTTGTCAGCCGCACTCGATCGGACTCGGATTTCGGATTCCAGCCAAGCGGTGGGGTATCCCATCGACTGAAGTTTGTCCGACATCGACTTGAGGTCGGGCAAAACATTTTTGCGGAAATCGAGGATCCACTCTCCTAACGCCTTGGCTTCGTCGAGCTTGCGTCTTGCTTGATGAATAGGTCCTTGCATCGCAGAAACCGCATCGAGTGTCGATTGAGACTCGGCATCTGCCAGTTCGCTCTGGACCGAGGGGATGAGTACATTGAAATAGTTCGGAGCGGGAAACCAACCATCCGCAGACGCATTCGCGATGCTCTTTTCTTGATCGAGCAAGCCTTGCAAGTCGACTTGGCAGCGATTGAGTTCGTCGTTCACACTAGTGAGGGAATCTTCGATCAGTTTCAGTGCATTGCCCGCTCGCTCGCGACGCGACTGAATCGCACCGTAGATTTCATCAAACGTCAAAATGACTTCATCTGGAACTTCGTTCGGGATCGGCTCATTCGCTTCTTGGGCACGCTTTTTGAGGATATCCATCGCGACCCGAGGGATCCCAGTCGCGCGAGAGAATTTGAGCGGCTTTCCAGAAATCTGTCGAACACTTTCCTCGAATCGCGCGCTGCTAAACGCATTCACGATTTGGTCCCAAATGCCTTTTGGATTGACTAGATCCTTGGCCTCGGAGAGAACGCGTCGAATCTCTTTCGACATGATGAATAAGTCATCGATATCGTTGATGGCGCCTTCTCCGAGTTCGCGAGTTCGTCCGGTGTAGCCCCGTTGTGCGATCCGCTCTCGAGATCCGAGCAAGTCGGCACTCTGCGTGAAGAGTTGGTCGAGTCCATCGGTCTCTTTGGCGACGGACTCTTCGCGAGTCTTCAAATTATCGATGGCTCGATCCATCGCGGGTTTGCGTTTGAGATGAAACAACCACAAAATCAAGGCGACGATTGCACCCAGAATGCCGGCGATCGTTCCGACGACTTGACGAACCAGTAGAGCATTGGCTTTGGCTGCTTCAATGCGGCGATTTTCTTCGTCGATGCTGCGATTGCCCTCGGCGATTTTCGATTCCGCTTGACGCAGCGTCTCGGTGAGATCCATGTCTCCGTTTCGATGTTTTTTGTCGGCGGAGGCGAGCAACTCACGAAGTTCCTTAAGGGAGCCTGCGGCCACACCATTGGGCGCGTTGGCCAACGGCCCAAATTCTGACTCGAGTTCCTTACGGTTGGCCTCATACCCGCGCGAGGCCGCGTAGGCGTTCAGGTAGGAATCGATTTGAGCTCCCAGTTGCTTGATCGTTTGGTGGGACTCTTTGGCATTCTCCAGATTGAGCGGTGCTTCGATTTCGGAAATCCGTTTTTTCCATTCCTCAAGATCAGGTTTCGCCAACGCGCCAGTCGCTTCAGGATGTTGTGCTCGGAACGTGACACTCTCCTCCGCGACTTGGTCGACCAACTCGGTCAAGTGGCTCAGTCCTTCTTTGGCGGTTTGCAGATCCCGTTCTTTCTCCAACGCTTGCGTTCGAGCCGACTCGGCTTCGGAGCTTACGATGCGATCCAATCGTTGGTTGATGGTTCGAACGGTTTCTTTGACTGCATCCACAACGCGTCCACCACCTCGCATCGCGCGAAAGGCGGGTTGGTCCAATTCACCGATCCATTTCGATCTCCCAAGTCCCCGGCGGTCTTGGGCCTCCGAACCAAAATAACTGAACTTGCGTTCTTTCAAAAACAGGACGAACATCGCGCCGTCGGTTTCATGGGTCACCGGATTCTCGAGCTTGCCAAAACCTGTCCTGTTCGTGAGTCCTTTGCCCAGAGCGAACTCGACGGCATCCATTCCGAAATAGGAGCGTCCATCGGGAGCCACGTAGTACTCACCGCTCGCCTCCTCCATCAACACCACAGTCCAATGCGGGCCTTCGTTGCTCAGCCATTGCTGCAGTTCATCGAGTCTCGCGGCGGGTACGCCGATATCACCTTTCACGTAAAGATGTTTATCTTCGCTCCATTGATCGATGACATCGTTGACCGACTCAATCGATACATAGCCAGTTGTCCTCTTCTCTCCCAGCAGTTGTGCCTTTGCGACACGGGGAGCCGCGATGGTATGCCAACCAGCGACAATGAGAAGGAACGATGCAATAAGATGAACCCGTGTCCTAAAACAATTCGGACGGTTTCGTAGCACCAAACTTTGAATCATTGGATTGCAAATCGCTCTATGCTTTGTTTCAACTCGGACGCCCAATCGTCCATCCACCTTTGGGGAATCCCTTCGTTCGGGCCATATAGAATACACACGATTTCGCTCACCGTCTCTGTAATCTTTCCCGCCATCGAGTCTTTCACCGGGCTCCCCAGCGGTTCCGCCGCTTCGAGGCCACCACAAACGGTGATCAAACCACCCAAGTCGAGTTCTTGACCGACCGAGTTGAATACGTATTTTTCCTCAAGCCGTCCAACTCGGACCCGCAAGGCATCCGGGAATCGCGATTTGTCGAGCATGGAAATGGGAAGACCGATCCGAACCGAAATGGCATTCAGGCAATCCACGGCCGGGTTGATCCGAGGGAAATTGCCGTCGTTCAGGCACCTCAGTAGATATTCCTGGGCCGGTTTGCTCCTCCCTGAAGGCTTGAACCCACCGCGGCGCAATAAAGCCCGGACGGCTTCGCGCCTCGATTCCCACTCTGGAGTGAGCACCTCCGTTCGGGCCGCTGCCAACTGGTCTTCGATCCAGGAATCGAACTCGTGCGAAGCGGTGAATCGATTCAGGCCCGCGACGTCAAAGATGCCTAAACACAAATAATCCAACTCGTTGATCACAGACAGCGGCATACGAAAAATCCCCTATCCCAAAAAAGCAAATCCCAAAAAAGCACCCGCACCGAATAGCCCTCTCGGAGTTATTGGCAGCCTCGGTGCTGTTGGCAGCCTCAGTGCTATTGGCAGCAATCCGAAAGTTATGGGGGATAGGCTTGCCAAATGCAAGGTGCAGCATGTGGCTGTGCCTGTGCATGAAACCGTGTGATGATCACCGGTATAAGAAATACCTGCGTATGGAACTTCGTTCTAGAGGTGCACCTTGCTAAAGGAGCATGATCCTAAAGGAGCGTGATCCTAAAGGTCCATGCCGAATGCATGTCGAAGCTCTCGAAGTTTCGAGTCGTCCATTGTGGTCAACTGACCAATGCAGCGCGCGTTGATAATCGCTTCGGCGGTTGACTCGAGGACTTCCAACCGATCAAAGGTGTCCAGGATACTCATCCCAGCGACGACGACGCCATCGTTCTCGACAATAGCCGCGGGGGAGCGAAGGCTGATCCACCGGTCGATCGATTTCTCACCCACTCCGTATTGGACTCCAAAGGGTAATGTTTGCACGTCTCGGAGGAAAATATAGCTCTCCGGAATCGTGCGAGCATCGAGCATAGTTCCCGTGATGCTAAACGCGGTTGCATTCACTGGATGGGCAAAAACGATGGCTTGGACGTCGGGATGCGTTCGATAGATGGCTTGATGTTGCCTGGTGGCGCGACTGGGGATTTTACCAGGTTCGTGGGTGTCTCCATCGATCAATACTAGATCTTCGACGCCAAGGAGCTCGCGATCTTTCAGTGATGGCGTGATGAGAAAAGAGTCGCCGTGGATGCGTGCAGAGAAGCTTCCTTCGGTGCTGATCAACAGTCGTTGTCGGCAACCCCGTTTCAGGAATAGGATCAGCTGCTGACGCAACTCCTGTTCCTTGGCCGTGACGCTGGGTGCTTCGGATGCATTCATGTGCAAGGTTCGATTGCGAGCCAATTGCAACTGATCATCGGTCAGATACTGCACCTCACCCAATCGCGATGCTTTGATCAATGTCTTGCTCGCGAATTCAAAGGCTTCAAAGCGTTGGAAGGCTTGCGCGAGGGAACCTCCCCCGACGACCACTCCATGGTTTTCGAGGATGACGCTGTCGCAACCCTTTCGGAACTCGGCAGCGATGTTCTTGCCCAAAACATCGCTTCCCGGGAGAGCGTATGGAGCGAATCCGACATTTCCGCACATGAGTTCAGCTTGCGGAAACAATCGCGTGTTGGGTTTTTGGTGGCAGATGCTGAAGGCGACTAAGCCGACTGGATGGGCATGGACGATGCCGAGGATATCCTTGCGGTGATTGTAGATGGCTTGGTGAAACGGGAACTCGGACGAGGGGCGGTGTCGTCCCTCGATTGTGCCGTCGGCATGTACGCAGACGATATCGTCTCGCGTGAGATTTCCTTTGTCGACTCTCGCAGGTGAGATCCAAATGTCCCCCTTGGAATCCCGGATAGATAAGTTTCCTCCCGAAGTGGTGGTCATGCGGTAGCGATAGATACGCTCCATGGTCTGCATGATCTCATCGCGTGGATGAATCAACGACCGGTTTAGCATGCGATTCCTCTCACCTTGATATTGGCTAGCGTCGAACTGTGCATTATCAACTCGTTGTACTGTCACTGTGGATCCCCCTGTGCTGGGAGCGTTTCATGATCGTCGTCCATGCGGAATCTACGCGGCACGTCGATTCTCGCGTCGAACGATTTCACCTTGATCGTTTACCTCTTCAAATTTCACCGCAACCTGCCGCGACACACCGCTTTCCTGCATCGTGATCCCGTAAATCATGTTGGCCACGGTCATCGTTTTCTTACTGTGAGTGACAACAATAAATTTGGTGGTGTCCAGGAACTCGTTGAGAACCGTCACAAAACGTCCGATGTTGGCCTCGTCGAACGGCGCGTCGACTTCGTCGAGGATACAGAAGGGGCTAGGCCTGTATTGGAAAAACGCCATGATCAACGCAACCGCAGTGAGGGCCTTCTCGCCACCGCTGAGCAAGCTGTTGCTGAACGTTGTTTTACCTGGAGGTGTGGCGATGATTTCGATCCCGCTTTCCGGGTCATCGGGATTTTCCAGGACAATGTCGGCCGATCCGCCTCCGAACGATTTGCGGTAGAGTGTTTGGAAGTTGGCTCGGATCGTTTCGAGTGTGTTTAAGAACAGGTCTTGCGAATCCTCATCGATTTTTTGCATCGTTTTGATCAAGCTCGATTTGGCGTCGATCAAATCCCGTTCATGCCCGGCCAATTTGTCATACCTCGATTGGAGTTCGTCCAATTCGTCGAGAGCCTCCATGTTGACGCTACCTGCGGAAGCGATTTCCTGACGTAGCTGAATGAGTTGGGCCTCGATGTTATTTCGATCCATCTCCTCGATACGCAATACCGCAACCGGTGCATTCGCTTCGTCGGCGATGGGTGGAGCATACCCAGGATTTTGCTGGTCGTCGTCTGATGCGTGGACCGTATTGTCTCCGTGATCGTCTTCGTGCGAAGGGATTTTTTCCGTGGTGGCGACCTTCAAGGCGTCTTCGTGCTCCAAGTCGACCTGGTACTCATCGCGGTACCTCGAAATGAGTTCGCTGCGTTCCCGTTCCAGTCGCTGAAGTTCCTCATCGTGAGCAGCGATGCGATCGAGTAGTTTGTCGAGCTGGCGCCGCAGTTGATCGCATTCCTTGCCTTTCTCAGCCACGGTGCGTTGCTGAAGCTCAATCGACGCTGCGATATCGGTACGTTCTTGTTGGACGCCTGAGAGTTGCAAATTTGCAGACGCGATCCGTTCTTGAAGCTCCGCAACAGAAGTTTCGGCCGTGCGAATCTTTTCCGCGAGTGTTGCCAACAGCTTTTTGGCTTGCTCCACATGCGTCGATCGTTCCGTTGCATCATGAAGTAGTTGGTCCAAGGTAACACGCATACCGTCGACGCGTTGCTCGAGTCTGGCCAAATCGACGCGCTGATCGGTGAGCTGATTCTGGCTCTCGCGGATTTCGGTATCCAATTGCCGAACATCGGCTTCGAGGGCTAGTATGGATTCAGCATGCTGCGTCTCTGAAGTCTCAAGTTCGAGGATTCGGTTGCGGAAAGCTTCGAGCGATTGTTGGATTGCGGCTAGTGTCGTTCGCTTCTCATTCAGTACCGACTGGATATTCGATAGTTCCCCTTGGGCGGTGACCATGCGATCTCTCAAGGAATGAAGCCGTTGTTCGGCAGCAGCTAGCCGACGACCAGCCTCATAGACTTTCTTATCGGCCGTTTGAACTGCATCCGCCGCTGATACCATTTCTTCAGCGATCGCAGATGCTTGTCGACGTTCGTCCTCGAGCGTTAACTGCAAATGATCGATTTGTTCGTTTGCGGCTTGCATTTCGCTGCGCCGCGAAACCAGTCCCAACCCAGTTTGCAACGATCCGATGGTGATGCTGCCATCGCTGTCCACCAATTGGCATTCTGCAGTGACGAATCGCAAGCCAGCTCCGCGAAAGTGACTCAGATCCAGAGCGGTGGAAAGAGTTTCAACAAACCATGTCGTACCGAGCAAGGCGCGGACGAGTGGTTCGTGCTCAGAGTCGAATCGGACCAAACGGTCAGCGCGGCCAACGACACCTCGCAGACCATCCAGCTGAATCTTCTCACCCGTCCTGCGTGTGGGAAGTCGATCCAAACGGAGCAGTGTCACTCTCCCTTCAGCTTGCAATCGCCCTTCGTTGATCCAGTCGACCAATTGCCCGTCTGAAAGGACGATTGCATCGGCATGAGTTCCCAAGGCAACATCGACCAATGGGGCGAGGTGCAGATCCGTCGTGATCAAGTCTGCGACGAGACCACGGATCGACTTGACGCCGGATGCCATACTCGGATTGGGTTCTGCAAGCGATTGCGCCGACCGCATCAACTGCTGCCCACCACGCCCTGCGCTGGCAAACTGATCTTCGAGTTGGGAAAGGACCAATAGTCGCTCGCGGACGCCCTGAATTCTGGCTTGAATCTCGAGGAGTTTCTGTTGGCTGCTCCGTTCCCGGTCGGTGACCTCTGCGAGTTTTTCTTTCGCTGCAGTTTTGCTTGTCTCCGCCGCAGTGGCTTCCGTTTGAGCTTGTTCAACTTCGGCAGTTGCGACAGCGATTTGTGCATTGCGAGCCGCGATATCCGTTTCGCGAGCGAGGATATCCTGTTCACCTTCTTGCAGCTCTTGAACGATTCGTTCGTGTTGAGCTTCATGGGATGCAGCGTCGTATCGCGTCTGCGATAACGCTTGGCGAACACCTGCCGCGATGCCTTTTTGGTTCTCGAGAGACTCTCGCAGGTCGATCAGCTCCTTTTCGCGTTGCCGAAATTGGGATTCAAAGAGCAAGATCGCTTGTTCAGTCTCTTGGCGTTCGCGATCGATCTGCTGCAGATCTGCTTGCCGCTGTTGGATCTCCTCTTCGCTCATCGAAACACGTCTCTCGAGAGTTTCGATCCGATCGAGCAATCCCTTTTGTTCTTCTATCCACTCGGAGTGCCTTTCACGGGCTCCTGCCAGTTCGCTGGTGGCTTGGATGTGTTCGCTTTGCAACCCCACGATCAGGTCTTGGATCGATTGCAATTGGTTCTGGGTCGCCGCAAGCTGTTCGGAAACCTCACGGTGTTCGCCTTCGGAGGTTTCTAATTGGAATTGCAGTCCATCGCGTTGGGTCGCGGCTGTAGCGAGTTGCTGACCAATTCCTTCAATTCGCTTTTGAATATCTCGAGCGTCAAGCAGACCGAGTTGGGTTCGTTTGACGATCAGCTGGCTGCTGAGCTCACGATACCGCTGCGCTTTGGACGCTTGGCTTTTCAGCGTCGACAATCGCTTGCCCACTTCATCGACGATATCTCGCAGTCGGATCATATTTTGATCGACTCGCCCCAATCGCCGCTCCGCTTCGGCCTTCTTCGCCTTGAACCTCGAGATCCCGGCTGCTTCTTCAAAGATCCCCCGTCGATCCTTGGCTGAAGACTGCAGCAATCGATCGACCTTGCCCTGCTCGATCAAGCTATACGCATCGACACCGACTCCGGTCCCTCGGAACAATTCCCGGACATCCTTGAGCCGGCATGGTCGTCCATTGATTGCGTACTCACCCTCTCCGCTCCTGTAAACGCGGCGGCTTACCTGAACTTCATCGTCATCGTAGGTGAGGATTCGAGTTCGATTGTCGAGGACCAGAACCACTTCAGCGCTGTTGGCGGGCTTGCGTCCACCTTCCGCGGATCCCTTGAAGATCACGTCGGTCATTTCCGCCCCGCGGAGCGCCTTGGCACTTTGAGCTCCTAAAACCCATTTGACCGCATCGACGACGTTGGATTTTCCAGAACCATTGGGGCCAACAACGACCGTGATGCCGTCCGGAAAGTCGAAGCGAGTCCGATCCGCAAAGCTTTTGAAACCAACGAGCTCAAGTGCTTTCAGCATGGCTGGTCCACGGGGTCCGGTTGGAGTGAAACCTGAAAGGAGGGAAAAAGGTGTAGATCAAACAAGGGGTTGCAGAGACGACAGGATCGACCGCGATAGAATCTCGCCGGTGGTTGCACGCCGTTTCTCGTGGTTTACAAATCGCTTTCATCGTCGGTGGACGACTCTGACGCCTCCTTGGCCTCAGAAGATGGTTTTGCGGATTTACTCGATTTCTTAGAAGTCCAGGAGGAGAGGGAGAACCAATTCGAATCGGCTTGTTCCACCTCCTCGGCTTCATCGTTCAGCTTGAGAGAATCCAGAGACTCTTGGTCTGCTTCAGTCGCTCGATCGCGATCGTAGACTCGCCCTGCCCGCGGCCGTGGATTTATCGCGACAGGTACCGAGATTTGGTCGGTTGCATGCAACTGATCCAGCATGTGCACGACATCGGCGTACTTGCCCTCGATGGTTGGGATCCCCTTGAGGATGGATGCTAGATCGCTTGATACGACCGATTGTAGGATCTCCCCTGTCTGCAGTCGTTTTGCCATTCGGACCATTCCGTTGGACATCGGGATTAAACGCATGGATGGGGTCGGGGCAAAATCCTTTTTCAAATGGATCACAGGATTGCTGCCGAACAGCACAATCTCTTTGGTTTGCTCAAGGGAGACGGTAACCAAAGGGATTTGGCTAGGAATGTGAATGAAAGAACAGACTTCCCCAACGCTGACTCCTGCGATTAAGGGATCGCGTGGATCTCGTTGACGCATCGCCCAAAGGGCGCCATACCTGACTTCTGGGATGGCTTCCTGCAACAACTCTTCAAGTGCGACGCGGGCTTCGGGACATTCGTTAACCGCAAGACCGATCAAGCAAACAGGCCGGAAGGCAGGTTCAAATCGCACCATGTCCTTAAGTACAGGCACGCACTCCGGACTATCCATGTAAGCTAGGCTATAAGCGGAATGGAACCGTACCTCGACATCGTTGTTCGACAGCCCTTCGAGGAGGACTGCAGTAGCCTCTTCGGATCCGATAGCCTCCAATTCGCACGCTGCCCGCCGCGCGTACTCACGCTGCTTGAGCAATCCTCGGCAACCCTCCAATCGTTCGGCGACTTGCTCTTCATTCTCATGGAAACCCATTGAGAGGATCGTCGACATATAATGCAATGGATCCAATTTGTATTTGGGGAGTGGTTCGATCATGATCTCGCGATCGTTCTTGCCCGCCGCAACCACTTTCTGTTTCCCGGCATTTTGGTAGAAGAAGCGACGGTTGATCGCCTTCTCCATGGCGCGAATCACGAACACATGCTGATATTCATTCGCTAGATAGATCGCCATCTTAGGCGTATCGATTAGTTTGGCGCCTCCAATGATCACGGCTCGCAGCGGATCGATCTCGGTACCGCCGTCGATCACCGAAGGTGGTATGACAATCAGATCACCAGAAGCGAGGGCTTTTTCGTGCGTCGAGCGATTCTTGCCTTCGATGTTGGAGTATTCGCGAAGCGAAGCAGGCATCAATACCCCTTCACGCAAATCCGTTGCATTGCATTCGTCGGAACACTCGACGAGCACGTCCAATCGATCTCCCTTTTGATCGCAAGGATTCGCAAACAACCGAACCTTTACCGTCGCCGTCGATGGCGAATCGAGAACTTCCTGCGGATTCAGAACGTCATGCCGCCGCAATTCCTCGAGCATGAACTCTCTCTGATTGCTCGGGCGCACAATACCACCTGTTCCGGGTAGATTGCTGATCAATCCCAAACTATCGTATCGCCGCGTGTGCAAACCCGATGCAGTCGCCACCTCGCCGATCAAGCGAGGGCGGTCGGGATCCCTCATCTTCTCCTTGATGAGTTCGATATCGATTTCATACTGTTCCTTGCGATTCCGCTGCATCCACGACTGGCAGCCCAGACTGGAAAGTACCAAAAGTGTCGCTACCACGGTGCACGTGGCACGAATCCTGAAAAACATACAACGGCTCGGCGCGAACAATGACTCGCAAAACCGATTTCGCGGCCTACAGGAACTTGACTGAGCATTGGATTTCATGGGTTATTGCCTGCAGACACAGCTTGGAATTCCCAAACATCACCCTGTGGGTGCCTATTTAGTGCGCATTGAGGACGTTTCTCGGCAGACCGCCCCCTTGGGGTGGATACCTAGATTGCCTGCGTTGCGTCAATAGTGATCGTTGCGGCTGCCCCTCTCCGTAAAGGTTCTCTGTAAAGGTTCTCCGTGGAAGATCTCCGTGGAAGATCTCCGTGGAAGTTTGCTCCGTTTGCATTGGAGAATTGGATAGACAGCAATTTCGTACGATGAGAATGTTGGGTATCCTTACCTCCGGTGTACTATTATCTGTTGGCATCTGTTGGTGATGGATGCTCTGTTATTCGCTTCTCTGTTATTCTTTTGCTCTGCCTGTTGCATCGCTGGCCAAATTCGATCGGGCTCAAGGACTCATGTCGGAATCCCTCAATCAAACACCTGAAAAATGCTTGTTGCTAGGTACGAGCAACCGCAAGAAAATCGTCGAGCTCGAGGCCCATCTCAAACCTCGCGGATTCACTCTGCGGACCCCCTCGGATTTCCCCGACACCATCGATGTCGAGGAAACGGGCACTACGTTTATGGAGAATGCCCGACTGAAGGCCGTTGCACAGGCGACCGGACGGCGCATGTGGGCGATCGGCGAAGATAGCGGCTTGTGCGTGCCAGCCCTCGGGGGACTGCCGGGGGTGATTTCCGCCCGATTCAGTGGTACAGGTCCATCCCTGCAAGGTGCAACTGACCAAACCAATAACGCAAAGCTGCTCGAGGTAATGCAAGCATTCGGTCCCAACGATCGCGATGCTTACTATGTCTCAACCATCGCGCTAGCAAACCCTGACGGTGAGGTCTTGATCGAGACTTCGGGAGAATGTTGGGGGCGGATCCTATCGGCACCGCGAGGTGAAGGTGGATTTGGGTACGATCCGCTCTTTGAGGTCCGCGAGTATCATCGAACCTTTGCGGAACTGGGGCTGGAAGTAAAGCGAGCCATCAGTCATCGCTCACGGGCCCTCCGCCAATTCCTCCGAAAGCTCGATTCTTTGGATTTTATTCATCGATGAGTACCCATTCATGACACTTGAACCTAGCTGGCCCAAATTCGCCTTGCGATTGGCGGCGATTCACAATTGGCTGTGGGGTACTTGGCTGATCCTTTGTCCAAATCAGCTTTTTGATTTCATGGGTATGGATCGCCCGAACCATCTGTGGATCTGGCAAGGCGTAGGGATGCTGGTAGCGGTTTTCGGCATCGGATACTGGCTCGCGGCGAGCGATTTTCGAAGGCATTGGCCCATTGTTCTGATGGGCTTGGTCGGCAAAATTCTAGGACCAGTTGGGTTCTTCCAATCCGCGATCACAGGTCAAGTTCCATGGTCGTTGGGGCCGTTGCTATTGATCCAAGATATCCCGTGGTGGTTCCCTTTGGGTGCGATGCTATACGTGACATTCCGCGACCACTCCGATCCAAAAAGTCGATCGCTCGCAGGATCGCTCACGGATTGGACGTTTGAGCAAGCCAACGCGATGGCGATTGCGACCAATGGAAAATCGATTGCGGCAATGAGCGCCCAGCAAGATGTCTTGCTCGTATTCCTGCGTCATGCTGGATGCACGTTTTGTCGCGAGACTCTGGATGAGCTCCGAAAGACGCGAAGCGTATGGACCGGTCTGGGGATGTTGCCGGTCGTGGTCCACATGGGGAGCGATGAAGAAGGCCGGGGCATGATGCAACGCTTTGAACTAACGGATCTTCCGACAATCAGCGATCCAGAATGTAGGCTCTTTCGAGCTTATCAACTCCCCCGAGGGAAAGTATCGCAACTCTTTGGCTGGAACGTTTGGCTTCGCGGCTTTATCGTAGCGATTGTGAAGGGTTATGGTTTCGGCAAAATCCGGGGCGATGGCTTCCAATTATCGGGAGCCTTTTTGGTCCGCAACGGAAAGATCATCCAAGCGAACCCATCCAAAGACGCCGCGGATAGTTGTCCGTGGAAACCGATCGTTAACGATTCTATGTCTAGCCGTAAACCGATATCCGTATAAGCATTTCGGTAAAAACATTTCGGTATAAACAAGCGGACCCTGGATCTGAGCCATGGGTGTTAGCAAGTGTCGACTGGACGCTAGGGCCGGAAATCCTGCGCAGCAAGTGATAAGCATTACAGCGGAGGCACGCACTTTCAGCCTGCCTCCGCTCGGCGCTGACGCTTAGGGTTCTGTTCGATCGCTAACAGCGGTCCTTCAACATGCCTCTTAGTAAGTCTTCAGCATGATGTTCTTGAACTGCACCTTCATCGGCGGTCCAGCGTGGAGTTGCAACGCGAGGACCCCTTCAGCGGCCGATTTGCCTGGTTCGCTGTCTTGCAATTCGGACATTAGAACATCGTTGATGTAGTGTTGCAGGACATTGCCCCGAGCAACAATTTTATACTTGTTCCAGCCATCGAATTTGATTTGTCCCAGCAGCGCATCGGCGTCGCCCGTGGAGCCGACACGGCTCTTCTTTCCATCCTTGTCGACCGCGATGATCTCGCCTCGCTCGGCCATAATTCCGCGACCTCGCTCTTCGTAGTTGATCCCCATGTAACGCTTGTTCGCGTCGATGTCGGCTTGATAACCACCTACGACAAACTTGTCCTTGTCGAAGACTTTGCTGCGGTATTGAATCCCGGAATTGCCACCCGCGATCTTAAACTCCAACGTCAGTTCAAAGTCTTTCACTGGCTTTTCGTAGACGATAAACGTGTTTCCGCCGATGGGCGCATCCGCCTTGTTTTCGCCGGTGATAGCCCCGTCTTCAACGCTCCAATTGGCGGACAGTCCGGACCAACCGTTCAACGTTTTTCCGTCGAAGATGGAGACGGCTGCGGGCTCAGTCGCAGCCGGCTTTTTGTCTTGAGCAAAGGTTGGCATAGCAGCGATCGATGCCACTGCGGCTAGAGAAAACAACATGTTGCGTAAACTCATGAATTAATCCTTTAGAGGTGAGAGGGTGAATCGCACTTTGGTCGCACGATCGTCTGATACCGATAATACTTTGGCGGTGACTCCTGGCAACTCGATCACGTCTCCAGCCACCAGCAGTCGTTCTGCTTGGTGGACCAGGAGTCCTGCGACCGTGTCTACGTCTGCATCTTCGAATTGGATACCGAGTCGATTTTCCAGAGAGTCTACGGCGGTCGATCCGAGAACTACCCAGGAATCAGGTCCATCCGGAACAATTTCAGGCTCTTCGACGTCGAACTCATCAGCGACATCGCCGATGATTTCTTCCATCACGTTTTCGAGGGTTACGATTCCGATGATCATGCCGTACTCATCCACCACGAATGCCATGTGTTGGTGGGTACCTTGGAAGTGCCGCAGCAATTTGCTGATCGGCATATTCTCCGGGACCTTTTTCGGAGGCCGCATTAAGGAGGTCCAATCGAACCCTTTTTGAATGTTGGCCCCGGTGATGTCCTTGACGTGCAATACCCCAAGAACCGTGTCGAGCGATCCGTCGCAAACAGGATAGCGAGTGTGTTTGGTCCGGCGAATCATCGCTAAAATCGAATCGCTATCTTCGTTCATATCGATGAAATCGATGTCGTTTCGCGGGACCATGATCCGGCGGCAAACCATATCATCGAATTCGAAGACCGCATTGATCAAACTGTGTTCGCTGCGCGTCAGGTTGCCATGCACGTGAGCTTCTCGCAGAAGCGCTCGGATTTCTTCTTCGGTATAAGGGATCGCGCTTTTCGATTTTTCCGTTGCGCCCAGAAGCTTCAATAGCCAGTCGGTCGACGCGCTGAGGACGACCATCAAGGGATAAGAGAGAATGTAAAAGATCTGGAGCGGGAGCGCACACAGCAGCAACAAACCCTCTGGCTTCCGAATGGCAAACACTTTGGGCGCTTGTTCGCCGATCACTAAGTGCAATGCGGTCACCACCGTGAAGGAGATTGCAAACGCGACCGCGTGTACGACCGATTCCGATTCCACGCCGATCGCCCGCAGTACGGGTTCGACAAAATGGGCGAAGGCGGGCTCCCCAATCGCACCGAGAGCCAAGCTAGCCATGGTGATGCCAAGTTGGCAGGCGGATAGGGATCGCTCAAGACGCTGAGCGAGCCAGCGAGCGGTCCTTGCGAAAAGACGTCGCTCCGCCACCATATGCTCGATGCGGCTAAGCCGAATCTTGACCAGAGCAAACTCGGCAGCTACGAAAAATCCATTGACGACGACCAAAACCAGGGCCGTAAGGATCTTTGCCAGATCCGGAAACCATTCAGGCATCGTTAGTAGGACTAATCCTCCGAGGCGGTAACAACTAGAGCAACGAAAAAGCTCGTTTTGCCACGGTCAGTGTATCTCAAAGGGACTCCGCCGTGTTGTACTCCGCCCGAAAATCCACCCAACAAGAGCTCTTTTCCAGCAAACGACAGATTTGACGCAATCCCCCCAGCTTGACCGACCGGTTCCCGAAGATCGCTTCGCCCACCTATTTCGCCGTTTCGCTCAATTTCAACGCAGGGAAATCCGAAGCAAGTTGCAAACTTGGATGGCGTCTGTATTCCTCGTGCTCGCGGGTTAGCGATCTGTTCTTCGGAAATTAATTCCGCAGAACTAAGTGCTAGTGCCGCGTTCACTTTCGCTCGGGATTGCCGACACCCGCTGTTCGCGATTGTCCTTCCCCAACCTTCCTTCCTGGGTAATGCTTCCTATCGTGCAATCCGCTCCCTTGCTCCACCGTCTCGACAACGCCCTCCGCAGCCATCCGCACCTCAATCGACAAAACGTGTTCCTCGAAAGCGACCCTACGCACGTCGTTCTCCGAGGTACCGTCGACTCGTTCTTTCGTAAGCAAATGGTCCAAGAGGCCATTCGCAAGGTAGATGGTATTACCGACGTTAAGATCAAGAACTTGATCGAGGTCAAGTGAACGAACTCACGTCGTTGCAGACGCAGGTTCTCAAGCCTCAGGTTCTCTCCCGGTAAACGGTGGGTCTTCCGGCACTACTTGGGCATCGCTTCGCGCTGGGCCTGCTGGGACTTGGCATATTCGACCTCGCGCCGTGCTGCTTCGACACCCAGTGGTGGTACCGATCTGGCTTCGACCCCAAGCAACTTCTGGATCGTCTCGATCAGCACCCCCTCACACTCGGGCGCAACGAGGGAAGACCGAGTTTCGGTTTCGTAGCCACCTTGCTCGTAGGCGATCGCTGTTCCGATATAGCACGGCGCATAATCCCCGTACGCAGCTGTAGCCACAAATTCCCCTGGTAGCATTTCCGCCGCAGCCAATTGGTACTCGATGAACAGTTCGCCTGGCAGATGA
>JBKCUW010000027.1:0-3271 GCA_046318275.1 Pirellula sp. | reverse complement strand
CACGCGCAACCTCCAGAACCCCCGCCCGATCTGGCAGCCGTCGTTGTCCCCGACCGCACCCAATGTTGAGTGGAATCGACTGGGCCGCTCGCAACCACTGATCCCGAGCATGGCGATGAAGCCCCTCCAGCGACTGCGAAGTAGCAAACGCTTTGGCGACATAGTCGATGGAAAGGCGATAGACGTCAAGCCGATCATGATCGAAGAAGTGGTCGGTCATGATTGCCTCGATTCGATTACGAGCACGAGCACCGTTTCACTGAGCACGAGCACGATGTTGTTACTCCATGCCAGAACGACACGGTGAACCGGGCCGCGGCAAACCAAGTTTCAATTTCAAAACCGCGCGGCCCGCGGCTCCGGTTGAACCGATTGTTCTGTTGTCTTTTAGGGGAGCAACGCTCGGAGTTCGGAAATCAGCCCAATCACTTTCTCTCGATTCTTTCCGAGCAATACCCATTTGGGAAGTCTGTTTACCATTGACCATTTCGAGTTTTGCGGTCGTGGTCGATCTTGGAGGATCACAAATGCGGACAAATCGTCCGCATGCTGATGATTCAGTATTGCCAAGACGTTGTGCCCGATTTGGCCGACCGCCCATATTGTGTAACCGAAGTACGGTTCGCGTGAGTTGGCGAAAACGAAGTTGGCGAAATCGGATTTCCAAGTTGGGACCGGCCAGCCGTGGTGAAACGCGCATGACGGACACGTGAATCTGACGTTGCTTGGGCGCCAGGGGATCGCATAGCGTGATTCAGCGTGTATTACAGCACGGTTGGCACATCGCGGGCATTTGCAGAACACGACACGA
The DNA here is from genome assembly GCA_046318275.1 of Pirellula sp. Lineage (GTDB taxonomy): Bacteria > Planctomycetota > Planctomycetia > Pirellulales > Pirellulaceae > JBKCUI01. Next base: position 2,460 of record JBKCUW010000027.1, on the reverse strand, counting down.
AGGTAGTCAGTCAGGCACGCATTGAAACCGTGATGCTCGGAGTTTGTCATCGTTGTGTGCATGCTGAATCTGACAACAGAACGACCCCGATGACCGAGCGGGGACAGGTGATTGTTCGATCAGGAAGCGGCCGATCCCCCGCTTCGGTCCATCGGATTGTTCGTCCCCTCTGTGTGTCGACGAATATGTAGTAAGTCGCCCCGATTCATCGATCTGACGTCTTTCGCATCGAGGGTAATGCAAGCAACAGTCGATCCGTCGCCATCAACAAACTCGACCTCATACGCGGAGCCATTTGCATAGGCATGAACGACAGCACCAACATCCCCCGCAAACAGACCAGACATGGGTCTATCCGATGTCAAAACAACCATTGAGTGTTCAGCGATCATCAAGTATCCCCAGGGTAAGCGGTAACCAATCGAGGTGGCGAATTCTCTTCTACGATCCAAACAGCAACAACCGCACCGGGACGACGATCGTCAGTCCCAATCTCGCCCACTGTTTCGTATTTTACACCGTACGGAGAAGGTTTGGCAATGAAGTTCTCACTGGAAGTGGCGATAGTAAGAAGATCATCGCGAAGTTCGTCCCAGTTTTGACGAGTATAGCCGACAGAAGCAAACCACGCGGCCTTCATTCCACCAACCGGATGCGCTGGATTGAGGAGGTAGTCGCAGAGTTTTTCCTTGGTGACGATCGATTTTTCAGCGTCAGGAAACGCCATTTGTTCTCCAAGGGACGAACGGCAGCGGTAACACGGGGCCACCGCCAAGAATCGGTGATCTCAAAACTCGGGTGATCGGCGGCTTCCGTTCACCGCATGGTTATGCGATGATCGTGGACTTCGTCATGCTTCAAAGGCGATTTTGTACACTTTCTTCTTTTTGTCGATCATACTCGGACGGTGATGCACAAGAATTCGCTCTTCGGCGCTTCCGCCGACAGTGTTCCCGTCTGCGATGACTGGGCCGCTTTGGATTAGGTAGTGCGCAATGTTCGATACAAATTCAAACAAGTCACCGACATCCAGAGTGCAGCGATCCACTTCAATGTCCATCAAGTCAAATTGGCGCATGCCAAGAGTGTACATTCCGATGCTGTCATCTGATGCGCGAACCAGTTGAAATCGGAGCCATACGGGCACGGGTACGTCTTCGTCGGACATGCTTTGACAGAAATCTTCAAAAACAGCCCGCGAATTGCAAACGCTGGCATTGCCCCAATAGACGCCGATCCCATCGAACAGCCTCAACGCCACCAGGGCCAGCCGCGATACGGAAATTGCGGATTGAATTGGCGATTGGTCGCCGGCACCCATGTTTGTAACAATTACGTGGGAACGGTGAGTGGCGGCCTCTTCGCGACCATTGGGCCACAAGAAGTTTCCATCAGCGTTGTCTTCGGCCTCGCCTCCTGGAATGGCTGCGGGCATGTGCGCCAGAAAACCAACAGTTTCGTCGCCGTGAGTAACGGTCACAATGTCTTTTTCGTCGTATTCTGCGGAGTATCCCGGTCCAAATACGTCCGACACAACGCTCGAAGCACTCGAAAGATCGACTGGCGAAGTGGTCTTGCAGAGCACAAAACAGTGCCGTGTCGTGTTCTCAGCTTTCGCCGGCGCTGCTTCAGCTTTTTTCTTTCGGAAGCGATCGAAGAATGGCATGGGCTTCAATTCCTCAAGGGCACGTAACGACCGCGGTAACCGATGCCGCGGCGAGAGATTTTCCATTGGCAAGACGCTAGCCACCGCGGCTTCGGTCCAACGCTTGGTTCGTCGTGCTTATGTCGCGCGACCATCAGTGCGATGCTGATCACAGTAGCGCCGATCGACAAGTGGATATGCGCCGCCGAGAACAACACCAACACCAATAAACAGAATATAAAACAGTTGGGATTCCGGCGAAAGCATCGAGTCGAGATTTCCTCCCCAGCGCACGTTGATCAACAAAACAGGGCAAACCCCAAGCGCGACACCGAGCAGTGGAAATAGAATGTACGGTCGTGAGCCATGTAGCGTACGCGTGAGCAACCGAAAAGATGGCAAATAGATCAGAGGGTATGCAACGCAGAGTGAAGTAGCGGCGGCGAATACCACAGCAACCAATTCGTTGGTTATGTCTTCGCCCCAGATCCATTTGAGGCCAACAACGTATGCGAACGTGCCAAATGCTGTCGCAAGTAGGATAGGAATCAAATGTCGAATTGGCGACGTCATGGGGTTTCTGTGCGCTCTCATCGACGAACGACGACCATCACCGAGTGGCCGCCAAAAAATCACCATTTCAAGCGCCGCCGATCGGCCACTTCGGTGCATGGTTTTGTTCTGGCTGTTTTTCGTGCTCGTGCTCAGTCCGACAGGACGGTGCTCGTGCTCGTAATCGCCTGACTGATTGTACTCGCTCGGTGATTCCGAGACACCATCGAATTTCATCGCCATCCGAGTCAACATCGCGACGA
>JBKCUW010000026.1:0-31014 GCA_046318275.1 Pirellula sp. | reverse complement strand
AGACCAAGCAGGCGATCTGATCGATGGCTCGAACCAAATCATGCCATTGACTGAACATCTCAAGAGTATCGAATTGAGTTGCGTCGTCTCGATCGAATCCAACTTCACTTAGAAAAATCGCCGGACCGAGTGCGACGAAGTCATTCGTTGAGCAAGCATCCGGCGGATTGCATTCGCCGACAGAACCGACCAAGACTTCTTCATGCTCCTCGGGAAGGATCGGATCCATCGCACGCTGGATCACCCATAAAGCGGCCCGTCGCTGGTCAGCGCTGTGGATGACCGCCCGCAAGGATCCACTCTGAACGTAAAACTTTGGCATGTTGGTTTCCTCCGTGAGTTATCGCTTATTTCATCGTCAAGTGCTACAACGCGTTGATAAACATTCGCCCGGAGGCTACGAGGGGAGAAGCCGTAAAGGGCGGGGAGATCGATTCATCGCCGCGACTGTCCTTAGTATCGCGAGCCCTTGGACACCTTTGGTCCCGCAGGATCGATGATTTTCAAGAATCCTTTTTTTACCGAATCGCTGATTCCAACACGCGATGCTGGCAATCCGATAGGATTCGCGAAGCGAATCCTATCAGAGCCCTAAGCGTTAGCGCCGGGCGGAGGCGCGCTGACATCGTCAAGAATGCTCACCTCGCTAGGGACCATGATTCCGATCATGGCTAGCAACGGGGGATAGCGGGTTCCTGCGTCCAGTCGCCACTTGCTTACACGCGTGGCTCTGATTTTATTCGCGAAGCGAATCCTTTCAGAGCCCTAAGTGTTAGCGCCGGGCGGAGGCGCGCTAACATCGTCAAGAAAGCTCACCTCGCTAGGAACCACGATTCCGATCATGGCTAGCAACGGGGGATAGCGGGTTCCAGCGTCCAGTTGCCACTTGCTTACACGCGTGGCTCTGATTTTGTTCGCGAAGCGAATCCTATCAGAGCCCTAAGCGTTAGCGCCGGGCGGAGGCGCGCTGACATCGTCAAAAAAGCTCACCTCGCTAGGAACCACGCTTCCGATCATGGCTAGCAGCGGGGATAGCGGGTTCTAGCGTCCAGTTGCCACTTGCTCACACGCGTGGCTCTGATTTTGTTCGACCGGTACCAGCCACCCCCTCTGGCACTGGATCTGGCCGATTTTACGATTCATTCGTCAAAGTTTCACTCAAGCGAACAACCCGAAGTTCCGATACCCAACACCATGGCGTGACGTGGCATCGCATGTGCCAGGCGCTCAACGACTAGTCCAGGGATGGAATGGAACAATGAAAGCCAGCAAATCGACGTCGGGATGGTGGATGATCGCAGCAACCGCATTTTGCGGGATCTCTATGAGCAGTGGTTGCCAAGTGCATGTTGCTGGTCAAACGTTGCCAAGCCCCTACTACTTGATCGACGATATCCAGTATTTCCCAGCCGGATCTGAGAACAAGCTCGCGAATGAAACCGCGGCTCTCAAGGCAGACCGTGAAGAAGCCAAGGCTCGCCGTTAGTACAAGCGCGCCCCACCGCATACGATCGACGAATGCTAGCAACTCGTAGAGCACTTTTGGTTCTCGACACGAGTCAATTCAGGCAAGGACCGATCCTGAACACAGCAGCGTGCCGGTCGATGTCAGCACGGATTCGTGCCAACCAACACAGAATACCTCGCGTAGGCCACTTGGTCCGACGCGAGGTTTTTTCTTTTTGAAGATCTCGTAATTAAGATCCTATCCGCGTCCCCCGAAAACAGTGGTTATCACCGATACGGCCATTTGTTTTCGGATGGGCTCTGAGCGCGAAGGCATTAAGCCCCATACTTGCCCATTCGACCGGCATTGGAAAGTGCCAATGCCATCAAGTACTGAGCTTCGAAGTGCCCCAAGCCACCGGTGATGCACGTCGTTTCATTGAACGCCTTATGCGGATCCGGCCGGCAGCAGTCGGACACCAACAGGGTTGGAACCGGATGCCACGAGTGACTCTTCAGGTAGCTCGGAGTGCTATGGTCCCCGGTAACGATCAAAACCTCTGGCTTGAGCGCCGTAATTTGCGGCATGATCGCATCGAGTTCTTCAATGCGAGCGACCTTTTCCGCAAAGTTACCATCTTCACCAGTGCTATCGGTGTACTTGAAGTGGATGAAGAAGAAATCGTACTTGTCCCAATTCTGCTTCAGCACATCGATCTGCTCTTGAAGCGTTTGAGCTTGGCCAACAATATCCATCCCGACGAGTCGCGCTAGACCTTTGTACATAGGGTAGACTGCGATAGCAGCCGCCCGGAGTCCGTATACTTCCTTGTAGCTCGGCAGCGATGGCTTATTGGCAAAGCCTCGCATGGTGTGAAAATTGGCTTTCGGATGACCCGCGAGTATTTTCTTCGCTTGTGCAAGGAACTCCTTCGCGATTTCTGCCGTCCGTTGGCTCTGGGGGTTTTGTGCAACCGGATCGAGAGGGGCCACACCGGTCTTTTGTGGATCGGTGTCTGCGACGTTTCCGCCGAGTCCTGGAGCGCGAAAGACAACGACGAATCGGTGCTCTTTAACCGGTTCTACGAATATCTCCACGCCCGGTATTTTGACTTGGCGAAGCGAGATCGCCAGAGGCGCACTTTCTTCACTGCTGATTCGACCAGCGCGGCGATCGGTGATCTTGCCAGCCGCGTCGATGGTGCAAAAGTTGCATCGGATCGCGACATCCCCTTCTTTGAGTTCGAAGCCGATCCCGGTCGCTTCTAAAGCACCTCGACCGATTTGATAGTGCAATGGATCGTAGCCGAACAAGCCCAAGTGCCCTGGCCCACTTCCCGGCGCGATCCCCGGTTTTACCGGAATGCTGGCTCCTTGAACGCCGCGTGCAGCGAGAGCATCCAAGTTTGGGGTTTTCGCTGTTTCCAGCTCGGTCAATCCACCCGGAGTCATCGGCAGTCCTCCAAGTCCATCCGCGACGAGCATCACAATTTTGCTGCCGTTGTCCAATTGCAGCTCACGGGTCAAGGTATGAATGTCCATGGGGCAACACGTCTCCAGTTGCAGAGTAGAAAAACATGCAGGGAAGAAAAAACAGCCATCCAAATAAGGGCTCGGACTCGGCCTCTATTTATCAAATCCCCGTCGAATCACAAGCCGTAATCCCGGGCCTTCACCTGCGCAGTCTCCGCTCCCCACGATGAGCCGCACACTTCATGCTTGCGACGCACCATGCTTACGACCCTGGTATGTTGTCCGGTTTCCAGTTACTCTGGGGGAAGTTGTAAGCAACGATATTTACCGTCAGTACTCCTGGCAACGGCCAAACATCAAATGAAAAGAAGTCCCTCCGACACCTCGCCTTGTCCTTCTGTAGCTTTGCTCCCAAAATCGGCACTACCTCCGACATGGAACCGCTTGGCGCTCAATCCGCTTGAAACTGCACAGTTGCGTAGCGTAACACTGGTGGTCCTGGGAACCATCGTTTCTGGTTCGATCCTTTCGGCTCGTATCGGAGCCAATGAGCCCGCCGTTATCACAGTCAACAACGCGAGCGAATCCACCCAAGAAAACGCTCCATCGCTTCCGTTAGGAATCAGCAAAGAGCAACCAGGCAGCGGCCCATTCGTAAAACTTGCCGATGGCACGTTCATGGTTCCTTACACTCAGACCGTTGAATCGACCGACATCCGGTTTGAAATGATACCGATTCCGGGCGGGGAGTTTGTGATGGGTTCCCCCGCGGAAGAAGCCGGACGCACGGACGACGAAGGTCCCCAGTTCACCGTTAAGACGGAGCCATTCTGGATGGCAAAGACGGAGTTGACCTGGGCGGAGTACAAAACCTTCATGAAGTCTTATGACATTTTCAAGCGTCTATCGAGGCAAGGAGTCCGCAAGGCGAAGAACTTGGCTCAAAGCGATGCGATCACTGTGCCGACCCCGTTGTACGAGCCGAGCCACACCTACGAGTATGGAGATGACCCGCAGCAACCCGCGGTGACTATGACTCAGTACGCCGCCAAGCAATACACCAAGTGGCTCAGCGGGATCACCTCGGTCCAATATCGGCTCCCCACCGAAGCCGAATGGGAGTACGCCGCCCGAGCAGGCAGCAAAACCGCTTACTCGTTCGGTGATGATCCGTCGCAACTCGGGGAGCACGCTTCCTTTTCCGAAAACAGCCCCAAGGGTGCCCCCAAGGTCGGAGGCAAGAAGCCGAACGCTTTCGGTTTGTACGATATGCACGGAAGTGTTTGGGAATGGACCGTCGATCAATACACCGGGGATGGCTTTGGGGAGAAGCAAGGGAAATCGCTTACCGTGCTCGAAGCGATCACCAAACCTACCAAACGAGACATGCGTTGCGTACGCGGAGGAGGATGGCAAGATCCGCCGGAGCGTTTGCGATCTGCGGCCCGAATGGGATCAGCCGACGAAGACTGGAAGGAAGAAGACCCGAACGTGCCCCTCAGCCCTTGGTGGTACACCACAGATCCAGCTCGAATGGTTGGAATGCGGTTGGTACGATCCCACGTTCCCAAGTCCGCTGAGGATTTGCAACTCTTTTGGGAAATCGATAACGACGATATCCGCGAGGATGTCAGCTTCCGTTTGCAGGAAGGACGTGGCGTTTTGGGGGTCCCGGTACCGGAACTGACCGAAGAGTTTAAGCGAAAGAAGTAGCAAAGCGGAATTAGCAAAGAGGCTGGGCGAAAAGGAAACCCCTCGATCACTACGGTCAAAATGGCGCACCAACAACCCAGAACCGAACGGTTTCGTTAGAATGCTGGAGAACATAGTCCCCCTTCTCTCCTTGCATTCAAGATCATGACCGCTCCAGCGACCTCTAGCCCAACGCCGATCCAATGGGATTGGAATCTGCCTCGATTGTTTATCCGCCGCTGCCGAGAAAAAGGAAGCGGGATCAAAATCTATGATTCCGCAGGGACACGCATGAGCGGCAACGACTTGTTGCTGCGCACGTTGGCTCTCAAACGAATCCTGGACCGAGAGGTCCTCACAGCTGATGAAAAGAATGTCGGTGTCTTGCTACCACCGACCGCGGCCGCCGTTGTCGTGAACATGGCGTTAGCGCTTTCGCGTAAAGTCGCGGTGAACTTGAACTACACCGTCTCCGAGTCGATCGTGAATCGGTGTATCGAGCAAGCGGGAATCAAGCATGTCCTAACCAGTCGCAAGGTCATGGACAAACTTTCCATGAAACTCGATGCCGAGATCGTGTACATGGAGGACTTAAAAGACAAAGCCAGAAACTCGGACAAGATTATGGCGTATCTTCAGACCAAGTTCATGCCGGAGTCATTGCTAGCCTCCAGTTTTCAATTGACCAAAAACAAGCCCCATGATTGTTTGACGATTATCTTCACGTCGGGCTCAACAGGCATTCCTAAAGGAGTCCCTTTGACCTTCACGAATATCGCGTCGAACGTCCAAGGCTTCGATACGATCATCGGTGTTAAGGATTCCGATTGCTTCCTCGGAATCCTACCCTTCTTTCATTCGTTCGGCTTTACGGTCACCCTTTGGGGAGCGATGACGACCCCGGCGTCGGGGGCGTACCACTACAATCCGCTCGAACCCAAGCAGATCGCTAAGTTGATCGAGGCCAGCAAGTCGACGGTCGTGCTCGGAACACCGACTTTCCTCCGTGGCTTCCTCAAACGTATCGAACCGGAACAGTTCAAGACGGTCGAGGTCGTGGTGGTCGGCGCTGAGAAGATGCCGATACCTCTTGCGGATGCGTTTGAAGAACGATTCGGTGTTCGGCCGATCGAAGGGTACGGTGCGACCGAGTTAAGCCCTGTCGTCGCGGTGAATGTGCCCCCCTCACGTGCTCTGACTCCCGAAGCCAAGGCCGGGACTCGCGAAGGTTCCGTTGGCAGACCGATTCCCGGTGTCCGAGCGCGTGCTGTATCGCTCGATGACGGCCACGTTCTCGGTCCTGATGAAACGGGCATGCTCGAGTTTGCAGGCCCAAACGTGATGCCGGGTTACTTGAACCAACCGGAGTTGACCGCCAAAGTAATGAACGGTGAATGGTATATCTCCGGAGACGTCGGGCATATCGACAACGATGGCTTTGTTTACATCACCGGCCGCGAAAGCCGCTTTTCGAAAATCGGCGGGGAAATGGTCCCCCACATCCAAGTCGAAGAAGAGATCACGGCGTTGGTGGGTGGCAATGAAGAAACGATGACCGTCGCCGTCACTGGCGTACCGGATGAGAAGAAAGGGGAACGGTTGATCGTTCTTTACACAAACCTCAATGGCACCGACCCTGCGGACTTGGTCAAGCGATTAATCGCTGCGGGGCATCCTGCCATCTATATCCCATCCGCAGATAGTTTCATTCAAGTCGACGCGATACCGATTTTGGGAACTGGCAAATTGGATTTGCGAGGACTTAAGAAGATGGCGCTCGAAAAAACAGAAAAACAATAAGGTTTGCGCATGGACTCCAAGCAACCGTCGGTTTCAGGGAATGAAAAGAACCCCTATGCACCTTCATCCGAATCGGCGATTGCCCCGTCCGACGGTACGAAAAGCCAAATCCTGAAGGATCGGTCGTTCTGGGGGCTTGCGATCACGCAATTCTTGGGAGCATTTAACGACAATCTCTACAAACAAATGATGTTGTTGATGGCGATCCCGGGTGTAGGTGTCGCTGTCAAAAGTGGCGATCGACAAGGTTGGGCGACCGCACTTTTCAGTTTGCCCTTTGTTCTGCTCAGCAGCTACGCCGGCTTTCTCTCCGATCGCTACAGCAAAAGCTCGATCATTGTTATTTGCAAGTTCGCTGAAATCGGGATCACGTTGCTCGCCGTCCTGGCGTTCCTCTTCTATGGAGATCTCGGAGATTGGGGAACGTGGAGCGTGCTATTTCTGATGGGTGTTCACAGCACCTTTTTTGGACCCGGCAAGTATGGGATTCTGCCCGAATTGTTCAAAAAAGAAGATGCGCCGCGTGCCAACGGCTTGATCCTGATGTCCACCTTCCTCGCAATCATTCTCGGAGTGGTTCTGGCGGGAGTCATCCAGGATCTGCTGGTGATCAAGAACGCCGATGACACGAAGGACTTCAGCCGACTTTGGATCGGATCCATCGTTTGCACCTGTGTTGCCATTGTCGGGACCATTTTTTCGATGATGATCCGGAAAACACCCCCTGCACAACCAAATGCCAAACTTGTCATGGCCGACTTCGTTGCCTCCGAGGATGTTCGCAAGTTATTCAAACGAGACACGCCGCTTCTGATCGCGATCGTCGTATCGAGCGTGTTTTGGCTTACCGGGGGGATTGTAATGCCGGTCGTCAATGCGATCGGGAAAGTCCAGATGGGTTTAGAATCCGACGGGGCAGTGAGCGTCTTGACCGGCGGGCTGGCCATCGGAATCATCATCGGAGCGGTATGCGCGAACCTAGTGCTCAAGCAAATGAAGGCGGCCACACAGGTGCAACTCGGTTTGTTCATCATGATCGCCTCCATGCTGATCCTCGGATTCTGGCTCCCCGGAGGAAAACCCCTGCTCGGCTATGCCGGCTCATTGCTATTGCTCATTCTCGCTGGAATCGGCGCAGCGGTATTTGTGATTCCCCTCCAAGTATTCCTGCAGCAGAGACCACCCGCGGAAATCAAAGGCCGGATGATCGCGACGATGAACTTCGCCAACTTCGTCGGTATCCTCTTAGCCGGTCCGCTCTACCAACTCTTTGTTGCGGTGGCAGCTGGACTGGGTTGGCCCGTCTCATCGGTCTTTTGGATGATGTCGCTGCTCCTGTTGCCGTTGGCCTTGTTCTATCGGCTACCGAATGACTAGAAACGACCCCGAGGAGTACTTCGAACGCATGCGCGAAGCATTAGCGCTCGAGTCAGAGGCGGAACGAGCGAGAATGGCTCAGCGTCGATCGCGACGCGCGCAGACTGGGAGTTCCAACACCCAAGCGTTGGAGTCGCGCGGGGATACGCTGACCCACCTCGTGGTGATCGATCACCGGACCGGACTGGGTGGACGCGCCATCGTCACCTTTGGAAAACGGAATCCCAACCAAGGCTTACCGTGGAACCGATTTCGCGTGGGTGCCCCCGTCGTCGCCTCGGACGAAGTTTCGCTCGAGGATGTTGGGAACGGTATCGTCTCCGCACGCAATGCCCAAACCATCGATGTGGTCTTCGATGAACTCCCCGAAGGAACCTTTTTTCGTTTGGAATTGTCCGCCGACGAAGTTACACGAGCGAGGCTTTTGGCGGCGATGGCCGCAGCCCAACAAGCTCGCGGGCGCATGTCGCAGTGGCGAGATCTACTGCTCGGCGAACGACTTCCGCAGTTTGATCCCCCCAAACCGATACACGGTGCCGAGCATCTGAATGCATCGCAGATCCATGCGGTCCAATTCGGACTCTCCGCAAGGGATTTCGCGATTATCCACGGCCCTCCTGGGACCGGTAAAACCACGACAGTAGCCGAATTGATCCGACAAGCCGTCCTGCGAGGTGAGCGAGTGCTCGCTTGCGCACCGAGCAATACCGGAGTCGATAATTTGCTCGAGAAGCTGATCGGGTTGGGAGTCCATGCGGTCCGCATCGGTCATCCGGCACGCGTGCATGAATTGCTGCAACACCATACATTGGATTCGCTCGCCGATTCCGATCCAGCCATGAAGCTTGTTCGCCAAATGCACAAAGAAGCCGAAACCTTGATGGCGAAATCCGGCAAATGGACGCGAGGGAAACCAGCTCCCGGTGCTCGCGAGGAGTTGCGGTATGAGGCTCGTCGATTGCGAGAGGACGCGAAGGCCTACGAGAAACAGATCATCGCCTCGATCCTCGATCGAGCCGATGTGATTTGCGCGACGACCAATTACGATCCAGAAGTGCTCGGGGATCGCACGTTTCCGCTCGGTGTTATCGACGAAGCATGCCAGAGCACCGAACCTGGGTATTGGCCTGTCGTGCTCCGAACCGAACGACTGATCCTCGCCGGTGATCATTGCCAACTTCCTCCGACCGTGCTCTCGAGCCAAGCAGCACAGTTGGGATTCGCGACGAGCATGATGGAACGATTGGTCCAATCGCGAGGAGATGCCGTCACCGTGGGATTGCAAGTTCAATACCGCATGCATGAACAAATCATGCGATTTCCATCCACTCGATTCTACAACGATCGATTGAGCGCCCATGAAAGCGTCGCCTCCCACATGCTGACAGACCTCTCGCAAAGACTCTGCACCATGTTCCCGGAAGCCCCCATCACCTTTGTCGATACCGCAGGAGCTAGCTGGGATGAAGAAATCGATCCAGAGGGGGAAAGTAAGTTCAATCCCAAGGAAGGGCATTGGATATTGGAACGGGTCGAGGGATTGGTCGAGGAAGGCATCCCGCCCGACGCGATCGCGGTGATCGCACCGTACTCCGCCCAAGTCCGCTGGCTTCGCGATCGTTGCCGATATCGAGACGTTGAAATCGATACCGTGGATGGGTTCCAAGGACGCGAAAAGGAAGTCGTCTTGATAACTCTGGTCCGCTCCAACGACATCGGGGAAATCGGCTTCCTCGGGGACGAACGACGGATGAACGTGGCCATGACCAGAGCCAAACGTAAGCTGATCATGATCGGCGACGGCGCAACGCTAGCTCGCCATGAATTTTATGCCAGCCTGATCGCCTACTTTGAATCGATCGGAGCCTACCATTCCATCTGGGAATGGGGCGGTTGACCAAACGTGTCACTAAGGGTGAATACGTTGGGGAGATTAGTTATCGAGCAATTAATTTTGACATTCACGCAACGGATTCTTTGATGTCCTCTGGCAAGAAAACACTCCGAGACCAACGCCCACTCTTCGATTTGCAGAAATCGATCCAGCTCGAATTTTTGGGCTGGGACCAGCCGATTTTGCACGCCGCCGTGGAGTATTTATTCACGCACTATCGACGCGGGACGAATTGGGATCTGGACCGAATGTTAGTGGTACTTCCTGGATCGTTGGCTGGCCGGCGTTTGCAGGTTTTATTGGCGGAGAAAGGATCGCGAGAACGGGTCGTGCTGCGGCCACCTCGTTTTCTCACGCTCGGTAAACTGCCAGAGGAGTTGTACCAAGCGAAACTGCCGTTCGCATCGGAACTGACACAGATCATGGCGTGGGTGCGTGTGCTTCGCGCGACACCGGCTTCCGAGTTGCAACCGCTGCTTTTCGAAGTCCCAGCGAATGATCATTTGGCGACCTGGATGGATTTAGCAAGGTTGCTATCGGGGTTGCACCGGGAACTAGCCTCGGACTTAGTCGACTTCAACGATGTCTCCAACGCTCTCGCAGGGACGGCAGAGGAAGCGCGCTGGCAAGTCCTCTCCAAGTTGCAGCGACGGTATTTGGATGTGCTGCACGAAGCGGGGCTATGGGATGTTCAATCGGCCCGTCGATACGCGATCGCGCACGGCGAAGTCACCGGAATCGATCACGAAGTCGTGCTGATCGGTACTGTCGATTTGAACCAGGCTCAGCGGCGTTTTCTGGCGGCGATCGCACCTAATGTAAAGGCGTTGGTTGGGGCTCCAGCGTCCTATGCGGAAGGGTTTGATCGGGATGGAACATTGCGGTCGGAGTATTGGCAGAATCTGGAAATCCCAATCGCCGAAGAACAGATTCACGTGCGTACGACAATTAGCGATGCCGCAGACGAATTAGCGATCCAATTGGCGCAGCTAGGTTCGACGCGCAGCCCCGCCGATATCACGGTGGGAGTCCCTGATGTAAGTTTGGTTCCGTCATTGCAAGAATCGCTCTCTCGATCCGGCGTTCCACTGCGGTACGGCCCTGGAATCCCCGTCCGGAATACACCTCCGATGAAAGTCCTGCAGTCGATCGAAGAGTACTTGATCGACGAAACGATGGAGGCTTTTTCCAATTTGATTCGCACCTCCGCGGTCTATGAGTGGCTATTGGAGCACGGACGCATCGCGATCGAGACAGTATCCCCGAAAAATTCTTCGAATACGACCGCGACGCCCGTTCCGACCGAGAACCAGGAACCGCAAACGGAGCCGATGCCGCCGAGATTTCTCGCTGCGATCGATGGGTATCTCGCAGCCACCCTATTGCGGTCGGTGAATGTGCCTGAATGGCCTCAAGCCAAAGGGCGCGCCGAATTTGTCGCGGCCGTCGAGGCGATCGATGCATGGCTTAAACCCCTTCGCGAAGGGAAAAGACGATTGAGCCAATGGGCAGAACCATGGCGACAGATTTTTATCGAATTGTTCGGACGGGGCACTGTGGACCGCGATCAACCCGATGGAAATCTCGTCTACCGCGGATGCAAGGCGATCAACGAAGTCCTTGATCGGTTGGCAGCGGTTCCGTCGGCGCTCGATACAGAGATCGATCTCACCGAATGCTTGGGGTGGATCCATCAACAGTTGCATTCGGTACAGATCCCGCCTTTGGTGGAAGATGGTGCCATTGAGATGATCGGTTGGTTGGAATTGTCGCTCGATGATCGCCCAGTGCTGATGCTCACCGGCATGCACGATGGTGTGCTTCCCGAAAGCGTGAACTCCGACGCGTTCCTGCCCAATCGGCTTCGGAGCGAACTCGGCTTGATCGATAACGCAAGACGTTATGCGCGGGATGCATATGTGATGCTCACGTTGCTCCACACGCGAGAGCATCTGGAGTTCATCATGAACCGCTTGAGCAGCGATGGCGACTCATTGACTCCGAGCCGATTGATGATGACAGTTCCGACGGAGAAACTCGCCCAGCGCGTTAAGATGTTGATTTCCGATCCCGAGCCTAGCAACGTGGTCATCGAAGGCTGGAAATCGAGGCACGGCCAATCCAACGTACCGATCCCCAAACCCGATCCGAAGCGTCGTATCCACGACATGGCGGTCACCGATTTCAAAAAGTACAGCGAATGCCCCTACAGGTTCTACTTGAGAAAGATAGAACGCGCCAGCACGATCGACCATTTGCCTCTGGAACTCGATGGAGGCGGATTTGGAGATTTGGTCCATAAAGTCCTCGAGGGGTTGATCACTTCCGAAGTCGCACGATCGGTCGACCCGAAGGCGATCTCAACTTGGCTGAATGAAGAACTGGCACGTGTCGCACGAAGGATGTTTGGTTCGTTGCAACCACCCGCATTGGTAATCCAGATCGAACAGGCCAAGTTGCGGTTTGAGGAATTTGCGATCCATCAAGCGAACCACGCTCGCGATGGCTGGGAAATCAAATACATCGAACACACGGTCGAGCGCGGCAAGGGAATCAAGTGGGAGTTGCCCGCGGGAATCATGGAAATCCATGGTCGGATCGACCGCATCGACTACAAAGAGAAGACCGGCGAATACGCTGTCTGGGATTACAAAACCGGGGATACCACCGATGAGCCTCGAAAGAACCATCTCGCTTCCGATGGCACGTGGCAAGACTGGCAACTACCCCTTTATGGGAAACTGATATCGACGCTGCAAATCGAGGACCTGAGCAAAGTTCAATTCGGTTATATCTTACTACCTAAAAACGCAAAACATACGCAATTCGTCAGGGCCGATTTCACGCTGGAGGAACATGCAGCCGCCATCAAGTCGGCGGAAGAAATCGCCAACCGTGTTTTGGAAGGAGAGTTTTGGCCACCGAGCAGCAAGATTCCCCTGGACTGGGATGACTACAAAGGGGTCGTTCAAAGAACGGTCGTACGTCCTTGGAGTTGGGAAATCGAGGAAAAGTTACAATCCGAAGCAGAGCAAAATGGATGCGAGCTAAAGTCCAGCGAGCCGAACGAAAGCAAGCGAGAGACAAGCGACGAAACTCAGCCCGCAGAGAGCGAACACAGTCCAGAAGGTGGGCTAAGCGGTACCCCTGCGATCGAGAGTTTCCAGGATGCGAAACTCGATGCTGCTCATCGCGAGACCGAACGGCCGCACTTGCTGAAGAAGGCTCCAGTGCCCAAGCGGATCTCGGTGGAACCGGTGCTCGCCGAGGGTGTTCCGCCCGAGGAGTGGTTCAGCCCCTCAATGATCCTGGCATCGGCAGGGACAGGCAAAACGTACCAACTCGCCTCGCGGGCCATACGATTGCTGTTCACCGACCAACCCCTCGACTCCATTTTAGCCACAACGTTTACGCGTAAAGCCGCTGGAGAAATCCTGCATCGCGTTTTGAGCTGGCTCGCCGATGGATGCGAGACCGACGAAGGGTTCCATCGGCTATGCGATATTTTGCAACCGATGAAGATAACCCGTGACACCGCCCGATACCAACTATCGCGGCTCTGCTCGCACCTCCATCGGT
Organism: Pirellula sp.; assembly: GCA_046318275.1. Classification (GTDB taxonomy): domain Bacteria; phylum Planctomycetota; class Planctomycetia; order Pirellulales; family Pirellulaceae; genus JBKCUI01. Next base: position 17,753 of record JBKCUW010000026.1, on the reverse strand, counting down.
TTCGGGTCAGCACCCTCGATAGTTTTTATTCACAGCTCGCAAAATCATTTGCGCTCGAATTGAAATTGCCTCCCGGTTGGACGCTGATCGATCCTGTCCAGGAGGAGCAGGTCAACCGCGAAGCGATCACGCGCATGTTCGACTCGATCGAATACCGACACTTGCGATCGTTGATCTCACAGCTTTCCAAAGGTGAGGCGGTGCGAGGCGTCCGCGCGGAAATCGAATCGGTCGTCGCGGATGCGTACGAACTCTACCGACAAGCCCCTAAGGAAGCTTGGACCCGGATGATTGTTCCGTCGGCACCTTCGGAGGAGCAAGTCAACGGAGCCTTGCAAGTGCTGGAGAATACCTCCATGGCGAATAACCAGCAGACGAAAGGGAAAGACAAACTCCGCGTCCAATTCCTCGAGAGTGATTGGGAAGGCTTCCTCACCTCGACATTAGCGCTCGCATGCATTGAAGACGAACCAACGTATTACAACAAGCCGATCAGCGCCCCGATGCGCGACGCTGTCCGAGTGTTGTCAGGATATGCCCTCACCTCGGCCTTGACCTACCGACGATTGCAAAATGAAGCGGCTTATCAAGTCCTTGTAGAGTTCGATCGTTGCTTGAGAGAGATTAAGCAAACCCGGCGGATGGTCACGTTTAGCGATGTGGCCGAACGGTTGTCGCAATGGATGCGAGCTACGGTGGAAACGAACCGAGCCAAAGAAGATGAACGCAGCGACGAGGAACCGAGCGAAAACAACCCAAGCATGCAAAGCATTGCGCACCGCATGGACTGCTCTGTCGACCATTTGCTACTCGACGAATTCCAAGACACTTCACCTGTGCAATGGGGAATCGTCAAACCCTTTGCAGAAGCGATCGTCGAGAACGTCAATCCTGTAGACGGTGCCACGTCATTCTTCTGCGTCGGGGATACCAAGCAAGCTATTTATTCCTGGCGCGGAGGTGTCTCCGAGATTTTCGAGTCGGTCGGGCAGCAAATTAAGAACGTCAAAGATCAAAAACTTACTGAAAGCCGACGAAGTTCCTCCGCGGTAATCGACTTTGTGAACGAAACATTTCGACGGTTACCCGAGCACGAAAATTTCATCGGTGAAGATGGCAAGAAAAAAGACGAGGGTCGGCGGCATGCGTTGGTTCAACAGTGGCTGGATCGGTATTTCGCCGTTCACAAAACAGCCAAAGCCGACTTGGCAGGGTACGTCGAGTTCCGAAATGCCAACGTGCAAGAGAACAAAGATAATGAGGGATTGAGGAGCAGTCCCGACCTATTCAAAGAGGTGGCGGAACGCATCGCCGAATTGCATCGCGAAGCCCCACATGTCACGATCGGCGTACTGACGCGGGCGAACCGAGATATTGCAACCATCATTTCCAGGCTTCGAGAGTTGGGAGTCGAGGCGAGTCAGGAGGGTGGAAACCCACTTACCGACACCGCGCCGATCCTGTTGGTCATGAGCGCCTTGCAACTGGCAGATCATCCGGGAGATACCTTAGCCCATTTCCATCTCAAACATTCGCCGATGATTCGATTGTGGGACGAGTCGCTGCAGGGGGATCCGAATCGGCTTTCTGCAAATCTTCGAGAGAAACTGGCAGCCTTCGGATTTGGCGGATTGGTTAGCTGGCTCGTCAACGGGATCGCGGAGGAATGCACCGTGCGGGATCAACAGCGCATGCAGCAGTTGATCGAGGAAGCGTACCGGTTCGATACCTTTGGCCAGTCTCAAATCCATGAGTTTCTGGATTTCATCGAACGTCACCGAATGGCCTTGCCCGGCGAGAGCAAAGTTCGGGTCATGACGATCCACCAATCGAAAGGACTGGAGTTCGATGCAGTTTTTCTTCCAACGCTCGACCAAGCGATCACACGCACCACCAACGACTACATCGTCATGCGTCCCGATCGGATGTCGGCTCCGATCGGGATTATGCGGGCGATGAATCATCAGTTGTTGAAGTATATGGGTGAAGCGTGGCAGGTTGCCCACGCAGAAATGCAACGTCAAAAGCTCGGAGAAGCCCTGTGCTTGTTCTACGTCGCACTGACCCGTGCACGACAAGCTCTGTACATGTACACATCCCCCTCCAAATCGCAAAAGAAGCGATGGGGATCGGTGCTACATTCGATTTATGCCTCGGATCCGGCGACGTGGGAGCAATCCGGCATCGTTATTCTCGAGCGAGGAAATCCGCAATGGTACTCGGCCAACGTGGACGAAATAGCGTCAAAGCAGAACGCAACCGCGGAAGTCGTCACACCACGTCGGGTCCGAGTCGCGTTGGCGCATGGGAAGCTTGGAACGGAAAAGGCCGACTGGGTCGCTCCAAGCCAACTCAACGAGCGAAGCAGCTCCGATATCGCAGCATTGTGGAAGCCGGAAGAAGTTGCAGGGACCGTCGTCGGTAAATTGGTACACCGCTGGTTCGAAGAGGTACGGGGCTGGATTGAGGACTTCCGTCCGACGAAAAAAATGCTGACGAACATCGCAGCGGCCACCTTAACCCAAGAAGAAATGACGCAATTGCGACTAGCGCAGTGGATCGACAAGTTCATGGCGTATTGCGAATCACCCGAGATCCGTAATGCGTTGAGTCGCGACCGCTACTCCTCATGGAATCAACCCCAGTTGCTTCGGCTGGAGGTGAGTACCGAACGACGTTTACTCCAATTGCTCGATGGGGCCTTGATTCGAGGAGTGATCGATCGATGCGTGCTAGGCATCGATGGCGATCGAGTGGTTCGCGCGGAAATCCTCGACTTCAAGACCGATCAACGAAGCGAGGGAGAAGAGCTTCGGGCCTGGATTGAAGGTCGTAAAGAGGAGCATGCACCTCAATTAAACGCGTACCGCCGAGTCCTCTGCCGGCAGTTCTCGCTCCATCCAGATCTAGTCCAGTCAACATTGATTCTGCTGAGCGAGAATAAGGTCGAGTCGATTGGGGCCGAGTATTAGCCCCGAAGTTGTTATGATTGAGTTGGCCGGTTGCGATGGGACCATTGGACAGCCGATCGGTTCTGGGTAAGCTAATTCCGTGGGATGAATTGCGAAGCGAGGCATCGTGGTTGCGGCCCGGAAGTGCAAGCTAACGAAACTGAATGGGAATGCGTCGAAGGCCAAAATACTGTCAAGAGAGCGCCTTTGATTTTTTCGAACTGGCGTTAAAGGCACCGACCCCTTCGGAGCGATTGCTGTGCGGAGCGTTGGGTATCGCACTTCACTTCTTACCAAACCAGTCTCCCGTCGTGTCCCTCGAAGCTATCGAAGAGTTGGCGTCTACGGTCAAAAGGAGAGTGCGTCATCCGTCCCCGGAGGCATTGGTAGCCCAACTGCATGAAGTGCTCTTCGACGAAATGGGATTTCGGGGCGATTCACACCATTACTTCGAAGTTGACAACAGCCTGATTCCGCGTGTGCTCGAGACGAAGCGTGGATTACCGATAACACTGACGCTGATCTACAGAGCCGTCGCGGAACGTGTCGGATTGACGGTGGAGGGAATCAACAGCCCAGGGCATTTCCTGGCCCGCGTTCACGTAGGGAACGATCGGATGTTGGTCGACCCGTTTCATGGTGGTCGTTTGCTTTCCGACAGCGAAGCGACCCACATGGTCGAACGCATCGTTCAGCAATCGAGGCAACCGGGCGAAGAATGGTTTCCTGTTTGCGACGAACACCAATGGTTGCACCGGATTCTCAATAATTTGCGATCGCTCCTGATCCATTCAGGAAGTTCTCGGAATGTCGCAGCTATGAGGGAACTGCAAGCGGTGTTGAGCGATGAAGGGGGCGAACAGTAGCCATCCGAAGGGTTTGAGGGAGAAACCCCAGCGCACGGAGTCGTTTTTTTCTTGGATGGGGCCAACTCCACCCTCTTTTCTCACGGCGGTTTCTCCTCCTGGATTGCCGTGACTGGGGTTCTGCGGGTAGGATGCTCGTCTAAAATGGGCCGACCATAGATCGTTGTTCCGAGGACAGTCAGGGAAAGCGTTTTCGATCCCCGCGACGTTTAGGGCACCGTTGGAATCCATGAACATCCCAGTTCTATTTGCTAGAGGAAATCACCGAGGATGGCCAAGCCGAAAGTGCTCGTAGTCCGTGCACCGGGAACCAATTGCGATGTGGAAACCGCTTACGCATTCGAACTTGCGGGGGCAGAGGCTCATCGCTTGCACGTGAACCAGTTGATCGAGCATCCAGACCTGGCTCGGGCTTACCAAATTTTATGCTTCCCAGGTGGTTTTAGTTATGGGGACGATATCGCAGCGGGACGGATCGCAGCGGTTCAATGGCAAACCCGTTTGACCGAAACTCTAGAAATGTTCCGAGAAGAGGACCGTTTGGTCCTCGGTATCTGCAACGGTTTCCAAATCATGATGCGATTGGGGATCTTTTTCGATTCCGGGCCGACAAATCCTCCAGCGACGTTGACATGGAATCTGCAAGGACGATTTGAATCCAGATGGGTGCATCTCAAGCCGGAGTCGAACCACTGCGTATTCTTGAGAGGCATCGAGAAGATTTACTTGCCTATGGCCCACGCCGAAGGCCGATTCTTAACTCGCGATGAGCAAGCTCGAACGATGTTGCACGATCGCAATCAAATCGCGGTTCGCTACTGCACGGCCGATGGCAAAACAGGCGATTCGGGGCTGGCTTTTCCGGACAATCCGAACGGGGCCGAGTGGAATGTCGCTGGGATTTGCGATCCCTCCGGACGTATTTTTGGTCTGATGCCCCACCCCGAACGATTTCTATTCCCGACCAACCATCCATCGTGGACGCGATTGACCCCACTGCCGGCTCACGGCGAAGGGCTCAAGATCTTCGAGAATGCAGTTGCTTACTTCGGATAACACATGAAGGTACTCTCGAGTCCAGAAGAAATTTACGCCCAGTTGGATTTCGTGAGACGCCAAGGGAAAAGGATTGGGCTCGTTCCTACCATGGGAGCGTTGCACGATGGGCATCTGTCGTTGGTTCGAGAAGCCAAGCGGGAATGCGAAATCGCGGTCACCACCATTTTTGTGAACCCATCGCAGTTCGGCCCGAACGAGGATTTTGCCAAATACCCCCGTACCCTCGATTCGGATCTTGAAAAACTAGCCTCAGTCGGATGCGATTTTGTCTTTGTACCGAGCAAAGACCATATGTACCCAGTCGGGCACTCCACGTTTATCGAACCACCTGCTGTTGCTGAGAACTGGGAAGGGAAGATCAGGCCTGGGCATTTTCGAGGCGTAACCACGATCGTCTTGAAACTGTTCAACATGCTTCCAGCCCAAGTCGCTTATTTCGGCCGCAAGGACTACCAACAAGTCGCTGTGATCAGCGCCATGGTACGAGATCTGAATGTGCCCATTCTAATCCAGCCTTGCGAAACGATCCGGGAGCCCGATGGGTTGGCCATGAGCAGCCGCAATCGGTACTTATCCGCGAACGAACGGGTACGGGCATTGGGCCTATGGCATGCGTTATCGAAAGCGCAAGCTATGATCGACGATGGTGATCGAAATGTTGCGAAAATCGAAACAGCGATGCACGACATTTTGAACAAAGCTCCTGTAGATTCGATCGATTACGCATCCATTGTGGATCCCGATACGATGGAACCGCGATCGGATTTGGATAGCCCCGCCGTTGCGATTATCGCGGCTCGAGTCGGGACGACGCGTCTGATCGACAATAGCCTACTTCGGATACAATGAGGCGCGGTGTCGTTTCCTTTCCGCTTGCCATTAGGGAGATTTCAGCATGCGGCAGACGTTGTTCTACCTACCTCACTCGATTGGCCCATTGCCAATGTTCGGCTTGGTGAGTTGGTCGGTGATTGGCTTGCTGGTCTACATTGGGACACTGATCCTTCTGTCCAGGAAACATGGCAACATTCAGGATGTATTTCGAGAAGGAGTCGTGAACTGGGGTATTGGGGCAGTGATTTTTGGGATCTTGCTACCGGCCATGGAGACTCGCATTCCCGCCGAAGCGGGAAAGGAATTGATCGTCGGTCTTCCGGTCCGGGGGTACGGCGTCATGATGATGATCGGGGTGGCATGCGCTGTATGGGTCGCCAAAAAAAGGGTTGAACGCCTAGGAGTCTCTCTCGATGCCTTTATGGCGCTCGCCCTATGGACTGTCGTCAGCGGACTGATCGGAGCGAGGCTTTTTTACATTGTTCAAAAATGGAACGAACTCGGAGGGGACACTTTAATGTCGAAACTCTGGGTCGCATTTCAATTCACCGAAGGTGGATTGGTCGTCTATGGCAGCGCGATCGGTGGCTTGATCGGAATCTTGATTTGGACCTATCGAAATCGGATAGCTCCGATACCGCTGATCGATGCGATCGTACCCGCATTTTTCATAGGACTCGCATTTGGTCGGATCGGCTGCCTTTTGAATGGATGCTGCTACGGCGGGATCTGTGAATCCGAGTTACCCACCATCGCGTTTCCTCGCGGAGCCCCCGCGTATGTCGATCAACTTCATCGCGGCTTGCTGCTAGGTATACACACTGCCGGCAATTCCGATCACGACGCCCGCATTGAACGAGTCGATCCAGGTAGCTGGGCCGAGGGACATTCGATCCGCCCTGGACAGTTGATGGAATCTCTCGAATTTCATCCGCTGCCGCCGGGATCCGCCGCAGAGATGTCCGCGTTACCGGAACTTGAAGGCTCGATCGAAATCGATCGCAAAGGGTTTCGCCTACAACCAGAAGACTTCCCACGCAAAAGCCTGCGGGTTCACCCAGCCCAAATCTACGCATCTATCAGCGCGTTTCTCCTTTTCCTGTGGTCATCCTCCATCCCAAATTGGCATCTCCGGTCCGGATTGGTCTTCGGTTCGGGCTTGATCGCATACGGTATATTGAGAGTGCTTGAGGAAATTATCCGGGTGGATGAAGCCGGCCAGTTCGGAACCCAATTGAGCATTGCCCAATGGATTAGTGTTCTCGGTATTTCTTCCGGCATCGTTCTGATCATCATGGCATTCCGAAGGCCTAGCAAAGTTGTCATCCCCCCAATCGCTCTTTAGGCGGGCTTATGTACCAACTGACAAAAATCGCATCGCTGAAAACCCCGGAGGCATTCAGGCAGCACACCGCGTCCTTGGGCATTGAATTGCCGATCGACGAGTCGCTCGAAATCGGGGATGCCTCACCATTATCCAAGTGCGTTCTGTGGAACGGTCGACCGATCGGAAATCGGATCGCGGTCCAACCGATGGAAGGTTGGGATGGAACATTGACGGGCGGGATAACTGCACCCATGAAGAGACGCTGGGAGCGATTCGGTGAATCGGGTGCAAAACTGATTTGGGGTGGCGAGGCGATGGCGGTTCGCCCCGATGGACGAGCGAACCCCAATCAATTGGTGATCCAAGAGAGCAATCGAGAAGATATCAAGCTGTTGCTCGACTCATTGCGTCAATCGCACGTTCAAACCTATGGCGACCATTCGGACTTGGTAGTCGGTTTTCAGCTGACTCATTCCGGCAGGTTTTGTCGCCCGACCGATCACCATCACTGGGAACCGAGGGTTGCTCATAGGCACCCATTGCTCGATCCTAAATTCGGCGTCTCGGACGATTCCGCGATTTTGAACGAGGTGGAAATCAAGCAATTGGTTCACGACTATGTGCGTGCCGCTGAAATCGCTCGTTGGGCTGGCGCAGATTTCGTCGATATCAAGTGCTGTCACGGATACTTGTTGCACGAGTTCCTATCAGCGAGGAAACGCCAAGACGGATACGGTGGGCCGCTCGCCAATCGAGCAAGACTCCTGCTGGAGATCATTGAGGGGGTTCGAAAGCAGATTCCCGAACTGGGGATCGGTGTTCGACTGAGTGCATTCGACATGGTGCCATTCGAACCAAATCCAGCAACAGCGGTCGAAGGGCGGCTTGGACAAGGTCGTCCGCGCGATTATTCGAAGCTGCTTCCTTATCAGTACGGATTTGGACTCTCGGAATCCGATCCACTTTCGATGGATCTAACAGAAACTCTCGTTCTGATTGGCTGGCTCAAAGAGGCGGGAGTACAACTGGTCAATGTTACTGCCGGAAGTCCTTATTATACGCCCCACCTACTTCGTCCCGCTGCTTTCCCACCCTCGGATGGTTACCAACCACACGAGGATCCGTTGATATCCGTCTCCAAGCATTTCACGGCGACGCGTCAAATCAAGCGAGCCTTTCCTGAACTGCTCGTGGTCGGATCAGGCTATTCCTACTTGCAAGAGTACTTGCCACACGCCGCGCAACATAATGTTCGCGAGGGTTGGACCGACTTCGTGGGCTTAGGCCGAACGGTTCTGTCGTACCCGCAGGTACTGATGGATTCCATCCTTCAACGAAAAAGTCAGCGCAAACTCATCTGCAGAACCTTTTCCGACTGCACCACCGCCCCTCGAAACGGTTTGCCCTCGGGCTGCTATCCACTGGACGATTACTACAAAGGGACCGAAACTGCCGAGGCTGTGAAGAAGATCAAGAGCGCATTCGGCGCATGAGCCGCAAGCGTCTTGGATCAAAACTGGGAATCGTCTTTCATCGACGCCCAAAAATGAAGGCCAGGAGCTCGCCTAGAGAGCATGTCTGCCAGCTGCCGCATGGCGAAGAACTCACTCGCAAAGTGACCGATCATCACCATCGCGACCCCGAGCGATTCCGCCTCGAGGCATTGATGGTATGTCGCCTCGCCGGTTAGAAATGCGTCGCATCCGCGTTGGGCAGCCAGCCCCACCATGCTTCCCCCACTACCGCAGACGATTCCGATGTTCGAGATGGATTGTTGAAGTGGATGGGTTGCGCGCGGCCGGATGGTAGGAAGCGATAGCTCCAATTTTTGAACTAACTCCTCGAGTGTGAATCGCCGACTAAGCTTGCCATAGATTCCCGTCCCGAGGCCTTGTTTGGCCAATTCAGGATCCGCTGCTGGTGCAAGTGGTGTTGGCGATTGGACGGCCAGCATCGTAGCTAGCTGCCGGTTAATGCCGTGCGATGCGTTATCCCAAGCGGTATGGGGGGAGTAAATCGCAACATTCGCGCGGATGGCTTTGAGCAACAATCGCCCTGTTGTATGGTTCGAGGTTATCCTCGAAAGCGGTTTGAACGGAATCGGGTGGTGAGAAATAACCAGATCGGCGCGCTCTGCGATGGCTTCGTCGAGGCTGGTGTCAGTGATGGTCAAGCACGTCATCACACGTTCGACGGACGCTGACCCATCGCCGACGAGCAACCCAACGTTGTCCCATGACTCCGCTAATCGGACTGGGGCGATCTCATTCAGGGTTTGGCACAATTCTTGGAGGAGCATTATCGGCGGTTGGATTCAAAACGGTTGGAGTTGCCTCTGGGAGACGCCACGGAGGGAGTTGCGGGGGTACCAGGAATCGCCGGCAAAGAACCGCTCTCGTCTCCAGCCTGGTTGTTATCATCTTCGGCGTTATCTGCTTCAGGTTCGATCTTGATTCGATAGTTTAAGACGCGGCGTGTTCCAATTTGTTCGCATCGCAGCCATAAAGTTTGATTGAGCAGTTCAGATGCCTTCGGCAACACAAGCGTTTTGGTTGTCCGGTCCACAACGCGAGGAATAATCACTCGCTCCCTGCGTCGATCCGGAATCAAAAGCATGCAGTCAAAGCTTACAGGAGTGTCGATGTAATTGATGACATCGATATCGATCCAAAGTTCATCCGCATCGCTGATTCGGTAACGCGTCTCAATGTCGACTTCATCATTGCCGATTCGAAGCATTTTTTCGACGGCGAACTGAACGGAAGGTACCCCGTTCATGTAGGCGATGATATGGACCGGGGTATCTAAAGCGCTAATGTCAGACCTCAACAGAACCTTGACAGGTATAGTACCAGTGGATTTCGGCCCCACTTCAAACGTAGCGGATTCTACTTCGTTGGCCAAAACATCGGGTGCAACGAGTTCGATTCGCCCGGAAGCGGGATAGGAAAAAGGATTCTTAAAGATGACTTGTACTTCCTGACTAAGCCCTACTAGTGAGTCGATGCGTTTCGCGTCGAGATTGAGCCCCATCCGCCAAAGAGCGACCTGAGTGTCTACACCTTTGACGATGACCGGCCATTGATCGATGGGAAATCGATGCTCAGGTCCGAATGGGGTTTGGATCGTTTGTATGGGTACGGGCCGTCCCCAAACGTCGCAAGCGGTTGCATTGGCGCCAAGGAAGAGTTGCTCTTGGGTGGGCTTTGAGGACCATACCACAAGGCAACTGTTTTGCTCGTCCGAAAGCAACGCGTTTTCCGAACCGCTTTTCAAATCCAATTTCCCGACGTAGGACTTGTGCAACAAGGCATCGATCATAGTTCGGTAGGGCAAGAACATTTCTCGGGGCGTACCATCGGGCGAAAGGAACCCCGTCGCATCGGATAGAGGGTCAGAGATCCATGCTACCGAACGGCCGTCGGGCTTTCGAACAGAAGCAATCATGCGTGACGCCAAATCTCTCGTGCGCACGTGAAGAGCATACTTCTCTGAAGATACCGGCGTGATACTGGTCCATGGGGGTAGTGTTGAGCCCCGTTCGGATACACTGAGATCCCATTCGCTCTCCGAGATACCTAGTTCATCCGAGATTTGCCAACGGTCGATATTTCGATTGGGTGGCGGTGCTAGCCAAGGTGTTTTTGGAGCGACGATCGATGCTTCAGGGGCGTACCTACGAACCAGGGTCCGGAGGCTGTCGATCGAATTGGAATACCGCGGGTTATTAGCGAACTGCACATCATCATCGTACCCGATTTGAAAATCGAGTACGCGAAGGCACATGGCTCGGAATACGGGTTCGAGCAAAGGTTGCCATATCGTGGGATCCTCCAATGCTGCCGTTTGCAAATACGATTTCAGGGAGTCTTTCTCGATGGATTGCGAACCCAATGGCGAGTGAATGATACCTACGCAGGAGATTTCCGCATTTTGTAACTTATCGATGGTTTCACAAAACAGCTTTTGCGTCTCGAGCGATTTACTATCAAACCAGACCGGCAACTTGACACGACCGGTACGTCCTTCCCGAAGCAGTTCCAAGAAGTCCTCGATCTTCCATCGATAGGCCGTTTCGTTGAGCGTCCAACCAAAACGCAAATCGGGTTCTGTCGAAGAAATTCTAGGAAGGACAACAAACGATTCGCTCTGCTCAAAGAATACGGTTGAAAGCTGCTTGAGCTGTGTCACCAATTGGTAATACCCGGGTTGCAATGGATCGATGGACCACTCGCACTCCCCCTTCCAATGAACCGATCCGCCACCGCTAGTGCCTTGAGACCGAGAGGTAGCTGTTGGCGTTTGCACCATTAATGGTTTCGAGCTATCCACACGTTGCAGTTCGCGCGTAGTACGATCGACAACAATGCCGTCGTGGTCGACCAATTTCATCTCCACTCGCATCGGCCCACTCTTTAATCCCGAGGCGAGACACTTGAGATCTACCGTTTCTCGTGTGCTATACATGCGATTCGCGCGGCTGAGTTGCAAATCGATCTTTGGCATCTGAACGATGCGAACTCGATCGAATCCAAAGGAGCCGCGAAAAGCGTATGGTGAATTCGGTTCGATGGTCAATGCAACTTGCACGAACGCGATCCGCGGATCGTCTGGATACGCGCCGGTCGTGCGCACCCGTGTCCATTCCTTGATCCCCGAAATCGAGTTGGTCTTGGTGACAAAAAGGAGTTGTCCGCTGGAATCGAGAAATCGGAGTTGCCCAAACGCGTTGAAGTGCTCAGCGTCCGAGCGGATATCGACCTGCAAACCGTACAAAGAATGCAGACCGACAGGAACCTTCGGGGAGTAAATCTCCACCGAACCGCCATCCATTTCGATCGACAGGAACGGGTCGAGGAAGGTTCGCTCGATGAATCGATTCACCCCGCTGGGGATCGATTCCGGGATGACCTCCCAAGGCCGTTTGTTCGTTTCCCACGCTAACACTAGTTGCCCCAAGGATCGTCGAAGCCGCTCGACCTCGGCCACTTCAACATCGCTAGTGGACTTTTTTCGGATCTGAATTGGGATAAAACCCGGGTGTTTCACATCTTTTCTACGGACCCATCCGTCAGGCCACCCATCCTGCTGAGGATCCTCTTTCGTTCCAAAATCCCATTGGGAAATGGTCTCGAATCCGTTGTGCTCGTCGGAATGCGTGGACGGGGAATGCCAGACGGATACAATGCAGACGAGCAAGCCGAGAGCTTGATTGAGAGTTCGGCGTCGATGGAATATGGAGAGTACTTTGCCAGGCATTCGAATCGGCATTCAACTATCAGGATTGAGGCTACCGTTTAAGCAAGCTTTGCATGCAGCCGCCCGTTTGGGGGTAGAATCGGTCGAAATCGACGCCCGTTCCGAGCTAAGGCCCTCGGAACTTGTCGGCACCGGTTTGCGACAAGTTCGCAAAATGCTGGAAGATCTGAATTTACGTGTTGCATCGGTTAGATACCCCACCCGCCGCGGGTACGAATGCACCGAAGAATTGGATCGCAGGATCGAGGGTACCAAACAAGCCATGAAGATGGCCTACGATCTCGGCGCTAACGTCGTAGTCAATAATTGTGGATCGATCGAGGACTCCCTCGATTCCCCATCCCGGCAGACCCTTCAAAGCGTTCTCGCGGACCTTGGAAAATACTCGCAACGCATCGGTGCTTTCCTCGGAATCGAGACCGGAGCTGAATCCCTGGAAAAACTAAATGGACTTGTCGAGTCCCTTCCGGAAGGGAGCGTCGGGGTCACATTGAACCCAGGTAATTTGCTTGTCAACGGCTTCAACCTCGACGGCTTAAATAGCATCGCCAAGCACATCATACTGGTGCATGCCAAGGACGGAGTCCCGGATAGAGCTCGTGGACGAGGTACCCAGGTTCCCTTGGGATATGGTTTGGCGGAGTTTCCCTCCATCATTGCGACGCTCGAAGAACACGCCTACCGAGGCTATTTCGTTGTCGAACGCGATCTCGCAGCGGACCCTATTCAGGAGTTCCGTACAGCAGTCACCTTTCTAAGAAACATTTAATCTCCCAACCCTTTTCATCTTCCAACCCTTTGGATTAACCACGTTTAGGAGTACGCGTCTCATGTCGATGTCGAGTGGCGTTATCAAGAACTGGTCCGCACGGATCGCTATGGTTGCATTGCCATGTACCCTTGCAGCAGTTTGCGGTTTGATGGTCGTTGAACCAACCGTACCCGTTGTCGCACAAGATCCGCCTCCGGCCAATAAAACCGGAGCGAAACCGCCGGTCGCTGAGTTTGAAAAGTACCTAAGCAATTCCACTCTCACCGGTGTATTTACGATCGATGGCCGCCCTCTCAACAAACTCGAAGAGGAGCGGTATGAGATCAAGAGTGCAAAGAAGGTCGATGGGGAGGAGAACCTCTGGGAAATCACGACTCGCATCAAGTACGGCGATAAAGACTTAACGGTCCCGGTATTCGTAAATATCGAGTGGGTTGGCAGAACCCCAATGATCGTCCTCGACAACATCGCCATTCCCGGCCTTGGGACGTTCTCGGCCCGAGTCGTTTTTCACGACCGAAAATACGCCGGAACCTGGAAACACGACAATGTCGGTGGGCATTTGTTCGGACGCGTAGAACCTGCAGATGCCAAACCGGCCGAGTCGAAGTAGAATAGGGTCGGTTCCGCCCACCCGGATTTCGGGTCTCAGCACCCTCGATTCGCCTCACCCCCTCCTTCTGTTCCCCCTTCGTATTCCGTATCGACAACCATGCAAATGATGCTTACCTTTTCCCGTCTGGCCAAAATGGCGGTTGCAACGACCGCCGTTGTTTCTTGTTTGTTCTTCCAAGGTCTGCGTTCGACTGGAACCGCGTCGGCTGCAGAGTTCTCGAGTAATAACACGATGACGATTGAAAAGAAACCGTTCGGTAAAACAACTGATGGAAAAGAAGTAACGCTCTACACGCTGACCAATGCCTCAGGCAACACCGTTCAAATGATCGACTATGGGGCGATCGTGGTGTCGATCAACGTTCCGGATAAGACAGGCAAGCGGGTCAATGTTACGGCAGGCTTCGACTCGATCGATGGCTACCTGCAACGACACCCTTATTTTGGTTCCACTGTCGGTCGATTTTGCAATCGTATCGCTAAAGGAAAATTTTCGCTCGACGGAAAGACTTACTCGCTGGCAATCAACAATGGACCCAACCATCTTCATGGCGGCGAAGTCGGATTCGACAAGAAGATGTGGCAAGTCTCCGAAATGAAGGCGGATGGCAGCGTAGGTCTTAAGTTCACGTTGGTCAGTCCGGATGGAGACGAAGGATATCCAGGAACTTTGACAACTATTGCGGAATACATCTGGGATAACCAAAACCGGTTGACACTCAACCTGCAAGCGACCACCGACAAGCCGACCGTGGTTAACTTGACCAACCACGCCTACTTCAATCTGAGTGGACCTGGTTCAGGTACGATTCACAACCATGAACTGACCCTCTCCTGCGATCAGTACCTTCCAGTCGACGAGAACATGATCCCAACTGGGCAATTGGCTACGGTAACGGGGACCCCACTCGACTTCGTCGCACCCCACAAAATCGGTGAACGGATCGCCGAACTCAAAGCCACCAACGGCTACGACCATTGCTTCGTCGTTCGCGGAAAAGCTGGTGAACTCCGTCCAACAGCAAAGGTTGTGGATCCAGCGAGTGGCCGGACCATGGAAATCCAAACCACACAGCCTGGTGTGCAACTGTACACTGGGAATTTCTTGGCCGGTACTGCGGGTAACGCCAATTACAAAGTGCACGAAGCCTTTTGCTTGGAGACGCAGCATTACCCAGACGCCCCGAACCAACCCTCGTTCCCGACCACCGTGCTGAAACCGGGGGAGACGTTCCGCGAAGTCACCACGTTTACTTTCGGCGTTGCAAAGTAAGGGCCATGCGGTCCATGCGTACACGACGCTCTTTCGACCAACCCAAACATAGCCCCACGCGGGGATTCGCCGCGTGGGGCTTTTTGCTTGAACTTGCTGCAGGGATCGCAACCTTCATGACACTTACTGCTAGTAATCTGTCCCACGCTCAAACAAGCTATTTGCTTCCCCCAAAAGAAATCGTTGACATCATCGATGTCAAACCGGACCCGACAATCGTATGGAGTTCGGATGCCAAATGGGGTGTGATGGCGGAGCGAAACGCCATGCCCGACGTTGCCGATTTGGCGCGTCGCATGCTGCCCCTCGCTGGTACTCGAATCGATCCCGCAGCCAATGGCCGATTCCAAACCGAATTCTACCATGGACTCCTTCTTCGAAACCGAGAAGGGGATTCGGTCGTGCGGATCCCCATCGAGCCCGAAGCAAGGATCGGCTCAATATCGTGGTCTCACCGATCGAATGTCTTTGTCTATTCAAAAATCACCGATAGCGGAACCGAGCTTTGGCACGTCGATGTCACCAGCCCTACCACCCCAGTTCGCTTGACCGATCGACTATCGACCGTCCTTCAGGGTATCGACTGGACACCGAGCGGACAAAGTGTTGTCTGCGGATTGGTGCCGAAGAATCGAGGTCCCGAGCCCAAACCACCTGCAGTCCCCGAAGGCCCGATCATTCAAGAGTCGACAGGTACCAAAGCCCCAGCTCGGACCTATCAAGATCTATTGAGCAATGCATATGACGAGCAATTGTTCGAATACTATGCGACTTCGCAAATCGCTATCGTTACACCCGGACAGCCAGAGTTGTTGGTTGGAGAACCTGGTCTGATCGATTTCGCTGCGATTTCACCCGATGGTGATCATCTACTGATCACGCGACTCAAAAAACCGTTTTCTTACCAATTTCCTTCAGACTACTTTCCGCGCACGATCGATGTTATTCGTTTGGATGGATCGATCCAATACCGTGTTGCCGATGTCCCGTTGGCAGAGAACATTCCGATCGAAGGTGTGCGCACAGGACCTCGCTCGATCCAATGGTGGCCGGGCTTCCCCGCCAGATTGGTTTGGACCGAAGCGCTCGACGGCGGTGATCCCAAGAACAAGGTCGAACATCGGGAGCAATTGTGGTTCATCGATGCGCCTTACAAATCGGAAGCTATTCCTCTTTTGAAATTGAAGCATCGATTCAGCGGCTTGACCTTCTTTTCGAAATCGAAGTTGCTGATGACGACGGAACTCGACCGGGACCGCCGTTGGACGACGTCGCTCTTGCACGATCTCGAATCGCCGAATGAATCCCCCAAGCTATTTATCGATCGCAGTGTTCGCGATCGGTATGGCGATCCTGGTCGTGTACTCGTCAAACCGGACGCCAAGGGGTTTTCGATCGCGAAACAAACGGGTGACTGGATTTTGATGGCAGGTATCGGTGCGACGCCAGAAGGGAACCGACCGTTCCTTGACCGACGCGATTTGAAGACCCTAAATACCGAACGCTTATGGCGATGTTCTGCCGACCACTCTGAAAACGTTGCGTCTTTGGTTGAATTTGATGGCGATGAGTTGCTCGTGATCACCCGCCGCGAAAACCTCACCGAGCCACCGAACTATTTCCTCAAGGATCTCAAGCGTCACGAAGAGAAGCGACTGACCTTCTTTGTGGATCCTACTCCACAATTGCGAGGGATTAAGAAACAAATTGTCAAATACCAGCGTGCGGACGGGGTTCCGTTATCAGCAACGTTGTATTTGCCAGCAGACCACAAAGAAGGTGAACGACTTCCCCTGATCGTATGGGCGTATCCACTCGAGTTCAACGATGCCAGCACGGCTGGACAGATCTCCGCAAATCCCAACGAGTTCACGCGGATTGGAGGAACGAGCCACCTGTCGCTGCTGACCCAAGGGTATGCGATCATGGATGACGCGACGATGCCAGTCATCGGCGATCCAGAAACCATGAACGATACCTTCATCGAGCAGATTGTGGGTGCAGCCCGAGCGGCGATTGATCATGCGGTGGAGTTAGGGGTAGCAGATCGCAATCGCGTCGGTGTCGGAGGGCACAGCTACGGCGCCTTCATGACAGCGAATTTATTGGCGCACAGCGATTTGTTTAAAGCGGGAGTCGCCAGAAGTGGCGCTTACAATCGGACGCTCACACCCTTTGGATTTCAATCGGAACGCCGACCGCTGTGGGAAGCCAAAGACGTGTACGCTTCCGTTTCACCGTTCATGTTTGCGGATCGGATTAAGACCCCGATCTTGTTCATCCATGGTGAGAACGACAACAACTCAGGGACCTTTCCTATCCAGTCGCAAAGGATGTTCCAAGCGGTCAAAGGGAACGGAGGGATTGCGAGATTGGTGATGCTCCCGTACGAAAGCCATGGGTACCGAGGCCGCCAATCGGTGTTGCACACACAGGCGGAAATGCTGAACTGGTTCAATCAATACGTCCGTGACGCGAAGTAATCGGCCCCAATCGCGCCATCAAAAATCAGAGCCACGCGTGTAAGCAAGTGGCAACTGGACGTAGGAACCCGCTATCCCCCGGTGCTAGCCATGATCGGAAGCGTGGTTCCTGACGAGGTGAGCTTTCTTGAAGCTGTCAGCGCGCCTCTGCCCGGCGCTAACACTTAGAGCCCTGATTCGATTCGCTTCGCGAACAAAATCAGAGCCACGCGTGTGAGCAAGTGGCGACTGGACGTTGGAACCCGCTATCCCCCGTTGCTAGCCATGATCGGAATCGTGGTTCCTAGCGAGGTGAGCTTTCTTGACGATGTTAG
>JBKCUW010000025.1:0-35192 GCA_046318275.1 Pirellula sp. | reverse complement strand
CCGTGCTTCGCTCTCCTTATCAAATCGGAATAAAGCTCCAGCGATAGGAATGTCGGCTAGCCACGGAATACGGCGGGATTGACTCACGCGTTCCTTCGTAATCAATCCACCCAGGACAACGGTTTGGCCATCATAGGCGGTGACTCGCGTTTGCGCCAAAGTTTGATTGAAGGCTGGAGTCCGGGTGGTTTGCAAACCATCGGCATTCTGGGTGATTATTTCTAGAGCGTCAGCTTCTGAGACGCTTGAGCGGCTTATAGCTACGATCATGTTGATCAATCCGTCTTGGTTGGTCCGTGGCTGGATCTGCATCGTGAGACCTGTGTTGATGTACTGAATACTCTGGGTCACACCACTCACCGTGTTGGTTGAGTTCCCGAGGATCGGAACCGATTTACCGACGTTTACGACCGAGATGTTGTTATCGATCGTGGTCAGCGTTGGGCGAGCTAATACCTGGGCTCGGTTTGCATCTTGCAGCATTCGGAACAGCAGGCCGACCGATTCGCTACTTGCCGCGAGGACTAAGCCGCCGTAACCGAGATCTCCTGAAGTTCGGCCAAGGGAAAATCCGCTACTTCCTTGACCTGCGACATTTGCGTTTCGACGGACGGGCGAAGTCGTAGTGAGTGGCGTCAAAATATTGAATGCAGGGCTTCCGAGAGTACCCCCCGTAGCACTGTTACGGTCGAACAGCAAGGAGTCTTGCAAGCCGAGTTCGGTTCCCATTTCGAACTGATCTGTCAACGCGACTTCGGCGATGAGCATTTCGACGAAGATCATCGGTTGCTGACGATCGAGCCGCTCGATCACTTCGCGGATCTGCTTCATATAGCGAGGCGTCGCACTGACGATGATGCTGTTGGTCGACGATTCCGGAGAAACGAAGATCGTGAGAACTTCGCGGTCGGCCCGTTCGAACAAACTCACTTGTTGGTTCTGTTGGTTGAAGCCTTGCGTGGTCAAGGTTTGTGCCAGGGTGCGTTGGCCTTGGAAGAGGTTGGTGAGCGCGACGTTGACGTCGGCCGCATTGGCGTTCCGCAACCAGATCACTTCCGTGGTCCGTTGGTTCCCACCCGCTTCATCCAGTCGGTAGAGCAAGGCCTCGATCACATCGAGATCCGACGCGCCACCCGATGCGATGATCGTATTGGTTCGCGTGTCCGCAGAGATTCGAAGTGGTACGAGTGAACTTTCGCCACCACCGACGAGTGCAGCCAAGTTCTGTAGGCCGAAAAGCCCGGCACCCTGCTGTTGGTTGGTGTTGGTTCCCGTTGCCGGGAGCCCGAAGGCTTGTTGAATGATTGTGACCAAGCTGGTCGCATCGCCATTGATCACCGGATAGACCTTCATCCGAGCTTCCGCACTGGGCAATTGGTCCAGTTGCTCGATGAGGGCGGCGATCAGCGGCATGCTCTTGGACGGGGCACGCACGATCAGGGTGTTGATGCTCGGATTGCTGGTGATCACAACCCCTGCCAGAATGCCGGAGTTCACCTCGGCTCCTTCGCGGGCGACGATCGACAGCCGGCTGCTCGGAGGAGTGCTTCGACCACTTCCCGATGACTGCTGAGGTTGTTGCGGTTGTTGGAATCCACCTTGTTGGGTGTTGGTCGTTCCTGTCGATGTGCCGTTGATCGCCGATTGCAAGATCGGTTGCAGGTCGGCGGCAACGGCGTTCTTGATCGGGAATACCCGGATTTCATTCTCGGCCGGAGTCGATTCAACGTCGATTTCGAGGATGAGACGAGCCACCTCGGCAATGTCACGCGGGGACGCTTGGACAATCAACGAGTTGGTCCGGTAGTCCGCGACGACCTTCACCCGCGTGTTCAATTGGGTTGTCGATGCCGTGGCGGCTGGCGCACCACCTTGTGCTCCCGTGCCGGTGTCCGAGAAAAAGTTTCGAACCAGCGTTTCAGCATCGACAGCGGACGAATTGATCAAGCGGAAGACACGCAGTTGATTGTTCGGATCGAGAGGCTGATCGAGCTTGACAATCAGTTCCTTGATCCCAGTGAGCGCTTCAGGCCGGCCGATCAGCAAGAGCGAGTTGGGTTGGCCCAACGCATAGATGCTGATTTGACCTTGGCGAGGCGAGAAGACTTTATCGTTAAGATCCTTGAGCACCGGCTCGAGAGCCACACCATTGACGTGCTTGAGCGGATAAACCTCGATCTCAGGTTGTGTTTCCGAGCTTTGCTTTTTGATTTGCTCGATCACCTCCAGGACGCGTTGCACGTCCCGCTTGCCACCTTTGACGATGACCAATCCCATTTCAGGGACGAAGGAAATATCGACATCGCCGATGAGACCGGTGTTGCTATTGAGGTTGTCCGGTGAACCGACCGCCATACCGGGCGCGTTTTCATCGTTTTGCTGTCCGTTCGGGTTTTGCTGAGGATTGAACTGAGCAGTGCCAACGGCTTCGTCTTGAAGAGGTTGCTGGTACGACGCTTTGCGAACCAAGCTCAGGGCGCGTTCGATGCGTTCGGGGGTCGCAGGGTTGATCGGTACGATTTGCGTAGGTCGCTGCGGATCGATTTGGGCCAAATCCACCGCGGTGACGACTTGTGTCCAAGCCAACACGTCTTGCGGAGAGCCTTGCAGTCGGACTTCATCGTTCCGACGATCGATCGTCATGATCTCGCGTGGACCTGACTCGGTAACGATGTTGAGCTGTGCAAGCTCACCGTTGTTCGAAGTAGTGATCGATAGCTTGGAGCCAGCGATGCGACTGATTCCATCTTCGAGTTCACGCCAAGTGATCTTTTGGAGTTTGTACTGGCGCGATTGGACCGTGTTGGGGATGACGCGACCGTATGGATCGGTTGCTAAGGTACCTGTTTGCTTCTTGATGGCTTCGACCGCGACAGCGATTTGCCGCTGGGTCGCATCGGGAGCGAGGACCATTAGTCGGCCACTGTTCGGTTCGGTGGTGATACGGACACGGCGGTCCGAACCGAATTGGGATTGAAGGAGAAGGGCTGCGCTGCCTACGCTTTCGGTAGGGATATCATAGACCTGAAGCCGAGCGTCGCTCAGGCCGGCGGCCGGAGTGAAGCCGGTGCCTTGAGGGGCGGTTGGAGCAACCGCTGGCCTGGCCTGTGGGTTGTTCGTTGGGGGGAGGGCCATCGGCTGGAGTGCGGGTGCAGCCACAGCGGGTACAGCCGCAGTTGGCTGTTGCTGGAATTGGATCTGCTGGGCGGGATTGGTGGGGCCGCTGGTACGGGCCGGAGCCGAGGTTCTTTGGGCGGTCCCGCGAACGCCTGCAGGTACCGTTTGGGCGAATGCCATGGGGCCCGCCATCAAGCACGCGGCCAAGACACCGGTCGATTGAAGATGCTCTCGAAGCATTCTTCGAAGCGTTTTCGGGGATCTCGATGTCCGGCGAGTCTTAGGATTTGCCACCGTTTGGACAACGTGCGTGGTTCTTTTCACGGGTGTCTTGCCTCACAATTAATGGTCCGATGACTCACAGCGCAGAGTCACTCTGGTCGGAATCATCGGTACAACTGGAGGATCTTCTTCAGCCAATTAAGTCAACCCGGGCGTTAAAGCTTAACATTTCACCTGTTGTTAGAAATCTGGCTCAAGATCTGCCGGGGAGGTCGTTAGGGCAATTCCTGTACAAGTAGCTCAAATCGTGGGAATTTCATCCAAAACCCCGCTAAAGGTGAGGTTGCGGAAGCTAGCAATTCTGCCACAATACGACGGTTTCCAGGATCGTTAACTGCCTCCGAGGAAACACTCGATGGATGACAAGCTCGCAACCGAGGGGATCACGTTCGACGACGTGCTCATCGAACCCCGTTACAGCGATATTCTCCCGTCCCAGGTCGACGTCAGCACGCAGCTGACCAAGCGGATCCGCTTGGAAATACCTCTTCTCTCGTCGCCGATGGATACCGTTACCGAAAGCGAGATGGCGATCGCCCTCGCGAAAGTGGGTGGTTTGGGGATTATCCACAAGAACATGGACATCCAATCCCAAGCGGCCGAGGTGACCAAGGTCAAGCGATCGGCGAATGGCATCATTCCCGACCCGGTGACCCTTCTTCCGAGTGACAGTGTCGCCACCGCTCAAGATGTGATGCGCAAGCAAAACGTTTCCGGCATTCCAATCGTGGAATCCACCGGCAAATTGGTTGGAATTCTGACGCGACGCGACATGCGGTTCCTCGAATCGAGCGATCGTCCTATTTCCTCGGTGATGACCCGTGAGAATCTGGTGACGGCGCAGGGGAATGTAACGCTTGCGGAGGCTGAGCGAATTTTAACGGATAAAAAGGTGGAGAAACTTTTGCTGGTTGACGATCAATACAAACTAACCGGACTCATCACGATCAAAGACATCGACCAGATGAAGAGTTACCCAGCGGCGTGTAAGGACGAGTTGGGGCGACTTCGGGTCGGAGCGGCGATTGGAGTTCATGATTACGAACGAGCGGAACAGCTGATCCAACGCGGGGTCGACATCCTAGTTGTCGATAGCGCTCACGGCCATTCCTCGAACGTCATCGAAACGGTTAAGAAATTAAAGAACCAGTGGTCGATCGATGTGATCGCCGGCAACGTGGCAACATACGCCGGTGGGAAAGCATTGATGGATGCTGGGGCTGACGCGGTTAAGGTTGGGATCGGCCCAGGTTCCATCTGCACAACCCGTGTCATATCAGGCGTCGGTGTCCCGCAAATCACCGCCATTTACGAAACCACAAAGGCTTGCTCGCAAGCTGGCATTCCAACCATCGCTGACGGTGGTATCCGCTACTCTGGCGACATCGTGAAAGCGATCGTTGCGGGAGCTCAGACGGTGATGATTGGAAGCCTGTTCGCCGGGCTCGCCGAAAGTCCAGGTCGGACCATCCTGTATCAAGGCCGCACGTTCAAGGCCTACCGTGGGATGGGATCGCTGGGCGCCATGGTCAAGGGATCGAGCGAGCGGTATCGCCAAGGGACACAGGATCAACTCTCCAAGTTGGTTCCCGAGGGAGTCGAAGGACGCGTACCGTTCAAAGGTTCATTGGCTGATTTTGTGTATCAACTCGTGGGCGGACTTCGAGCCGGTATGGGGTACTGCGGTACCAAGACCATCTCGGATCTTCGCTCGGTAGCACGTTTCATCAAGGTCTCGGCCGCGACGGTGCGGGAGAATCATCCACATGACATCGCCATTACGCAGGAAGCGCCCAACTACAGTCCGGAGGTATCTAGCTCCAACGATAGTTGATGGTCTCACGGAAGTCTCACTCGCAAGCTTGGGGGCACACGCATGTCTCTCCCATGCTCGCTCTCGTCGCGGATGGTTTACTAAAGTTCTAACGCTCGGTCTGCTGAGCTCCGTTTCATGCGTCGGCGTTACGGATGCTCTGGCTCAGCAGCCTGCTCCGCCACCCGCTTGGTCCCCTCATCCCTACCAAGCACCCTCCGCTGAGCAAAGCAATCCACTTCGGCCGAACTCTGGGGCCGCATCGCAATCTAGCGCACAATTCACCTCGCAACCAGCCGCTCATGCGACCGCACCAACGGCCACGCCATCGACGGGGCACGTATCAACCGCAACGACACCCTCGAAGACTGGCGCTCAAGAAAGCTTAGTCCAGCGTTGGCGCAAAACCGATCGAACGCAGCGCGATGTAGTTGCTCCTGCTGCGTACACGCAATCGCTGCAACGGACAGCTGAGCCCATGGTTCAACCATCGGTTGCTACCATCGAGTCAGCACCTGCGAACCCAAGAATGCATCCGCAGCCCGATCGCCTGACGCAAACCACCGCTAACTCATCGGAGCCACAATGGACGCCGATGCAATGGTCTCAAGTTCAACGGCCAGCCGCTAACCAGCCCGTGGCATCGACCAACACCATGGTGCCCCATGGTTCCGAACTATCGAATCGTGCGGAGCCTGCTAAGTTTTCCGCAGCGCAGCAATTCGCTCCGATCGATCAACCCGTCGGACCACGTCTGAATCTTATTCCGGCAGGTCCCAACGCTCCTGCCGCAGTCTCGACGGACATCCAACTCGCTGCATTCCAGCAATCTGAAAATGGTTCGGCTTCTTCGGCAGGACCGGTTGTAAGCAATGCCATACCGACTAGCGAACCCGCTCCATGGACAGAACGTACCGAAAGTCGTCCATCGAATCGTGGATCGGTTCAAGGCGTTAAGCCGAACCGAGCCCCCTCAAGCCTGCTCACTCGGCAACAATCGCCCGCACAAGAACCTGCTTTGGGACTTCCGCCAGCGGGACTTCCGCCGGCGGTAGTTCCTCAAGCGGTATTGCCGCAAGCTGCAGAGCCACCAGCTGCAGAGCCTCCAGCTGTGGAGCCTCCAGCGGCAGTTCCTCAAGCCACGCTGCCGAGCCTGCCGCCCACGACGAACGAAATCGCACCTCCCGTATTGCCATCGGCACCGAAAGCTGACGACACGAGATCGACGCTCCCAAAGCTTCCGAGCCGGGACCCGATCATCGTACCACCGTTTCGCGATTCTGTTCCTGTGCCACCTGCGACCGAGCTGTCCCGTCCGGAGCCGATCGTACCGAATCCCTTTCCGCAGCGACAACCCGATTCGATGCCACCCGAGCGATTGCCGGCCTCGCCATCGGATCGCAGTGTTCCAGACGACTCCGTATTTGGCGATGACGATCTACCTCCGATGCCACCAACGCGTCAAAATCGATCGATCGCGAATTGCGATGAAGTCCGAAACTTTGCGATGAATACGGATATCAAAAATGTCAGGGTCGATTCGTCCCCTGGATTTGTACAAGGGTATCAAGGACGAGATCGAATCAATTCCTACACCAAGGAGTCGTATGTGGAGAAAGCTCCCAGCCGAACTTGGTACGACTACGACGGTCAAGTCATCGCGCAAGGTCGCTTGATCGATTTGGTTTTCGGCACAGCGCTCATCGAACAGGCGGATGGAACACGTACGTCCTACCTGTTGAGAAAGCTGAGCGATGGCGATCAAGCATACATCGCCGAGGTATGGGGAGTGCCTGTAACTTGTTCGCTCGGCGATCAAGGCTTCGAAGCTCGCATGTTTGCGGATTCAACCTTCACGTGGAAGGCCACCGGTGCATGCCACAAGCCGCTCTACTTCGAAGACGTTCAGTTAGAACGCTACGGACATGAATGGGGACCGATCGTACAACCAGCGATCTCAACCCTGAACTTCTTTGGAAGCGTCGCACTGTTGCCGTACAACATGGGTATCCATCCAATGAATGAGTGCCAGTACCCATTGGGCTACTACCGTCCTGGTTCGTGCGCACCGTGGACTCTCGGGCCAATACCGATCAGCTTGAGAGGGGCATTGTCCCAAGCGAGCGTGGTGACTGGTACTGCCTGGGCCGTTCCCTAATAGATCGCTGAATCCATGGGTGGATGTGCGATAGGGATGTTAAATCGCAATCCACGTTCGCAGGAGCACGGCAGCGACTATCTCCAAAACGACTTGTCGAGTGAATCTTCGGATCCGCTCGACTCGCCTGGCGATACCTCGACAGATACTTTCTCGCCCAGCGTCGCGTGCTCGCGAAGTCGCGTTTCGATCGATCGAGTGTCGATCGAAACGCCACCGCTGACGATGGCTGAAATCGATCCGTCCCCCATCTTGCGAGTCGCCACGATCGAATCGATCTCTTTCGGAGCAATTGGCAACCGGGGGGCGTAGGATGGGTTTCCTAAGACTTCGAACTTATCGCCGGAGCCATGGTCCATTTCATTTCGGATCAGTTCCAACGCGATCGCCAGGTCAAAGATGTGGCGGAGGCGACCGTAGATCGGATGCGCCTTTTGCAAAGCCTCGAATCGAGCGGTGAAATTCTTCGCAAAGGCGTCCGCAGCGCCGTCTTGCCGTTCGGAAACCTTGCGTTCCCCTTTGACATCCATCATCTGAGTTTCGCTCAGGACTTGAACATTCGGGGATTCGAGATGGTAGATCTTCTTTTCGGGATCGTATGGGATGCGGCTTTGCAGGCAGGAGAACCACCATCGCACCATCGACCCACTGGACTTGCGTCCTCGCAGTTCCGTTTCTAGCCAGTAGTTCTTTACGCCGTCGACACTCGGTTCGAGCCCGAGCGCCAATCGTTTCATATGAGCATCGGCGATGAGTAGCGCATAGCCGGTTGGTGAGTCCGCTGGCAATCCGATGATGTTGGCGTGTTGCCGACCAAGAGTCTCCTTCCATTCTTCGGCCCATCCTTCAGGATCGCGTCGGAGTTTTCGGATGGAACCCGGTTGACCGGCTAATTTGTATGCAGAAACCAATCGATCTGGGTCGGGATCGATCGAGCAACCAAACTCGCCGCGATTGCGGAGTACCACCGGGGCGATCGAAAGCAAATCCTCGAGCAGTACTGGAGGAAGCTTTAACTCGTTATGGATCAAATCGCCCGCGGTATCGGCGACGATGTTCCCTGCTGGTCCTCCGAGGAACCATTCTCGGGTCGAGGCGTCGTAGGCAACGTAATCGATTCGGCATAGGCCACCGAGAAGTTCAGCAGCGATTCCCGCACCGAGTCCGTTTTCCTTTTGCTCCTTTAGTTGGCGATCGAGCTGATGCAGGGAGATCCAACGGAGTTTGGTGGGCTGTTGCCATTCACCGAGCTGCGAGAGCGAAATGGTCGAAGTCGAATTGTCGGATTTCGGAGCGGGAACAGCGCGAAGCTTCGGGCCCCCTTCGATCTTCATCGGATCCAATCGTTCGATCACACCTGCTGGATCGATCCGAACACCTTGACGAAACGGGTTCATCGTCGATGTACCACCTGCATTCGTCCATAGATCGGGAGTGATCGTGGTTTCGATCAGTTGCATCAGCTCGGTGAAATTTGCCATGGAGGCACCACCGGCGGCACCCCCATTAGGTCCTCCGAGCCCGGCTGGATTGCCGAATGGGTTTCCAGCGAGTCCGCCGGGGACTCCACCTGGTGCCACACCACTCGGATTCCATCGATTGGCATGCAATGCTGTCAGGACTCGCTGTTTGGATTGTGGATCGAGTGCATCGATCTGATTTCGAACTGCGATGGGATCTCGCCGTGCCAACGCGGCGGCGAGTTCCGGGAATTGCCGATCGAGTCTAAGGTCCTGAGCAGTTGCGAAGCTGGGAGTTAAAAGAGTCGAAAGCAAAGTGGTGCCGACCAGCAGGCAGGCCGAAACCATGAAGCCCAAAACCCCGCACCGCGTGTCCGTGACCGATTTCCACATGGCGTTCCCCTAATTCATGCAGTTTCCGCGAACCGCGGTATGCCCGATCTAGTTTGCGTGTCCTGAAGCACTCCGCAACCGGCTTCGACGAGGACACGCACATCTACAGCTTAGACAATGATGCCAGGGAAAGCCACAAAAACGCGAAATTAGGCTTTCGCAAATCGCTCTTGCAGGGAGAGAACGGTCATATCCTTTTCGCTGGCGGCTTGCATGGCCTCGATCGCGATGCGTCCGGCGGATAGGGTGGTGATGCACGGCACACCGAATTGGACGGCAGCCGCACGGATGCGACCTTCGTCGGTCCTGGCTCCCTTGCCATTCGGGGTGTTGATAATCAAGGAGACATCGTCGTTCTTGAGGTAGTCGATCAAGTTCGGATGCCCTTCGGCCAGTTTCTTCACTCGGGTCACCGGAACGTTGGCTCTCTCGATCTCTAGGGCGGTGCCGGTGGTCGCCAGCAACCGGTAGCCTAGATCGTGCAGTTGTTTGGCCAGGACATCGATTCCCTTGCGTTGCCGGGAGGAAATGCTGAGGAAAATATTACCGCTGGTTGGCAGGACGCACCCGGCTGCGATTTGGCTCTTGTTGAAGGCGATGGCGAAATCGTCGCTGATCCCCATCACTTCCCCAGTGCTCCGCATTTCAGGGCCGAGGACGATATCGACCCCAGCAAACTTGCGGAATGGGAAGACCGCTTCCTTGACCGAGATACTGCGTGGAATCGGTTCGCCGGTGACGCCGAGTTCCTTCAGTTTCATCCCAACCATCACCTTGGCAGCGATGTTGGCTACGGGGACGCCAGTCGCTTTTGCGACGAAGGGTACGGTGCGGCTGGCACGCGGATTGACTTCTAGGACGTACACGGTTTGTTTGCCATCTTCTTCTTCCTTGATCGCAAACTGAACGTTCATCAGCCCGACGACCTTCAGCCGTTTCGCCATGGCGTAGGTGGCGCGGCGGATGTCTGAGAGAACGCTTTCGGAGAGAGAGAATGGTGGGATGACGCACGCCGAATCCCCGGAGTGAACGCCGGCCTCTTCGATGTGTTCCATGATCCCCATGATCACCACATCATCCCCGTCCGATACGGCGTCGACGTCGACTTCGGTCGCATCCTCAAGGAAGCGATCGATGAGGACCGGTTGGCCTTGAGCGACGACGAAGGCTTCTGCGACGAACCGTTCGAATTGCGAGTTATCGTAGCAGATTTCCATTGCGCGTCCCCCGAGGACGAAGCTGGGTCGGACCAAGCATGGGTAGCCGATCTTTTGGACTTCCGCGCGGGCCTGTGCCATGGTACGCACGATTCCGTTGGCGGGCTGGGAGAGTTTCAGTTCCTCGATCAGCTGTTGGAATTTCTCGCGGTCTTCGGCATCTTCGATCGTCTCAACGCTGGTGCCGACGATGGGAACACCTGCATTGGCGAGGGCGCGTGCCAGATTCAACGGGGTTTGTCCACCGAACTGAACGATCACGCCATCGGGTTGTATTCGGTCGAAGATGTTGAGCACATCCTCTGTGGTGAGTGGTTCGAAGAACAGTAGATCGCTCGTGTCGTAATCGGTGCTGACCGTTTCGGGGTTGCTGTTGACCATGATCGATTCGATGCCGATTTCACGGAGCGCGTAGCTGGCATGGCAGCAGCAATAATCGAATTCGATCCCTTGTCCAATGCGGTTTGGTCCACCGCCGAGGATCATCACTCGCTTCTTGCCGGGAGCTTTGGGGGGTGTTTCATCTTCGCTTTCGTAGGTGCTGTAATAATACGGCGTGTAAGCCTCGAACTCCGCAGCGCACGTGTCGACCGATTTAAAGGTTGCGATAATCCCATGATCTTTCCGCCACTGGCGAATTTCATCGTCATCGCTTGCGAGAAGTTTTGCGAGTTGCCGATCGGAGAATCCGGTTTGCTTCGCGAGCTTCATCGTCGCGACATCGAGTTTGGCGAGGGAGCCAATCGAGCGCAGTTGGGTTTCGATCTGAACCAATTCAAGTAGTTGATCGAGGAACCAAGGATCGATACCGGTGATCGAGTAGATCTCGTCTGTCGACATACCGCTGAGCATGGCGTACCGAAGGAACCAAACGCGATCGGGATTGGGGCGGGAGAGTTTGCTCCGGATCTCTTCGTCGTCCGGACGACGGTCGGAGTACCATAGGTCTTTCGTATCGGAACCGAAGCCGAACGCACCGACCTCGAGTCCTCGCAACGCCTTTTGGAACGACTCCTTAAAGGTTCGGCCGATAGCCATGGTTTCCCCAACGCTTTTCATTTGCGTGGTCAGTGTGGAATCGGCCTCGGGGAATTTCTCGAACGCGAACCGCGGAATTTTGGTCACCACATAATCGATCGTCGGTTCGAAACAGGCTTGGGTCTTTCGGGTGATATCGTTTTGCAATTCCCATAAGCGGAAACCGACAGCGAGTTTTGCGGCGATCTTTGCGATTGGGAATCCGGTTGCCTTGCTCGCCAGGGCGCTGGATCGGCTGACGCGAGGATTCATCTCGATCACGATCATGCGGCCGTTCTTGGGGTTGATCGCAAATTGGATATTGGAACCCCCTGTCTCGACACCGATCTCTCGGATAATCGCAAGGCTTGCATCCCGCATCCGTTGGTATTCTTTGTCCGTCAGCGTTTGTGCGGGAGCTACGGTGATGGAGTCCCCGGTGTGGACACCCATGGGATCGAAGTTTTCGATGGAGCAGATGATAACGACGTTATCGTCGACATCCCGCATGACTTCCATCTCATACTCTTTCCAGCCGATGATCGATTCCTCGATGAGGACCTCGGTGATTGGCGACAACGTCAATCCGTTTTGGACGAGCGAGTCGAACTCATCGCGGTTGTAAGCGATGGCGGAGCCGCTTCCACCCATCGTGAAGCTCGGTCGAACGACGCATGGCAATCCGACCTCTGCGAGAACTTTGCGGGCTTCTTCGGTCGAATGGACAACACTTCCTCGGCAGACTTCCATCCCGATTTTTTCCATCGCGACCTTGAACGCATCGCGAGCCTCTGCCTTGTGGATGACCTCGGGATTAGCGCCGATCATCTCGCATTTGAATTTTTCAAGCACCCCGTGCTTCGCCAAATCCATGGCGATATTCAGCGCGGTCTGGCCACCGAGGGTCGGTAGTATCGCGTCGGGCCGCTCGCGCTCGATGACTTTGGCGACAAACTCCCAAGTCAAGGGTTCGATGTAGGTGCGGGCCGCGAGCGCTGGATCGGTCATGATGGTCGCCGGATTGCTGTTGACCAAAACGACTTCGAATCCTTCCTCTCGAAGGGCTTTGCAGGCCTGAGTACCGGAGTAATCGAACTCGCAAGCTTGTCCAATGACGATAGGACCGGATCCGATCAGGAGGATCTTGTTGATATCGGTGCGGCGGGGCACGAGAAACCTGGCTTTGCAGAAGGTACGGAGATGGTTGACGCTCCGCCGTTCAAAAATCGGCGGCCCTGACGAGCACGCCTCGTCAGCGCGTTGTGCGGTTGGATTTTCTGTATCGACTCACTTTGCAAATTGCATTGCAAATCACTTTGCAAAAACAGTGGGAGAGGTCCCCCACTGCGATCGCATTTTTTTGTTTTCAAATCGACGGCAATTCGGTATTCCGCTGCAACACACCGTGTTGCGATGGAAGGCAATTTTGCCAGCGACATCGGACCTCCGGCAATTACTTGCGACGGAACAATGGTCCTGCGTATCGGGCTCCATCGCCGAGTTCTTCCTCGATGCGGAGCAATTGGTTGTACTTCGCCATCCGATCGGAACGGGATGCCGAACCGGTCTTGATTTGTCCGGTCGACAGGGCAACTGCCAGATCGGCGATCGTGGAGTCCTCGGTTTCACCGCTTCGGTGGCTTGAAATGCTGGTGTAGCCATTGCGATGGGCCAGTTGAATCGCTTCGATCGTTTCGGTGAGTGTGCCGATCTGATTGACTTTGATCAGGATGCTGTTTGCGATCCCGGAATCGATGCCTCGTTGCAAGCGTTCGGTGTTGGTGACGAACAAATCGTCGCCGACCAATTGGACCTTGTTCCCGACCTTGTCGGTCAACTTCTTCCAGGATTCCCAGTCATCTTCCGAACACCCATCTTCGATCGAGCAGATCGGATAGTTGGCAACCCAGTTGGCGAGGAAATCGACCATTTGGTCCCCTGACAGTTGCTTCCCGTCGATCGTGTACTTCTTGGTCTTTTCATCATAGAACTCGGTTGCGGCGACATCGAGGGCGATGAAAATCTGCTTGCCGGGTTCGTACCCGGCGCGACGGATGGCTTCCATGATCAAATCGAGAGCTTCTTGATTGCTCTTCAGATCGGGTGCGAACCCACCTTCGTCTCCAACTGCCGTGTTCAGTTTCTTCTCGTTCAAAACCTTTTTCAGGTTATGGAAAATTTCGGTACCGGCGCGAAGCGCATCGCTAAAGGTATTGAAACCGAGTGGCATCACCATGAACTCTTGGACGTCGACGGAGTTGTCCGCGTGTTGCCCGCCGTTGACGATGTTCATCATCGGAGCTGGGAGCAAGTGAGCGCCGGCGCCGCCGAGATATCGGTAGAGAGGTTGGTTGGTGAACTGAGCGGCCGCCTTGGCGGTGGCAAGTGAAACTCCCAGCAACGCGTTCGCGCCGAGGTTCTTCTTGTTCGGGGTTCCATCGAGCTCACACATTGCCTGGTCGATGCCACGTTGGTCGAGAGCATCGGCTCCGATCAGTGCGTCGGCAAGCTTGGTGTTGATGTTCTCAACCGCCTTGAGAACTCCTTTTCCCATGTATTGGGTCTTGTCCCCATCGCGCAATTCCCACGCTTCGTGGGCACCGGTGCTCGCTCCACTGGGAACGGCAGCACGGCCAAACGAGCCATCCACCAACCTTACGTCGACTTCTACCGTCGGATTTCCTCGAGAATCGAAGATCTGTCGTCCGTGGATGTGCTCGATCAAACTCATGGGTTTCTACTCAAAACTAAGAAAGGGTGAAGGAAAAAGGCTAATTTCGCAGCCCGGTCGCTAGGCGAACGGTCGCGTTCGAACTCAGGGGGCGCATGGGATTGGGCAGGTCGTCCTGCCGCCGCCGGACCGATTCTGTTCGATAATCGTCAAATTGGCTAGAAGGTAGACGAAAAACCGACGGCCCGTTAGTCTTAATTCGCGTTCGGTAGTGGGTTTTTCAATCTCTCGTCCGAGGAGTGTTTCGCTTGTTCACAGGTCTCGTCGAAGGCACCGTGCCGTTGGTCCGAAGAATTTCCGAAGGGGCAGGAGAAAGCTTCACGTTTGATCTCGGGAAATTGGCCGAAGGGCTGCAGTTGGGGGACAGCGTCGCTTTTGCCGGATGTTGCTTGACGGTCGTTGCGTTCGAAGGCACCCAAGCGACCTTCGAATTGGGTTCCGAAACGTTGTCGAAAACGAATTTCCGGGGAATCGGGATTGGAGACCGAGTCAATTGTGAGCGGTCGTTGCGGGTTGGTGATCCGCTTGGGGGGCATTACGTCACGGGCCACGTCGATGGTCTCGGGACGGTCACTCAAATTCGAGAAGAGGGTCCGTGGCGGTTTTTTCGATTCGAAGCCCCGCTCCACTTGTTGCGTCAGATGGCGGCGAAAGGCTCCATAGCGATCGATGGGGTGAGTTTAACCATCGTTGATGCCAACGATCAGTCCTTCAGTGTCGCGCTCATCCCGCATACTCTCGAAGTAACCACCCTCGGAAAGCTGCGTGTTGGTAGCCCGGTTCATTTGGAAACCGACGTGCTCGCCAAGTACGTCGCGAGGCAGTTAGAGGGGCGCTTCCCGACTGTCTAACTCACTGAAGCGAACTTACTGAAGCGAACTCACTGGGGGCTACCTCGCTGGTGGCGAGGGCCAGGGTAGGTTGGACCTCGCAGCGAATCCCCGGTGACTTTGCATTCTTGAGACTCAGTAAACCCGAGAAAAATCTCCGGACTTCCCATCGGGCTCCCCTTACGAAGCGGCTTGCGAAAAGCCTATGCTATCCGTGCGGCTCGGAGCTGGTTAGCCAGCGAGTCGCCCTTTGAACAGCCATCGCGTGTTTCCACCGAACCTGAAATGTCCAAAAATACCAAACTAGCCGTCGTCGAAGTCGAGTCCGAAAAGTACCCATTCAATTACCGGTTCCCACTCAAATTTGGTGGACGGGTAGTCAAGGATGTGACGGTCTTTCGCACGACGATCACACTCGAGGACAAAAACCGCAAAAAGACCAGCCATGGTATCGGTGAAATGACCATGGGGACCGCTTGGGCGTGGCCGAGCACCACGCTGTCTCCCGAGATGGCGCTGAAGACCGTGGTTGTCCTCGCCGAACGTATCGCGGCAGCCGCGCAGACGCTCGACCCTGCAAACCACCCACTTCATTTGGGGACTCAGCTTAAATCGATCGCTAAATCGTTGGCGGCTGAACTAGCCGCAGCCATGAAGTTGACCGAGGCGATCCCCGATTTGGCAATCGCCCTGGCACTATCCCCGACCGACATCGCATTGCATGACGCTTTTGGACGGCTGAACGATGCGAACACCTTCGATTGCTTCACCCAAGAACTCGTTGGATGCGATCTGTCGACGTGGCTCGGTGAAGAGTTTGTCGGCAAGCATTTCTCGGAGAGCATTTCGCCGAAATCGGCACCAACTCTGGCCCTCTACCATTTGGTCGGCTCGCTAGATCCGCTGAGCAACGACGATCTCAATCGCAAGGTGGGCGACGGGCTTCCGGAGACGCTTGAGGAATGGATCAAATCCCAGCAGCTTACCCATTTGAAAATTAAGCTGACGGGCAAGGACCTCGATGCCGACGTCGGTCGGGTGGTAGAGATCGATCGCATCGCTGTCCGCACGTTCCCTACCAAAGTTTTTTCGTATTCGCTCGATTTCAACGAGGCCTGCGAAAACGAGGATTACGTGATCGACTTCTTGGAACGATTGGATCGCCTCAGTCGGGATTCGATCGCGAAATTGCATTACATCGAACAGCCGATGCTTCGCGACTTGAAGAGCCGGAAAGAGGTTACCATGCACCGAGTCAGCCGGCTCAAGCCCGTCGTGATCGATGAGTCGTTGACCGATTTAGAAATGCTGCAGTTCGCCAAGCAGCAGGGATATTCGGGAATCGCTGTGAAGGCGTGCAAGGGGATCACCGATTCGTTGTTGCTTTCAGCCGCTGCCAAGCAGTACGGCATGAAGATCTACGTCCAAGACCTTACGTGCGTTGGTGGCTCCTTCATGACGTCGGCCTCACTCGCATCGCGCATTCAAGGCGTGACTGCTGTTGAAGGCAACGGTCGCCAATACTGCCCAGCCGGCAACAAGGACTGGGAGTCCCTTTACCGCCCCATGTTCAAAATCTTGGGAGGCGTCGTGCCGACCGAATTGCTTTCTGGTGTCGGTCTCGGATTTGCTTGGCCTAGAAACATCCTTTCCAAAAAGTTCGCCGATATGGCGACACCCCCAACTTAACCGGCTTCGCTCCATACGCCCCTTCGCTAACCAAAGCACGACAAGGCAAATATGAGTGCAGTCGCCATCGAGCCAGATTGGCTTGTGCCGGTTGATTCCCCGGAGATCCCGCGTGGAGCACTGGTCATTGATTCCGGCAAAGTCGAGTTTGTGGGGCCGGCGCTCCCGCAACGATTTGCGAGCCTTCCGAAATTTCGATTGCCAGGGATTGCGATTCTGCCCGGGCTGGTAAACTCGCACTGCCATCTCGAGTTTAGCGATCTACCGAGACCGATCCGGGCGACAGGTTCGTTTACGCAATGGCTCTCTGAGGTGATCGCGTATCGTCAGTCCCAACGCGATGCATCGGAGGAAGAACTTCTGGAGCTGCGTCGCCAAGCGATCCACGCCGGTATTCGCGAATCATGGCTTGCGGGTGTTCGCTTTGTGGTCGATATGGTGACCGCTCCATGGAACCAACGATGGGTAGACGAAGCGAACCTCGCATGTTTGGAAACATTGTCTACGTTGGCCCGTGAAACGTTTGTCCCCCAAGTTGCACTGACGGTGTTGCCGTGCGTGGAACTGATCGATGTGAACCGGAATCGTGGCGATCAGACGGAACTTATGGCGACACAACTGCTCAAGGAGCCCATCGGCCCCGCGGTGGAAAAACCGGGACTTGCTCCGCATGCTCCTTACACCGCTTCTATGGCCCTGTTGCAGCGCGCAGCGATGAGGGCGCATACCGAAGACCGATTGATGTGCATGCATCTGGCGGAAACACAGGAAGAACTCGATTGGTTGCAGGATAGGTCCGGACCTTTTGCCTCCATGCTCGAACCTTTCATGGATCCCGCGTTCCGTGCTCGAGTCGGGACCGTCAACAGCCACATTCAATCGTTGTCGCATGCTTGGCGAGCCCTCGTGGTCCACGGCAATTATCTTTCCAAGCATGACCTGATTTCATTGAGCCGATATCGTGATCATGTAGGAATCGTATATTGCCCTCGAACCCATGCAACGTTTCAGCATCAAGACCATCCTGCCGGAAAATGGAATGACGCCATTCCGTTCATGCTCGGAACCGATTCGCGCGCATCCAACCCCGATTTGTCGATTTGGGAGGAGATTTGCTGGGCCTCGAACGTGATGTTCTCGTTGAGTCCGCAGCAGATCGCCTTTATGGCCACCACAGGCCCTGCGAGATTCCTTCAGGTCGAATCGCAGGCGGGGGCGTTGCGAGCGGGTTGTTTCGCTCGATTATCCGCAGTCGACCTGTCGAAGTCCCGGCTCTATCCGTCCCTCGGGACCGGTTCCAGCGCCGTTCCAGCGACATCCCATCCCGCACCAGCCAACCCCTCCGCAATGCTGAGCGATTCAGCCATTCGAAGTATTTCCTCAGCCGAGCTTTGGGAGACAATGCTCGATAATGGTGCGATTCGCCCGCTGGAGACTCTGCCGTGTTTCCAACTCCCTTAAGGCCGTGTTTCCAGCTCTCTCAAGGTACAGTTGCCACCCACACACTCCTTGAATATTTTTGAATCGGAAATGAAGCTCTCTGAGCAAAGCCCAAGGCGATCATTTCCGTCTTACGCCTGCCACGGATGCTAGCAATCTTGTTTGGGGGGCCGGAATGGCTTCTAATGGAGCCCGTAGCGCGCGATTTGCGAAACCACGCCAAATCGACATTGGCACAAACTGTCTATTTCTACTAGACTGCCACGGCTATAGCGTTTTACGCAGTTCCACTAGGGAGGGTGGCACATGTCAAAAGAATCGATCCGTTTTTTGCATGCAGGTGATTTCCATTTGGAAAGAGCCATGCAGGACCTTACCGATCTACCGGAACATCTCAAGGCTTCGCTGGTCGATGCACCTTGGAAAGCCGCCGAGGCGGTGTTCGAAGCAGCGATTGTCGAGAACGTCGATTTCGTGCTTCTGTCCGGTGACTTGCTCAACCCGATTTCCTGTGGTGCCGTTGGGCCGGCATTCCTCATCGAGCAATTCGAACGGCTCGAACAGCGAAAAATCCCCGTATATTGGGCTGGTGGCGGAGTGGACGATCCGGAGCGTTGGCCCGATGCGGTCGCGCTGCCGAGCAATGTTCATTACTTTTCGAAAAAGCAAGTCGAGTCGGTTGTTTTCCGTCGCAATGGGTTTCCGCTGGCCACTATCGTTGGACGTTCCAATGATGGAAGAGAGTCGATTCGAGCGGCGGAGTTTCAAACTGAAGCCAACGAAACCTATGTGATCGCGATCGCTCATGGTGTTGCAGACCGCGACTCGTTGCTGAGTGAACGGATCGATTACTGGGCATTAGGACGCGAGCATCATCGTCACGCATTGCACGGCGAAGCTCCCCACATGCGAGTCTGCGGGACGACCCAAGGCCGCTCGTTCGATGAAGATGGGGCACATGGTTATTGGACTGTCGAGGTCGACGGGGACCATGACGCAAACATCACCGCGACCGATTGCGATACCTTTCGGTATATCACGCAAACGTTGGATGTCGAAGATCTCGCGATGGGACGGGATATCCGTGAATTGATGAGCAAGCGGATCGCTCGCTTGCAAAGTGAGCATGGAACGCGGCACTTAATCGTCCGATGGCGGATCGAATTGGACTTGGAAAATACAGCCATGGTTGGCCCAGCTGCGATCGACGAGATTCTCGGTTGGTTGCGTCGGGAGTATGGTCATGGCGCTTGCAGCGTTTGGTCGACAGAGATCGACGTGTTGTCGCCGCAATCATACCCGGCAAAGTGGCAGGAAGAGGACACGATCTTGGGTGATTTCCTCCGGACCAGTTTGGACAACAAAAAGACCTCGGGGACTCAGCTCAACTTGAAACCGTTGATCGAATCCGAAACACCGGGTACATCGGTTTGGCAAAATGTTCTCATCGATGAAAGCAGTTTGGTTACCAGCGCCGCTCTCGACCGAGCGACTCTCTTAGGTGTCGATATGTTGCGTGGGCACAAAGTGGATTTGTTGGCTCCGACGCGCCGATTTGGAGGAACGAGGGGATGAAAGTTCGCGACATACAAATCGATGGTTTCGGTGTATGGACAGGTCTCTCCGTGGATTCCTTGCCCGAAGGGATGACCGTATTTTACGGCCCCAATGAGGCAGGCAAAACAACGTTGATGAACTTCTTGCGCACGATGTTTTATGGGTTTACGCCCGAGCGTCGGCAACGGTATTTACCACCCGTGCATGGCGGCAAGCCAGGTGGCGCTATCCGTGTTACCGGGCCTGGCGGCGGGTACGAAATCGCGAGACGAGCCACGCTCAACGATCCGAGCGTCGTCGGACAGTTGGCAGTCACGAGCAGCGATGGGATCACCCAAGGCCAACATCGGCTTACCTCCTTGCTCGGAAGCGTCGATGAATCGATCTTCACCAATGTGTTTGCCATCGGACTGCGCGAACTGCAAGAGCTAAGCACGCTCGACGATACCGCCGCGGCGGATGAGCTGTACAAGTTATCGAGCGGACTCGACCGTGTTTCGCTCGTCGACGTCATTCGGCAATTGAGAACTGCTCGCACGCAATTGGTCGCAAGTGA
Organism: Pirellula sp.; assembly: GCA_046318275.1. GTDB lineage: Bacteria > Planctomycetota > Planctomycetia > Pirellulales > Pirellulaceae > JBKCUI01. The sequence continues at coordinate 14,932 of JBKCUW010000025.1, read as the reverse complement.
TTCCGATGCGGCGCAAATGCCGACCATGTTTTCCAAACGCGAAAAGCTGCGGGATGAGATCGAGCAGCTAACGCTTCGCGGACGGCGATGGGGTGAACTCGCGGCGCAGCGCCGCACTCAACAAAACGAAATCGATGAGCTCAAGCTGCGAATCGAGCAGTGGGAGCTCGAAGCCAAGACGATTGAAACCTCGCTCCAGGTTCGCGATCCCTGGTTCGAGCGTGATTCCTTGCGCAACCAAGTAAACACGCTTCACGCACGCGTCGATTTGCCGACTGACGCCATGGAACGGTTGGTCGAGCTTCAAGCTCAGATCGATGATAAGAAACGGCAAATCCAATCGATTGTCGAGCAACGAAAAGGGATTCGTAAGCGAGCGGACGAGTTGCCACTCAGCCGCAATGTTCTCGGGCTCGCTGGTAAAATCGAAGCTGCCGCAGAGCAAGGACCATGGATCTCGCAATTGCAGAAGCAAATCCAACGATTGGAGTCCGAACTGCAACAAACCCAAGAGCAGTTGATCGAAGACGCCAAACGACTCGGCCTCAGCGACGCGGACCAGCAAGCGCTCTTGAACGATAAACGCCTTGTCAATCTTCCCGATGTATCGAGGCAAGCGATCGGGCAGTTGTCAGGTCCTGCGCGGGATGTGCGGTCCCATCAAATGCGACTGAAGCAAGCGAGGGAACGCGGGATCAATGATAAGAAAGAGGCGGAGCGGCTGCATGCTGAAATTCAGGCTTTCCTGTCTGTCCGGAATTATGGTGATTTGCAAGAAGCCATCCGTACCGCTGGAGATCGGATTCAGGCCCTCCGCAAATACCAGCAGATCGACGAGCGCCTCGAGAAGCTTGGCGTTCATCGACAAGAGCTCGAAGGGGAAACGGTAGACCTCGAAAGTGACGATGGGTTCTCCTGGGAAAAGGTGGCCATGTTGGCCGTTCCCTTTTTTATCGGAGCGTTCATGTTCCTCTCGGGGCTGAACAATTTCTTCGGTTGGTACAACAACGGCAACCTATCCCCGGCCGCTCGAGCGATCTCGTTCCAGTCCAACGATTCCCAAAACACGGGCGTCTTAATGACGGTTCTCGGGATTATCATCTTGGTCGCCACGTACATGTGGTGGAAATCGATGGAACGCGGTTCCCAAGGAGATATCAACGACTGCGAGTCGCAACTGGAGGCGCTGGTTTCCCAGATTCGAAAGACGGAAGCAGAAAAGACGGAATTGATCAGCGTTCTTCCCGAGAATAGTGCCAGCGTTGAGCAGCAAATGCGTCAAGCGGAGCATGAGCTTGCGGAGTGCGAAGCACTTCTGCCCGTGTATCACAATGAACAAGCTGCCCGGCAGCGGTTCCAAGCTGCCAAGCATCAAGCCGCTGAGGCGAGCAACGACCTCAAAGCCGCTCGCCATCAATGGAAAAAGACGTTGAGCCAACTCGGGCTGGCGGAGTCCCTTTCTCCCAAGAGCATTCGTATCCTCGCCGAAGGTTATGAAACGTTGGTTCAAACGCGACGCCGCGTGAAGGCCCAAGCAGACGAATTGGCCCAACGAAAGATCGAATTGACGACCCTCTTGCAGAAACTCGAGGCGGTCTCAACCCAACTGCATGTTGCCGTTTCGGAGCCGACTGAGTCCTTTGTGGAGCATCCAGATGAGTCGTCGCGAGATCGAAATGATCGAAGTGATCGACATCGCGATCGCAATGAGCGACGTGATCGCGATGGTAGAGTTATGCGCGATGAGGCATCCCTATCCCTTCGAGATTCCGCGGCGGTAAAGATCAACTCGAATGCGGTCGAAGCTCCCCAGCAGAAGTTGCAAGAATTGGTCAATACTCTCGCGCAGCATCAACAGTATTCGGCTCAACGCAAGGACCTCAAGAACGAAGACGAAGAGCTTGCGAGAAAGCAAAAAGGCCTTCGCCGAAACATGGAGCGATTGATCAGTGCTCGGCAGAGTTATCTCACGGAGCTGGGAGTTGAAACGTCCCAGCAACTCGAGGAGCAACTCTCGCGGAAGGATCAGCATCTCAAGCTGCAAAGCCAGATTGAAGGGCTCGACTCGCGTATCCGAGCGATCCTCGGTACTCATGTTTCGTACGAGTCGGTGGAGCGTCTTCTGGCCAACACTCCAGGCGGTGAACTGGAGAAGCGTTGGGATACGTTGGGAACGAGAATCAGCGGTGCCGAGGAGCGAATCTCGCAGTTGCTGCAGCGCCAAGGCGAAATCGCCCAAGAGATGAAGACGCTCGCTGCTGATCGGCGGCTGTCGGAGGCAAAGCTCGAATTGGCGTGCTTGGAACGCCAGATTCAAGAATGCGCAAATCATTGGCGAACTCTCGGTGTTACAACCTGCATGCTCGAGAAAGTTTGCGAGGTTTACGAGAGCGAACGGCAACCGGAAACACTTCGGGAAGCGTCTTCCTTCTTGAGGCAATTGACCGAAGGGAAATACGTTCGCGTATGGACACCTCTCGGTAAGAATGCCCTACGGATCGATAATGAGAAGGGGCAAAGTCTTCCTCTCGAAGTCCTCAGTCGCGGTACCCGAGAAGCAGTCTTCATCGCCCTGCGGCTCAGTCTGGCTGCGGCGTACTCGCGCCGCGGCGTGACATTGCCTCTGGTTCTCGATGACGTTCTGGTCAATTTTGATTCGATCCGAGCCACCAGCGCTGCAAAAGTCTTGCGCGACTTCGCAGCCCTGGGACATCAAGTGGTGATGTTCACATGCCACGAACATATCATGAAGCTGTTCCACAGTATCGACGTCCAAGTCCGCGTGTTGCCGAACCAAGGGGAACCGGGCGAAGCGGCTGTCTATTATCCTCGTGAATCCGTTGTCGCTCCGGTTCCGCATGTCGAGGTCCAGCCTGTTCATCCGGTAGTGTTAGAAGCTCCCGTCGCTCCGCCGACGGTCATGGTCGAACCGCCCGAGCCGTTGATCTTGCCCGTGAAACCCAGAGTGGTCGCCCACGACGAGCCAGACATCATTACGCTCAAGCCTCGCAGCCAGCCGTTGCCAGTGAAACTGGTCAAGGTTGAGGAGGAGAACGAAGATGATTCCTTCTGGTTCAATTACGAACTGGAAGATGCACCTGTCCAAGAACCGATCGAGTCGGTGACGCGTCTATGGTCGGAAATCGAAAATATCCAGATGCCGCTCGACGGCGAACCGCACGATTTGTGGTGGGATGAACGGGAAAGTGAATCGCCGTGGATTGAGCAGTAAAAAGCTTTAGGGCGATATTTTTTCGGTACCGCTCAGTCGACTTGAATGTACTGAGCAAAGGTTCCGGGATCCACGTTGCGTCCGCTGAGCACTACGACGATATCGCCGTCGCCCGATAGATCGACATCAGCCCCCTCGCGGTTGCTGGCAAGGATCGCTGCTGTAGTGATGGCGCCCGATGGTTCGGTGCGCAGACCATGCTTTTCAAAAATCCACGCCATTGCTCGACGGGTATCCGAATCGGACACGACCGTTGTCGAGTGGACTAAGCGTTTCAAGATCGGCCAATTGTGTTCGCCCACATCGTAGGAGAGCAACCCATCGCAGATGCTGGTTGGCTTGGGCAGGCGTACCCGCGTCTGCTGCGCGAGGGACTGTCGAAAATCGTCGGCCCCTTCCGGTTCCACGCCGATGATTTGAGCTTCTGGAAATCCATCGGCGATGGCGAGCGCATGCCCAGCCATCAACCCACCGCCACTCACCGAACAAATGAAATGAGACAGGGTTCTACCATTTCGTTGCAGTTCATCGACGATTTCTAATCCCCCCACACCGTTCCCCGCGATGACGAACGGATCATCGTACGGGGAGGCTTGCAACGCATGTTCCTGTTCGGCGATTTCCTTCGCCAATCGATCGCGGGTTCCCGTCAAATGGTCGGTGGTGATGTCGTACGTTCGCACTTCGGCTCCGAACGACCGCGTCAATTCAAATTTGACGCGAGGCGCAGATTCGGGCATCACGATTATCACACGCTTGCCATAGCGCATTCCAGCAAACGAAATCCCCGAAGCAAAATTACCGGAGGAATGGGCTGCGACAGGCCGTTCGTGCAGTTCGTGGAGATGGTTTGCCATCCAATTCAATGCGCCTAGCAGTTTGAAGGATCCGACCGGGGTCCAGCCGTAGTCCTTGATCCAAACGCGTCGATGGGGTGCGATTCCCAGTCTCTTTTCAAGAGCATACGATCGGATGAGCGGTGCCGGTGATATGTGTTGCCGAATGATCGGTTCGGCGGCTCGCACATCGGCGATTGTCGCCACGCGGACCGAAGAGTCGGAATTGGATGCCATGGATATTCGTTGCTCGTCGCAGTTCGTGGTAGGTTCGATCCGTTGCAAAATCGGGCTCGTACTTCTGCGTCATCTTAGTCCCAGGACGAAGTATTCTGCAACACTACATGCCAGCTGCAATGGCCGCAGTATCCAGCTTGGCTCCCATTCGCGATCGCAACGTAGGCTTGCTCGACCGTGTTTCTTCCCTGTTGTGTTTTTCGATGGCGTATTACCACTTCCTGCTCGATGATGACGTGTCGTGGTATACTTCACCGCGTCGGTTTACCCTCTTGGCCAGCGCGTAATTCGTCACCTTGGGGGGCCGTATGATTATTGTTCCGAGTTGCCGTCCCATCGCACCTTCTACCGAGCCGTTGAAAAGCATGTTGGATCGATCGAAGAATCTTGCCCTGGTGGATGAGTTCGTAACCAGCGACAGTTTGAAGCGTCACATGCTTGCGGTGGAAGCAGCCATGCGCGCTTATGCGGAAAAATTGGGTGAGGACGTGGAGTTGTGGGGCGCGGTTGGATTGCTCCATGATTTTGATTACGAACGCTGGCCAAATCCACCCGATCATCCTTTGCAAGGGAGTGTGATTCTCCGTGAGCGAGGCTATTCCGAAGAAATTATCCGGGCGATTTTGTCCCACGCGGATTATTTAAGCGACCAGTACCCAAGGCAGTCCCGTTTGGAACACGCGTTGTACGCATGCGATGAATTGTGCGGGTTCTTGACCGCTTGCGCCATGGTGCGTCCGCAACGACTTGAAGGAATCACCGCATCTAGCGTGCGCAAAAAACTGAAGAATTTAAGTTTTGCGGCGGCGGTCAATCGTGAGGATATCGCGCGCGGGGCCGAAGCGTTTGGAGTGGATGTCGACGAGCATATCGAATTTTGTGCTGGTGCCATGCATGACGCCAAGATCATTTAATGTGCTAATTCGCCGCCGATTTACCACAATGTGCTAGCCTGCGGTCGCAGCACATCGGTCAACTGGCTGTTGTGCGCAGCAACTCGTTAGCCGGTGGTAGCGTCGCAGAACTAAGATTCTCGATAGGCTTCAGAATAAACGGCTAATCACAGACGGCTGATATCGACAAATCGATCTTTCAAGGATTGGTACAGCCGCTGGTAGACAGGGAATGCGGCATCATATTTCTTCTGTGCGGGTTTGCGAGGTGCAACTTTCTCGACCACAGAGATGGTCGCTTTGCAAGCCTCTTCGATGTTCTTGAATTCGCCGTTGCCAACTGCGGCAAGCAATGCGACACCAAATGCGGGACCTTGCTCTGCATTGATGGTGCAAACTTTTTGCCCGAATGAGTCGGCCAGGATTTGCTTCCATAGTGCGCTCTTGGCTCCTCCACCACTCAATCGGATTTCTTTGACCGGCACATCGAGGGCTTGGATGATCTCCAAGCTTTCGCGGAGCGAGTACCCAACCCCTTCCATGACCGATCTCGCCAAATGGCCGCGACCATGCTTGTTGGTCAGTCCGACAAAGCAACCTCGGGCGTTTGCATCCGCGTGCGGTGTTCGTTCGCCTGCGAGGTAGGGGAGGAAGAAAAGACCTTCGGAGCCGGCGGCGACTTGATCGGCCTCTTGGTTCAGAACTTCGTACGGATCGATCCCTTTCTTTTTCATCAGTTCGGAACACAACTGGCTCGCGAACCATTGCAGGGAGCCAGCGGCAGAAAGGGTCACACCCATCATGTGCCATTTTCCATGAACGGCATGGCAGAAGGTATGCAGTCGACCTGCTGCGTCGTATTGAGGAGTATCGCTATGGCAGAAGACGACCCCAGACGTTCCGAGGCTAGCAGTGAGGATGCCTTGGCGAACAATACCGTTGCCGACGGCTCCGGCGGCGCAATCGCCTGCTCCAGCGACGACTTTGCAATCGGTGGAGAGACCTAATTCCGCAGCGACATCGCTCCTGAGTGTTCCGGTGACTTGTTCGGATTCATAAACGCGGGCCAGGATAGCTGGGTCGATATCCAATTTGCCCAGAAGTTCGGTGGACCACTTGCGTTTGCAGACATCGAGCAGCAGCATACCGCTCGCATCGCTCGCATCCGTCGCCAATTCACCGGTCAGTCGACGGCGAATCTCATCCTTGGGGAGGAGTAGATACTTCAGAGAATCATAGTTTTTTGGCTCATGGTTCCTCAACCAAAGGAGCTTGGGGGCCGTAAATCCCGTCAGGGCAGGATTAGCCACCATTCGGATCAAGGCATCGCGTCCTCCGGCGCGTTGAGTGATTTCATCGCATTCAGCGCTGGTGCGTTGGTCGTTCCAAAGGAGTGCGGGTCGAATCACTTTGCCGCGGGCGTTGAGGAATACCGAACCGTGCATTTGGCCCGACAAACCGATCGCACGGACCTCATGCGATTTGACCCTAGCTTTCTTAACGACCGCGATCACCGTCGACTTGGTAGCATTCCACCAGTCATCAGGGTTCTGTTCGGTCCAAAGGGGCTTTGGGGTAGCCAGCGGGTAAGTCGCTGTCGCTTCGGCAATCGGATTGCCTGCTGCATCGATCAAGAGGCTTTTTGTTCCAGAAGTTCCGATATCGATACCGAGATAATAGGTCATGCTGTTGCTTGGATCTGAATTGTGGGTTGAAATAGAGTTCTTAAATCATACTGAGTTCCACAAGGGGCGAGAATAGAGCGCATGGCTTGCAATACTTTCATCCGATCGGGATTTCAAGGTTTTGGGCTCCCGCGACCCGGCCTGACGCTTTTGTGTGCTGCCGTTCTAGCGGTCGGCTCGATCTTCGTCGGTTGCACTCCGGAAAGCAACTCGGAGAAGCCTACGTCTGGGAAGTCTACAGGTGCCAAGTCTGGTGTGGACGGTAAGAAAACCGACAAGCGATCCGCCGCCGGATTGCCGCCACTGAAGATCGCGTTGGTCGAAGCACCCGAGTTGGAATCCGAATTGAGTTTGCGGTGGCAAACCGTTTCCGATCAGGGCTTGCAGATCGTCAAAATGACACGGTCAGAACTGATTGCAGGCGATGTCAGCACGCTCGATGGGATCATCTTCCAAGCTGATTTTATGGGGAGTCTTTGCGATCGTGGATGGATCGCACCGGTACCCGCACAGGTCCTCGCGAAGTTGAACGAGAACGCATGGGCAGGCAAAGAAAAATCGAACGAGGATAGCGCTGGCGGGTCAAGTGATCCGTATGCGAGTTGGCCCAGTCGTTGGCGCAGCCTGAGCAACTTTGGAGGCAAGCCGATGGCGATTCCGTTGGGAGCTCCATCATGGATCGCGATTACCTCCGGTATCGACCCACAGCCATTGCTCGATTTGCATCAAGCGATCATCAGCAATCAAAATACCTCTGAGGTCAGCACAGGCACATGGAACGACTTTCTAATCCGAGCAGAAAAAGTGACGCTCGAGAATCGAGACGCCAATCTCGCAGCCTTGAACCAGTCGCTTGCGAGCGTGAGTGCTGACCAGAAAAAACACCTTGTCGATAGGTTTCTCTGGATGCTTTCTTTCAGCGAATCGCGTTACCGAGGTCTGTTTGATTTGTTCAAGCTTCAAGCCCGGATCAATTTGCCCGAGTTTGTTCGAACAGCGAAGAACCTGCATCGTTTGGCGGTGATAGAGCCCAAGACGATTTTGGCAACACCGGTCGAAGCCTGGGAGAGCGTTGCTGCGGGATCCTCAAGATTTGCGATAGGTTTCCCGAGCACAGACGGGCAACAGCGATTGAATCGTCAGGATGGAGCGGCGAAGTCGGCTGTATTACCTCTGGTATGGAATGGAGCCGACGGATTGGTGATCTCGATGGGGCGACGAACGCGTCAGTCGGCATCTGCTGCCGATTTTCTCGTTTGGGTCGCCTCCGAAGATCAACGCATTGCGTTGCAGCCGATCTCGGCAAGAATTGAATTGCTGGAAAGCGACCACGATCGAAATTTGGTCCGTGAGGATTATCGCGATTACCAAACCATGCAGCGCCTTGAGTCCTCGCATTTATCGATGGAGCTAACCCCGCGTTTCTTACGAAATGATCAGTACCGAGAACTGCTTGGTGATGCACTTGTCGATATTCTGCGGGACCCCGATCAAGCCGAAAAACGGCTCGCCGAATGCAAGAAAGCTTGGGATAGTCTGACCGATGAAATCGGCAAGGAAAAACTGCGGTTCAGTTTAGAGTCGGAGAGCGGTTACTCAAAATAACTGAAGGAGTCCGAATGGCTTGTAGTGAACGAAGAAGGCCCTGAGGGCAATTCGAGAATGCTCAACGGTGATGTTCCTGTGAATTAGGAGTTCTTCAAGCAGCTTTAACAGGGTTTTTTATTGGTGGTATCGCTCACCAAGGCTATCATGGTATCTCGTTCATGAATCCCTATGTTTTGCTTTGAGACGCCATTCTTGTATTTTGCCATATGCGACGTTTCTGTAGGCTAGCCTTGAAGTTCCTCGCTGCGAGCGTGGCAGCACCGTTTCGAGCGATCGGAGAGTTGGCGGGTTGGATTGGGCTCTCCGCGAAAGTGACGTTCGACACATCGGAGACCGAGCACCGTCGGCCGTGGTGGCAACAACTGTTTTACGGTCCGGTAGATTGGCTTCGAAAGGTCTTCAGCTGGATTGGGTTCGCCGTCGCACTCCCATTTGCGGGGCTCAGGGAGGACCGTCGACGCCGTGATCGGGCGGTCGCAGGTTTACCTGCTGCGGTGATGGCAGTCCTAGCGGCGTCCTTGGTTTGGTATGCCATCGCTTCCGCTCCCTCGGTTAATGCTCGCTACATCCTTCAATTTGACGAGGCGGCGAACACCGACGATTTTGCAAAAGCGCGTTCGATCGGAAATCACTTGATCGCCCAAGGAACACGGACGAGCCCTGAGCCAGCGCTTCGGTTTTGTAGGCTACTGGCGGAGAACGATGAATTAGAACGAGGCAACGCCATCATCGAAGCTCTTGCGCCGGATGATAGTCCCGGGTATCCTCCAGCTCACGAACAACGGGCGATCGGCTATGCGAACCTGATTGCGCGCGGTGCAAGCCCACAATATGCGTCGTCGTTGTTCTGGCATCTGAACCAAGCGGGAAACCGAAGTAGCGAAAACGTAAGCTTGGCCTGGGCTACGTATTACCGAGCAACAGGTCAGCTTGAGCCATGCATACGCTCCTTTGAAGCAGCAGCGCGCATTAACCCTGATCATTATTTTTCCGCAGCCGATCTCTGTGGCATCAACCGGGATCGGGAGAGCGCGGACAAATTGATGAAGTTGGCACGGGATGAGTTTCGTCGGCGACTGGCTCAAGACCCGCTCGATACTAAATCGAGAATTCAACTGGCCCAAGCCATGGCTAGACTCGAGCAATTCGACGAAGCGGAGCAAACACTGCGTTCTGGGGTGCAATTGCAAGCGGACGACGTGAACCTCGTCCACGGCTTGGCCAATCTTGAGTTGCTTCGGTATGAACGCGCGAACATGTTGCAGCAACCCCTCGATGCGCGGTTGGAGCATTTAATGAAAGCCTTCAACATCCTCCGTGATCCTTCGATCGTTTTTGATCGCATGGTAAGGTTGTATCGAGATGCGAACGATGAAAATGACAAATCGAAAATAAGATCATTTTTCGATGAGCAGCTGCAACAGAGGGAAGCTACACCCGTGGGACATTTCGCGCTCAGCGTGATTGCGGTCCTCGAGGAGGATACCGAAGAAGCGATCCGACAGCTCGAACGGACGCTGGAACTGGACCCTGAGCAACCTCTCGTCAAGAATAATCTCGCGTGGCTATTGGCAGCGAGAGAATCACCAGATCTCGATCGAGCGTTGGAGCTTGCGAGTTCCGCCGTGGCAAACGCCCCTCAGATCGCTACCTATCAAGATACCCTTGGCACGATCCTGTTGAAGCGAGGGGAAACCGCTCAGGCGGTAACCGAGTTGGAACGCGCTCTGCCGGGGATGCCGGCAAATGATCGCTACAAGGTACACCGTAAGCTTGCTCAGGCTTACCAGACGCTGGGCAATGAAGACCTCGCCGAGCGTCATCGCCAGAAGAGCGAACCAGTAACGAGAGTCAATCAGTAGCATAGGTCGTGTGCAGGCAGGTTTTATCCAAACTACGCTGCAACCGACCGGTGTACTGCTCTTCACTCGCTCGGTTCGGGGGGCTTGGGCGTCTGAGAAGAGTCTTCATTCGCCGAGCCCTTCGTTGCCTCGCTGGTCGGCGTTGCACTCGGGTCCGTTGGGAGTAGTGAAGCAGGACCAATCTCTGTGGGCACCGATGAATCACCTGGTTTTTTTGGAGGCCCCGGTGGATTGAGGTGAGCTCCAGGTGTATTGAGGTGAGCTCCAGGTGGGATGTAAAGAGGTTGTGGTGGAGTGGGGTAAGCCGGATAAGCGGGCGGATAGGGAGCGTAAGCATGATTGGGCATGCTAGGGGGCGAGTACGGCTGAGCAGGGTGGTGGTTAGGGGGGCTTAGAAACATCATTTGCGGTGGGGGAAAATTGGCGGGTATGGCGGGGGCTGACATTGTTCCCAGGGCTGGACTCAGCACCCGTGGCAATTCAATACCCCTGATTTCGGTTGCGGAAGGCTCGTCGAAATCCCATGCCGTTCCATCGATTCGTCCGACCAAGCTTGCCACGCGATCGGCGATGATCTTGTCTTTGTTTGCTTCTCGTTTCTCAGTCGCATCCCTGAGCTTCTGCGTCGTTTTTTCTAGCATCTCGAGGAAGCGTTTGGTCACCGCATGCTTCTCTTCAAATTGTTCGGTAACAAGCTTTTTGATTTGGGAGACGAGCTCTTCTTTCTTGGCTTCATCATCGCAGGCCGCATATTGCTGCAGCAATTGTGAGGTAGCGAAGGTGTTGCTGTGGCTGCCGGGACTCAAGAAGACGTTGTTCGGTGGCAAGGAGACTCCCGGTGCCGCATGGGCTCCCGATGTTACGTGTACCGGCGAAGGTAGATACCCCGAAGTTACATACCCCGTGGATGAGGAGATCGAAGGCAGTTGTGCCGGGTACGTCGGAGGATAAGTTGGATTTGGATGCGAGGGAGGGACCGCCTGCGGGACCCGTGACCATTGCTCGGCGCTTACGTTTTGGACTGGAGCTGTCGGGCCGCCTGGGTTTGGCGAAATCGCCTGTTGAGGTGGGGTGATTCCAGGCATGACCGTAGCGGGCATCGCGGAGCGGTTAGGAGATTGTGCCGGCAACGGGACTGTATTAGGCCCCCATTTGTCGTTTTGCGGTCGATGGTTCTGCTGTGCGAATAGCATCTCTCGTGCCGCGAAGCCGACGGCGAAGATACTTCCTAATGCTCCGGCGATGACAATCCACCTCTGACTTCTCTTCATGCTGATCAGCCTTGTGTCGTGTAGTTGGTGAGTAGCGTGTTGCTGCTGATGCCACTCTCCGAGCCCAGTGTTTGAAGATTCAACGTGCTGCGGGAGTCTACTGCAAGTAAAAACGCGAGTAAACACGACAATGCATCGCATCCACTTGCCGTGTGAATGCTGTCATTCTTGAACGGTACTTCCAAGTGCTTCGGTAGTCGCTTCTTCCGTGCTTTGGATGATATATCCGCTGACAACGACTATCCGTGTTGGTAGTACGGGGAGATCATGAGATAAGCGAGGACGCCTGTGATCGAAACGTAGAGCCAAACCGGCATTGCATATTTTGCGATGCGTCGATGGTCTGAGAATCGACCGAGGAGAGCGAATAGAAACGCTCGGAGAACCAATGGTAGAACGACCAGGGACAGGACGATATGTGAGATCAACACGAAATAATAAACCGGACGTATCCAGCCTTGTCCGCCAAACGTGGTGGAGGGGTTGGAAAGGTGGTAGGTGACGTAACAAACCAGGAAGCAGCCGCCGAGACAAAATGCGGAGGTGAGTGCAAATCGGTGCAAGGCGATCTTTTTCGATTTAATCGCTATCCAACCGGTGATCAGGAGGATGGAGGTCAAGCCATTGATGGCTCCAATGGCATGGGGCAAGGAATGGGTCCAGTTCCCGAGATCGATTTTGGTTCGGATACCCAGTAGCAAAGCAACCACGATAGGAATCGCGATCGATAGTACGTTCACACCGAGGATGGCTTTTGCATGGTTTGCAGCCGGTTGGGTTGCCGAAGCATCGTTTGGGGATTGCAATTCAGTCATGGTTCACCGAAGGGCTACGGGATTGCGGGTATTTGGATACCCGATTCGAAACCGCTCAACATACTACAGCATACCGAGGCGGCAAGGCCCTGCGTGCCTTTGGAGTTATCTCATCCTGTTCTGACCGATACAGAGAAGAGCCTTGAGGCTACCGAGAGGAGCCGTGAAGATGGAGGTATTTGATTTGTGAGGCGCGTGGCGGCTATTGCCGATTTTAATATCGCGTGTCTCGAACGGGTTTGACGGTCCGGATGACATCCGCCCGATCGCGTTCATCGAAGATTTGCGCAAGAAGGAAACACTGAAGGGCTTGCATGAGACGAGCACACTGATGCATAACAACATCCTCTCGGCGATCCCGATTTGAAATCGGGGTAATCATGACATGGATGTGCGTTGCCAGCTTGATTTGGTTCTTCTCGTTTCCCGCCTTCATTTCCAATTCAGTCAATTTGACTTGGATACGATGCTTTCCGAGACGTTGGTCGCTTTGATGCGTCATCGGAGTGTTCTTGCAATCGATATCGAAGATGGCTTGGTTCAACTCGACATGATTGACTTTGCCTTGGAACTCTTCGATGAAACCTCTCAGTTTCTCCAAGGTCACATCTTTAGTGACGTTGGAAACCAGTTCTGCTTCCAATTTGATCTTGTTGGTCGACAGTCCGACCCAGTCGAGCCAGCTCGTAGGTTGCGCTAAGGATTGATGGTCTTTATTCTTTAATTCCTCAAGACTGATCGCGACCACGCGATCGCGGCCGGATTCCTTTGCCATGATCAAGCAACGGTCGGCGCGCCCTAGTGCGGTTTCGTCGGTGTCGCCGACTTGCACTACGGTTACACCAAAGCTTGCGGTGATGCAGTTGTTTCTGAGATCGGGGATAGGCATGCGACTTAATTTGCCACGAATCGACTCAGCGAGGTCCGTCGCTTCCTTCAAATCGCAATTGGGGCAGAGCATCACGAACTCTTCACCGCCATAGCGAGCAACCAAGTCGGTAGATCGGCATGATTCCTTCAGCAGTTGGGCAAACATCTTCAGGGCTGTATCACCTGCTTGGTGGGAGAAGTTGTCGTTGATGCGTTTGAAGAAGTCAATGTCGCAGATAATGATGGCACCTTGAGGCTCACCGTCGAGGTGCTGTTTCACAAATTCCGGAAGTTGGCGGTTGAGTTCACCGCGGTTACAAACCTTGGTTAATGGGTCTTGGCAGGCTCGTTGATGAAGTGTTGCTATTTTCTCTTCGAGAGCGGCTGTTTCGCTGATGTCTTCCAGCAATATCGCTCCTCCCGCCAAGATTCCTTGATCGTTGTGGACGGGAACCAATTCGAGTTTCAGATGTAAAAGATTTGAATCCGGCATTTTGATCGAATACCGCCGTTCGCAACGTTCGCCCGTGGTGATCAACTCCACGAACGGGCAATTCTCATCTGCGATTTTGAAACCGTCTTTGTCTCTCAAGCCTGCGATTGCAGGAACCCAGAATTGCTGCAAAACCGCATTCGCTGGCTGGCCTGTCATCCGCTCCGCCGCTTTGTTCCACTGCAAAATACGGAACTCGGTGTCGATAAAAATGACACCTTGTTGCATATTGTTGAGCATGTGGCGGTAAAAGCTATCGCTGAGCGTGTAGTCGAGCGCGCTGGTTTGAGCCGTGTAAACGCTTTGTACTTCAGGGGTCGCTGATGCTTGGAAGTGCATTAGCTGTGCTTGGGTCGGCATGCTGTTCGCCCAGCGTCTCCGAACCTTGTCGTCTAATTCGGGCCGAGGTCGCAGAACCAACTCCGCAAAGGACGCGGTGAGCCGAGGATCGAACTGTGTGCCGCTACAGCGCACTAACTCCGCTACTGCTGCTGTGGGTGTTAGCGCTTCACGATATACGGAACGTGTCGTCATCGAATCATAGGCATCGATGATGTTGATTAAGCACGAAGCCATTGTCGCGACTTCGGAAAGTTCGGAACTCGTGAGGTCGGAATACTTCCTGCCTATTCCCGTAATCGCACGTTGCAGCGTTTCGGATCCCCCCGCGGCTCGGACGATTTCGACGCCGACGTGCGGGTGCAAATCCATCATGGACTGCTCATGAGTATTCAGCTTTTCTGACTTTTGCAGCACGCGATCAGGAATGCCTATTTTCCCAATTTCATGGAGCAATCCTGTCAGTTCGAGGAGTTGCAATTGTTCCTCGCGGACCCCGTACGCCATGCCCCACGCGCTCGCTCTCATCGCAACGCGAAGGGAATGGCTTGCTGATGGTCCGTACTTAGCCCTCAATGCGATATGAAGCGAGGAAACGATTCCAAATTTTGCATGGATCTGAGGGGGGGCCAGCAATTTTGAATCGGAATCACTCGGCGTCAATTCGGCTTTGCTCGGCGGCAATTCGGCGTTGCTCGGCTTCGAGTCAGCCCGAATGGGTGGTTCAACAACGGTGGCAGCAGATCGTTTTTCGTTGGGCACCGTCGCAATCGGGTTCGGAGTCGGTGACG
>JBKCUW010000024.1:0-171758 GCA_046318275.1 Pirellula sp. | reverse complement strand
GGCCGTGGGGGAGGTGTTGATATCGTAGGAGATCTGGAAATTATCTACGAATAGATAAAACGCGCCCGCGGCTGCTGTTCCAACGTCCAATCGAACACGAGTACCGCTGGAGATGTAGGAGGTGATGTTGTAGGACTTGCTGCTCGCTGTCGTATTCAGGGTTTTTGAAAAGGTATCCAGTGTTACCCAAGTCACTCCATCGCTTGAGACATCCAGTGTGATGCTCGACGTCGATGCGTTGTTGTCAAGCGTACTGTCATAAGTAAACGTGAGTGTCGCGGCATGGGCGCCAGTGAGATTGGCTTGCCGGGATATCAGGTCGGCCGCGTTCGTGGCTGCCACTTGCAGTTGCCCACCGGAGATGAGAATGTTCCCGGTGGTCGCGCCCGATCCTGCGGCATCGGTCTCACTCCAAGCGGCGCTCCAACTGTTGGTACCGTTGTTGTTGGTGTACGCAGCCGAGGCAAAATCATCTCGAACGGTGTAAGTCAACAACAGATGCTGCCATGCTTCCCCCGCCAGATCCACTGGCCGGAGTGACGCGATGGTTGATCCCAATACGAACTCCAGGTCCCAATCACCTCCGAGGGTACCCGCCCCAGTCGGATCCGCGCTGGCTGCCACATCCACATCCAAAAGCTTCGACAGATCACCAACAAAAGCCTCGCCCGTTGCGGTGTCGGCTATCGAACAGCCGTAAAGGAGCAAATCTGCGTCTGCCGACAAATTGGCTCGCCACGCGTTCAATTGCGTCTCGAATTCCGATAGATTGCCCGCTGTAACCGTGGCGCTACCTAACTGCAGACCACCGGAAAAACCGTGTGTCACCAAATGGATTGCATCGTACACACGCCCCGATTGGCTCAAGTACTCGGTAACTACAGCTATCCCATCGGCCGAATGATCAAGGTACAGGATATCAAAACGCTGGTCGATCGAGGTATACACACCACAAGCTGACAACAGTCGCTCATACTCTGGCAAACTCGTGTCGACGATGATCAACTCATTGCTTACGACATGAGAAAACGCAAGCGAGACCTGATTGGGGTTCACACCTTCGTCACGACCCGTGCCACCATCAACGGCCGAAAGGTTGTCCTGAGCATCGACAACCTGACTTGAATCTTGCTGGGCTAAAAACCCTTGAACCGATTCCTCCCACGGGACGGATAGGCTTGGCGGATGGCCAGCCACTCGCTCCATAGTGAGTGGCGTGATGCTTTGTTCCTTCTCAAAGAACATCATTCGATTCGCGTCGAACCCAAGCGTTGGATTTTCATCGAGAGCTCTAGAAAGGTAATCAGGAACCTCGATCAGATTCAAATCCGAAACAATCGCTCCCCGAACGTCCTCTCCAATGGTTCCGATTGCTAACCGCGTCCGCTCGGAGTTCGCCACGAAAGAAAACGTTTTGGTAGCCCATGGCGAGGTCAATAGGGACGCGTTCGGATCCAAACGCAGTAGATGGTGCTCCGCGTAATCGTCTGCCGAGATCAAAACACCATTGAGCGCGTCGCCACTCAACCAATTTCCAGTCACCGAATAGGTCAGCTGATAGCGCCTGCCGATCTCCGTCGCGACCTCACAAGCGATACTGTTTATCTCCCGAGTTCCACCAAGATCAATGCATCTCTTTGATAAGGGCGACTCTAAAAGCTCCCTGCTGAGAAGATCCACGGATCCTTGCTCAACCATCCACCCCCCGACGGAGTCGCCGGAGAAGTAGATATCGTAGCCAGGCATAAGCTGCTCAGCTGGGATATGATCCCATTCCAACTCCCAAACCAAATTGGAAATCGAGCTCAGTTGCTGATCGGAGTCCCCAAGGACTTGATAGGGTTCAATCAAATTCGCCTGGGTCAAGACTACCGGCAGCGGCGTTGCGTATGCCACATCGAGATCCGACGGGCTATCCAAAGCATCTGCAGGCGTATCGACAAGACCACTGCCGCTGGGCAACTCGGGATTTAGCGTGGAGCCTGCCAAGTCCAACGAAGCGCCTTCAACAACCGAAATTTCCGCTTGCAACGCCAACGCTTGAGTCAAGATCGATTCGGAAAGTGCTGATGAATCCTCGGAACCGGAAGAGTCATCGATCGAAACGAGATCCCCCGTGACAGCATTGCTTGTATCTGAATCCGCGATCAGAGAATTAGACGTCGTGTCCTGGTCAAGTTGGCTAGTGCCGAGTTCCTTGGGCACAAGGGACCCAAGTGCGTCTTCCGCGAGGTTCGCGTCCTGTTGTTGAACGGCGCCCGACCCGGAACCGGCAACGGGATTGAGCGACTCAATGTACTCCCAAATATCCTCGGGTATCGGGGTGCCTAACCCATCCGCATTCAAGTTCGCCTCGGCACCGGAATCTGGAGCATCGACCGGCAAAGGCGTGCCACTGTACAGCACGCGATCCTCGAGAATGATTGCGTCGACATCATTCGGGGAGCGAGGCTGCTCGAGCGACACAGCTGCCTTCAGCCAACGAGAGAGCTTGTCCAGCAACTCATTGAGTCGTTGGCTCAAACTACGAGGCGTTTGGTGATCCTGCTCGGGCTTCAGGCGCATTTAGATTACCGGGCGTTTCGACGATGGTGAGGAAGTAATTCTCCGCATCTTTCATCGAAAGGTTATGACAATTCTGTCAACTGAGCAAAATAAGACTGTGAGTAAAACCACGAGTCGTGGGGTATTTACTAGGGTAATACCGGTTATGCATGCACGAGGAACCATGCGCGTCGAGCGTGTTGCAATCCGTGTAATCGATACAATCGCAAATATCCGAAGAATTGCGTAACCATTCGAACGAGGCGATGTTCCAATAAGGTGGAGATGGCGATTCTGTGCGTCCATCTGCCCGGCGCTAAAGTTTAGGGCCCTGACGGATTCGCTTCGCGAATCACCCCAATTTCCTTCGCGCAGCGAAACCATCAGAGCCACGCGTGTAAGCAAGTGGCAGAGGGACGCTCAAACCCGAATCCCCCGATGCTGGCCATGATCAATCGCTTCCCGACGCGACCATCAAAACAACTGGCAAACACAGTTCGCGGCGCAACTCCGCCCGGCGCTAACGCTTAGGGCTCTGACAGATTCGCTTCGCGAATAAAATCAGAGCCACGCGAGTAAGCAAGTGGCCACTCGACGCTCGAACCCGGATCCCCCGATGCTGGCCATGATCAATCGCTTCCCGACGCGACGATCAACATAACTGGCAAACACAGTTCGCGGCGCACCTCCGCCCGGCGCTAACGCTTAGGGCTCTGACGGATTCGCTTCGCGAATGAGTGGATGGTCAACATTGGCACCAGACCTTTTTCCGACCTATTTGCGAGATCTCCCAGCGGTCGGTTTACGCCCACCGCTGTACATCGCGGCCATCTCCGATAACTGTTCACCCAGGATCTGCCTCGCTTCCACGGGTTCGATCAACTCTGCCGATGAACCCAACCTCAAGACCTGTGGAATGACTTCCATGGGATGGTAGGCAGGCACCGACAAGATACTATACCCATCCCGACAGTTTTCCAATTGCTGCTCAGCGTGCCAAGGTTCCTCCTGCACCCATCGCGCTGCTTTCGTATTCAATCGAATGCGATAGATTGTCGGATGATCGCCACTGAAAATCCCAACGCTTCTTCCAAGGTGGCTGTCCAGATCGATTTGATCGTCCGGCTTGAACCAATCATCCAGCGCCGTGGCCTTCAGAAAACGATCCAGCTTCCAATGCCGCAATCGCTCCTGCGGCTCTAAATCCATATGCTGCCCAAATTCTGTCGCTACTAGATAAATACTCGACTGAAAAATCGCGAGGCCATACGGCTCCAAGATACGTTGTCGCGCTGGGCTACCGGTTGCTTCATACTCGACATCCAACCGCCGATGCTCTTGGATCGCGCGATTGATCGTTTTCAGCATCCCCTGCTGCTTCTCGTACGTCTTGGGTACCACGCCGAGAATGCGCAAGGTGCGTCGGTACCGTTCGTAGTGTTCATAAACGCCGGCTGGCAATTGGTCCCGAACCTTGTTCCAGAACGCCTCGATACCTTGCCAGAACTGTGTCCCCGCCAACGGGAACAGGAGGTCACGCCCTATAGACAGCGAAATTAATTCACTCGCCGTAATGGTCAATCGGTGCAGCCCAGTATCCGCCCGGCTCATTTTCCAAACCTTGCCCGAGGCCGTCTCCTCAGTGATGATCGGCATGCCGGCGGCTTGCAACGCCTCGATGTCCCGGCGGATACTCCGCACATGCAAACTTCCTAGCCCTAGTTCATCGACCACCGTATCGCGAAGATCCTCCAAGCTCGCACCGTATCGACGGCGTTCTAAGACTTGGATGATTTTATGCTGCCGAATCAATTGTTCGTTGCGGGCCATGACTCAGACTCCTTTCCCTTCGATACATCCGACCGTGAACCTGCTGCTTTCCGCCAACATCGTACATCCGCACCCTCCCTCGGGAAAGACGCAGAACCACGAAAGAACTCAGCCCAACGCAGGCCAACTAAAGTGCACGTCCGTATTCCACCATTGGTCGCTCAATCGAGATAGGTCGACCAACGGGCAGCACTCTTGTACTGGTTCACCAATTTTTCGGCGTCTTGAGGGGTTGTTTTTCCTGCCCCTACCAATCCAGACAGACGCTTGGCAAACAGATCCTGCAAGGCAGAGGTATCGTATCTCGCAAACGAGACCATGTCCTGGATGCTGCTTCCCGGAACGATTTTTGCGACATGAAATCGGCCATCAGCCTCCATGAAGATCTGCGCTTCGTTGGGCAGTCCAAACAAATTGTGGTAGGACCCCATCACCTCTTGGTAAGCTCCGACGAGAAAGATTCCAAGGTAGTACTCTTGATTCTCTTTCCACTCTGGAAGCTCCAGCGTTTGCTTCACGTCCCTCAGATCGACGAACTTATCGATCTTTCCGTCCGAATCGCAAGTAACATCCACCAACGTCGCAAAATCGATCTTGGGTTCTTGGAGTCGATGCAGTGGGACGACCGGGAACAATTGTCCGATCGCCCAAGAATCGGGCGCGGATCGGAACAATGAAAAATTGCAAAGGTATTTGGCAGCCAAGATGCGTTTCACATCCTCGAACTCCTCATTAGGATTGCGAGTCTGCTCGGATTCCTTCAAGGCTCTAGCGCAAATTTCCCAATACAGGACCTCACCCTTGGCTCGATCTTCGAGCGAGATCAGCCCGAGGTTGAACTGGGTGTGAAGTTCGTCCTTGTGCTCGACCGCATCATGGTAGTACTCGAAATAATTCTTACCGTTGAGTTCATCGAGCAACCACTTCATCTCCGTGATCACTTGCGGATCATCTTCGTCGATCGTAACCTCGGGTTGATCGTCCGCGAACGTTTCAATTTCCTCTCGGATCGATGTGACCAGCACCGTATGGTACGCGGTCATCATCCGACCACTTTCGGTTACTAAATTTGGATGCGGAACGTTTTCTTCGTCGCATACTGATTGGACTGTGTATACCACATCGTTCGCGAACTCCTCGACCGTGTAGTTCATCGACGATTCGGTTCTAGTTTTTGAACCGTCGTAATCCACCCCCAGCCCTCCACCGATATCGAGGAAATCGACCGGCAAACCCCATTGATGAATTTTGGCGTATACCCTCGCTGCTTCCTTCATCGCGTTTTTGACACGTTTGATGTCTGTAATCTGGCTACCGATATGGAAGTGCAGCAAACGCAAGCAACCTTCTCGGCCTTCCTCTCGCAGTAGGCGGATGCACTGGAGCAGCTCCGATGTCGTTAATCCAAACTTCGCGGAGTCCCCACCCGAGCTCGCCCACTTGCCAGACCCCTTCGTGTACAACTTGGCACGCAATCCGACCCATGGATAGACACCTGTTTCGGCGCAGACTCGCAGCAGGATGCGCAACTCGTTCAGCTTCTCAATCACGATGACGACTCGTTTGCCAGACTGCACGGCGAGCAGCGCTAAACGGCAAAACGACTCATCTTTAAAGCCATTGCAAATGAGAAGCGATTCCGGCGTTTGCTCTTGCGCGATGGCTGCGTAAAGCTCGGCTTTCGATCCGCATTCCAACCCCACGCGATATTTCCCAGTGTCCTTGAGAAACTCCTCGACAACCTCTCGCCGCGGATTCACTTTCATCGGGAAGACCGGATAGTGATTTCCCTTGTAGCCAAACTCTTCGATCGAGTCGCGGTAGGCTGTGGTTAGAATCCTCAACTGATTGGTAAGGATCTGCGGGAAACGCAACAGCAATGGAAGGTGTAGTTTGCGTTCCTTGACCAGATGGTCGACCACGGATTTAAGATCCACGGCCCGAGCATCGTTCATGGCCGGATGCGCGACGATATTCCCCTGAGGGCTTACGCCAAAGTACCCTGCAGACCAATTCTCGATCCCGTATGTGCGATAGATGCGCTGAAGGGTTTCTTCGTTCATTCTTGACAGGTTTCCTCGCCAAAATGGCAAACTGGCTGCGTGGACAGCCGTATTCTACCCCACCGCCTGAAACCGTCACAGACGGCGGGGTTGAAGGAAATTCCGTAGGATTTTGAAAACCGCACCACCGAACTGCTATCGCGTCACGAACGAACGCAACGCGTCAACAACCAGAACCATTTTGGATTGCGAGAAATCGCTCCAATTCGACGAGCGGTGACGGATAACGCACAATTTGAACTGTTCGAGAGCATCCGCTACATCGGGTGGCAGTTGCCCGAGATCGGCGAATGGGTTTCCTTGCTCCCCGCTCTCCTCGAACGACTCGGCAAGCCCAGAACTGGTGTCCGACGAGTCGTAGGATGCAATGTTTTCGCTCTCTTCGTCCCCAAAGTCTGGTCCTTCGGCGAGCGGTCCGGATTCGATCCTTCCGTTGGAATCTTTCTCGGAACGGATATCATCCTCATCGTCATTGCGACCTCCCGCTGTGTCGTCATCCTCAGGGGCAAGTCCAACGAATCCGTCGTCCAATTCCGAGGTGATCAACTCCTCGTCTCGTTCCGACGCACTCTGGTCGCCTCCCATGGCTTCCGATCGTGTTCGGCGCATTTGGGAAACGCTCCAATCGCTTCGCGCGGCTCCCTCCAACCATAACTCCGCGTCATCCCAATCCAAAGCAGCCAGGAAATGACTCCAGTACAAACCTGCGTAACTTGATTGGCTTTCGCCGAATCGTTCGTAAACACGGCGCAATCGCCCCACGTGTTGACTAGTCACGTCTCCTACTTGCCGAGCCCACGATTCGTCGCTGTAGGCAGTCACTGGCGATTTTCCAGCGATCAGCGCTGACCGCCATTCCGCGATGATTCTCCCCTTTTCCCAGTTGGTTTGACTGACGAGTTTTTGCCAACGTCCGACAAAACTTTCCGACAACGCGACCGACGCGGAATCCAACTCTTCCACGGCTAGAATGGTCGTGGTATCAACGTCAGGATGCGTCCCGCCCAATCCGCTTTGATTGGTGGCATCTGAGGGGGCTTCGTGCAATGGTTCCATGGAACTCGTATCTTTCATAGCTCATTCTGCGTAAGGGGAATGAAGGTACCGACCACCCTGCGCATCCATTGCGGCGTATCAGGCAATCTGGCCGCGAAAAAATCTTCGCGAGCGACAGCTCAGATCTCGCCTTGCTGTTTTTGCGAGGGGACGCAGAGGGTACCCCAACCCTAATTCAGTTCCAACGGGGAAAGCGTCCACCTGCCACATTTCGCTCGCAACTCAATCACAACGTTCTGTTTAGGAAAAACATGCGGCCTGGATCCCTTGCACGCATTCCGCAGTGGCATGTGCAAAACTCGTAGATTCCTTCGGCTCTACACTGTAAATACAGAGAGCTCTTTCCAAACAGCCGGCTCTTTCTAGGCAGCGAGATCCTACCGAACCAGGTTATCGCGCTGACGGATTTGGATCTGTCGAATCCCTTTTCGGCTCGACGATGGATTCCTTCGCGCCCAATCGCCAAATAAGCTCTCTCCAGCCTTCCGGTATTTGGTACCACACAACCGGCACAGCGATTCCGACCACAAGCACAAACACACCCGTCAGGATCGCAACCCGCATCACTTTTGCATTCGCTTTGCGTTGCCGCAACTCCATCAGCGATCCGAGCACCAAGGTTTCCTCCGGTGAGTCGCTCGACGCCAATAACTCCGGAGAGTCTGGGTCTAACGACTGCTTCGAAGCGGACGTAACACCCAGCGGCTCATCCAGTTTTCTCAACTCAGATTCGACAGCATCAGATTCGAAGGGCCTGGCCTCGCTAGTAGCGGCCTCATCCACCGAAGTCCTTGCCAAACTTTTCAAGTCCTTACCTGGAGAGCGGTTTGACGCATAAGGCTTGCTCTGTGTATCAGGACGGCCCTGTTTGTTCGGTCTGCTTTTCGAATCTAGATGACGCTGTATTTCTCGCTGGCTGGGTATATCTGGCTGACGCGGTATATCTGGCTGGCGCGGTATATCTGGCTGGTGCGGTGCCGAAGCTTTCACCGCTGGCTCGCGAGAATCCGTTCTTCCCGCCGGAGCGGTTTGCGCAAGATTCGCGACGTTATTAATGGATGCTGCGTCCGCATCCCGAGTACGACTCTCGGCAATCGGTACCGAAGGATCATTGGATCTTGCTACTTGCCCCGCACCGCTCTCGCTCGTCCGTACAAGCAAGTCCAATCGATGGTCTCCTTGGCTCGCAGAAGCATCTGCGGCAGACTTTGCTTTTGCATACGTCTCCATCAAGCCATGGATGGTTGTGCGAAGCGAGGCTAACTGAGATGCATTGTTCTCTTGCAGAGCTTCAAACGAGGCTGCATTTTTTTGATCGAGAGCGTCTAACTCGCGACGAGTATCCTCAGAAATCTGTTGAAGGCCCGACTCCAGAGTGCCTATTTTTTCCAACACCACTCCAAAGGCGTTCTCCAAATCGGACATCGCTGCGGTCAGTCGAGGATCTGTACTCGCGTTAGACACCGTCCTTTCGACCGATTCCATACGGTGGAGGATCGATTGCAGACTCGACAGCATCGCTTCTTGATTGCGCTCGAGCCTTTCCTCCCATGGGTTCAATCGAGGCACTAAAACTTGACCAACATCCGCGATAAGGGTTCCACTCCTTGGAACCGAAGCTGCGGGAGCCGGCGCCGTCGGAGAAATACTTAAACTGCCACCAACGACGGAAACATCCGTGGGTCTTCCGGGCTCGATTGAAGCCGAGGGTTCGACTGGACTATTCGCCGGATTGGCGGTTTGGACTGTTGGATTTGCCGGTGATACTGTCGGCCCCGGAACCGCCTCCGGGGCCGCTTGAGGACCGCCGGATGTTGGAAGCAAGGCGTCCGTTAAAACCCTGCGCGCAGACAAAATCATCTTGCCGCATTGCAACCTGCCACCAACATCGAGCACAGCACCATTGGCGTTCTTATCATCGACCAAGGTTGGAGAGGCTGCCAACAAATCGACAATGCGAACGGGTTTCCCTAAATGCTCACCACGGAAAATGACACACTGGAACTTCGCGATCGTGCGGTGCTTCAGTTGTAATTGGCACGCAGGGTCCGTTCCTAGGACAGATAGTACTGTTGTCAATCGAAACAGGTTCTCCTTGGAATCCGGTTTCGTGACCCCTGTCTCCAAAACCAATGTGTTGGGCAAAACACGCAAGTCTTCGAGCTCAAAGGACTCCCAAGAAAATGCATCGGAAGCCGGTGCGTCATGCTGAATCGATTCCAAGGTCAAGCGTGCATTTGGTTGCAACCAAACCGAACCACCAGGCAGAACATACTGAACCTCACAGCGTGCAATCGGATAGGTTTCCGAGAGATCCAATACGGCTAAGTACCCTTCCCCGACTTGAACGTAAGCCACAACAGGGGCGCCGATACCGGGAACACGAATCTCGCAACGCTCGTGCTCCCCAATGCGGGCAAATGGGCCTTGAAAGCGGAATGAACGCACTCGACCTTGATGCGCCAATTCCACGTGGACTTGGCCTGATATCCAATCCAACGGCGGCATGTTTGGAACCTGCGTCTGTACTTCCACGGTTTCTAGGCCTGCCTAAGAAGTTGTTGAAGAACCGAGTTCTGCGTTCATTGAATTTTATCCGTTGAAACTTAATTCCACACTCGTGGAAACAGGTCGAGGCAACCTACAAAACACACGCAGCAATGCTGAGCCGCTCGGCGATACCCAGGAACTGCAACGCCTCGTCAAAAAAGAGGGAGATGCAAGTATTCCCTCCAAACTGTCCGGCGGTGCATTTGCAAACAAAAGTTCAGGTAAAAACATCTGCGCGGCCAAATTGTCACTTGGGAAATTTCCAACGGGCGTATTTCCAAAGGGCGTATTTCCAGCGGGCAAGTTTCCAGCGGCGAGATTGCTCGCCAGCAGTCCTTTGAAAAACGATCGATCTTGTAGGGGGGCAGTCCAAGCTGCCCGGTTTCTCGCGAAAAAGCGAGACTTACCGGGCGGTTTGCGACGTGCGTTTCTATTTTTCAAAAGACTCCTGGACCGTACTTGCCAATCCAACATAGCCTTCCCGGCGAGTCACGCCACGGTTTCATAACGTTTCCTAAATAATCCCGTCTGCCCCCCTTCTTGGGACCCGCGATGCGACGGACATGCGAAACAAAACGAAAAACGCGGCCCTCTTAGCACCGGAATGCGTGCCACGCGTCGAAACCGGTTCGGATTCGGATGGATTGGCTGACTTAATCGGCAAAATATGCCTAATTCAACGTCCGCGGAAAGTCTCCAGGATTTCACGCCTGAAACGGTTGCAACGAAGTCGCAGCATAACCATAATGGCGGCACGGATGATGCGCCCGCAGAATCCCCGATCCAATGGATTGATCCTTGGGATCAAACACACACACTGACACCCATCGAGTTTGGCTTCGTTCGAGGATTGGTTAATGTCAGAAATTTCGCCCGCAGACGCAACGATCCTTGCGTCTTCGTCGACGTTAGGTCGTCGTTTCGACTCTAGCGTAGGTACACTTCGTCCCTCCCCAACCGGCTTCGGTCCATCGACGGTTGCAGATTCGTCTTTGGAACTCGAGGGGCTGTTAGACACTCTCGAGCCCGCTAAATACCACGATTCAAAGCGGTATTGGGAAGTTCCGATAGCTTTGGTTTTGGCGGTTCCGGCTCTGCTGATGACGGGACTGTTGATCCTTCTGGTGCGTGTAACGAGCCAAGGCCCAGGAATCTACGCCCAAGTGAGGACGGGAAAGAACGGCCGAACTTTTCGGATGTTCAAACTGCGCAGCATGTATCAAGACGCCGAAGCCCGGGGGGCCCAATGGTCTACCGGTGACCACGACCCTCGCGTTACGCCCGTTGGGCGATGGCTCCGGAAACTCCACTTGGATGAACTTCCCCAGATCGTCAATGTTCTGCGAGGTGAAATGTCCTTCTGTGGCCCCCGTCCAGAACGCCCTGAGTTTATCGAGAAACTGGTTCGATCCGTGCCGTACTACTCGTCACGACTGGCTGTTCGACCAGGTATTACCGGATTCTCACAAATCAACCTCCCCCCCGACTCCGACCTTGGGTCGGTGATGAAAAAGCAGACACTCGATCTCGAGTATGTCGAAAACGCTTCTCTTTTCGCGGACCTGAAAATGGTCGCCTGCACCGCCCTTCGCTTAGTTGGTATTCCTGGTAGCGTTGCGACCAAAGTCGCCGGCCTTTCCATGTCTCCCGACGAATCCCGATTCAGTGTGATCTACGCACCGCTTTGGGAGAAGAACCACCACTCGAAAGATGAAGCGCAGCACGCACTGACCCCCGACCTCGTGTGCATGGACGATTGAGGCTAACCCCTCCATCGATGTCCTGGTATCGTGGCATAGGTCCCTTTAAGTTCGGCAAAAGCCCTTACTTGGTGTTTTGTAGTGCCCTTGTCCCAACCGCCGAAACATTTTTTTAGCATCGATGTCGAGGATTACTTCCAGGTCTCTTCGTTTGACCCGTTCGTCACTCGAGAAAGCTGGGTTGATTGGGAATCGCGAGTAGAAGCGAACACCCACAGTTTGCTCGACCTTCTCCAAAAGCACAAAGTGCTTTCCTTTTGCTATGTCCTAGGGTGGGTGGCGGACCAATTTCCAGATCTCGTACGCAGGATTCACGAGTCTGGACACATCGTAGGTTCTCACACCTACTGGCATCGATTGCTCTACGAACAAGGCCCCATGTCCTTTGACATGGATATGGCGATGGCCTCGTCGGCCATAGAAAAAATCACTCAGTCGCAAGTACTCCATTTCCGCGCACCCAGTTTTTCGATCACGCGACAAAGTGGATGGGCTATCGAGATCCTAAGGAAACACGGTATTCAGCACGATAGCAGCATCGTACCCATTCGACATGACCGATACGGAATCCCCGATTCCCCCATCGATTCGTACACGGTTCGATCCAAAGGGCATTCCATCGCGGAGCACCCTGTCTCCGTCCTTCCCTATGGACCATTGAAGATACCCGTTGGTGGTGGTGGTTATTTTCGAATTTTCCCGTGGTGGTTTACTCGATGGGCTCTCAAGAAGATCGAGAAAGCGGGCCGTTCAATCCATTTTTACATCCATCCATGGGAAATCGATCCGGGCCAACCGCGCCTGGATCGCCTTAGCGCGCTCTCGCGGTTTCGGCATTACCGTAATCTGGCTCGATGCAAAGATCGCCTCGATCGGCTTCTGCAAACGTTTGCGTTCGGTAACCTTACCCTACCGTCCCCCGAGGGAGAGTACACGATGAATAGTATTCAACCGTAGTCCTCCGGCTCGTACCGCTTGTGGCCTGTTGAAAAACGGGGACGGTACGGTACGCACCATCCGGTAGCTCGCGTTTTCTACAGAAAATCTCGGGCGGCGTGCGTCGCTCCGCTATAAGTTCGATCGGTTTTCAACCGGTGGCCAATTCTCGGGAGCGGTTCGCAACATCAACACACTCAACGCTTCTCCGACTCCGCCTTGATGCGGGCCAAGAGCAAGAACACTCGTTCAATCTCACCGTAATACTCGTCGATATCCATATCGCCCTTGCGTGAACGAAGGCGTTCCAACTCTTCCTCGAGTTTATCTCTCCTCTCGAACCAGTCGGTTGAAAACCGTACCACAGACTCCCCATCGATGGTGATGCGCTTTGCAAGATTGCCGTCCAAACTGGCTTTGTCGGCCGGTCCCTTCACAGCGCGCAACCCACGATAAAAAACGGCCGGAGTACCTCGTCCATCTCCCGTATCATCTAATAACGCTTGCTCGGTCGCGAGCAGTCCACGATCCTCGTAGTATTTCGCAACACCATTGCTCGCAGTTAAAAACACCTCCAGTACCGATAACGCATTATCGTGATCCAAGTCTGAAGTCGTATCGCTAAGCGCCTGAGAAAAGTAATCGCCGAACCTCGAAAAGTTCTGCTCCGCACCACTCTTTGTAGCCGTAACGACCACTCGATTCGGACCGGCGATGGATGCCAAAAACGGTGCCGAACTCGAATTGCAAAATACAAAGACCCATTTTCCCTCTTTGCCGCGCAATGCATCCGCCAACTCGGTTGACGATAGATCAGGCCCCAACAAATTAAGCTGTGTCACTTTCCCTTCGTGCGTCCCATGGCCCAAAAAAACGAACCAATTCTCACCCGAGGTGTCGGGAGCTTCCCGGATCCAACGGAGAATAAGCTCTCGGTGTGAGGCCGTTTCCGTTCCAGTGGATGCAGAATCACCATCAGGCTCCACCCTATCTTCGACACCATCCAGATTTAGCCAATCCCCATCCTTCATGGCACTCCGAATACGATTTGCCCATTTCTGAAACTCCTCTCCATATTCGGGTTCCCCTGCCGCTCCGACCACGAGGCAAACACGTCGAGGCGAGACAGGAGAGGTTAAGATACCCGCCTTGGTATTTTCGGATGGATTGGCTTCTTGCGCAGCACCTGCTAGTGAACCCAACACTATCAAAATCCATACCAAAATAAACCGATCGATCATCTTAAACCATTCCATTGCTTCGTCGTACAAACCATTCTAACACGAGGCATGCCAGTGCCAGGACGAGTACCCATGATTGGTGCCAAAGCGAAACTACCCGAATCTCTTTCACCGCAATCTTATCCTTGGGCAATAACGCACCGAGCCCTGGCAACTCAGATGGGGTGAGCAGCTTTCCGCCGGACAGGTCGGCGATTCGCTGAAGCGAGTCCCGGTCCAAGCCTAATCGCTCCACTTCACTTGCTTCGGGTTCCCAAACCCAACCCGTCTCCCCCTCACCGAGTTTGTTACCATCCGCGGAATTGGCGACTGCCGTCGCATGGTATACCCCGGTCTCGCTTGCAATGAGCGAGAAAACATATTCACCAGGCGCGTCCATCGCCGCCATCCCTCGCCCCTTGGTCACTACTCCGGACGGAGAACGAATTTGAAACTCGACAGTTCCGGTGTCTAGCGACTTGAATTCTTCATCGACCACCGCTGCGATCACACGCACCAATCGTGGGTTGATCGTATCGTTCTCGTACCTCACTTCCATCCTGCGCGGCACATCGGAAATCATTCCTCGTACCAATTGCCTCCAGGCTTGGAACACCTCACCCCGATCCTCTTCGTCGCTTCGCAATCCCCATCGCCAGAAATCACCCACCATGAACGCGCACGTCCGCCCCCGACCAAATCTCTGGGCGATCACGAGCGGTACTTTGTCCCCACTACCGGTCTCACCCTCCGCCCATAAACTCGCACCAGGCTTTACCTGAGACGTTCGATTCCAAACTTCAAACCTCGGCATTCGATCAAGCCGACGTCTCTCCCCAGCTTCTTGATCGGACAATCGCATAAAAGGTTGCAACCATCCCTCACGCGATAATCCGAAGGCTACGGATCCATCGGAATTGCTTTCGCTATCGGCCAGTCCCGTCGGCGTAAATAATTCCGGAAGGCTAGGATCCCCATAAACGGGAAGCAGTTGGCCTAGCACCGAATCTCGAAACGATTTGCCACGCATGCACTCTTGGCCCCCGAGGACGACCAAGGCACCACCTCGGGCGACCACGAATTGACGAAGCATCTGCTGTTGATCGAGAGTTAAAAACTCATGCTCCAAATCATCGAGTACAACTGCAGAGTATTCGAAGAGCTCGCTCGCCTCCTTAGGAAAGCCCGTCTTTAGTTCCCCCGATTGCTTCACACCCAAACGGACATAAACCGGTTCATCGTACTTCTCTTTTTCCTCATCGCTAACATCTTCGAAGCCTGAGAAAAGAGGGTTGGTAGAATCCATCTTGGTATTGCGAAAGCTAAACTTGGGTTCCTTGTTAGCAATTCGAATCAACGCTGTTAACTGAAGTTCTGGGTCCTCATCCAAAGCTCGCCGTAGGAACTTGAACTCCCAATTGGGTCGGCCCGACAAATACAAAATTCGATAAGGCCCCATCCCTCGATCGACGACTGCAAACCTGCGATTGTTACCAAATGCGACGTCGTCGCTCGACCGAACTTTTGGCAACTCCGACCCGGCAACACGCTCCCAAGCCTTATCTTTTTTAAGCTTCGCGATCACCGTGTACCCTTGAACCCCTCTCTTTTCGGGGCGAAAGCGAAACGTTGCGATCGCAGGTTGATCGGCACGCTCCAATCGCAACTCGGACGACTGCACCAATGTTCCGCTCGAATCCAAGAGTTCCACAAGTACCATCTCACCCTGCAAAAAACGATGCGAGAGTTGTGCCGTAAGCGTCACAGGGGCCGTTTCGAACTCTGATTGTTGAATCGAAACCTGACGAATCGACAAATCCCGAGCGTCGGTGCTGTCGCGCAGCAACACCGGATATACGGGTACATCCCCTCGCCAAAATTTACCTTGCTCCCCACCCAACGCATGACCCGAGCCATCCTCGGAGGCCTGGGTATCGATTCGATCGGTCGATTGCCCATCGGTCAGCAGCACGACCCCGGCCAAAGCCTGTCCTTGATACCGTTGCTCGATCGCTTGCAACGAGCGATTTATTGCTGAGGCGGTCCCTCGTCCGGTCCATCCCTGCAAACTTTCCGTCGGCGTGATCCCTGCATCAAATAGATATCGCCGAACACGAAAATCCTTGGTCAATTCCTGAGCCCAACTCGCATCATCCGAGATCAAAGATTCAAAATCCGCATGGAGCGCGCTCGTGCCTTCATTCGCCTCGGATGCCATCAGAGCGCGAAGCGACGCGCTGTTGTCCATCAATACGGCAATTGCGTTGGCTTGAGGTTTGGGCCGTTCCAAACTCCCCATCGGTTCTAGAAGGCAATAGAGCATCAGCCCAATCCCAATCGATCTCAGGAGAACGCCGAAAGCTCGCATGGGCAGACTCAAGGCACTCCGGCGGTAGGACCAGAGCGAAAGAATAACGAAGCAAATCCCCGCAGCAATTGCGTAAGGGATCGCAGTTGAGCGACCAAAAACAATCTCTGCGAAAACAATCATCAGCGAGTTCTTTCGTCTCCAAGACTTTCGTAGTACTTGTCCAGTTTACGACGAAACTGATTTGGTACCGGGTCGCGGTCGATAGGAATAATTTGGTTCCTCTCCGCCGATTTCCGCAACAACTCTTCCGTGATCTTTTGCTGCAACTGATCTAAAGGCTCAGCGATCATTTTCTTCACCAACGGCCATTGCGGCTCCTTGGAATGCCGCTTGAATTCGACTCGCATCTCTCGGGCAGCCTCGCGTATCCTCGCCGCTTCGGCTCGTAGGTCCGGATCCCTCACCAACTCCTCAACATCACGAATCCGATCGGACCACTCCAAGAAATCGTCCCCCGTCAAAGGGGCTCGAAACTCCCGCTCCGTCGCAATCCGGTCCAGAGTCGATCGCTCACCACCACTTCCAACCTGGGCACCCTGGCGATCACCTCGCAATTGATCGCCAGGCTCTCGCCCACCGGATTGCTCTCCCTGCCTTTGCTCTCCCTGCCCTTGTTCTCCCTGCCTTTGCTCTCCAACCGGTGCATCCTCAGCCTGAGCATCGGACCGTTGCGACTCGACTTCTCGTGGAGATCGGGCTTGTTGCCCGCCGCTCTGACCTTGACGGGCTTGATTCTCGCTGGGTTGGGTTTCGCCACGTTGGCCTGAGCCGCGTTGCTGAGAACCGGGCTGCTGTTCAGAATCGGGTTGCGTACGATCCTGACCCGAGCCTTCACGATCGCGGTCTGCTGTTCTCAATGCATCCGGATTCGTAGAACCTTGCTCGCTTCCGGATGCCCGAGACCTCGCCCCGCTCGGATCCGCCTCATTTTGTTCACCCTCTTCCGCATTCCCAGATTCTGTGGGTCGCCCATTTGTTGGTGAACCTCTTCGCTCACCGCTTGTGTCATCGGTCCGATCACGAATCTCCCCTTCCAGATCCCCCCGGGCGCGTTCCAACTCGCTGATGGCCCGACGAAGTGCTTGCTGCTCGCTGCCCAAGACACTCTCGGAGGATTTTTCCAATCGCTCTCTGAGTTCGGTAATTCCGCTCGACACTTCCTGGGCCGCTTGCCGCGCCGGAGCATCTAATCCCCGAGACAACATCTGGGGAATCTGTTCCAACCGCTGCTCAATTCCTTTCCCCTTGGCATCTTTGAACGAATCGTACAGCGCATCGGCGAGCAACGGTTCGCTACTTTCCGACTCGAGGACAGTATCCTGTATCCGCTCATACAGTTTCTCAAGACCTTGACGTTGTGCTTTCCAGTCTTCGGGCTTGGTCGATTCACCGGTCTCCGCGTCGGGCCGAAGCGAGGAGGAGTTCAACGCATCCACCGAAGCTGGACTGCCGTCACTCTTCGTAGGCTCCGCCTCGCCTGAGAGCTTTCGCTCGAGCTCCAACTGCTGCGATTCGATTGCCTTCGCTTCACGAAGTAGATCCCTGACAGACTCCTGAAGCCCCTCGGCAGACTCTTGCCTCAAAGACTCTCGCGTCTCCTCCATCTTTTGCTGGGCTCGCGTCCCAGACGCTAAAGCCGGAGACGTTTCGCCGCTTGCGAGGGATTGATTGGATTGCTTCAACTGTTCGCGTGCATCTTGGACCTGCTCCCTCGATGCCTCCATCGCTTGTCGATTATCTTCTCGATCCATGCGCTCTAGCAATTCATCGGTGTCCCTCAACAATTCCTCTTGATTGTCTCGAAGGGTTTTCAGTTGCTCCTCCAATTCTTTCTTTTCGGCTTCCTCTTTGGCCTCACGCAATGCCAAATCCAATTCCCGTATTTGCTCGTTGAGGTCCTGTTGCCGCCTAGCCAATTCATCGAGCCGACTCATCACCTGACGCATCTCACGGTCAGCAGGATTCGCCTCTTCCTGAGGCCGAGACTCCGACTCATACCGATTTTGCTGGTCGTCCAATTTCAACTGCTCGATCTGTTGCTGTCGATTCCGTTGACTGGAGGATTGTGAACGACTTTGCGATTGCTGCTGCTGAGACTGAACGATGCTATGCTCGCGAGCCCGCAGTTTCAAAAGCCCTTCGTACGCCGACCGCTCGTTGGACAGTGCATCGCGCAGCGACAACGCATCTTGATTCGATTTCACCTTGTCCAAAGCTGTCACCGCTTTGGTCATGGCTTCTTGCACCCCCTTCATTAACCCGATCGATTTCTCGTCTTGAAGTTGCTCCGCCAGTTGTGCCGTTTGCTGCAGGGCTTGGTCCTGAGACTCGATAAGAACATCGATCTCTTCGTTATCGATTTTTTGGTTCGGTAACCCAACCTTCCGGATCGTATTCCAAGTTGCGGTCATCAACTTCTTCTGAAGTTCCGCAAGATCTTCCGCTTGCTGCGCATTTTGTGATGCTCCGCTCTGCTCGGATTGTTGCTGCTGCCGCTGCTGTGCGGCAGACGAGTCTCCCTCGCGGTACAGTTCTTCAAAAGGGCGAATCTCCGCGAAAAACATATCGCCATCTACTCGCCGAACTTGACCATCACGATCGATATCCTCGGTCCAGAAATAATACGACAACAACTGGTCAGGCGATGCCTTGAGATTTTCTAAATCAATCCGGTGATTCAGCTCCTGCTTTTGAACGGCTTCGCTGGCACTAGCTTCCCCAACGCTTGAAGTCGAGCTTATCTTTTCCTCGAATAGAACAATATCTCTCGCTTGGTCTTCTCCGAGTGAATAGGTCAACCCACTCCTGTGAATCCCGAAGTCGTCCTGGATCTTTGCCCCGACGAGGACTTCTTGGATCGCCGAAACTCGCAAATCGCTAGGCGATGACAATTTCAATTCCGCTGGCTTGTTCGGAATCACTTTAGCGACGAGTTCTTCATCCCATTTGGAACCCCGCGAATCTATATCGAGCAGCTTCAATTTCCACCGCTTCGTTTGATCCATCTCGAACGCAGCTTCGTACTTCAACGGCTCGACTGGGTTCTGAATCAGTATTGTTTCGTTTCCTTCCTCGTCGACCAGCATTGCTGAAGCAAGTGGCTTGTTGACCGACATGCTCCACCTCAATTTCGATCCATCGACGACCGTCACTCGGCGAGTGTCTTCGACCATTCGAGTCTCGCGTCTTGCATACGATGGAGAATCAATTGCAGCGTCGCTTTGAACTAGAGCGGGGAACTCAAATAACCGAACGGCGTAATCGTCGCTGCGAATTGATCCCACCTCGACTCGATACGTTACCGGCATTTCCACGCGCCGCAATGTTGCACCAAAAATCGGGTCGGCCAACGCACGTGACATCTCTAGCGTGGTTTCTTCTCCATGCTCGCTGACAATCACCAACCGAGCGTCCCTCGGCAAATCACCATCGACGGCCCCTTCTATTTTCGAAGTGATCAGCAAATCGGTCCCACGCTCCAGGTCGATATCTCCAGGCTCAACGAAAAGCTTCAGTTCGGATCCAATGCCATTCGCCACTGGCGCCGTAGCCGCCAAAGGCCGGGAAGCACCTGGTAGCCCACTGACAAACCAACCGACCAGGGCGAGCAGAACCAACCATTGTGCCACCCAAGCTCCTAAAAGTGCCTTGGAAGAGACAATCTCGCGCCAATCGTACACACGTGAATGCGTCACCGTCTCATCGATCAATTTCCTTCTTAGGAAGTGAGAGCTTTGCGAGCTACTCAATTGGGTGGCAGTCAATAGCCGCTGTTCTAACGTGGGGAAACGCGCTTCGATACGCTGCGCGATAGGATGGAAATCACGAAAGGCAAATCGAGATGCAAACCAAAGGAGCAGGCCGATCAAGCCAATCAAAATAGCCTCTCGCCAAAAAAGCTGCGGGCTATCAAAAACCTGATCCACCGAAGGCAATAACCCGAGCCAAAAAGCGCATGCCAGCGCAATCCAAAAAGCCGCAAATGTCCACGCCAATCGATAGCTGCGACATCGGTTAGCTACCTGATTTAAAATGATTTTGATTTGCGGATCCATACTTTGATCGTTCCTATGCAGAGAAAGCCTCGGCGGTCCTTCGTTGCTTGCGAATGCAAAGCAACGACTCGCCCGCTGCAATCACTAAGACGATTAACAACAGCCACCACCACAGACTTTGTCGAGATTCCAGCTCAGTTGCCATTAACAGTCGCTCGGCCTGGACTTCTTCTTCCAGCGATCGAGGCTTCTCTCGGACGGTCGCTCCGTAGCGAGATAACTCCTCAAAATCCATCAATTCCGTGCGACTCTCTGAGGATGCCATGTTTACAGCAACCTCGCGACTCGCACCGTCTGATTCGACCAACTCGAAAATACCTGGATGTCCCGACCAATCAACACCCCCATCAGCACCCGCAGAGGATGTATCGAATCGATTGAAACTTCGTTCCCCGGAATTTTCCGATCCTCTCACCCCTAGAAGAGCCTTTACCGTACTACCTTTTGAGAACGAGTAGTTTCTCCCTGACACCCAATCCACGGCTACAGTCTCGCGGGAGGTAGCCAGCGAGAAAAGCTGGCTAATGATCGGCACAAACTTGCTCGAAAGAGCGAACTGGCTCTCCACAGGTTGCCAGCCGGCAGTCAATATCGTCAGCTCACCGCTTCCAATGCGACGTTGCATGAACGCGGGCGTTCCCGAGTCGAACCAAGCTGGAATCAGCCAACCATCCGTGTTCGAAAGCTGCAACCTGCGATGCCGCCAAAATCGGATCTTGCTGAAGTCATTGAATTTGGAATCGACCAAGGGCGCGAAAACCGGATGCTTGAAGTCGATCCTTCCCAAAAGGCCATACTGATCGACTCGGGCCTCGTGGCACGAATCAAGCTTAGTCTCCGTTAGCCGTTCAAACCGGCGCGAGACATCTTCAGCAACTCCACCAGCGGGCAACCCGCGTTCGGATGCCGTTGAATTCGCTCCCTGTGTGGGAGTTATGCTTGGCTCCTCGAGGGGTTGGTCAAGAACCCAAAGCACATGACCGCCGGATTTCATGAACTCGAGCAATGGATCGACATGACGCTCTGAAATCATCGCGGCGCATACAATCCAAGTATCTCGTGGTTGGGGGGATACTTTCCAATCCTCCAGAGCCTTCACTCGACGAATATCGATCGAATCCTCAGCGTTCCCGAAAGGCACCCGTTCCAGAAAATGCCGCAGGGTTGTCTCAGGACTACCCTCCCCATCTTCGAGGCACAAAACTTGTAGGTTCCTTCCTGCGATTGGAACCACAAACCGGCGATTGTCGAAATCGCAATCATCGCCGGACAACTCCATACCGCGAATCGGTGCCGAAGGTGCCTGCACTTGGTATACCATGCTCTGCCCAGGAGGCACGGTACACTCCAAAGCAATCGGTTCGATTGAATTTCCCTTCTCATCCAACCAGTTCAATCGGAAGCGTTCACGAAGCGATGCTGGTTCGTTGGTCACCCGGACTCTCCATCGACCCGTGTTCTCGGATTCCTCGTCCGCGCGCATCTCAAAATGCGCGTTGCCGATTTGAGTTGGCGATACACGCTCCAAGCGGAGAGATATTCTCCCTGGCCATTCCTTTTCGGAGAGGGTCTCAATCGGCGTTCCGGCCACAAAATCTGAAATCACGACGATCTCACAATCCCCGATCGTACCGCTCTCGATTCCGGATTGCTCCCGCTGCAAAAGATCCACACATTCATTGATCGCATTTCCGAGGTCGCCTTCACCCCAACCAGGAGAAATGGTACGCACTGCCGACAATACGGCACTTTTGCGATTCGCGATCGATGTTTCGGTGGCGGCGGACAGGGATAGCTTCGGATGCAGTCTCTGATCAAAACTGTATACAGCAACCACATCGGCGGGCTTGCCATTGGTCATAACCTCCGACACGCGTGCATTTGCTGCATCCCAGACTCCATTCCGACGCATGCTGGCGCTCTGGTCCAAGAGTACAATCCTCTTCAAACCGACGTCGCTCCCACTGCTAAGTTTCGCTGCAGACGCCCAGTAAGGTCTAGTGAAGGCCAACGCCAACAGTCCGATTACCAAACTGCGCAAAGCCAACAGCAACCATTGCTCGATACGACTCTGCTGTGTCCATTTCGGTGGAGACTCTTCAAGGAACATCAACGAACTAAATTCGAGAGTTTCCTTCGGTTTGCGACGCACCAAATGGAGCAAGATCGGTCCGACAATCGCCAAGGCGGCGAGCGCGAAAAGTGGAGTCAGCATGCTCATGGC
This sequence comes from Pirellula sp., assembly GCA_046318275.1. Taxonomy (GTDB): domain Bacteria; phylum Planctomycetota; class Planctomycetia; order Pirellulales; family Pirellulaceae; genus JBKCUI01. The sequence goes on along the minus strand of JBKCUW010000024.1, from coordinate 149,149 downwards.
GACGCTGCCCCTATCGTGGTTTTGGCAGTATTCCCTGAGGATCTCGCAGAATTGCTCCCAGACATCGCCGCGCCGCGATTTCGGTTTCCCAGAAACTCAACAAGGGAGGCATCGAGCGGAGTATCCGTTCGCATAACGTGGTAAGCGATCCCAAGCGGTTCGACCACCCCTCTCAAGATCGATTCATGCTCGCTGAATCTCCTCCTGTACGATCCCGCAATGCTCTGAGGATCCACAAACTTCTCAGCTCCAGACTCGACGTCTCGAATCATCACGGGCCGCGATCCGTTGAAGTCAATCTCGTTTGGATCGAGAATGCGAAGCAATACCACTTCGTGCTTGCGAGCAGCCAGATACCCCAGCGGTACTCGCAATTCCTCCGGGGGGACCAAAAAATCCGAAATCACAATCATCAAACTACGTTGGCGAACCAGTTCAGCCACTTGGGATAACGGCCCCCGCAAGTCGGTGCGGTCACCCGACGGCTTCCGTTCCAGCAAACTCAACAATCGTTTGAGTTGCCCGGTTCGGAAGCGTGCCGTCAGCACATCCGCGATCTCGGAATCGAAGGTCACCATGCCCACTGCATCGCGTTGCTGACTCAAATGAAACGCCAACGTCGCCGCCAGGGTGCGAGCGTAGTCCAATTTGGAATAGGCGATCGAACGGTACTCCATCGACTTGCTCTGATCAACCACGAGATAGCAGCGACGGTTGGTTTCGTCTTCAAACTTTTTGATGTAATACCGATCGGAGCGAGCGTACAGCTTCCAGTCGATCGACCGCGGATCGTCTCCTTCTGAAAACGGCCGGTACTCACTGAACTCCACCGAGAAACCATGGAGTGGACTTCGGTGCATCCCGTTGTTCAATCCATCCACAACAGTCCTAGCCCGCCACTGCAGATCTTGGATCGCCATCAACGTTTCCATGTCGACCCAGGAACTGGGCGTAGTACGGTCGGTCACACCGAAACCTCCTCGAGAAGTCTCGCGATGCAATCCTCAACCGTGACACCCTCTGCCTCAGCTTTGTAGGATAGAAGGATTCGATGGCGCAGCACTGGGGCGGCGAGCGCGCGAATATCATCCAAGCGTACATGCGAGTATCCACCGAGTAGAGCTCGGGCTTTCGCACCCAGGACCAACATCTGCGCTGCCCTCAACCCAGCACCCCAGGTCACCCATTGATTCACGAACGCAGGTGCTTCGGGTCGCCCGGCGCGAGTAGCAGCCACCAAACGCACAGCGTAACCTGCGACATCCTCAGCGATAGGCACGCGTCGGACCAATCGCTGGAATCGAAGGACGTCTTCCCCAGTAAATAGCGGCGCAATAGGCTCCGGAGATCCGCTGGTCGTATCGAGAACCACCTTGAGTTCATCCTTATAAGGCAGGTAGTCGATCAAGACGTTGAACATAAATCGATCAAGTTGGGCCTCAGGAAGTGGATAGGTTCCTTCCATTTCGATAGGGTTCTGGGTTGCCAACACAAAAAACGGCTCGGGCAACGCATAGCGTTTCCCTGCTGCGGTGACTTGGTGCTCCTGCATCGCCTCAAGCAATGACGACTGCGTTTTAGGAGGAGTACGATTGATTTCGTCCGCCAAAATCACATTGGCAAAAACGGGTCCAGGAACAAACTGGAGCGAACGTCTACCCTCCGATTCGCCCAAAATCTCAGTCCCTGTGATATCCGCAGGCATCAAATCGGGTGTGAACTGAATCCGACGAAACTCTAAGTGAAACACCTGAGCGACGCTTCGCACCAAAAGTGTCTTTGCCAACCCAGGGGCACCGGTAATCAAACAATGTGTTCCCGAAAACAAACAAATGAGCAACTGCTCTATGACCGATTTCTGCCCCACAATCGTTTTGGCCAATTCGGCTTCAATTCGCTTCTTTCCCTCCCGAATCTGATCCGCCAGAACTGCATCATCCTCGGAAGTCGTTGCTTGTAAATTCAATTCGCTACTCATTTCTCGTTGTTACATTTCTCGTTGGTATCGCTGGAACCACCGAGGAATTATCGACCAATGTTTCCAATTGCATTTTCTCCTCGCCCCTTCCAACCCAGGAGTCCAGCAGCGGTTTCGCTTTCGACCGCGACTGCACGCTGAGGGCACCAGAAGATCGATTACCTCAGTGCGTCATCGCATAGGTAACAATATTGATTCCGAGGGGGTAGGCTTTTTTGACCGAGAACTCCTCGAAGTACCACGGATCTTCTCCTTCCCGTTCCCATCCGTCCCCAAGATCGGTGTTGTGGCAAATGAATACCATGATCCTACCAGCATCGTCGCGGACCGCGCGGTAATGGGGGATGCTCGTATCGGATCCATATCTCGGTTCCCAAGTCATCCCTGACTGCCGCCCAGCCCACGCGGAATGAATCGATGGTAGCTGCGGCTTCTCTTTCAAATCGTACACGCAGTGAAATATTTCGTGCTCCAACGGAACTTCTTCGGGCTCGCGGTCTGGAAATACTTTCTTCAATTCCCGATAAAAATTGTCGTATTCCTCGTCCCCCCAGAAATCATCCACCATTAGAAAGCCGCCATGCAAACAGTAACGCCGCAGCGCGGCCACCTCGTCATCATGGAACATCAAATCCCCTGGTTCAATGATGTAGATAAACGGGTAGTCAAAAAGTTTCGGATCGCTCAATTCTAGAACGATCGGCTCCGGGTTCACCTTCAACGTAGTTAACTGCTGCAATCGAAGGGAAAAATTGAGCTCGCTATCTCGGAAATCCGTGGCCCAACCACCACTGCGTCGATACCCATGGGAATCGTATTTGATCCGAACAAATGTGAAGCTATCTTTCTGGAACTTTCGGTCGATCTCCCAACTCGGAACATCACCACGTCCAACACCTTGCCAATCCCGACCACGCGATCGACGAAACCCTGGGGGTTGGGCGATTGCAACATAAGCAAACCACGCAGCAGTGATGATACCAACCAGGATGCATCCCTTCTGCAAGCCTCGATCTCGAGAAATCCAACTCGGCACAGTACCTACCGCTCCCTTCATCGTCGAATCTAGCGAACCATCTGGTCGGTACGCATGAGGTACCGCAGTGTGGATCATCGAAGCGTAACCGTCATCCAACAAACGTGTTCACGCGAACCCTATTTATGCGACTTGCTTGCCCGCACAGGTCGATCCCTCGCAATCTTCCATCCGTGATTGTCGGAGCCAAAGTTGCCACTCGCAAGCATCCATTCAACGTTCTGATACATATTTGTCAGATAAACTCAATGAACAGCTCACTATCGGATACCTAGGGTTGAAAAATCCGAACCCATTTCTGCCGATTCAATGGGTGGTCCCAGATGCGTATCCAGCCCCTTTCGATCATAATAATTCGGTTATCTTAAGCCACCTCGCGGAACACCATCGTTGACGCCCGCCCCGAGCAATCCGTTGCCGACCTTGATATCCGAAGATTTGTAGTCCCCAATGCTAAATCGGGTGATGGGAAAACAGAAAATGTTGGAACTAATGATTCGACGAGCGACACTCTGTTCACCGACCTCATGGTCCGCCCAACTTCTCTGCGGTGGCGTGCGCGATTGGCAACGGACTCTCTCTCGAAAATGGCGGACACGACTGCGGATAGCGGCTGCTGTCGTTTTCTGTTGCAGCTTGAATGCAGTTCCTGTTCAGGGGTACCAAGCCGACTCGCAGGACCTGAAAACAAGGCCTACCGATTCCCGTGAACCTCTCGAGGCCGATTTCTTCGAGAATCGGATCCGCCCCCTTTTGGTTGAAAAATGCTTTTCCTGCCATTCAACGGACACGGAATCCAACGGTGGCTTAGCACTCGACTCGCGCACGAGCATCCTTGCCGGTGGCGATTCGGGACCTGCAGCGAGCACCGATACGCCCGAATCAAGCCTATTGATTCGGGCCGTTGAATACCGCGATCCTAAACTGCAGATGCCTCCTGACGGCCGTCTGTCATCTTCGGAAATCGACGTATTGCGGCGATGGATTGGACACGGACTGCCAGCACCGGATTCGTTCTCAACAGGCCCTAACGACCAAGGCCCCAACAAGCCGAAACCTGCTACCCAACTCTCGGTGGAAAATGCCCTAGACCACTGGGCCTATCGGCCGATCGAATCGCCAGACTTACCCGGGGGGCCAACCTCCGATCCTGCTCCAAAGGACACAGCGATAGCAATTGGCTCCCATGAACCTAATCTCATTGATGCTTGGTTGCATCGTGCCCATACCGAACACGGCACCTCGCCTTCACCTATTGTCTCTGACCGGGTCTGGTTTCGGCGCGTTTGGGTCGATCTACACGGTTTGAATCCGACCGCCGAAGATTACGCCAGATGGGATCTATCCGAAAACTTACCGACCGATGCAATCGCCACGCCCTCATCCACTCCCCGCCCTCCCCTAAGTCCCGACGAGCGAGAAGCGATCGTCGATGCGATCCTCAACTCGCCACGCTTTGGTGAGCGATTCGCGCGCCACTGGATGGATGTCGTTCGCTTTGCCGAGTCCCTGACACTTCGAGGATTCATTCTTCCCGATGCTTGGCGATTCCGCAATTATCTCATCGAGTCCTTTAACGAAGACATCCCGTTTGACCAAATGATTCGTGAGCAGATCGCGGGTGATTTACTTCCTTCTGATTCAGTCACCCAATCGCAGCGTCAATGGATTGCAACGACCGGTCTTGCCATCGGCGACCACAATTACGAGGAGCAGGACAAACAACAATTGGAAATGGACGCGATCGACGAACAACTCGACGTCATCGGCAAAGCGTTTCTGGCGCAAACACTTTCGTGCGCCAGGTGCCATGACCACAAATTCGATCCGATTCCAACCAGAGACTACTACGCCATGGCAGGCATCATGAAATCCTCGGTAGCGATGGAACACGAAAATGTCTCGAAATGGATTCGAATGCCGCTACCATTGCCGCCCGACGAGGCGAAGCAATTCGACGTTGCCGCTGAACGGCACAAATCGATACGAGCTGAAATCGATGCGATCAAAAAGCGAATCGGAGGAAGAACCAAAAGCAACCGCATCGCGATTTCGCAACAACTCCCAGGGATCGTCATTGATAACGCATCAGCGCGTATTGTGGGTGACTGGCAAAAATCCTCATCGGTCCAAGAGTTCGTCGATTCCGAGTACCTCCATGACAAGAATACCGGTCGTGGCGAGAAATCAATAACCTTCGAACCCAGTGCCATCGAGCCAGGGACCTACCAGGTCCGGATGTCCTACGCACACGGTGATAACCGGTCATCGAAAACGATCGTCCGGATATTTAGTGCTGATGGCGAAGCGGTCGTCAAGGTGAATCAACGCAAGCCAGCGGACGAGGATGGATTATGGCAACCTCTTGGGAAATTCCGTTTCGAACCGGGAGGCCAAGCATTCGTGATTGTCAGCAATGAAGATGCCGACGGACATGTCATCGCGGATGCGATTCAGTTTCTCCCCGAAATATCCACCAGCGCACCAGCGCCGCAATCCGCAGGACTCAAATCGCAAGCCCCTGTTGCGAACTCTCTCGGCAGCGCCACTGAACCGTCTGCTGACGATGAAGCCCTCTCGGCGAAATTAAAAAGTCTAGAGCGAGAGGCAACCGAACTGGCATCGAGGATCGAATCTCGCCCGAAAGTCCAGACCCTCCGTGCTTCTTCCGAGCCAAAGGACATTCCGATTCACATTCGTGGCAGCGTGCATCGACTCGGAGAAATCGCGCCACGAGGATTTCTCACGTGCATCGACTACCACAACCCCGAACTCCGCTCACGAACGGCAATCGCTCCGAAATCGAACGGTCGTGTTGAGCTTGCCAATTGGCTCACGGATCGATCCAATCCCTTGACGACGCGTGTTTATGTGAACCGAGTGTGGTATTGGTTGATGGGGCAAGGCATTGTGCCGACGGTCGATAACTTCGGGACAACAGGCCGACCTCCTTCGCACCCTCAACTGCTCGATGCTCTGGCTACAGAGTTCATTCGACGTGGATGGTCTACAAAGCACTTGGTGAAGAAAATAGTCTTGTCCGATGCCTACCGCCGAGACCTGACCGCCTCCGAAAGCGCACTTCAACTAGATCCAGAGAACAACTTCTTTGAACGAGGCATCATGAAGCGTCTCGACGCGGAATCCTTGCGAGACTCGATGCTGCAAGCCAGTGGCGAATTGGAGCGACCGACGCGGGTCGCTTCCACGATTCGGGCAAACACGAAAGAAGACTATCGGTACGAACATCCAGTCGGGCTCCCTTCCATCTATTTGCCTTGGTTCAGGAACTCGCTTCCGGATCTTATACGCGAATTTGACGGAGCCAACCCGAGCTTTTCAATCGCAGTCCGAAATCGCAGCACTGTGGCCACTCAAGCCCTCACGTTGATGAATAGCCCGTGGGTGCATGAGCGAGCGAAGATCGCAGCGGACAAACTAGCCCTAGCGGAACTGAGAAACGCTTTCGATCCCGATGAGGCCTCTGCGATTCCTCGAATCTACCTACGAACACTCGGCCGACCTCCTAGCCCGGAAGAACTTACGTGGTCGAGGCGACTGCTGGAAATCGGTGATGAAGCGGATTTAATCCACGCATTGCTCTCGTCGATCGATTTCAGGTATCTTGAATAATCCATTTTTGGAGCGAGAACACCTTTCGATTCGGCGGACATTACGGAATTTGCGACCATCCACCGGGGCGTGCTCGTCCCTGAACAGCCCAAAGTCATGAGGCCATGCATGAACACCCGACGCGATTTCCTACGAAGCACAAGCTGTGGTTTTGGTGCATTGGCGGCCATCGGATTGATGCAAAACGCCCAAGGGAATGCGGCATGCGTCCCGTCCGCGTGTTTCGATCCGTCAGGACTTCATCATCCCGCCAAAGCGAAACGAGTTATCTTTCTATTCATGCAGGGAGGGGTGAGCCAAGTCGATTCGTTCGACCGCAAGCCGATTCTGGAGCAGCGCGATGGAGAGATGGTGCCTTTCGACGACCCACGAGAGTTTGCAAACACACGGAAGCTCGGCTCCCCTCAGCGAATTATGAAATCTCCGTGGGCGTTCAAGCAGTACGGAGAATCAGGCCGCTGGGTTTCGGATTTATTCCCGCGTATGGCTGAACATGTGGACAAGATGGCTTTTGTGCATAGCATGCACACCGATGGCGTTGCGCATGGACCAGCAACGTTGTTCTTGCACAGTGGTGCGATGAACGTGGTTAGACCATCGATGGGCTCATGGGCGATTTATGGGCTTGGAAGTGAAAACGAGAATCTGCCCGGCTTCATTTCGATCGCACCATCGATCGGTAACGGAGGCGCTCGCAATTATGGCGCTGCATTCCTTCCTGCTAAATTCCAAGGTACCCCGATCGGTAGCGCTGGGAAGTCCGAACTGCGAATCGAGCACATCACGGGGGGAAGCTCTGCAGGTGCACTCGAGCAATCAGTGCGGTGGCAATTGCAAGCGGAACTGCAACGGATCCAATTGCAAAGACGGCTGATCAAAAACGCCTCTGACCATGATTCGTTCCAAATTCCCGACCGAGACGAATTGGATTCGTTGATCGCCTCGTATGAATTGGCAGCCCGCATGCAGGTAACCGCCCCGGAGCTGTTTGATCTCTCCAACGAAAGCGAAGCCACTCAGAAGCTTTATGGAATCGATCAAAAACAAACGGAAGCCTATGGAAGGCGATGCCTTCTAGCGAGGCGGCTCTGCGAAGCAGGTGTACGCTACATCCAAGTCAATTACGGTGACGACAGCGCGAACCCGGCTTGGGATCAACATTCCAATCTCCCCAAACATGCTGACCATGCTGCGGCGGTCGATCAACCGATCGCCGGATTGCTTACCGATCTGGCGCAGCGCGGCTTGCTTGAGGACACGCTGGTCTGGTGGGGCGGAGAGTTCGGACGCGCTCCCTATGCGGAGAAAAATGGAACGGGACGTGATCACAACCCTCAGGGATTCACCATGTGGCTAGCCGGTGGAGGAGTCAAACCGGGAATTGCCTATGGCGAAACCGACGAGTTCGGTCAAAACGCGATCGTCAACAAAGTTCACATGCACGATATGCACGCAACGATTTTTCATCTTCTCGGAATCGACCACGAACGCCTAACATACCGCTACGCAGGCAGAGACTTCCGCTTGACTGACGTTCACGGCCGAGTGGTGACACCCCTGTTTTCATAAACAACCATTCACCCAGCGTTAGCGTCACCACGACTGTCCTGAGCAGCAAGGCGCTAGCCCGGTGGTCTGGTGATCGGCACGTAAAACAGGTTCGTTATCGCGGGTTCTACGTCCCGAACGACACCGACGGCTAGCGCAAAAGTCGCTCATGGATTTCGAGAACGAACTGGCTTATACCCAATGAAGTACCATCAAAATAAAAAACCCTCCAAGCGAATAGGCAAGGAGGGTTTTGGAGTTGGTTTAGAGTTCCCAAGCATCTGGGAGATTTATTCCAAGTGCACGCTCAATGCATGCTTGCTCGAATCTTAGTAGCGAGAGTCTCGGTCTCGGCGGCCACCGCCACCTCCGCCGTATCCACCACCACCGCTGCGGCCACCGCCGCCACCGTATCCGCCTCCGCCACCACCACCGTATCCGCCGCCACCGCTACGTCCGCCGCCACCACCTGATGGTCGGCTTTCGCGTTCACGTGCCTCATTGCACGAAATGCGACGATCTGCGATCGACGAATCGTTCAGATTCGAGATAGCGGACTGCGCTTCTTCAGCATTAGGCATTTCAACGAATGCAAATCCTCGGGAACGGTTGGTCTCGCGATCAACGATGATGCTAACTCGGCTAACTTCGCCGTACTGCTCGAAAGCCGTGCGGATGTCGGCCTCAGTAGCCTTGAACGACAAATTTCCAACGTAAATATTGGTCACAAAAACACCTCAACAAAAACCACTAGGATCCCGCACTTCACGGAAAGAGCGCTCCAACTCAAACCAACGAGTTGGGCAGAACAACTGAGTCGCGAGAGAACCTAAGCGTTAACGAATCCGACAGTCCACGCTAGCCGCGCTCAACAGCAGCAAAACAAATGCTGCGACTACATCGAAAAACCACTCGCGAAACCGAACACGAACAAAACGAGACCAGACAACAGACCCACTAAATGACCGCTGACACCGCGAGATACTGTACTGTACCGCTTTACCATCCCTGTTGCAATGCAGATTGCAAAAAGAACCCGACGTTTGGTCGACCACCGCGGGCCGTAACGATTATCCCTAAATCTCCAGCCTCGCTCCAGAAGTTTTTCCCAATACCGATCGCGTGAGGGATTCCCACCTAGTTTTTACTGGGTAAGTAATGGGCCGGATTGCTGCAAATCATTCGAATAGCCTCCGGTAATGCTTCGCGTTCTAGCAAGAACACTCGCTGCTGAAGCGATTCGGCCGTGTCCCCGTCAAGCACCTCACACGCCCGTTGAAGCAAGATCGGGCCGTGATCGTACTGATTGTCAACAAAATGCACTGTACAACCAGACACCTTGACTCCAAAGTCCACAGCCGCTTGGTGGACCCGCAACCCATACATCCCCTTCCCGCAAAACGAAGGGATCAGTGAAGGATGGATATTAATGACCCGATTCTCGAAATCGGTTGGGATCAGTAGGTGTTCCAAATACCCGCCCATGATGACCATATCTACGCCGGCGTGCCTGCAGGCGTCGAAAACAGCCTCAGAATGGCTGGTGGGACTGGCAAAGTCCCGTTTCGCGATTACGCGGCTCGGTATTCCAGCTTGGGCTGCAAACCCTAAACCTGCTGCAGTCGGCTTGGAACTAATGACAAGCTTAAACGCGATCGGCAACTCGCCAGCATCCCGGCGATCGATCAGGTTTTTCAGGGTGGTGCCACCGCCAGAGATCAACACAGCGACGGACAAAACATTTTTCACCGATCCCCCCCTTTTTTCAACCGAACGATCTAATCGTCCTTGGATTTAGCCACCCATGGATTTAACCGCCCGTGGATTTAACCGTCCATGAATGCATGACACCGGCATGAAGCCGGTATCACGCCCCTTTTTCATATCCATCGGTCGCGATCGACCGCATTTGATCTTATTGACCGGGTGCAAGAAGTTGCCCAAGTAAAGGTCAAAAGCTCCCGCTCGAGCACTTTGGCCCAATGCTTTTATCGTGCATTGGCGCGAACTCGGTTCATGTCGACTCGTGCACGATCAACCGAGCAGCACTTATCGCGACATCAACAACATCAATGATTCGACGTCAGCGCCGCGATTACTTCTTCGCGCCGCTCTCGTCCTTCAGCTTTTGCAGAAACTCCTTAAGGCTTTCCTTCTGTTCGTCATCCGCCAGATCGATTGCCTCTTGCTGGAGTTTCAGTGCTGCTTCGAGATTGCCCAGCGAGTATTCCAAGTGCGAAACCGTGTCGAGGGTCGCTGCTTTGGAGTTACCCTCTTGCTTTTCCGATGCTGCTCTAGCGAGTACCAGTGCCGCCTTGAGAGTTTCCTTGCTATTCAACTGCCCGTTGTCGCTCATCTCCCAAGCCATCCACGCAACTTGGTTGCTAATCGCCGGATTGGATTCGGCTAATTTGAAAATGGATTCGAAGGTGCTTGCCACTTCCTTGTCGTCACTCCCTGCGATCTGATGCAAGTTCAATTTCATCATCGAGAACTGGAGTTTGATTTCCGGTTTCTTGACCTTCTCGATGAACTCGTCCATCTTCGCTAGAGCTTCCGGCATCTTCTTTTTACGGAGCAAGCCTCCGACTTGGATCTGCACGTCTTGCATCAAGCTCTGCATTTCCTGCGTCTCCTTGAACTCTTCGGCGAATTTCGCACGATCCCAAGTCCCTTCAACGACAGCATCGAGGGCTGCATCCAGTTCCATCGGATGCCCGATCCATTCGATCTTCGAGTCCTTGCCCACGAGGAACGCACAGGGAATTCCATTCTGCTTAGCAGCCTGCATGTACGATTCGTTCGACGAGCCATCTGGATCCGTCGTCAACGAATACGATTTCGTCAGTTCACGGAATGTCTTCGGTTCCTGGGAACGCGGCACGTCACGATCCAAAAATTCTTGAACAGTGTCCAAAGGCTCGTCGCTGATGCTGATGATTTGCACACCTTTGTCAGCATACTTCGACTGCATCTCGACAATGTGGGGCATGCTGGCAACACATGGTCCGCACCATGTCGCCCAGAACTCAACCACGTAAACGTTATCCTTCTTGAACTTCGTTACTTTGCCAAACTTTCCTTCGCCGTTTTGGACCCAATGCTCGATATCAAGCGCCGGCGCATCCGACCCGATCGTTAGAAGATCATCCGCGGCCAGCGATGTGGCCACGGTCACACTGCCAAACGAACCAACCAGGGCTGCAATCGACAGTGCAGCGAGTCGACGAAAATACGCCTTCATTCGAAGTTCCTTAAACGGTAACGAAATTGACTAAGCTAATAGCTTTTGTGGCATAAGGGGTTGCGTTCGAACCCAAACAACGTCTGCCACTCGGCCCCACAGTATAAGAATCGTTGCTGCACCTGTAAAACCGTGTCCGCGCGCGATCCCAGTGTCTGTAGTGGCTCGAAAGGACTCACTCCCTGGCGACGATCGCAAAATCGCACGAAATCGTGGAAAAAAACCGCCAATAAAACTTAAAAACGCAGGAAAATCCGATGCCGGTACATGTAGGCCAACAGCGCCCACTTAATGACCAAAACCCCACCAGCCAATACCAACGCTTTGTAGGTGCCGGACAAGGACGCTACGCCCCCGAACAAAAACTTCGATATACCCTCAAATGGAATGAACCTCTGGGCTAAGTAAATCGTGATTGCATTAGCGCCGATGACCACCCATATCCATGCCCAACTACGCCATCCGATGACATCGATCAGCGTGTAAAACACCGCTAGCAGGATCATGCTCCAACCACCTGCATACAAGACAAACGAACTGGTCCAAAGATTCTTGATGATGGGGAATACGCTCCCCCAAGCCTCTCCGGCAACTACACCGACGATACCCGCGAGTGCAAGTACTGAGGCCTTTCCCCAGGGGTTCAGTTTCGACTGTAGCAAAACCCCTGAAAACACGCCAAGCAGCGTTGTTGCAACCGCTGGCAATGTCGACAGCAAGCCTTCGTTGTCACCATGTCCATAGTACTGAGGGAGTATCTTGCCAGGCAAAAATGTTCGGTCCATATAACCCGATAAATTGCCAGAGGGTGTCAGCAGACCGGCGGATCCTCCAGGAACAGGGACCAGGGTCATCAGCGCCCAATACGCCAACAGGATCCCAACAAACAAGGCGACCAAATCCTTAGTCTTCAACTGGACAAAGAGGAATGCTGTAACGCCGTAACAGATCCCGATCCGTTGAAGCACTCCCATCCATCGTAAATTCTTCCAATCGAGATCCTGAATCTGGTTGTAGATTAGTCCCATCGCGATCAGTAAAAGTGTTCTACGCAGTATCCTCGCATAGACGCGACCCGGGGCCCCTCGATACTTCTCCAAGGAGAAAGGGATTGCACAGCCGACTAAAAACAAGAAAAGTGGAAAGATCAAATCATAAAAACGGAAGCCTTGCCATTCGACATGCTCCAGTTGCTCTTTCAAGGCAGGTGCCCAGGCAAAGGACGATGCACCCAAAAGCAGCGCGAAAAAATCATCGCCACCCATGATCCAAAACATATCGAATCCGCGCAAAGCATCGATCGACATTACCCGAGGATTCTGCGAATCGTTCGACTTCCCGGAACTAGACGCTGCATTGTTTGTGCTGCTCACCATAAAACCATCTCACACACTGTTCGAATCCTGTTCCCGCCCCAAACAAGCTGCCATCGCCAGCGATCCCAATACGGGCTGTCGCACTTGATGGCACATCGCAGGTTTCATTCCCGCCTCCGACAGTTTAGTCAAAACCGCGGGTACGAGTGGAGAGCCGTCCGCCAGCATTCCTCCGCTCATGGCCAAAGCGTATCGGTCAGCAGCCAGCGACATTCGCCTCGCCGCCGTCATCACCAAATTACTCAATTCAATCGCCGCATGATCGACGATCTTCAAGGCGACTGGATCGCGTTCCGCAAAATCCAACACGATGCGATTCAGCGTCGCGATATCGGGGCGAGGGATCGGTACCGTGTAAACGCGAGGAATCAACTCCATCGGGTATTCGCAGCCGATTGCATGAAGCATCATCCGGTGGAAAGGTGTCAGCGACTCACCATGATCATGAGCGCGGCAAACTTCCTTAAGTCCCGCCAATCCCATCGCAAATCCGCTCCCCTCATCCCCGAGCAAGTACCCCCAACCTCCAACCCGAAGGTCCCTCGCAACCCCGTTGCTAGCGCTGACGATGGACCCCGTCCCAGCGATCAGGGTAACGCACTGATCCCAGGCGTTCTCGACTCCACCCCCTGTGGGTCGCGACGAAGTTTGCATCAATGGAGGCGACGGTGCGGCAACTCCGCCGATCGCGGACTCGTACATCGCAGCCCAGCGAATCGGAGCCACATCCTCCGTTACACGAACCCTATTTCCCAATCTATTTTGATATGCCCACTCCAGTACCGGTCGTTGCTCTTCCTCGCGTCCAACCCCGGCAAGGCACAGACACACTGCGTCCACGCAATCCACTGCGTTTCCTAGAGAACCATTCGAACCGGCACCGACTCTGACAGTTGGGTCCTTAGAAACCGCATCCTCCATCGCATGGCGAATCGCAGAAATAATACTCTCATACGCAGCAGCAAAACCGACCGATCGCGGGTTACCGGGGCCCGACTCCCCCATGCCTCTAACTACCATCGAAGCAATCCTATCCTGGCAGCCCACAGGTACCGTCGCTACACACGCAATCGTCTTACTACCTCCACCATCAACTCCGAGGATCCATTCGTCCCGTTTATGCATGCTCAATTTCCTTGCGTAGTCAATCGATAACGGTGATCATTCCAATCCATCGAGCGAATCGCTAAGCGCTGCTCTTAGCCTACCCGCGGTTCGCTGCAATCGTAATCTGGCTTGGTCCGGAGCAACCCCCAATTTCTGCGAGACGATCGCTGTTTTGACTTCACCATCGCAGTGCATCAACACGCTCGACGCAGCATCCTGAGATAAACCAGTAATGGCCGCAACAATTCGAACACTCCGATCCTTTAGTTTACGATTGGTCGCACGCAAATCGACCATCCAGTGCCCGTAGGTTTTCCCCAACTGAACCATGCTTGCGGTGGTCAACATGTTCAATACCATCTTGGTTGCGGTCCCGGCCTTCAATCGCGTCGATCCGCTCAAAATCTCCGGCCCGACAACCACCGCAATGACCCACCTCGCGACCCGTTCCATCTCGGAACCTTGATTGCAACACAGACCGATCGGCAACGCACCTACCTTCTCAGCGTACTCCAAACCGGCGATCACGTAGGGTGTGCGCCCGCTCGTCGCAATCCCGATCAAAACATCTTTGTTTCCAAGGTTAATTCGCTCCAAGTCTCGAATCGCAGAATCGCCGTGATCCTCGGCTCCCTCGATGGCGGTTGTCAATGCGGGCAACCCTCCGGCGATGACACCGACCACCATTTCCGGCCGGGTGTTGAAAGTAGGAGGGCATTCCGAGGCATCAAGCACCCCCAACCTTCCGGAGGTTCCAGCGCCGATATACACCAACCTCCCCCCCTCGCGAATGTGTTCAACGATTGCGTCGACGGTCTTCGCGATGACTTCTGCCTGTTGGGCGACCGCTTCGACCACGCGATGATCCTGACGATTCATCAATTGAACGATTTCCAGCGAGTTCATTTGATCGAGTTGTGCCGACTCGCTGTTGCATTGCTCGGTCGTCAAATGCTGCATGGCGTTCAGTTCTCATGGCCGCGAGGGTAGGACATCTTTGGATCGATCGACTCAATGGCCGACAATCTATCATTTCACACGAAAGCAAGGTTGCAAGCCATAGCATCGCCCCAACATTGGCACACTACTTCGGCTAAAATGCCTCAGCAGCAACCATTTTATCGCTCCGCCTTTTAGGGGTTCCACAGCCGAGCCTGAGCAATCCAAAATGCAAAGCGCCCTAGGGATCGTCGACATCATTGTATTGCTACTCGCGGTGAGTTCTTCCATCTTCATTGGCTTGAAGGTCGCAGGGAAAGAAGAGTCCTTGGAAAACTACCTTCTCGGAGGTCGCGATCTGCCTTGGTGGGCGATCCTGGGGTCTATCGTCGCCACGGAGACAAGTACCGCGACCGTCCTTAGCGTTCCCGGTCACGGCTTCGGAAAAACGGGTTTCCTCTTCCTTCAGTTGGCACTGGGGTTCATCCTAGGGCGACTCATCGTCGTGTTCTTTCTCTTGCCGCAATACTTTGATGGGAAACTTATCAGTGCCTACGAGATTCTCGGGATCCGATTCGGAACGACGACCAAGCGGATTGCGTCCGTGTTGTTTCTGGTAACTCGAAACCTGGGAGATGGACTTCGACTGTTCCTCGCAGCGATGGTACTTGAGAAACTCGTTGGCTGGCCCCTCGCGTGGAGCGCCATCGCGATTGGTGGCGTCACTATCCTCTATACCTTTCTGGGTGGAATGCGATCGGTCGTTTGGAATGACTGCATCCAATTCTTGATCTACATGGCCGGAAGTGTTGCTGCCGTCTTTGTAATCATCGATCAACTCCCTGGGGGATGGTCGGGCTTTCTGGATTACGCTCAC
Organism: Pirellula sp.; assembly: GCA_046318275.1. Classification (GTDB taxonomy): domain Bacteria; phylum Planctomycetota; class Planctomycetia; order Pirellulales; family Pirellulaceae; genus JBKCUI01. Next base: position 133,411 of record JBKCUW010000024.1, on the reverse strand, counting down.
ACCTCGGGCAAATGGAAACTCGTCGACCCACAATTCAGTATCAGCGATCCTTTCACGCTATGGGCTGGCCTATTGGGTGGCGCTGTTCTTTCTATGGGATCGCATGGCACGGACCAAATGATGGTGCAGCGTTACCTCAGCGCTCGAAGCCAATCCGATGCGGCCAAGGCGATTCTATGGAGTGGCGTCATTGTCTTTCTGCAATTCTCCCTGTTTCTGTTCATCGGCATGCTGTTGGGATGTTTCTATCAATCCAATCTGCTTCCTGAAGGTACCAGACCCGACCAAGTCTTCGCGCACTTTATCATCCACTCATTTCCCCCGAATACAGGTTTAGTAGGGCTCATGCTCGCCGCGATCCTAGCAGCTGTCATGTCTACCCTGTCGAGTTCACTGTCGGCATCAGCATCTTCGGTAGTGAGCGACCTATGGCTGTCCAACGTGACCACGACACCATCCCAACACTCTCAGGTCACCGTGACGAGGATTGCAACGGTCTTTTTTGGAATCCTACAAATCGGCATTGGAATATGGGCAAGCACCTTTGCACAGAGCGTGGTCGACAACGCATTGACCATCGCCGGATTCTCAACTGGAATCCTTCTCGGTTGGTTTTTCCTCGCACTCCTCACCCAACAACGCTCCCAACTAGCCGCAATCCTCGGAGGCACCGTCGGCTTGGCCGTGCTTCTCTTTCTCCAATTCGGATTGCCTTGGTGGAAGATTACCATCGCATTTCCTTGGCTACCCGTATTTGGCACCCTCGCCACCCTTCTATCAGGAATCGTTTTCAACCAACTCATCCCATGCGATGCTCCATCAACCGCTTCCACACCCGTAGACCACTCCACGAAACAATCCGAATCCTCGGACACTTGCACCTCTCCATCGCCAGAGCCATGACACAAACCGATCCAATCCGGCAAGCCCCTCCCACTCAGCCCGCCATACGAAACCAGAGCTCGAGTCGGGGCTTTCCACACCATCAGCGTCTGCAAGTCCCTCAAGTTAAGTTCGCTTTTTTACCAAGCATGATTCTGCCATTTACCCTCGTTTTGGTCGGGCTCACGGGAGCATGCGTGGAGGCAGTGGCCCAATCTGAAGCTTTGGAAACCGTGCCCCGGACCACTTTTGCGGACAGGGTGCGAGAAATGATCGATGGGGCCATCGCTGAGCGAAAAATGCCCGGATGTGTCCTAGCAGTTGGGAATCGCCAGGGGGAACTATTCGTCGAAAGTTACGGCAATAAACGAATTGAGCCTACCGAGGAGCCAATGACGATAGATACGGTTTTTGACATGGCTTCGATTACCAAACCGGTTGCGACTGCAACCGCTATCATGAAACTGCTCGAAGAGGGTCGATTGCGCCGCAATGACACCGTTGTGTCCTTCTTCCCGTCGTTTGCTGTGAACGACAAGCAAAAGATCACAGTCCAGGATCTTTTGCTGCACACCAGCGGACTCATCCCGGACAATGCCATGTCGGATTACGCAGACGGACCCGAAATCGCGTGGCAACGGATATGCGAACTTAAGCTATCAGCCCCGATTGGCAGCGCTTTCAAATACTCTGATGTCAACTTCATCGTGTTGGGTAAAATCGTCGAAAAAGTATCCGGACAATCGCTGGATGCTTACACCCGCGATGCAATTTTCAACCCTTTAGGCATGAAGGAAACGGGGTTTAACCCTGACCCTGAATTGCGGGCTAGAGCAGCACCTACCGAAAAACGGGAAGGCGAATGGATCCAGGGCTACGTTCACGATCCACGCGCCCATGCGTTAGGCGGTATCGCTGGACATGCGGGATTGTTTTCCACCGCGCGCGACATGGCCATCTATGCGCGCATGATGCTCCACCAAGGACACCTTCCCAATGCCCCGACTCCAACCCTCGCGACTCCGACAGTACGGTCGATGACCGCTGCCTATCGAGTCCCCTCTGGATTCCGTGGGTTGGGATGGGACAAACAAACAGGATTCTCGACCAATCGCGGCGACTTGCTCAGCCATAGCGCGTTTGGACACGGGGGTTTTACAGGAACCGTTCTTTGGATCGATCCAGAACTAGATCTTTATTTCATCTTCTTGAGCAATCGAGTCCATCCCAGCGGGGATGGTTCCGTCAACACTCTTGCGGGGCGTATAGCCAATCTCGTCGCCGCAACCTATGGCAAGGCCGCGCAGCAAGCCACTCGCCTCGAATCGGTTTTGACAGGCATCGATACTTTGGAACAAGAAAACTTCCGCTCACTCCAAGATTCCAACATCGGAGTGATCACCAACCACACAGGTCGCAATGCCAGCGGCACATCGACAGCTGAGATACTTAGCCGCGCACCTGGTGCGCAATTGAAAGCCTTGTTCAGCCCCGAGCATGGATTCGAGGGGATACTGGATACCGCGAAGATCAATGACGCCACCGATACAAAGACCGGACTACGGATTTACAGTTTGTACGGTGAAACAAGGCGACCGACACTCGAAATGCTTGAAGGTATCGACACGCTCGTATTCGACATTCAAGACATCGGCACACGGTTTTATACCTACATCTCGACGCTGGGCGAGGCGATGCGGGCCGCAGCGGAGCATAAACGCCGGTTTGTGGTTTTGGATCGCCCCAATCCCATCAATGGAATAGACGTTTACGGCCCTATGCTCGATCCAGGCCGCGAATCTTTTGTGGGTTATCACCAACTCCCCGTGCAACACGGCATGACTGCAGGTGAGCTCGCGAAGATGTTTCAGGCCGAATTCAAATTGGATCTAGACCTGGTCGTGATCCCCTGTCAAGGTTGGACGAGAAGTACTCAGTGGGATCGCACAGGACTGACATGGGTAAACCCTTCGCCAAACATGCGGAGCTTGACCCAAGCCATCTTGTACCCTGGCATAGGACTACTTGAGATGACCAACATTTCCGTCGGAAGAGGGACCGATACTCCCTTTGAAATCGTCGGTGCACCTTGGATGAACGGCCCCGCACTTGCAGCCTCCATGAACGCGAAGGCAATAGCGGGTGTTACCTTCACCCCCGTTGAGTTCACCCCATCCTCGAGCAAGCATGCGAATACCAAATGCCAAGGCATCCAAATCGCCATCACGAATCGTGAGGTGTTCCGAAGCGTTCCGACGGGACTCGCACTCGCCGAGTCTCTTAGGGCATTGCATCCAGATACCTGGGACACTCGCAATCTCGACCGATTGCTTGGAAACAAAATCGTGTGCGATGCGTTGCTCGATGGGTCGCTATCGATCCCAGAGGACCCTCGGATTCACTCAGGAGTTAAGGAGTTTCTCTCGCGGAGGCAGAAATACCTTATCTACCCCGAATGAAATCGGTATTCGCATGTCGCAAACTGCTGCAATGCAGAAGCTCCGGCTGGCAACTAACCTGGCAAACGAAAATCCGGGTCTGCAATACCTCGGATCAGTTCTGCCAACCGGCTGTAGACTTGAAGTAGGTTTTGCCAAGTCGCCAGATCAACCGCGATAGTCGATTTGCGGTCGTTGATTTGAACCGAGTCGACAACTTCACCGATGCGTGTGTGAAAGTACTCAAAAAGCTCCGCCAGCTGGGCTGCTTGACTGGGGCTTAAACGCTCAGGGATCTCCGGGAGGACGTTCGCATCCCGAAATTTCGGAGACGCGGCGAGGACTGCTGCGTCCAAATCAAAATCCGCCTCGAGTTCCGCAGAGGAACGCCGAGCATCCTCATCGGAAGTCTTCGGCTCTTGAAGACGACTGGCGATCTGCTCCGCGGTTCCGAACAGGAGCATGCTTCGGCCCAAAAGAATAATGTCGCCGAACCGCAAGATGCGCAACTGACAATCCTGGCCATTAACCCGCGTACCGTTGGTGCTTTCTAAATCCGTTAACACAAGGTGCTGATTGTCGTCCTGGATTTTGCAGTGATACCGACTGATCCGTTCATCGTTTAACTGGATCGTGTTCCCCTCTTCTCGCCCAATCGTGATCGGTGGTCGAAGGTCAGCAAAGACACGCCCACGATCAGCCCCTTGAACGACGCGTAGGGTCAATCTAGACATGGATACCTCAAAACACACCTGGAACCCGGACGAATCAACCTGTCGCCGGAACACCGAATCACCGCATGAACAGAAGCCTTATTATACCTGGCAAACTTCCAATCCAAGCGTAATTAGTCTAGCACTTTACTCGGTTCGGTGTTCCGGAGTCTACGCCGAGGCTCCTTTTTGCCCGGCACCTCTAGCCTCTTTGCCGTCAAAAACGGAAAAACCGAGGATAGTTTGCGTGCTACGACATCACCCGCAGCACAAAAGACCCAATCTCCCCACAGAATGCACCTGGGCAAAGCGCCCTCAGCCAATCGCGAAAATCCACGTGCAGCAATCGAATCGCAACCTGCAAGCACGGGCTTCGGGTAGCCGATTCCAAATCGAACCCCCGCCATGAATCGCGCTCCGCCGCAAGTCACACAGCAGTGGAAGTTAGGACCGGCATGGGTCCCTAGCGCTCGCATTGACCGAGTGCACGCAGAGACGATTACCATGTCAGAACGCTTCGATCGAGCACTTCGGCCCAATGCTTCGTTCGTGCTATCTTTCGAACTCGATCGATCCCTCCGGTATCGTTTCCGTCTGTTGGATCACCCGAGTCAACATCGAAACGATTCGTTTCAGGTTACTCCTGCCAACCCGATTCGGTTCTGGATCGATCGCATCGAGCGAAATAATACATCATGAATCACAGCACACTCCAAAGCGGACCCAAGCGCGATCTCAAAGAATCGATTCCCGTCCTCAAGGCATTGCTTTCCGTTTCCCTCGGCAATACTCAATGCGACCGATTGTGGTTCAATGGGACCGACTGTGGTTCAATGGGACCGACTGTGCAGCAGGCAACCATGGATCGCAAGCATGTCGGTCAACGCCGGATAGAGAATTCGCGATGCCCTAGTAAGACGCGACATAGTCGATCGAAGGTCGAGAAACGTCGTGTTGCTCATGCTTGAAAGATTGGTTTCGCCTTCTTGGGACTTTCGAGTACGTGTGCCGCATCAAAGAGTACGAGGAAATCCGATCCAATGCACGAACAACCAACACACCAACAAAAACGACCGCCTTAGCAATCCTGCTAAAGCGGTCGTTCGCAATTCAGAATCTCGATGAATCCGAGGTGTTAGGCATCAATGCCTATCTCGTCCATGATCGGCGCACGGGATTCAATAACCATGTCAGGTCGACGTGTGAAGGTAGGCAATCCAGCACCGGCGAGAGCATGATCGAGCGCGTCCTGACTTTTAGCGACGATAGCGACTCGAGTCACTCCTGCGAAGTTGCTCGGATCGGCAAAGCTTGTCACCGGACCCTCGTAACCGCTCTTGCTCAACGCCGCAACGAACTTCACGTTATCGATCGTTCCGTGAGTTCCGGACAACAGACGCATCGACTTCGCGCAATCAGCAACAGATGGGACCGTAGCCAAATCGGAAATTCGAAGCGCCGCAATACGCTTTCCTGGAATCGACGCAAGTTGCTCCAATGTACCTCCGCCGATGGTCCAATCAAAGGTATCAATGATCAATGCGACCGCCTGGGAATTGCAGGCCTGAAAGAACGCCAGGAACGATGCCACATCCTGAACGAACTTGAATTGCTTCCCTTCACGATCCTCTGCAGCGGTGCTAAAGCTCAAACCGAGGAGGACATTGTTCTTTTCAAAAAGCGCAGCGATCCGTTCTACTCGTTTGCGGAGGATTTCAAAATACTCTGGAAACGCCAACCGATCCGTGGCCGCGGGAAGCTTCAAAAATCCGGCATAGGCGCCGAGTTTGCCCGCAACTTCAACCGTCGCCGGAAGCGCTGCAAGCGTCTTCTCGAACGAAGCATCGTCTGTATCCAAGTCCACGGGAACATCAAAACCACTTACCTTCAACTTAGAACTCAGCAAGTAGCGAGCAGCTCGTTCGAAGTCCGTCCGCGCGGTCCTTTTGACCACTTCCGTAATATCGACATCGAGGCCTATGAAACCGTAGGTCATCGCCAATTCAATCAATTCGCTTTGACGCCCGGATACGCCCAATACTTCCGCATTCAAATTCTTATACATTCAAAACTCTCCATGGTTTCACAAATCACTGCAGTCCATTGATGGCTGGTCAGACGGTGCGAAGCCTTAAGCTCTGACCGAACAGAACGATGGTATTGCCAATCGCACCACATCAACGTTTTGCGACCGAACAACACCTCATCCACCAACGCTGCGGGGGGGAGAGTATCGCACAAAAGAAGACATCATCAAGTCGAAACGCGGTTGTAAAAAAGTGCGTCTTCGCAAGCAAAAGCCGTGCTAATCCTCGACCATTTGCAGGCTTAAAAATAGACCGACGCTATCTTGCGTTACCGTTGAGCGCGCCCGTTTCGAAACCCACATTTACCGCGTTCAAATTCTCTCGTAGACGTTTGCGTTCCCACATAGCTTCCTTGCCATTGGGCTGCAACCATCGGCTATGGCAAGCTTCAGTGATGGCAATCATCAGCGATTGAAATAATGAGGCGGTATCATGTTGGAGCAAATACTCGACGGCGACAGACTACGCGGCACCGTTTGCTATCTGCGACCGCGACCTCGCGGACCACCACGACCAGTGTTTTGCGATCGTTGATGGTTTTCGATATTAGAGTCGACGATGGAAGTGATTGTCTCCAACCAAGACGGAATCTTGCTGTGACGGATTCCCTCTTCTGCTTCCTCGTCACCTTCATTTCGATTCGCTTCACGAGCACTTTCCGAGGCGGAGGAGCCCGATCGAGACTTCGGACGTTCACCGCCACCCTCAGATCGCTCGCGATCTTTGCCACCTCGCCGGCGTCGTCGACGGGGTCGACGCCCACGATCCGATTCACCCTCTTCGCCGGCGGCGTCAGGGCCCCTGAAATCCTGTTCGTCCGAATCGGAATCATCGACTTCGATAAAGCCAGTTACTGGCTCTTGGTAGTCGCGTGAATCATCTCGCACGAAATCGTCATCTCGATCTGCATCATCATGGATCCCGGCACCAAACCCAGATCGCGATCGCGATTCTTCATTTCCCGAATCCGCGCGTGAACCAGATTTGCGATCCTGCGATTGCGACCGTGAATTGCGATCGTTATCGCGAGGCCCTCGGGATCGATCGCGACGATCGTCGCTCTTGCCGCGGTCTGCAGAGCGCGTATCGCGTTCTCCACCATCCACATCGCGGTCCCTGGACTTATTCTCGTGGCGGCGGCCACCGCGTCGCGAATCATCGCGGCGCGACTCGTCGCGAGGCGATTCTTCTCTACTTGTTCCTTCCCTGCTTGGTTCTTCTCGACGTGCGGCTTCACGGCGGGGCTCATCACGGCGGGGTTCATCACGGCGAGATTCATCACGGCGAGATTCATCACGGCGGTTACCCTCGCGGCCTCCCGCATCACGCTGGTTGGAATCGCGGCCTGATTCAGGGCGGCGGCTTCCTTCTCGTGAACCACGATCATTTCGCTCAGCAGCCTCTCCTCGAGGCTCACCGCGGCTCGACTCAGATCGGCTTGAATCGGAACGACTCGACTCAGATCGGCTAGAGTCGGAACGGGGAGGCCGATCGCTACTGCTGCGATCCCGACCGGAAGCTCGAGCTTCGCGGCCACCGCGTTGTCCGGACCGAGGACCATCGCCGCGCCGATCGGAACGCTCACGGTCGGATGTCTCCTCGGCGACACCGCCTTCGACAACAGCATCTGCCGCAGACAGAGAGTCGTCCGTCGTGCCTTCTTCAGATGTCGCTCGGCTTCGTCCGCGTCGCGGAGGTCGGCGATTCGAACGGCGATCACTCACTGCCCCGAACTCGCTGGGCTCATCCGAGCCGCTCTCAGGCTCCGCCGATCGAGACGGCTTGGGAGACCTAAAGGAGTCCGTAATAACAACATCTGTAACTTCAGGGTCTCGGCCCGAGCGGGACTTGGTGTCAAATGCCGAACGAGGCAACTCGTTCTTGGGTGACTCGACCGGAGCCTCGGCTGTTTCCTCATCCCCCCACATGCTCGGCTTCGTTTTTTTACCGGCGGGTGCTCGAGTTGCCTGCGGCGTCTTACTCGCAGAACTTTTTGAAGATTGGCTTTCCGCAGTTGGCTCGCTCAAGGAAGCCTGAACCGTCTCGCTCCCGGTCGAATCCGGTGCCGCCACGCCAAAAAAGCTAGCAACGGCATCCCACGAACTCTTCAAACGGGATTTTTCTTGTTTTGGTTTTTCTGCGTTATCGATTTCATCACCTGAATTAACGTTCGCATCCGCCGCTTTTACCGGTTCTACATTCGGCACTGCAGTGGGCGTTTTGGAAGCCCCTGCCAAATCCGTCTTGCGGTTTTGCGGAGCAAGGGAGGGGGTACCAAGCAAATTTGCCAAGGAATTCCAATGGTCAGACATAAGAAACGGTTCACGCAAAGAAAGGCCTGCGGGATGCTTGGTTAACAACAACGATTGTTAATCGCCCGCCAACCGTTCAGGATATCGCACACATAGAACCGCCACAACCCGACAACACAAACATCGAGCCAGTTCCAGATCGATCGAAGTTGCGACAGAACCAGCGAACGAGAGTGAAACCCAGTTCCGTGATCAACCCAGTTTCGTGATCCGGGATCGGCGAACGCTGAGAACCCCGAACCAACCAGTCCACGTTCACCCAATGGCCTGTGTCGATATTCCCTTCCAGGCCCCAAGGACGGAAGGGGACGACCAATACTCGCCTGTCGATTGAGAGTATTGGCCTGTTTCGGCCTTCCCGATTGACCATGGCCTTCCCGATTAACCATGGCCTTCCCGATTAACCACAGTGTGCTCTTGGGCATGCGCTGTCTGCTGGGACTCTGTCTGTGGAGACTCTGCCTGTGGTATCGAGACGTGTAGCGATCGACTCGGTGGCGAACCTAAACGCTTCACCCGAGAGCAAACGCTACCTTAAGCGTTCGATTTAGCGAATTTCAGTTAGCTAGTGGAGTCTAGCTATTTGGGGCAAAGCGGTCGTCCGAGAACATCGACGAGCAGCGACGGACAAGCAACCTCAAGCATATCCAATACATAATCGAAACCGTCAGAACCACCATAATATGGATCGGGAACATCTCGAGGCCACGATCCATCCAGATAATCGCTAAGCATCCGCACGTGGCTGGGTTCGCCTCGAGCGATGTCGAAAATATCTCGGTAATTCTCGCGATCCATGGCGATCACCAAGTCATGCGAGGAAACCATCGACGGTGTTAATTGCTTCGCTAACGTCCGAAGGTCATAACCTCGTTTGCTAGCCGCTAACTGCATCCGAGCATCCGCCGGCCTTCCAATTTGGTAATTCGCGGTACCAGCAGAATCGACGGATATTTCCTCGCCAAGTCCATATTGGTCGATTAAAAACTCAGAAATCCCATGAGCCGCTGGTGAACGGCAAATATTTCCCAAGCAAACGAATAGCAACCGCTTCACCACCCACTCCTCGCACTTGGCTCACTCATAGGGAAACCGAAAGACGAACGTTTCGATTCCCCCAGCGGCGGTATGAATCAATGATTTGTCAGTGCAACCGACCGCCGCTGGGGTGCAATCGTTGGTTCTGGCTCTTCTTCGTGCTCGTGCTCAGTCCGCCGTTGCGGACGGTGCTCGTGCTCGTAATCGCCTGACTGATTGTACGCGCTCGGTGAGTCCGACACACCATCGAATTTCATCGCCATCCGAGTCAACATCGGACTAACCGCACCAATCTTGATTTGAGTTCTTGATCCGTTTCTCGAATCACGCCACCGGAAACAACCAGTACGTCTTGAATTGCAGCGCACTCTAAAGCCGAACCACGAGCAATGTCCAGAATTCTCGCTCGATCTTTCAGGCTTCGTTTTCCGTTGCCTTCGGCAATGTTGAGCGGAATGGATTGGGCCGCTGGCAACCACCGATCGCGGGCATGGCGATGAAGTCCCTCCAACGACCGCGATGTATCAAATGCTTTGGCGACGTTCTCGATCGAGAGGCGATAGACGTCAAGCCGATCATGATCGATGAAGTGGTCTGTCATGATTGCCTCGATTCGATTACGAGCACGAGCACCGTCTCACTGTGCACGAGCACGATGTTGTTACTCCATGCCAGAACACAACGATAACGAGGGCTAGTATCCATCGTTATCGACACCATTTCCCTTCAGCATCCGCTTCAAATGTGGCCTCATTGCTTTGGCTATACTCCGATCGACTATAGTTGCCAGTCGCGAACTCCAGGGACTGTTTTTAAGTTTGCACTTTAAGTCGTATACAAAAACATAGGTGTAGGTAGTCTTCGAAGTGTGGGTAGTATGAGAGTATTCCGCGTTAGGCATGAGTGGGGTACGCTTGACTGTATTGCACTCTATGTGCACATCTTCAATCGCCTCCGAAGGTATATATCGATCCCAACATGGCCATGGCAGCTTTTTTTGGTATCGAATAGATACACCGTATTTGCCTATCGAGATAATCATTTGATTGGCATAGTGCACACGAATCCGATAGATAAATACACCGAAAGTAAAAACGAAAATCGCGATCAGTGGCAGTGGCATCCAAAGAAATGCCAACGGAATCGTCAAGGGTAACAGAATTATTCCCGTGAAAATGCATTGAACGATGTAATAGGTCCCTCCAGTGAAAGGATCCATCGGTAGGACCACCTCGAAATCTGCTTCGGTTTCAGAATGACTATCCTCGCGAGTTACTTTTTCTTGCTCTTCGGATAATCCATCGTCGATCTTACTGAGTTTTTCGTCCCAGAAGCCTGCTGGAAACTGGATCTGAGATTGCTCAACAGCATCTTTTACCGACGACGTCTGCGGCTCGAAAATCACTCCACATTTGCATTTCAGTTTTTTTCGAAGCAAGCTTCGTTTGACAGAATACTTTGCATTGCACTTCGGACAAACCACTTGGATCTGCATCGGGTATTCCTAGCGAGCTATGAATTGTCGCGAAACGTCACATACAGCAGCAGGCCTGGAGCTACCGACTCGCCGATCAGAAACGAAAAGTATCGAATCACTACTCCACCTAACGCTGCTGCGTCAATTTCGGCTAGCAAGCCGATACTCCCGAGAAAAATCGCTGCGTTGACCATCACCATGACGAAGTACATGGATGCCGCAATTTGGCCAACATTTACTGCCCAGTCTTGCTCAAACAAGATACCGACGCCCGCTGCGAGGATTCCCAAGCAGATAAGTGTGTTAGCGATATAGATGAGTCCGCCAATGCTGAGAAATGCCCCAGACGACAGCAATAATCCAAGTCCACCAAAAACCATCACTCTCCCAAGTCCAAAGAGGATGCAAAAAATAGCCGTAATCAACACCAATGGTTCCTGGTTAAAGTTTGGTGCGAACGCCATTCCTTTGGAGGGTAATTTTTTTGCCAATGGTTTCTTGCTCGTTCCGGACTCTCCGAAATTCGAGTGGACCATTGGGGCCTGATAAGGAACATGCGGTGCCGTTGGCAGCCCAAAATGAGGGATGCTTTCATCAAAGAATGTAGACAAATTACTGCTTGGCAATTCCGATTCGAAAGTAGGTACCGTATCCAATGTCACTTGACTCGGTTTTGGGATCGATACAGGTTGGTGGCAAGCGGTACATGAAAAGTTTTTTCCCGCCATCGAGACCTTGGCCTGAAACGCTTTCCCACACTGGCATCGAACGGAAATAACTTCCTCCGCGACTTTCGGTTTCCGAATTACCATCGTCTCAGAGCACCTAGGGCACTTGATCTCTCTACCTGAAAACGCATCCTTAACCCTGAGTTTCGCTCCGCATTTACACGTTTGATCGATGGGCATGTTCGCATCTACCGCTAGAATTTCGAGTGATCGGCGAGAACGAATATGTCCATGGGCACGAACATCATGAATCATGACATTCGATTGATTGCTTTCCCATTTTTCGCTGATTCGATGATGGCCGAGTTCCAAAAGTGTCCGGGCGAGAAAAGGGACGAATTTGGAGAATAATGTTCTCGATAATTCTCCAAGACTCCAAATAACCAAAGGTTACGAAGAGCGTGAGACTTCGTTTGCCGCAGGTAGCGACTCTATCAGTGTCAACGCAAGATTATGCATCTGGGTGTGGATATCACCATGAAAACCCTCATCAAGGCCAACAGGACGGGTAATCACGGAACAGGATATTCAACCTGTTACACGCAAACTGGAAGGAATTGCACTTATGATTGCGGTAGAGCCAGCGTACAATAAGGTCAACATTCAATACTTTAGGGTAGCCCCTCCAGTTCAAAGGCGGGCTTTGAGGCATCTGTGTCAATCAAGTTTTCCGATCTCCCCATCATCCCGGAGATCCAGTCGGCTTTAAAATCTCTCGATTATCTCTCCCCAACCCCGATCCAAGCTGAGTCGATCCCTCCTCTTTTGGAAGGGCAAGACCTCTTGGGGTGCGCACAAACGGGTACCGGTAAGACCGCCGCCTTCGCAATCCCGCTCCTCCAAAAAATCCAGCAACTCGGCAAGTACGCTACTCCGTACCAACCCGTAGGCCTCATCGTGGCACCGACACGGGAACTGGTTGTTCAGATCGCCGAAAACATGAGTGCGATCGGGAAGAACATCAAGTTCCGGCAAACCACAGTTTTTGGAGGTGTCGGCCAGCGTCCTCAGGTAACCGCGTTGGCCAAAGGGGTCCATGTCGTCATTGCCACCCCCGGCCGATTGCTCGATTTGATCGACCAAGAATACTGCTCCCTATCCAAGCTCCAGTATTTTGTTCTGGACGAAGCAGACCGCATGCTCGATATGGGCTTCATGCCGGATATCCAAAAGATCGTGCGCATGCTCCCCAAAAACCGACAGTCAGTTTTCCTGTCGGCTACCATGCCAGCGCCCATCGAGAAACTTGCCTCCTCGCTGCTGCACAATCATGCAACCGTGATGGTCACACCTCCATCGAGAACCGCAGATCGCGTTAAGCAAACAGTGATGTTTGTCGATCGAGGCAATAAGCGGAAGCTTCTCGATCTATTGCTATCCGAATCGTCGCGAACCCGCGTTCTCGTCTTCATGCGGACCAAACATGGGGCTGATCGACTGTACAAATCCCTAGTTGACGCGGGGATCTCTGCAGAGGGAATCCACGGCGGCCGATCGCAAAATGCTCGCCAACGTGTCCTCAACTCGTTCCGAGATGGGGAAATCCGTGTTCTCATCGCAACCGATGTGGCATCGCGTGGGATCGATATCGACGAAATCAGCCATGTGATCAATTACGATGTCCCTGTCGAAGCCGAAGCCTACGTGCACCGCATCGGTAGAACGGCTCGCGCGGGCGCCAGTGGCGAGAGCATCACTCTTTGCGACGGTGATGAACTCAAGTACCTGCGAGAGATCGAAAAGACGATCGGAATGGCTATCCCAATCGATCGGGACCATCCATTCCACTCCGTCGACGCTGCAGACGATGAACTCAATCAATACAACAATCTCACCAAGTCAAAAAAGCCCCGAAGTGCCAAGCGTGGAAGAGGCTCAGGTTCCGGGGCCACCCCTGGGACCTCTTCGCGAAAAAAGTCCCCTGAGTCCACTAAGGATCGCACGGACGATGGAGCGGTCACCCAACGACGGCGCTCCATCAGTGGCAAAGTGAGAAAAATCAAACCTCGCTCACCATCGCATGCCAACAAGTCGTTCGGAAAAAGATCGCGACCTAAATCTAAAAAACGCTAGGACCAGTATCCGAACGACGACAATCCGAACGACGACAATCCGAACGAAGACAATCCCAACGACGATAACGTAAAATGCTACAATTTCGCATGATAGACTCATGCGTTGATGGCACTGGCTCCCGCCCGCGTTGTGGTGAATGCTTGGGCTACCGCGTTGATCGATCGCATTCAACGGTTCGCCTGATGATTGACATACGTAGAAAAGATTAGGGTAACAAAACTTCTTAAATACCCTTAGGAGCACTTTGTCAGGATACATGCTCGCCTGCAAAGTACCTTCATACAAAAGCAAACGGGCATTCATCCTTAGATCTGTTTTCCCTATCGATGTTCCTATCGAAACAAGACATGAGAAAACAAAATATCCCTGGGTCACCCGATGACTCGAGATTGCCCCGAGTACTTGGGTTGTGGATGGCGATCGCGATTGTCGTAGGAAACACGATCGGTGCGGGAATCTTCGTCAAACCTGGAAGGATTGCAGCCGACGCAGGATCCTTCCCGCTCATTTTTTCGGTTTGGTTTATCGGGATGGCGCTATGTATCCTAGGTGGACTGTGCCTTGCTGAACTCTCGGCGATGCATCCGCGTTCCGGGGGACTCTATGTTTATCTCCGCGAAGCCTATGGTCCACTCCCAGCATTTCTTTTTGGTTGGACGGAGTTCCTCTTCGCACGGCCAGCATCCACCGGCGCTTTAGCGGTAATTTGCATCTCGTCCTTGTTCCGAATCTTCGGATGGAAGTCAAACCATTGGGAAATGATCCCATGGGTACTGGTGCTGATCGGAGCGATCTCGTGGTTGAATATCATCGGTGTCATTTGGGGTGCGAGACTCCAGGCGGTCACAACCATTATTAAGTGCGCATTGGTATTGACGATCGCTCTCTTGCCTTGGATCCTAACAGCAATTGGTAACCCCTCGCTCCATTCCAATCTATTGACCGAATCGATTACCCCGGAGCAACCAACGCTCGCGACTCAAGTCGCCGCAGTCCTACTGGCCGTCATGTGGGCCTTCAATGGATGGGAGGGTGTTGTTCCCATCGCGGAGGAGGTCAAGGACCCAGGACGAAACCTCCCATTTGCTTTATTGGGGGGGATCGGAGTGCTAGGACTTTTGTACCTAAGCGCCACGCTCGCATACCACCTTGTTATCCCCTTGCCCGAAATGGTGGTACCCGAAAACCGGGAACATGTCGCCGAATTACTCTTGACCCGATTACTTGGAAACTGGGCTGGCTCGCTGATGTCGGTAGGACTGGTGTTGAGCACTCTCGGAACCATCAATAGCAATCTTCTGACCAGCCCACGCGTTACCTTTGCAATGGGACGCGACGGATTATTGCCAAGCGGTTTCGGATCACTCCACCCACGGTACAAGACA
Source organism: Pirellula sp. (assembly GCA_046318275.1). Classification (GTDB taxonomy): domain Bacteria; phylum Planctomycetota; class Planctomycetia; order Pirellulales; family Pirellulaceae; genus JBKCUI01. The sequence continues at coordinate 118,275 of JBKCUW010000024.1, read as the reverse complement.
CCGATGGTAGCCATCCTCTTCCAAGCTGCGTTAGCATGTTTCATGGTGATTCTTTCGGCAGCATTGATTCACTTCACAGACTACTTCCAGAAGCGAACCATTTTCGATCTGCTCACCGACTGCATTGTTTTCGCCACAAGCCTCTTCTACACGGCAGCGATTGCCGCTTTGATTGTCTTGCGGCGCAAGCAGCCAAACCAACCAAGGCCGTTCCGAACACCGTGGTACCCGTGGACACCCCTTGCATACCTACTCGTGTATATTTGGTTTATCGCCAGCATTCTACGAGAGCAACCCGTAGAAGGCATCTCAGGTCTTCTATTGATCGCGGTCGGTATCCCCTATTTTTACAAAAGGAATCGAAACCAATGATCCGGGAGCCTCTTCCCACCGCCTATGCTACCAAAGCGTGGTCGCATACTGCCATGAAGGCACTCCTCGTTTTGCTTTCAGGATCCCTATGGGCAGGGCTCGCGAGCTTTGCCTCCTCTGAGGAACTTGCAGAACGATTGACCCGCTTGATCGACAAACACCAAGGGGTAACTGCGGTCGCTATCAAGCACCTTAAAACGGGTGAGACATTTCTGTATCGAGAAACCGAAGTCATGCCGACCGCGAGTTTGATCAAGTTTCCGATACTTGTCGAATACTACAAACAACTCGAAACCGGCTCGCTACAGAACGACTTAATGGTCTCCTTGAGGGAGGAGGATAAAGTGCCTGGATCAGGGATATTGACCGAGCACTTTTTGAATGGGACTTTGCTCCCGCTCGAAACGGTGGCACACCTCATGATCACCTATTCGGACAACACAGCAACCAATCTGGTGCTAGACCACGTCGGCATCTCCAATGTTTCCAAAACCATGGCTGAACTCGGAGTCCCTGAAACCCAGATTCACTCGAAAGTTTTTCGAAGAGACACATCGGTAGCCATCGAACGAAGTCAAAAGTATGGATTGGGCAGCACCACAGCATCAGACATGTTAACACTTCTTGAAAAGCTGCACCTAAAACAACTCGTCTCAGAAAATGCATCCAACATGATGATGAAGCATCTGCTCAGTTGCGACGACAAAACAAAACTTTTACGCTTCCTGCCCAGCGACGTCAAAGGCTATCACAAGACCGGTGCCGTCAACGACTGCCGGACGGACGCAGGATTATTCCAAACACCTAGCGGATGGATCGCCATGGTGGTTTTGACGACCAGCAATGCGGACAAGAGTTGGGGAGACAATAATGAAGCCGAGATCCTGTGCGGTCGCATCGCAGAATCGGTCTACGAGCATTTTCATCCTGTCCCCACCAATTCAATCCAACCTCGGACTCTTAAAATCGGCGCCAATGGGATTCTCGTCGAAGCGTTGCAGGCTACTCTCAACGAGCGATTGAACCCGTCACCTGGCTTAACGGTCGATGGAGACTTTGGTGGAATGACCGAAAAAGCGGTTCTAAGGTTTCAACGCGAGAAGGGGCTTGAGGAAAACGGCATCGTCGACCAATCGGTGTGGCATTCTCTGGGAGAGATTAGGCTCAACGAAGACTCTGAAAAAAGGTTGGAAGAACTGCCGGAAATCGAGCCTGCGGATTCCCCGGGAGGACTGCCAAATCTATCGTGCAAGGCATGGTTGGTCGCAGACGCGTCGACGGGCAAGCCACTTGCAGGACATCGGCAAAATGAGCCATTGGATTTTGCAAGTACCACAAAGATGATGACGGCACTATTGGTAGCACGAGAATTAGAACGGGACCCAACGCTCCTCGAGGCTTCGATTGCGTTTTCCAAACGGGCCGACTCAACCCCGGGTTCCTCAACAACCATTCGAGCTGGTGAATCCATCACCCTTCGAGATGCATTGTACGGTTTGATGCTTCCCTCTGGAAATGACGTGAGTGTCGCGTTGGCCGAGTGGTACGGGACTCGGAAACTCAGCGAGAACACAAAGACGGATCCACTAAATTTTTTTGTAGATTGCATGAACGAGGAAGCGAAGCGAATCGGTATGCGTTCCACCTCATTTCGCAATCCGCATGGAATTACTCATCCTGAACACAAAAGCACCTGTGAGGACTTAGTGGTACTATCCCGCGAGTTGATGCTAATACCGTTGTTAAGAGAAATTGTTGCAACGCGACGTCATCGCTCCCTTGTAAAAGGTCCGGAGGGATACCAGCGCCGTGTTGTTTGGAACAACACCAATCGTTTGCTCGATAGGCACGGATACATTGGGATCAAGACAGGGACAACAGACGCCGCCGGTGAATGCCTCGTTTCGATGAGCGATCATCACGGAAAAACAACCATCGTGGTAGTATTGGGCGCCTCCGGATCGGACGCTCGCTATGCGGACTCAAGAAACCTCCATCGCTGGGCTTGGACGATAGACCGTGAATTGGCAAACGTGCAAGAATAACTACTAAGGCATGTCCAGGAACAACCCCTCGTGCTCCGCACAGCCCATGGTACTTGCTCCACGTACGCACCTCCACGACATCGAGCAGAACAGGCACTAACCGCTCGATGACCAGCGCTGATGTGCCGCCTTTCAAAGCATTAAAAGCTCACCCGGAATCCCAATCTCTTAAAAGGTGAAGACCAAATCCATCGCCGCAGTCAGTTGTTGCCGCTTGCGATGAGGGTCACGTAGGATTCCAAATGCAGGGACGCCAGCAAAGTCTCCTCGCAGTTCGGGACGCAGCATCATGTTTTTCCGAGGAAGCCAAAACGCACCAACGGTTCCCGCAAAATAGTCGGTATCAAAATCGGTTCTCGTACCGTTGTCATAAAACCATTCGTATCGGCATTGCCATCGCATCTGCTCAGTGACAGACCATTGATTCGCTCCCAGCGCACCGTACCAGACACCGCGATGGTTCCCCAGCACGTTATCGGAGCGACCTACGTTTATCTGTACTACTTGAGATACATGATCCGATAGCGGGACCTGATGTCGGTATTCAAAGACGACCTGGTTCTTCCCCTCGAGAAGTGCGCTATTCCCCTGACCAATCGCTTGATCGCCGAAAACGATCGTACAAGCTTGATAATTGTTCCCGGAGTCGTCGCGATTGCGGAGCACTTGCACAATACCGCACGGAGCATCGCCACGCAGCTCAAAAAACGTATTCGAGCCGAGGTAAGCGCCTGCGGTGAGGTCCCAATGGTCGTTCACATGCCATGTCCCCCACGTACCCGTATCACACCCATCCGCTGCATAGAACCACTGGTAGGACATAGAGTAGAGTTGCCGCATAGGGGCTTGATAGGACTCGTAGCCTAAATACGACGGCGCTCGCCCAGACTTAAGATCAAAACCTCTCTCTCCCAGGATGTCGAAGTGAGCAGAGAGGTACAATTGACGAACGACAAATCCAAAATAGACATTATCGTTTGGCGGATCCCCGGGACCTGAGAGTAGCCAAGCGTCAGAGCCAGAAAGCAATTGAACGCGATACCCGAGCGAGTCTTCGATGGGATCGGGAGCATGGTTCATGTCGAGCACCAACTGGTTCAACAGGAACTCGTTTCCAAGATGGTTGGGCCGCGGTTCAACCAACAACCTGCCAGTACCCACCGAAGACGCGGTAAAGCCTATATCGACCCACCCGCTGATCCATGCTGGCGGTGGTTGCGTCGACGCATCCAGAATCCCAATGCTGGATTCTGCAATCGGTGGTTCAATCGTCGCCCGTTTCTCCAACGTATCATCAGCATGGAGTACGCTCGGTGCGGCGAGGGCACACGCCCAAACAGCCGACCAGTGAATCCTCCTTGCCAGCTTGTTTCCCATGCCTGCTTTCCAAATCGAATGGTCTGCTGAAACGCACTGCTTCAATGCATGCAAACCCCGCAACCACTCGTGCAAGCAACGTCCCCGCACACCGAGACTCGAAGGCAATTGCACACCCTGAGGACTACTGAATTGCAGCACCGCGCGTCAAGAGAATCATTGAAAAGGCTACCCGTCGGGATGGTTCGATGGGTAGCCATTCCCTGTTACCTATCTCTCGCAAGCTCCATCGCACCTTGCCGATCTATTGCGCCTTGCCGTACGGACGAACCGATCCGCTATAATCAAGGAGCCTTAATCAAGGCACGTTAATCAAGGCGTTTCGAGACTGGTAAAACTGGCGCATTCTTGGCTTATCGCGATGATGTCGAGGTTCGACACCGGTCGCGCAATTGCCAAAGTGGAAACCAACGGGGGGTAGGTGATGGACAAGTTCATGCAGGAAGCGGTTGCAGAGGCGCGTCATGGGCTCGCAGAGGGAGGTATTCCGATTGGGTCCGTTTTGGTCCTTAACGGTGAGATTGTCGCGCGCGGTCATAACATGAGAGTGCAGCGAGGCAGCGCGATCCTGCATGCGGAGATGGCCTGCATCGAAAATGCAGGGCGGCTCACCGCGAAAGAGTATGCCGCTGCGACTCTGTACTCAACGCTATCACCTTGCGACATGTGCAGTGGGATGTCGCTGCTGTACAAGATCCCTCGCATCGTGGTAGGCGAAAACGTCAATTTTCGAGGGCCAGAAGATTACAACCGCTCACGCGGTATCGACTTGACCGTACTCAACGACCCCGAGTGCATCGAGCTAATGCGCAAGTTCATCACCGATTTCCCTCAACTCTGGAATGAAGACATCGGTGTGTAAAAACGGACTGAAGTCACCTTGAAAACCTGGTTCTTCCGGTATTTTAGTCGCATGTGATCATTTGTGTCGGGATTGCAACTCTTAGCCCGTTCTCAGTGAAACGATGCTCGCACTCGTCATCGAAAGCAGCTCCTCATCGTAGATTGGGGCCATGCCCGACATTATTCTCCATGCAAGGAAGCTACCCCATCATCCGAGCACGAGCACTAGGATCCCCCCGTCGCGATCATATTTGACGCTATTTTTCCTGAACAGCTGAAAACTTGCTATAGCTTGGGACACGCAAGTCATTCCCCCCACAGAACAAGATCCTGACGAGATCGACCAAAATACGTCCTACGAAAAGTGCTGTGTTTAGCCAAATCAGCGAAAAATGAAGGCTTTTTTATCCTCCAAATCGACTACCGCGTTTACTTAGAACTTCTGATTGTCACTTGCTAGCCTCTGCGACAGCGAATCATTCGTTCTTCGAAAAAGACATCTTGGAAAAACGCGGATGCTATCATTTCGCCAAGGCAGCATTTTCTGCCAAACTTTCTCTGATGACGTGAATCCGTGGAATTTGGTATCCTTCCACATCATTCAACGTTGCGGGCCTTGCGAATGCAGGCTTAACCGCCGGGACGGACGGCTTGACGAACAACATGGAGGTTACAGATGTCTTTAGAAGCCAATCAAAAACTCCCATTGGTTTCAATCGTGATCCCCGTTTACAACGGCGGACAGTATATGCGAGAGGCGATTGACAGCGCATTGGGGCAAACATATCCCAATTGCGAGGTAATCGTCGTAAACGATGGATCCAGGGATGATGGTCAAACCGAAGAGATAGCACTCTCCTACGGTGATCGAATTCGTTATTTTTCAAAACCTAACGGTGGCTGTGGATCAGCTCTCAACGTTGGCATCGCGAATATGCGAGGCGATTTCTTCTCGTGGCTAAGCCATGATGACGCCTATGTACCACATAAAATCGCTCACCAAATCGCATTGCACCAAAATTCTGAAAGGCCGGATGCAATCGTTTTTTGTGGTTACGAATTGATGGACGCGACATCTAAAAGAACTGGGGATATGCGACCCCACGCCGTTCTGAAAAAAAACCAACTAGAAACGCCCATGCTTCCTCTTCTAAGGGGTCTGATCCATGGATGTGCATTACTGATTCCTCGCAAATATTTCGACGAGATGGGAAGTTTCAACGAAGCGCTTCCAACAACGCAGGACTATGATCTCTGGTTCAAATTCTTCCGAGAGGCGCCATTGATTTATGACGAGCAACTCCTGGTTAGATCACGAGTACACCCTGCGCAGGACACACATCGAAAATGGCACCAGCATATTGCCGAGTGCAATGAACTATGGACGGGTTTTTTACATAAACTAACCGATGAAGAAATGACACGGATGGAGGGATCTCCATACCGTTTCTTCAGTCGAACGGCAAAATTTCTTGCAGAGACCCCCTACTCGGAAGCAAAAAAGAAAGCAGATGAACTGGCTGCGGAACGACTGTCAAAGACAAAAATAAGCATCATCATGCCATTTCGGGATCGATTCCCATGGGCTATCGAAGCCATGCAAAGTGTGCAATCCCAGACACATATCAATTGGGAATTGATTATGGTTGACGATGGATCGTCAACGCCCTGTATCGAGTTAGGCGAGGCAGCAGAAGCAGACTCGCGTATCCGTTATGTACTTCAGCCCCCAAAAGGCCCGGCTGCGGCTCGAAACAACGGAATCCGGCACGCCACAGGAGAGTACATTGCGTTTCTTGATTCCGACGACCTCTACGAGCCGCAGAAACTGGAGACGCAACTCCAATTCATGGAAGAGAATCTCTGCCTTTTGTCCCACACCTCCTATCAACGAATGACAACCGAAGGTGAGCTTCTCGAAGTCATCCACTCAGCCAAGTTGAATGGTAACATTTTCCCTGCGGTTATTGGTACTTGTACGATCGCAATGCCAACGGTAATGGGCAAGAAAGAAGTATTCCAGTCACTTTCATTCCCCGAGAACAATGAGATTGGCGAGGATGTCTGCCTGTGGATAGAACTATCTGCAATCCATCGATGGGGAGGTCTCGATACATCGTTAACTCGGGTACGAATCAGCGATCAGTCGTCCGCCTTCAATCCCCAAAAGCAGGTTGTTGGACTTTTAAATATAGCCCTCTATTGTATGCGTCACGAGCATCTAGCCGCCCACCCTACGTGGATCAATCGCCTAGTTACAGCAGCCAGTCGAATACTCGAAACTCCACTTACAAACGCTGCAACGGACTCGCGTCCACCAGTCGAAGCTCCTAATCCGGTAGAGCATACAACCGATAACATCGAGACGGATATTCGTCTCGACAAAAACCATCCACTGGATGTGATCTACAGAATTCCTGAAAAGGTCTCCAAGGAGCTAGGAAGAGCTGTTCGCAAAATTCGAAAAGCAGTCAGCGGATAACCAACAGTCGACGATCTATCGCTGCATCGCTATTCACAAACAACACTCAACCGACCAAGGACGCTTCTATGTTGACCGAATTAACGTACAACAATGTCGATTACGTCTTTAAAACGGACCCCGACGATCCATCTGGATATGGCTGCATTCGTGAGATCATCTTAAATGATGAATACGAGCTATTCCGATTTCGGAATTACTCGAAATCCATTTTCGATATAGGTGCTAATTGCGGTGTCGCCACTACCATCCTTGCAAAGCAGAACCCCAACGCGCAGATTTACTCCTTCGAGCCGTTCCCGCCAACCTACCAATTACTGATCGAAAACATCAAACTCAATAGCATCTCCAACGTAAAGGCTTTTAACTGCGCGGTTGGAAAAGCCGGACGCACCGCGGTGACACTGCATCTGCACCCTGAATTCTCCGGCGGAAATACGATTTGCTCTGCGCAAGGTCCCTTTGAGGAATTTCATCATTCGCCGGCCAAATCAATAACAGTGCCTTGTATTTCTCTCGATGAAATTATCCAGGAACATGCCGTCGAGAGGATCGACCTTCTAAAGATTGACTGCGAAGGCAGTGAGTTCGAGATCCTGCTCCAATCAGAACAACTCCGAACAGGAATTGTACGAAACATAGTCGGTGAGTTTCACGACCTGGTTTACAACAGCGAAGTAAGCGAAAAGAGTGATGACTTGCTCGCTTACTGCGATGAACACATCCAAGGCATTAAAAAGATTTCGGTGCTGAAGCTTTAGGTACTTATGCCCCACACTTTTCTACGTACATAAGGTATGTAACTAAACACCATTTGAAGTACCTTTTGAGAGACAGCTTCAGACCTGTACGCATCCACCGATACAGGCTTCCGGGTACTCGCGGATGCAATCATCAACTTCACGGCATCCAACACCCCCTGTCTTTCTAGCCCGCACATGATCAAGACGCCCTCATCCATTCCCTCAGGGCGTTCGTGGCAATCTCGGATTGTCACTGCCGGGAATCCTAAGATCGCAGACTCTTCAGTAATCGTACCACTATCGGAAATGACGCATTTTGCACATTGCTGAAGTCGGATGTAATCAAAAAAACCAAACGGCTTTTCAAATCGAATCAAGGGATCCAATGCCTCGGTCGAAACCGCGTTTAGACGCGCCCGTGTCCGCGGATGCGTAGAGACAATTACCGGCACTCGGTACTCTTTGGCCAAGCCCTGCAATGCATCCAACAACAACGACAACCGCGACTCGGTATCGACGTTCTCCTCGCGATGTGCACTCACGACAAAAAATTCGCCCGACGATAGCCCAAGGCGATCGAGTACACTAGACGCTTCAATTTGTGAGCGAAAAGTTTCAAAGACTTCCGGCAGGTGGGAACCGATTTGGAAGATACGATCCGGAGGCAGTCCCTCTGCCAAAAGATACCGCCGAGCATGCTCAGTTATCACCATGTTGATGTCGCTCAGGTGATCCACAATCTTGCGGTTTATCTCCTCTGGAACGCGCTGATCAAAACATCGATTTCCCGCTTCCATGTGAAAAATAGGGATCTTTCGCCTCTTCGCGGAGATTACCGACAAGCAGGAATTGGTGTCCCCATAGAGCAGCACCGCATCGGGTGACTCTTTACCCAAAACCTCATCCGATCGCTCGATGACACGGGCGATGGTTGCCGCAGCATTGGGGCCTGCGGCCTCGAGAAAATAATCGGGCTTCCGAATTCCCAAGTCATCGAAGAAGACCTGATTCAACTCGTAATCATAGTTTTGACCAGTATGCACCAATACATGCTTCGTGTTTCGATCGAATGCGTCGATCACTCGACACATTTTGATGATCTCGGGTCGTGTCCCAACAATCGTCATCACCTTAAGCATTTAATTGCTCCTGGACATAGTCAAGGTTCATGAGCAATTCTACCGTCTGATCCTCATTGAGCCGACGAGTATTGTGCGAGGTATAATCCTCCATCGTCGAGACCGAAGTTTCACCTTCAACAAAATACTTCGCATAATTCAAATCCCGATTGTCGGCAGGAACTCGATAGTACTGGTCGTCTTCGCTCGCCTTGGCCATCTCCTCGCGAGAAACCAACGATTCAAAGAGCTTCTCCCCATGCCGAGTCCCAATAATACGGATCTCTCCCTTGCCGCCAAAAATTCGAATCAGAGCGCGAGCAAGGACGTCGAGGGTCGCCGCTGGTGCCTTCTGAACAAAGATATCTCCTTGTTGTGCATGCTCGTAAGCGTGCAATACCAAACGCACCGAATCCTTAAGCGACATCAAAAACCGTGTCATCGACGGGTCCGTAATCGTGATCGGCTTTCCCGCTTTTATCTGGCTGATGAACAATGGAATTACGGAACCTCGCGATGCCATCACATTCCCATATCGCGTCGCACAAAGCACTGTCTCGCCATCCAATCGCATCCTCGATTTGGCGATCATCACCTTTTCCATCATCGCCTTAGAAATACCCATAGCGTTGATAGGATAAACGGCTTTATCGGTACTCAACAGCACCATCCGCCGTACCCCGCGAGCAATCGCGGCATTCATAACATTCTCGGCGCCGAGCACATTCGTTCGGATGGCCTCCATCGGATAAAACTCGCACGATGGAACCTGCTTGAGTGCCGCCGCATGAAAAACATAATCGACACCGTGCATCGCCTCATAAACACTGTCGTACTGCCGCACGTCGCCGATGTAAAATTTAACCTTCGAATCGTTGATCGCGATCCGCATGTCTTCTTGCTTCTTTTCATCCCGACTGAAGACGCGAATCTCACGCAGCGGTTTGTGCAAGAAGTGCCTCAACACCTCATTTCCGAAGGAACCCGTACCCCCGGTAACCAATAGCGTTTTTCCTTCAAACATCTGATTTCACCTCCTCTTGTTGCCTACAGCGTGGCCTATTTGAATGCATGCATGCGGCGGATTAATTCCCGCCAGTCCGGGGATTCATAACCTGTTGCCTCCCGAAACCTGGAGGCATCCAAAGATCGATCGATGACAAAGTTTTCGTCAGGAACGATTTCTATCGATTTGCCGTAAGCTTCGGCAACCAATTCTAGCAATGAAAACTTGTCGATCGGTGGAGCAGCCACATGAAATAGACCGCTCAGGTCAGGATTCGGCAAAACGTAATCGCAAACTACCCGAGATAGTTCCACCGTAGGCAAACCGGAAAAGATGGCTCGTCGGAAGCCTTTCACTGGTCCTGCCTGTGATAAAAACCAACCGACCAGACTACGGTTTCCTTCGAGCTCGTGTCCGATGATCGAAGTGCGTAACGTAATCGCCGAGCCACTCGTTACTTCGCCGAGCGCCTTAGTCCGACCGTAAAGATCTTTGGCATCCGGTATCTCTTCTTCCTTATACATGCCCCGTGTCCCGAGGAACACGCAATCCGTGCTGATGTGAACCAATCGCGCTCCTAAGGTTTCCGACAACGCCGCCAATCGATGTGGCAAGATCGAGTTGATAGGGATCGCCTGCAACGGATCATCCGCTTCTGCTAACTGTTTCACGAGTCCAACGCAATTGATTACCACATCAGGACGCACTCGATTGAAGACACGAATTGTCGAGTCATGATTTTCCGCATCCCAACCTGCGATGAGACGACTGGCCAATTCAGGTGCAAAATACTTCGATGCGGCCGAACGCCGTACCGCTCCATAAACCGATAGGGTTGGTTGGTTGGAAAGATATCGAAACATCGCATTTCCGAGCATCCCAGTGATGCCCAAGACCAATATTTTCATGGCCAGTCATATCCTTGAACTTGGGAACGATATTTTCTCCATCGCTCGCGCAGGAGCGACAGTACCCGCAGGCTCAAGTATCTCCGAGTACAAATCGATGTATTTTGAGATTTGATGCCTGCTTTCAAACTCTTTTCGAACCACAGCCAACGCGGTTTCCCCCATCTCCAATCGCCTTTCTGGATGATCGATTAGCCAACCGATGCGGTCGGACATTTTCCCAACATCTCGGAAGCTAGCCAGGAAACCAGTTTCTCCATCGCGAACCAATTCAGGAATACCTCCCACCGCGAACGCGACTGCCGGGGTACCACATGCAAATGCTTCCACGGTTGTTTGCGAAATGGTCTCAGCATGGGATGGGATCACAAAGATATCCGCGGCAGAATAAGCCATTCGCATTTGCGATGGCAAACTCAAATAACCAAGACTGAAGATCCTTGCATTCTCAACTTGCGAAACGATCTCCCCTCGACCAAAAGCCAGCCCAAAAACGGAACGGGATTTCGAGATATCTCGGAGCACTGCTAAATACTCATTGATCCCCTTCTCGTTCACTTCTACCGATTCCGCTGCATACAAAAGACAGATTCCATCTTCGGGAAGCCCTAACGACTTTCTCGCTAAGCGTTTATCCTCGGGGTAAAACCCCGACGTATCGATCGGATTTCGAATTACCGAAACAGAGCATCCCGCAAACAATGAACTTTTTCTCGCCATTGAAGCCATCCAGTGACTCGGTGCGATAACGAATACACGACGCCCTTGAAGTGCGTCGTGTTTAATCGAAAGTTCTTGATTGGACAAATCGCTTGGGCCAGGCCGAGCCAGAATCGGGCAATCTCCACACCTTCGGGCAAACCCTTCGCAGTCTCCTGCGTGCGAACAACCACCGGTCATGGGATTCATGTCATGCAAGGACCAAACCAGCGGACGCTCTTTGGGCATCGACTCAAAAAACGAAGGGAAGTCGATCAGCTTGCCGACCCAATGGAAATGAACGATATCGCCGTCAAAAATAGCAGGATCGAATGGCGTCTTGATTGTTTGGCGTACCCCGACAAATCCCCCACCCCGTCGCTTTCGTCCGCGTCGGTAATAACTGCGAAGTAGTCGCAATTGCAATTTGCGGAAACACTCGTGGACAATTCGATTCGCCCTGGCCGCCATCGAAGCATCTGCGAGAGGCCATGGAGCAGCACGCATACCCTCTCCTGTCGCCAATTCCGCTTCATTCGGCAAAACATCGCGAGATGAGTACCAAAGCCGGCTTCCTACTTCCGCTTGAAGCAGTCCCTGATGAAGACGCCTCGCCGCGACAGCCGCTCCGCCCGAAAGTAGTGTATTTACATGATCAATTAACAACGTTCCCTCCACTGAAACGTCCTCGGGGGGGAGGCCCAGAAGCGGTCTCCATACCCACGGAATCGTAGCAATTGAACAGCCTTCGCTCAAGGCGTCAAGCAGACAACAAGGGACTCCTGAAGGGCTTTTGGAACATAAGCGACTCTCGCAGAAAGCGAGAGTATTCCTCGCGATTTACGGCTTCCGAGAACTGCTGACTCGCGGCCAACGCCTTTTGGCTCAACTCCGTCCGCAACTGCGAATCCCGAATAATTCGCTCGACGCTATCTGCAATACGAGCCTCATCCGGCGTGTCGCATACGAGCCCCCATCTCTGGTCCGATGCAAAACGAGAAAGGAAGCAATCGGCAGGCGCATGGACTAAAATCGGCCTTCCTGAGGCCAAATACTCCCCAAGTTTCCCTGGCGCTGACGAACGGATTAATTCAGGGTACCTGGTCACAAAAGCAAGCGGTAATAGCAAGATATCTACTTCACATTGAACACGACTCGCATCCAGAGGTTTCACGGTGGGATGCACATGGACAGTGTCAGGAATTCCCTGAGCATGTAGCGAAGCCTCGGACTGCGCTGTGTATAGGTGCAGCCTTACGTCGACTCCGCGGCTACGCAATAAATCGAGTCCTCGCGCGCAGTTTCGTACCGCATCCAACTGCGCCTCATAAATGGAACCTGTGTAAGCAATTGACCAGCGTCGAAGCGGACTGTTGTCACGCGCGGGCACAGCATCACGTAGAGTCTGATACAAATCCAGTTGCACAGGATTCCGAATGATCGCGATCGGAGACGATACCCGTTGGGAAAGCTCGGATTTCAAAAGCTCGTTCGGAACAACCACACCTGAGGCCTTGCGGAGCACCTCGGCCTCGATCGAGGCCCCGTTTCGCTCCATCCATCGCGTCGACCATGCAGGATTCGGTATTTTCCATTGGCTCCGATAATCATCAAAGTAATGCAATACACAGGGGATCCCTGTTCGTTCCGTGGCAATAATCGCACCTGGGAGATCGACTAAATCCCCTCCGGTGCACGCAACAACAGTTGAACAGCGATGCCGAACAATGGCTCGTTCAATACCACGAGCTCGATGCCAAACATGAATCCTAAAAACAGCACCCTCAACGAATCTCAGCTTTCGCAGCTTACGAATCGCCCAAGGTGCCGCGACACGCTCGTCGATAACACCTGGGATAGCCTCGGGTCGCCAAAATCGATCGCTCGAAATCCGAACTAGAGGAGGCATTCCTTCAAGCAACCTACCCAACACGACGGCTTGTCCATTCAAATCAGGGCTAAACGTGTGAGAGACAACCGCAATAGAGCCCGTCATCATGCCATGAACCATCTTGCGATTACCTTCCCTGACGACAACGCTTCCGCCAGCCTCCCAGCCCACGCAATTCTGCATCCAACCATACTCAACTCAAACACCATACGACCGCCTCAGTGTGACTTGTGCCAATATCATGGGATTCATTAGATTATTGCCAACATGCCAAAATCCGATTCCTGCTCGCTCCAACTCAATCTTAGCCGTAATTGCCAGGCTCTTTATGACGAAACACCGAATCTACACGATGAGCGTCGCAAGCGTTTATCCACACTATATCGCGAAAGCGGAGAGGAAAGGGCGCACTAAAGAAGAGGTGGACGAAATCATTCGCTGGCTCACTGGATACAACAAGAAAGAATTCGAGAACCTACTGAAGAACAAAATCGACTTCGAAACCTTCTTTGCCCAAGCACCGCAAATGAACCCGGCGCGGGAACTCATCACCGGTACCATCTGCGGTATCAGGATCGAGGAAATCGAAGAGCCCTTAATGCGAGAAATACGCTACTTGGACAAAATGATCGACGAACTTGCCAAAGGCAAAGCGATGGCAAAAATACTTCGAATCCCAAAGTCGACTGACGACTGACGACCTGCAGCAGGAGTTGGTAGTTCGTCGATCAACGCTCATGAAGCGACAAGACCACGGAACTGCCCGTCGTTAGCTTCCTCTCGCCTTGCTCCACCCGCACCATTGACCTTATCGGTCACAAAACCGCCCGTCCATTGCGGCGATATGGGGTAATATGGCAAGCCCCTCACGCTTCGCAACCTCCAGCTCCACTTGCATCGTAAACGCCCCTCGCACCGTTCCATCCGGTAATGTCACCAACCAATCCTCGAGTGCGCTCAGCGGCAATGCTTCATTCATGTCATCGACAGGTTCGCCGGTGACTAGAGGCGTCTCAAGCGTTGCACGGAACGAATCCTCGCCCAAGTATTGCAACTCACCCCACACATGCTCGGTAGTACCTTCGGTTGTCTTTACTTCATACTTCACCCATGCTGCATTGTTATCGGTTTCATGCAACTCATGGAGGATTGGCAAGGTGCTGCGAGCTCTGGAGACAGCGGTCGTCCACTCGATCGAATTTGGGTCGATAAGCATCCCATACGAACCGTTCGCCGTTTGTACCAAAAAAAGATACGCCTCCATCTGGATCCGCTCGCGAGGAACATGCTCCAGAACCAGCCTTGAAAACTGGGGTAAACCCTCTAGCAACACCGAAATACGAGCCTTGGCGCCCGACGAAGATTTCAAGATGCACCAACCCATCGTTTGCGAAATCGACACATACTCTAGATCCTTCCATGCCATAAACCCTTGGGTCCCGAACATTCCTCCGTAGTCGATGCCTTCCTCGGTGACACGGTGGCGAGAAAAAAGGTAATCCGCGATCAGTGGAAGTCCGAGTAGACCAAAGCCCACAAAAAAAGAAGTCGTCCAAATATTCGTGGTTTCATTCTTGCCAATGGTGTTAGAGATGATTGCAAGTCCGAAACCGAATAGGACTGCAACAGAACCTAGTATTGGAACCCAACCTTGGTGACGCAGCGTCCGAGATTCATCGTCCTTCCAACGTCGCCTTAATCGGCGATTGACGACTCGCATAGCAAGATAGAATAGAAGCGAAAACAGTATCGGCTTGATCAGTGGAATCCACCAAGGCTGGTTCATAGCGAGCGTTCTCAACAACGGTTTTGTAGGGCATATAACGACGTCAAAAAACGGTAGTACTCTCGAGAGCTCAAGGCAACCGGATACGCACCCGCGCGCGCGGATGCCAACCGTACCATCCAGTCTGAAACGCCTGTATCGATTATCCGGTGGTCCGCTTGCTGTACGGCGAACCGTATCCCTAACTCGCTACCTGAGCGTGGCAGTCCACACCCGCGAGAACAAGACTCACGAAATCTCAGTGAATTTATCAGCTTGAGAGACCACAATGGCAAATATCTCACCTGAACGGGTAGTCCACCGGGCCTTGGTGCAAACTCGCACCACTGCGTATACTATGCTGTCGACCAACGATACACTTCCCGCGATTTTTCTCGAACAACTTCTGTTTTGACGGAGCCTTTTGTGAGCCGCTTAGCTGATATCTTCCAAGGTTGCATGCCCGCATTGATGACACCGTGCGATTCCGCGGGCTCGCCCGATTTTGACGCACTGGTGCGCAAAGGGCGAGAACTGATCGGATTGGGTATGCGAGCGGTCGTTTATTGCGGCTCGATGGGGGATTGGCCCTTGCTCACCGACGCCCAACGCCAGGAAGGTGTTACCCGCCTTACCAACGCAGGTGTACCCGTCGTCGTAGGCACGGGAGCTCAGAATCCAAAGATCGCAGCTGCACACGCCGAGCATGCTCAAAAGATCGGCGCAGCGGGGCTGATGGTGATTCCACGTGTGCTTTCGCGCGGCACATCTGTCTCGGCACAGCGCAGCCACTTCGCTGGCATCCTGAGCGCAGCGCCAGACCTCCCTGCGGTCATCTACAACAGTCCCTACTACGGCTTTCAGACTAAAGCCGACCTGTTTTTCGATCTCCATCGTCAATTCCCAAATCTAGTCGGCTTCAAGGAATTCGGGGGCGCGGAATCCCTTAGCTATGCGGCCGAGCATATCACCACTGGCGATCCAAACTTGGCTCTGATGGTTGGAGTGGATACGCAGGTCTTCCACGGATTTGTCCGCTGCGGAGCCGTCGGCGCTATCACCGGTGTCGGCAATGCTCTTCCCAGGCAAGTACTTCGGTTGATCGAATTGTGCAAGCGAGCCGCGGCGGGTTGCGTCGAATCACGACGCTTGGCGATGGAACTAGACTCCGCTCTCGCGGTACTCTCCAAATACGACGAAGGCCCCGACCTTGTTCTCTACTACAAGTACCTGATGGTGCTCGAAGGAGATGCGGAGTATCAACACCATTTCAACGCATCAGACGCACTCAGCCCGAGCCAACGTGCATTTATTCATGACCAATGGACTCTGTTCAAATCGTGGTGGAGTCAATGGCCAGGCGCGGGTGTCTAGCGTAAAACCGAATAAAACGATGGCTGTCGGTCCGTTATTCCCGATTGGATTCGTCCTGCGATGCCCCCAAACTCTCGATCCACTCTCGGATCAGCGCATTGCCTGCCTCAAAGGTTCTGTTGCGAGCGAGGTTTGGCATCCTCGCACCGACATCCTCAGATTCAATTCGATACATCAGGATCGACTCGTCAGGCTTTCCGGGTACGACATCGTACTTTCGCCCACCCGAACCCTTGCCTGCTGCAACCGGGGATTTCATCACACCCCACTTCGACGAATCCAATTGAGCGATACTCAAATCAAGCCCTGATGTTCTCGCGGATCCTGCTGGATTGTGACAATGCGCACAATTCACCTCGAGCCATGCCCTTGCTCGCTCGTCCAATGTGCCCGTCGCCGGATCATCAAATCTAGCCAATACGGGATGACGAGATGACTCGGGGGCGCCGACCAAGATTGCTTTACTGATCCATGAACCGATCTGACTTTGTTCGTCCTCGTCATTGCATTTGCGATTCAAGTTTCTAGCCGTAGGGCCCAACGGCTCGTACTTGTTATTCTGACTGTGGCATGTCAAGCATTGGTTGGCATTCGGAACCTCATAGCGATTGGTTTGCACTGCGCCCGCTGCATCGATCCATTGGGCTTCGATCCGCCCACCACCGAGTCGCAACTCGGCATCCGTCTGATCCTCGTTCCATACATACGAGTAGCCATACCAGCCTGAAGCTTCCCGAAATTCTATGCGTGTTTCCAGGTACCGCTCTCCGGGCGTGCTGTCATCCGTCGAGTCAGGATAGGCAAACGTCTTCGCAATGACGGTACCCACCGGAAACTCCAACGGTCCATGGTCAGTCCATTCTATGGCCGCTTGCTCCGGCAATCGAAACCAGCGGTGTTTCGTGGTATCGTCCGAATAGAGTGGAGTATTCAGTTCGTAGGGAATCGTATTGCTAGCCCTTATCCAGTGTGCCTCCTTCTTCTCAAACAGTTTCCATTGCGAAAGGAATTGCGGCGCCCGTCGGTACACAGCGACTGCATCAAGCCCCTCATTGGTCGCAATTGAGGGTGGCTTCAATTGCACCGGATCTATAGGAGGCGATACTCCATTCAGCCCTTCCGAGCTACGCTCCACCTGGTATTTGCCAGTAAGCATATTGGCGGGCGAGAATTGGTCGATATGCACATTCGCAAAGGTTGTTTCCGCCTCTTCACGCACACTTCCACGAAGTTCGTTAGGAAGTTCACCATTCACAAATTTTTTCTTATCGACGATGCCGTCGAAGAAAATATCTGGAAACGGGATCCCAACGACAGGCGCGAGCATTTTTCCAATTTTTCCAGATGGTTTCCTGCCACCACCTGAAATGCGATTGTCATGAACACTAAACGCTTCCGGATACGGATCATACTTCTTGTCGTTGAGCTTTCGCTCGGTGATCAGGTAGCTGACGATCACAATGTTACTGGTTTGGTGATCGATGATATCGTTATCAAAAATCTCCACATGATCGGTCGACATCAACATTACCCCGGTCCCCGGGGGAACTTCGCCCACAATGGCACCCGGTTGTGCGAAATTCTTATGGTTGTTCCTTTCGACGCGATTTTTAAAGATGCGAACATAGCCACCATTGGTCAGCGTTAACCCAGGAAGGTCGAACACGAGGATTCCTCCCGTATTGTCGGTGGCAATGTTGTCATAAACATCGGCCCGCAAACTATTTTCAATTTCGATCCCCGCAACGTTTCTCTCGGCGCGGCACCCGCGAACAATAACATCTTGAGATTGACCGACATAAATACCAGCATCCGAAGCTCCGATCGCAATGCAATCCTCGATCAATACATTGGTGCACTCGACAGGATAGAGTCCGTATGCACCGTTGGTTGATTGCGGGCCAGCCGTCCACTCGGTGCGCACTCGGCGCAGAGTCACGTCGCGTGCACCAAGGATTTTGATCGCATTCCCCGAGGTGTCTTCGACGGCCAGGTCCTCAATGGTGAGACCATTCCCGGTCCCTAAAATACCGCTCGCTCCCGCCGATTGATTCTTGAACGAGAGTACGGTTTTTTCTCGGCCTGCACCTCGAAGGGTCAAATTGGAGCAGGTCACATTCAGTTCGGTATCGAAGCGGTAAATCCCTTCGTCAAGCTGAATCACATCCCCAGGGGCTGCCAGAATAAGTGCCGATTGCAAGCGATGTTGCGCATCATCTCCCACGCCAACCTTTGCGATTGTTGGCTCTATCTTCAAGCTATCCGCCTGACGTACGTTGGCGTCTTGCGAGTACACGAAGCGAACCATTACCACCACGCAAAAAACGACGAGTGGTACAAGTTGGAACTTATAGAGACGGTTCACTGAAATTCTCACGCGAGGAAATCTCACTCTAGGAAAAGAGCCGCAGCGAAGGGGAAATAGCAATCTGAAAATGCGTTTTGAACCACACGCAACAAGAGGAGTCGAGGGGAACACCGCGTTTTGATGATGGGCAGCGTCCCCTTCGCCCTAGCATGCCCGTGCAGCCTAATATGAAGGATACTTTCCGTCGCGTCTCCTCCTACTCGCGATCGTCGTTTCCAAGTAGGATTTCTAAATAAAAATCATGGCTTTGGCGTGGGGCACTCGGCAATCCGGATAGCTCGTACCACAATCCGGCCGAAACTCAACAAAAACAACCATCCGAATTTGGCTCGCTCAGAAATACCATTTAGAAACATGACCATACGAACACGATTTGCCCCGAGCCCCACCGGTTACCTCCACATCGGCGGGGTGCGGACCGCTCTCTTCAACTATCTGCTCGCAAAGCAAGCAGGCGGCCAATTCCTTCTGCGGATCGATGACACAGACCAAGGTCGCAATGTCGATGCAGCTTTAAAACCGATCCTTGATGGATTTCGTTGGTTGGGACTGAACTGGGACGAAGGCCCAGACGTGGGTGGTCCGTACGCCCCCTATTTTCAATCGCAGCGTTCGGAACGCTATCAACAGGCTGTCTCGCAGTTGCTAGCTTCGGGTCATGCCTACCGCGATTACGCAAAACCTGAGGAACTCGCCGCTGCGAAATCCGAGGCGGAAAAAGCGGGGAAAGCCTTCATCTACGACCGAGCGTTCATGGCTACGTCGCCTGAGGATGAGACGCGATTTCAAGCCGAAGGACGCACCGCTGTGGTGAGGATGAAAATGCCTCGAACTGGGGCTTGCCAATTCCACGACTTAATTCGCGGCGACTGCTCATTCGAGTGGGCTGACGAGCAAGACCACGTGATTCAACGCGCTGATGGTACGTGCCTGTACCATCTAGCGAGTGTTGTCGACGACTTTGATTTTCAAATCACCCATGTCGTACGAGCTGTCGAGCATTTACCGAACACCCCTCGCCAAATTTTCATTGCGCAGAGTTTGGGGTATCCCCTCCCGATCTACGCGCACCTCCCCTACGTTGCGGAGCCCGGCGGCACAGCCAAACTCAGCAAAAGGAAATTGGATAAGTACCTCAAGCAGAAAGACTTTGCGACTTTGTTCCAACTCGGAGACGGGATCGCCAAACGAGCTCACCTCGAGACCACTCCGGAGACCTTCAATCCGGTCGTCGTCGATTTTTATCGCGAAACAGGCTTTTTGCCCGATGCCATACTCAATTACTTGTTGCTGCTCGGTTGGTCGCTCGACGACAGCACCGAGCACTTCTCGCTCAATGATGCGATACGCCATTTTTCGCTCGAGAGAGTCAACAAAGCACCCGCTTCGTTTGATCCACAAAAACTATTGGCGTTCCAAGGGCGTTGGATGAACCAGTTGGACCCAAAGAAAAAGGTGGCGATGGTATTGCCGTATCTTCAGAAAGCTGGGCTCGTCGCGGATCCGGCACCATGCTCCGTGGCTGAGCATTTGCAGCGTGTCGTAGCAGCTGCAGGAGATCGAATCAAAGTGGCTGGTGATATTTTGCAGTTCGACGAGTACTTTGTAAGCGATTCGGAACTGCCGATTGATCCTAGTCTGCTCGAAAAACGTGTCATCGGTGAAAATCGTGGGATTGAAGTTCTCAAGGCATTGCGAGATATCGTTGCGACCGAGGCCCCCTTCGAACCATCAGCACTTGAGCCAAAGATCAAAGCCTTGGCAGAATCGATGGGCGTTAAGCTTGGAGTTTGCATCAATGCCTTGCGCATTGCACTCACAGGAAAGGGAACAGGCTTGGGGATCTTTGATGCCTTTGCAATCCTCGGACGAGAGAGTTCACTCGCTCGGATCGATCGTTGTTTGGCAATGTGCGGTTAAACGATTTGCGATTCACGGTTTCTACCGGCACGCTATTGGGAGGTATCTGAATCTCCCTATGGTTTTTCGTTCGCTGGATCAGCATCGCCAGTCGCCGGCAGGTCCTGCGATGGCGAGGTCGAAGTCTTTTCTTCGCTTGAACTCGACGTTTTGTCTCCAGAGAGTCTCCGCTGCGCCTTCTCTACAAAACCAATCATTTCTTGATTCCCGTTGTAGAGACTGACAATCCCTTCCCAAATTTGGCGAGAGCCCAACAGATCGCTCGCATCGTAGAGCTGGTCCGCTTCGACTAGCTTCTCTTGAAGGAACCGTCTCAATTCCTCGATGCTCGGCGGGTTGGATTCAAGAACTGCGATTTGCCGTTTCGCCAGATTGACAAACGGTCGATCCTTTTCCTCGTCTTTGAGCAGTTTTACGATCCCTTTGTATTTATCGAGAGCTGTAACCCGATCTCCAAAGCGTTCAAAACGGACCGCCTCACTAAACTTGCGCTCTCCTTCCGAAGTAGGCTCGCGTCCCACACGGAGGTTTCTACGCATGCGTTCTTCCGCATTGCGCATCTCGACCATATCGAGTTGCTCTTGAGCCCAGTCCGCGTAAGCTCCCTCTGGGTACTTTTCAAGCATCGGGAGGAGGTACTTGTCTCGTGCATCGTTCCACCGCACTGCATCTTCGGTCGCAAGCAGCGATTCAGCACGCGTCTTCATCTGCGATTCATTGAGTGGCCAAACCAGGAATGCGATCAAACCGATCAGCATCGCGAGCGCCGAAAGGAGTACGATGGGCTTTTCCCAAAAAGCTTGATAGGAGCTCTCATCCTCTTCCGAGGCAAACCGCCGTCGTTGCTTTTTCTTTTTGATCCCGAGAACACGCTCCGCTTCGGCCCGGTCGGTTTTCAATTGCAGTGGACTGAATCCAGAGACCGCATGCTCTACCACCCCGATTCCCTCGGAAGCCCTGCGTTGGGCTTCGCGAAGAGCGAGGGCCGTCGCGGCAGCTGAATATGGTCGTTTCAAAGGATCGCGGTGAAGCATCTGCTCGACGATCGTACTCAACCAGACCGGACAATCAAAAACGAGTGAGGCGACGCTCGGTAAGGGCGTGTTGAGCACCGCATGCCTCACGTTAGACGCGTTCTCACCCGAAAATGGAGGCGTTCCCGTGAGCGCTTGATACATCGTTGCCCCCAACGAGTAGATATCCCAGGAGGCATTCATTTTCGGCTGGTCGGAAAATGACTCGGGAGGAGCATACGCCAGCTGCGCTGGAGGGATCGAAACATACGGAGGCAGTTCCATCCTCAAGTCGCTCAATTTCGCGGTGCTGATATCGTCGGATAGCAGAATTTTGTCGGGCCGGATTCGGCCATGGTAAAGACCAGATTCATGAGCTAGCTGAAGCGCATTGCAGATTTGCAATCCTAGTTCAAGGACGCTCTCCCAAGGCAACCGCTCCCGCCGAGCGAGCGCGTTTTCGAGCGAGTCACCATCAAAAAGTTCAAAGACCAGGTATGCGTCCTTTGCGTCGAATCCACCCCCAAAACATCGAATGATGTTTGGGTGTCGAATCGATTTCAACCGTTCGACATGATCCGAGAACTCGCGTTTCACCTCCGGAGTTAATCCCATGGTGATGGGAAAAACACGGACAACTACCTGAACGCGCTGCTGCACGTGCAACGCTCGAAAGACGCGGGATTGCGGGCCTCCCAGGGGCGCTTCGAGAGCCAGTGGACCGATTCGAGAACGTGTCACTGGTTACTCCATGGATCGATCAATTTAGTGAATGAATGGCCGGTTCGTCTGCATCACTCAGTACATTGTCCGGCAAAACGGAGGGCGTTGTAGACGGCATCGCGAGCAGCCTCTGTTTCCGATTGGTAGGCGATTTCCAATTCTCTGGTAACCGAAGCGAACGGCCTACGATCGACGATGGTGGCACCGCGTGTCAGCACGCCAACTTCCTCCACCTCGAGAGCATGCGGTTCGCACTGAAATAGTTCGGGTTCGGTCAAGTAAACGATCCCAATTGCCGCTTGAAGGGAAATCGCTTCCTGAGCACGATTTTGGCGATAGGTTCGGAAAAGATGCGGTAGCATTGAATGCAGGAGCAAACCGGCGCGAGTATGCTTTGACGGAATCTGGGCCAGCATGTTCAGATCGAAGGTGATTTGATTGGTCACCTCAAGAGGTATCAACGTCTTCGTCGTCGGGGAACGCAATATCGAAGCCGCACTAGCAGGGTCAAAATGCATGTTAAACTCGGCAGCAGCCGTAACATCACCGACACCGGTAATAGATCCACCCATAATGATGAGTTGATCGACCAAATTCACCACGCTCGGATCGCGCTGAAACGCCCTAGCGATTCCAGTGAGAGGGCCGAAACACAAAATCGATACGTCGCCCGGGTCCGCCTTTAGCCTATCAATGATCAATTTGTCACTGCTCATAACATGCTGCCGCTGAACCGGCTGCAAACCCATATTCCCCAAGCCGTCCGCACCATGAAGATCGCGGGCATCGCTCACCGGAGCGTCCTCAGGATCCATGCCAACGCCGACCCTCGGATAACGTGGTGGATCCAGTTTCTCGAGAAGTCCGAGAACGTTTTGACTGCACTGGTCCGCTTCAACAGTCCCCGAACACGTGGTGATAGCTACCACTTCCAGCCTTGGGTCAAACAGGGCCATGATCAATGCAACCGCATCGTCAATTCCTGGATCGCAATCGATAATGACTTTTCTTGCCATGGGGACTCAGGTTCGATCGTGACGGTTTGCAGAAGGACGAAGTTGTTGAGTGGGTCGACGACGGCGATCACTACAAAGGTGCTGCCATCGATCGCTTTAAATCTAGTTTAACGTGCAAGCCCATCTTCATGCTATAGAGACATGCACTAGATCTCGCACAATCATCGAAGGGATTGAAAAATCGGAGGAAGGCGACGATACCTTCAGACCGTTGGGAATTTCTTCTGGGATGGTACCAGCCACCCCCTTTATCACGATCGGCCCACGAAACATACCCCCTATCTGCGAAGCTACCCTTCAAAGTTACCCTGGAAAGTTATCTGGATGCGGAGTTATCTGCCACCGGAGTTATCTGCCAACGGAGTTCTTCGCCATTTGCTGTTTTTTAGCGACCTGAAATGGCTGAACGCTTAGAATATTGGAACGCGAGGGTAAGCGACGACAAATCCTTGGTATCTTGTTAGGAAAAGGTACGGCATCCAAGGATGGAATCACCATCCTGTCCGAGAATCACGCTAGCCGGGGTTGGTGTGATCATGGATGCTTACCGAAAACTTTTGTTGCTAGGAATTCACCCGAGGCCAATATGCTCGAGGATTTTGTAAACCTTGCTAAAGCCGGAAACGATTTGTCTGCCGACCAGATGCAGCAAGCCATTGTTTGGATGCTGGCAGGGCGCGCGAGCGATGACGAGATCGGACAGTTGTTACTGGCCCTGCGTGCCAAGGGTGAATCGGTTTCCGAAATGGTAGGTGCAGCTCGGGGAATGCGATTGATGATGACCCCTATTCGCTCGAGGCGAACGGGACTTCTCGATACCTGCGGAACGGGAGGCGATGGTGCAAAGACGTTCAACATCTCTACGGCGACCGCGATCGTTACGGCCGCCGCCGGAGCTCCAACGGCGAAGCATGGGAACCGAAAAATCACCAGTGCAACCGGTTCCGCAGACGTACTAGCCGTATTGGGGGTTTCGATTGAAGCGGATCGTAGCAAGGTCGAGGCGTGTCTTGATGAACTAGGTTTATGCTTTTGCTTCGCCCCAATGCTGCATCCGGCAATGAAGCATGTTGGACAAGTACGTCGACAACTGGGAGTTCCAACCCTTTTCAATTACCTTGGGCCACTCTGCAACCCAGCAGGTGCTGCTTACCAAATGATCGGGACTGGAAATGAAGCTCTGCAAACAAAACTTGCTGCGACCCTGGTGCAACTTCCCATCGAAGCCGCCATCGTGGTGCGAGGCTTGGATGGGATGGATGAAGTGAGCCTAGCCGATGAAACAAGTGTGCTCCACGTTCAGTATGGAATGACGACACAGTTTCTATGGAGCCCAAGCACTTTTGGTCTTCCAAAGATCAAAAATGAAGACCTCATGGTTGACGGCCCCGAAGAGAGCGGGGCTGTGATTCGGAGGGTCCTCAGCGGAGAACGGGGCCCCGCCCGCGATATTGTTCTTGCAAATGCCTCCGCTGGACTGTGGGTCAGCGGAAAAACCCACTCGATGCTGGATGGGGTTGCCATCGCTGCAAAAGCGATCGATAGCGGCGCGGCTTCGAAACTTCTTAATGATCTGGCTGACATGTCATCAAGCTAACGAACGCACGAACCACGGGAATCAGCGAGACCAAACCCGGCTCGCCCCTTGCCAGCCCGTAAAAATACCCCACCACAAAATAGAACCCAGAAAGTTTATCTCTCTATGATCGTAGCCAAGGGCCTGAGAAAGCAATTTATGGTTCGCGGGCAAACACTCGTCGCCGTAGATCGCATCTCTTTCACCGTGGGAAACGGCGAAGTCTACGGACTCCTCGGTCCGAACGGCGCTGGGAAGACGACAACATTGCGAATGGTGATGGGACTGCTCGACCCGGACGAAGGGCACGTCGAAATTGGCGGCGTGCGGACTGATGTCGATCCGATGGCAATCCGTTCGCAACTGGGATTGATATCGACCAACGATGGTGTCTACCCGTGGCTAACAGTGCGCGAGATGCTTATGTACTTTGCGGACTTATACGCAGTCGAGGTTTCACTTGCGCACGTCCGACTGGAGGAATTGGCAGAACTGCTCAACATTAAGAGCTTCCTCGATCAGCGATGCAGCACCTTAAGCACGGGTCAAAAACAACGGGTAACGTTAGCCCGAGGCCTGATGCACGATCCACCGGTAATGCTTCTCGATGAACCTACCCGGGGGCTCGATGTCGTCGGCAGTCAAACTGTGTTTGAGTTTATCGAACTTCTCAAAAAACGCGGCAAATCCGTGCTGCTTTCCACCCACCGGCTCGATGAAGCGGAACGTGTTTGCGATCGCTTTGGACTGCTGCACCACGGCACAGTTCGCTATGAAGGAACGCTCGAAGACCTTCGTTCCCTTACGGGTAAATACCATCTGGTCGATATGTTCATCGATTTGATTCGAGAAGATCGGCAACCCGCGTCTCCAGCAGCAGCGGGGGCGTAACCATGCAGGAATACCTTTCGAATGGCCGATTGCTCCGATTGTGTTTGAAGGAACTTCGCGAAAGCCTGCGGGATCGACGGACCATCATGACGCTCATCATGATGCCCATCCTGGTATACCCTTTGCTCAGCATGGCCATGCAAAGGTTACTTCTAGGAGCCGTTAGTTCTCCGTCTGGTCAACTTGAGTATGTCATCGGGGTGGCCGATGAAAACACCGCTAGGGTCATCTCGCTGGCCCTTCGGGAAACACAAAGGGCAGCCTCCGAAGGAGTCCGACCATCGATCGAGATCCTACGGCCTGCCCCGAAAGACGCTAGCGCGGTTCCCTCTTCCCCTCGCTCGGACGAAAACGATAGCGAGGGAAAATCGGCAGAGGAAAACACCCAAACAGACTCCGGCAGTGCGAATGGCGTGGGTATCAATGCGCCTACCGCTGGCGCAATCCTAACCAACCAACAAGCCGCGTTCAGTATTGTAGTGCCTGAACGCACCACGGTTTCCACGTCGCTCGCGGACGGCCAATTGGATCTAGCGATCCGTTCCGCATCGGTCGAACGTTTTCCATTGCCCAACGGGGTCTCCATCCCGGTGTTCGAATTCGAGATGGAGTTTCGCGATGGTGATCCAAGGAGCGAAATGGCGATGGCCGAGTTTCGCAAGGCGATGCAGTTGATCAACGACTACCAATCGGCGGTCCTTCGCGGTAACCGGCTGCCCGCGTCCGTGACCTTGGTTTCGAACGCGGTAGGCCAACGCGTTGACCCGATGGCGTCCCTCGCAGGCGTACTTCCACTGGTCTTGATTCTAATGACGATCACGGGCGCCGTTTACCCTGCAATTGATTTGACGGCAGGCGAGCGGGAACGTGGCACCATGGAAGCGATGATCGCAACGCCTGCTCCTCGATTTATCTTGCTGCTTAGCAAGTACGTTGCAGTAGTAACCGTCGCGGTTCTCACCGCAGTTGCAAATCTTTTTGCAAGTTGGATAACCCTTTCATTGGGCGGGTTGGGCCGAGCATTACTCGGGGATCGCGGGTTTTCCTTTTGGACTTTGATTCAAATCTTTCCCCTTCTGGTTATTTTTGCGGCCTTCTTCAGCGCTATCCTGCTTGCCATGTGCTCCTTTGCAAGGAGCTTCAAAGAGGCACAAGCGTACTTGATTCCCGTGATGCTCGTCTCGCTCGCACCTGCGCTCGTTACTCTGATGCCGAATGTAGAGTTCTCAACGCTGCTTGGAATTGTCCCGCTCGTGAATATCCTTCTTCTCTCGCGCGACATCATGACGGGAGCTTCGACGGCATTACCGGCATTCGCGGCCGTACTATCTACCTTGCTCTATGCCGCTGCAGCACTCGTCGTCGCATCCCGTCTCTTCGGCGGTGAATCGGCAACTTCGGGATCTCAAGAATCTTGGTCCGATCTGATACGACGTCCAAAGCGAAGATTCCCAACGCCAGACATCGGTGAACTCGCCATTTACTTGGCGCTGCTGTTCCCTATCTTTTTCGTCACAACCAATCTCGCCGGGCAATGGGTGCTTTCCATCGAGCGAAAGTTGCTTGTGAATGCACTCCTCCTGCTAGTTTTGTTTTTGCTGGCACCTTGTTTTTTCGCCATCTACCGCCGAATGGATTTGAGAAAAACTTTTCTATTGAGTTTCGATGGAATCGCAAACCCGAATGGACTTGCCAGCCCCGTTAGAATGCTCGGCGTGTTCGCAGCGAGCTGCTTGATGGCAGGAGGGCTTTGGATCATTGCGTACGAGGCCCTGAAAATCTTGAGCGATATCGGATTTGGTACAATCGATCTTCAAAAAACCGCTGCGTTGGAGGAAGCCAAAAGTCGCTTTCGCGAAGTCCCGTTTTGGCTGGTTTTTGTGACGTCGGCACTGATTCCAGCGATTTGCGAAGAGTTCTTTTTTCGAGGTTTCGTCCTTTCTGCGTTCCGAAGCCGGCTCCATCCCATCCGCGCCGTCATCTACTCCGCATTGCTTTTTGGCGTATTTCACGTGGTAAATGGCAATGTTTTGTCGATCGAGCGATTTGCCCCAACGGCAATTCTAGGCTTGGCTCTCGGTTTTTTAGCTGTCCGGAGCGGGTCACTTTGGCCTGGAATTTTGCTTCACGCGATCCACAATGGACTACTGTTCTGGTTGACCCGCTTCAACCAATCGGAACTGGCGGAATGGCTAGGATCCGACTCAGAACACTTTCCGACTCCATGGATATTGGCGAGCGTAGGCTCCATCGCGATCGGAATAGTAGTCCTTTACTTTTCGACGTTGAAACGATCCGATGAAGT
The DNA here is from genome assembly GCA_046318275.1 of Pirellula sp. Lineage (GTDB taxonomy): Bacteria > Planctomycetota > Planctomycetia > Pirellulales > Pirellulaceae > JBKCUI01. The sequence goes on along the minus strand of JBKCUW010000024.1, from coordinate 89,840 downwards.
CTCTCCTTAAAGTGTTGGCGGTCTTAGCGATTCTCGGCGGCATTGGTGCTGCCGCTTACCGCCCATTGATGAACTATCTTGAAGCACGCAACAAAACCGAATGGAGAACGCAACGTGTTGACATCGGCGACATAACGCAGTCGGTAAATTCGACAGGCAAGGTCGAACCTGTGAAACGAGTGAGTGTAGGCGCAAGCGTAAGCGGACCCATCGCGGAATTGTTCGTCGACTACAACACGAAGGTCACGAAAGGCCAGTTGATGGCCAAGATCGACCAACGGCTTTACAAAGCCTCTATGGAGCGAGATCTCGCTAATCTCCGGACTCGTCAAGCCGAAGTGGCTCGATCCCAAGCGATGTTGCAACAGGCTCGCAACGATGAACGCCGCGCGACAGAACTCAGCTCTTCTCAAGACGGTTTCATCTCACAAGCAGAAATGGATCAGTTCAAATTTGCACGAATGATGCGAGAAGCTGAATTGCAAGTCTCCGAAACCAACGTCGAACAATCTCAAGCCTTACTCGACAACTCCAAAGCCAACTTAGGCTACACCGAAGTCATCGCTCCTTGTGACGGAATTGTGATCGATAAGAAGATCGACGTCGGTCAAACCCTTGCCGCTCAATTCCAAACCCCAGAAATGTTCGTCGTCGCTCCCGAAATGGACCAGCGCATGTACATCTACGCTTCGGTCGACGAAGCTGACATCGGATGGATCCGTAGAGCGCAAGAAGAACAGCAGCTGGTCCGATTCACTGTCGACGCCTATCCAGACGAGCTTTTCGATCAAGGTAAAATCGTACAAGTGCGATTGAGTAGCAAGGAAGAGCAAAACGTGATCACGTACCCGGTCATCGTCGAAACTCCCAATACCGACTTGAAACTCCTCCCAGGAATGACCGCGAACCTTTCCTTCCAAATTAAGAAACGAGAAAAGATCACCAAGATCCCCAACCCAGCACTGCGATTTTATCCACCTCGAGAAAAGGTTCACCCGGATGACCGAAAAATCCTCGATGGGTTCGAAGACCAAAAGCAGTTTGCTGATACGCCGAAAATGGTTTCGGCCGACGAGAAAGCGGGCAATGCTAAAGCCATCACCAACCGCCACGTATGGATCGAGGAAGGGAAGTTCCTACGAGCTCGAACCGTCCGGATTGGCATCTCCGACAATCGATACACAGAGCTGATCGACGGGGACCTTCATGAAGGTGACTTATTGGTCATCGGTGAAAAACCGAAGAAATAGCCGACGATCGCCATACCCATCCGTACCGCCCTTGTGAGCAAGTAGCAGCGGGACATTGAATCCCATCTCCCGCGATGTCAGCTATGTTCATCGCCACGATCTCAATAGCGAATCCTAGCAACTCCGACGCTCCTTCGCACGGCATTCACGCATAATGCGATGAGCTCTAGATCTCGGCAAGCGGCTCTTTGGCATCGCCAAAGCTGGTCAAATTCAACCCCATTTTGTTCATCATCGACATGTACAATCGACACATCTGTCGCTCCGGTTGCTGGCGATAATCAAGGACTCGCCCCGTTTGGATCGCTCCGCCACCTTTACCTACCATAACTACCGGCAATTGGCTCGCATCATGGCTACCGGTCATCATGCTCGAACAAAGCATGATCATCGAATTGTCGAGTGCGGATCGCCCACCCTCGTCGATCGCTTGTAACCTTCTCGCGATGTAGGCGACTTGCTCCAAGAAAAATTGATTCACCTTGAGCCAATCCTCGGTGTCGGAGTGGGATAGCAAATGGTGGATCATGTAGTCCACTCCCAAGTGCGGGAAACGGAGAGAGGAGTGATCGTTATTGAGCTTTAGAGTCGTGATTCGCGTCGTATCCGTTTGGAATGCTAACACCAAAAGATCGCACATCAGTCTCATGTGCTCGGAGATGTCTTGAGGGATCCCGTCCGCTGGTCGAGCCATGTTGGGCTTTTCCAATGTTGGACGCCAACCCTGCAGTTCTCCTCGCTTACCCGCGTTGGCGATGCGTTGCTCAACATCGCGCACGCTATCGAGGTATTCATCGAATTTACGCTGGTCCGAGCTGCTGATCTGGCGACGCAGATCCCCTGCATGCTCCAGGACCGAATCGAGCACGCTTTGATCCCCTCGGTGGTTTTCATCCTTGAAGAGTCGATCGAATGCCAGTGATGGATAAAGCTCAAGGGGCGTAGGGGTCGTGGGGGACGACCACGAAATGTGTGAGCTATAGATCATCGAATAATTCTTGTGAACCGAAGGATTCGATTTCTCGCATCCTAGGACCATACTGGGAACCTTCGTATTTCGCCCCACGGTCTGCGCAAGGACTTGGTCAACACTGGTCCCGGACCGGATATCCCCGCCCGCGGCAAGCGGTGCACCGGAGAGTAGGTTTCCAGTCTGAGAACTGTGAATGTTTCCCTTGAGCGCCTCCGCGTTGTAGAGACCTTTAATAAATAACGTCGAATCCCGAAACTCATTAAGTGGGGCCAAAACGCGGCCCAATTCCAAGGCCCCATTGTTCTCCTTGGCCCACCACTCCCCACCGTGGTAACCATTCCCAGAAAAGAGAATCGCCAGTCGAACTGGGGGCTCATTCGTTCCAGGGGCAGCATCCTGCCCCCACACCCGCAACGATTCCATCCACGGCAATGCCATCGAAACACCGAGGCCCCGCAACCACGTACGACGTGAGAAAATCGCTCGATCCCTTGGGTTATCGATCTGTCCGAGATGGGAATTCATCGAGGCTACCTCGCTAAGCGTAATAAAGGTTTTTGGTGGTCTTACGTTTTGTGTTTGAAAACCCGTTTGATTGGGTCCGGCTTTATAATCCGGTGTCGCTCGAACCGGTTTCGTTCATCCAGCCCTAGCGCTACCGATCAAGGATCATTCTTCGCGGTAATCCCGCCCACGAATGCGTCGGAATGGCTCGCTGAGAACAATCGCAACAATCGTATCGGAGATTCGATCGTTGCTCTCCTGCTGCCTAGCGATCGTGCTTAGGAGTGGTTCATCGGACAATTGTACCGATCTTCCCAAAGCATATCCCAAAAGTTTGCGGTTGAACTGCTTGCGGAAATCCGTGCCGCGTTGCTTGGAGAGGTACTCTCGCAAATCGTCCATCCCACGGATTTCGGTTCCGTCAGGAAGCTTCGTCTCAGTGCGGATTTCCAATCCAAGACTATCTTTCGTACGAAAGCGTCCGATCGCATCGTAACCTTCCAAGGCAAATCCGAAGGGATCGATCCGTTGATGGCATTTCGCACAACCAGGATCGCTGCTGTGCTTTTCGATCAATTGCCGCTCAGTCATCCCAGCAGGGGGTGTCTCGGAAAGCACAGGAACATTCTTAGGCGGCTTAGGAAGCTTCTCTCCCAATACCACCTCACTCAGCCAGTTGCCTCTTAAGATCGGACTGGTACGGGAGGCCCCGGATTGCTTGGCCAACGTTGCTCCCAAAGCCAGAATCCCACCGCGTCCATCTTTTCGGATTCCGTCCACTCGGCGCCATTGGGCTCCGGAGACCGAGTCGATGCCGTAAAACTTTGCCAAGTTCTCATTCAGGAACGTATGGTCCGCGTTGAGCATGTCCATCACTGCGCCATCATTCCTGAGCATATCGGCGATGAACAAAATCGATTCCTTGTAAAGATCTGCGCGAAGCGAAGCGAACTCCGGAAAGTGGGATTCGCTTTTCTCATCGAGTTGATCGAGATCTCGAATGTGCAACCACATGCAGCCGAACTCAACAGCCATCCGTTCGATGCGAGGATCGCGAAGCATCCGCCGAACTTGAGCTTCGAGCACTTCGGGGCTTTGCAATGATCCATTCGCCGCGAGTTCGAGCAGTTCTCGATCGGGTGCCGATGCCCAAAGGAAATAGCTCAATCGATTCGCTAATTCCACGCCCGAGATCAGGGTGGGTTTAGCGGATTCCCCTGGAATCTCAGTTCGGTATAAGAACTCTGGCGAGACAAGGATTCTCGCGATGACCAATCGAATCGCATCGTCATGCGGAGTTTCTTGGCCTCGCAACGACTCGTAAAGCGACCGCAGTCTCTGTTTTTGCTCGTCATTGATGGGACGTCGAAACGCTCGCTCGGCAAACCGGAGTACTTCATTCCAATGCGCTGCTTCAGCAGCGATTTTCTGCTGGCGAAACGCTTCTGCCTTTCGCAGCAACGGTTCTCGCAACGGTTCGAACGCACTCGGGTCGGCATCTTGGGTTGCAAATTGCCAAAGCTGTTCGTAGGCATCGACGGATTTTAGAGCATCTTGACTGACGAAGTGGAGTTCATCCCAAAGACGATTTAATTCGGCAACTTCGGATTCGGATAGCAACAGTCGCTGCAGAGCATCGTCCTCGCGATAAAAGAGAGTCAACGTGACCACTTCATCGACCGGCACGATCTTGGTGTAACAGAGAGCGATTGGAAATAATTCCCGAAACTTGGAAAACGAATTCCGAATGCGCTCTTCTGACTCGCTATTTGGAATTACCACAATCGGGGAGGCAATCAATACTTGTCGCAATGGATTCGTCCAGTTGGGGTCCTGGTTTTTGATCGTTGTCGTTGGAATATTCGCTGCTTCGGACTTGGGGGCATCAACACCGACAGAGAACTGGACACTCCCATTACGGCCTAGTACAGGATGCAGTTTTCCAGTCGTTACCAATTCCGTGTTGGCAGCCAAACTCGCCGGGATGCGTATCGCGAGTGTTTTGGGTGATGCTACAAAGTAATCGGTCGCAGCAAGGTCCACTCCGTTGGGTTGAGGGCCGAACAACGATGCCTCCAAACCATATACAGCACGATTCTTAGCGTCGGGCTGCGAAGCCTCTGGATCTGCAACTGCCGTCGACATCGCCGCTGCAAAGAACGGCCCGCTTGACGATAAAATCTGGCGCACCAAAACCGCATCGGGTGAATCGGCATTCAAACCCTCCCCTCGGCTCGTCACCAATTGCTCGATGCGCGACGCTAATGTCTTGCGATTTTCCGAGTTCGGCTCATTGAGCCACGATGCTAACATACTGCCGGTCGGGATTACCGAACCGGTTCCACCGACTCGACTCGGGAGAGCCGTCGGTTCTGCAAAAAACTCCCAAACATTGGTACGCCCCTTGGAATCCGCATGGGGGTTGCCTGCGAGAATATCTCCGGAGACATCGCGCGTTAAATTCCATGTTTCCTCGGCCGATGAAATCTCCAAATCGATCGTCGTAAGATCACATGAATGATTACCATCTCTGGGTTCGACGATAAGGACAACATGATCCCCTTCGCGGACCAGGAGCGATTCGAATGGCCCGACAGGGACCGCATTCGCGCCATTGGAAAATCCAGTCCCTAATACTTGTCGCAATGCCCCGCGACGGAGTTCCAACCGCCAAGCGACCCCGTTCCCGCATTCGGTATGAGCATGCTTCACCATGGCTTTGCAGCTAGCGATTAATTTGCTCGGGGCCTTCCAAGAGACACATATCCCCTTCGATGGCGAGGGATGGACCGCGATGCTCTTGGGAAGCATGTTTCCAGGAATTCGAACCTGTTGATCCGACGAGTTCGCAATGATGCTAAGAGCATCTTCAGCCACCCAACCACGAATGAATTCATACGCCGACAATGTTTCACTTTGCTGCTTGAGTCGGCCTTGATTCGCAGAATCCGAACCATTGGCGGAGAGTACCCCTAAATACCCACCCCATGCGTTCACAAATTCGGGCGACAAACCCTTTGATTTAGCGGCATCGGCCAGAGTCATGGATTGTTGGTTCTCAAGCCATGCATCGATCACGTTCAGCGTTTCATCGATTTGCGGAAGAGAGGATTCGCGTTGACGTTCCATCGCTCGTACCAGCCCATTCACATCGCGAAGCAGCAAATCTGGGCGTCCCGGTGCGACCAATCTGGGACGCTCAAGGAAGGCCACATCCCCAGTTGAACCGTCTCCCGCATCGGCCACCTGCAAATAGATGGTGATGTCCTCTTCCCCTTTTGGATTAGGAATTGGAAAACGGAGCTCATGCTCTGCACGTATTGGATCGACCGGTTCCTGCCACGCAGATGGCCCATTCCGTTTTCCGATGTGCCCAACACTAGTAAACCGCCACAACGATTTCTGCCAACCTAGAATCTGCCCAAGCAGTTCCTTCGAACCATCTTCCCCTCGTTCTTGCCATTGACGTCGCAAGCTCCCCAACAACCCATCCGATTCCGACCGGATGGAACTGTCCGAAAGGGCTTGCCAAAGCGTTTTCAGGTACTTGGGACTGAGATTCTTTTCGCGGGCGATGGTTTCGATTGCAACGTCCGCCGTGGGGCCTCCCGGTTTCTGCGCCAACCGACGCACATCGTCAGCCGCCGCAAGGTACAACTCGATCGGTAACCGCCCTCCCTGGTTGGTCTCGAAAACGATCCCTTGCAGGTTGACCGTATCGCCTCCTTGGTTGTTGGCATAACGCGCATAGAACTTGCGGATCTCATCCACCTTTTGATTCGTCATATCACTGGCAGATGGATTGGCCGAGAACACGAATCCGTCCGGCAGCAGCACCAAATGCTCCGCGACTTGTTTCGCAGCATCGAGGTACTTCCGCACCAAAGCGGGTGACATGACGAGGGAAGCTCCCGTGTTGGAAAATCCTTCACCGGCGGCGCTGTCTGCAGGAAATTCCTTCGCCGGGTCCAATTCCGATACCCCCGTAAGATCGCGAAGCGTGTAGGTGTATTCGGCATTATTCAAACGGCGCAGAACCACCGGCCCTGGATCACCAGCTTGTTTAGCAGCCTCCAGCGCCAGCCATCGTTCGATCCAACCGCTCAACGTCTTGGCATCCGCATCCGACAATTGCGGCGAATCCGGGGGGGGCATCTGGTTCGTGCGAAGCTGATCAAGGGCGCGCTGGTAATGCCGGATCCCCTTCTTCACCTCCGACCATTCCTTGATCGAGGCAAAGTCGATATCCGCTTCACTCAACTCTTGGTTGTGGCATTCCGTGCAGTACTTCTGAACAATAGGAGCGACATCGCGACGATAAGCATTCTGTAACTCGGTTTCGGATTCCTCCGCTTGAATATATCCGACCAACAGCACCGAGCCCCACAAAGCAAACACAATCCCGCCCAGACACAATACATTCCGTACTGCTGGGACGATTCGGGCCCTGGATAAACACGGAGCAGTGACTGAGGTTCGCATGGCAGGGGAGAGTCGCAAAGCAAGGATTCAGAACAAACCACGGCGGGGATCGACCGTCCAACCAACAGGCGTCATGGTCAATATGGTGGTAAAGGCGGGAATACCACTAGCATACCTCATCCACTGGCAAGTTGCACCTCATTCCTTCAGTCCCGACCTCGCTAGGTTTGCAATTTCAGGGTGGTTGCAATTTCAGGGTGGTTGCCTTACCCAACATTTCGCGGGGCAACAGTAAATGGTGGCAATTCCAGCGAGATTGAAGTCACATTGCACCGACGAAGCAATAACAACGCACCAACGATATCCTCACCTGAAACCTAATCAAGGAAGGCTCTGTGTTCTCCGGTAAGAGTGGTATTTGCAAGCTTTCCAATTCATCGGACTCGCGATATGTCTGTCGAGAACGTCCCAAAATGGCCTTTAATCGTAATCCGAAAAATGCTAATTCGTTGCTTGCAGTCGAGTTTTAGCCTCGCAACGAACCCTACTTGGTAACCGTAATTCCACCTCGGCATATGAACCTTGTGACAGCCCGAAAATCTGAACGACGCAGCCAAAGCGACGGTTGGCTGCTTTGGGCTATGCTCGGGATTTTATCCATGGTGCCAGGATGCCAAGCTTGGCCGGGCAATCAAGCCATGCGTCAGTACCAACTGGAAAGCGATCGATTGCTTTCCGAGTTCCGCAGCCAAAAGAAGCGAGCTGAAGAACTAGAACAGCGCAACTATCAACTAGAACAACGATTGGGTGAAAGTGAAAAACTGATCGCCCGACTTCAAGGGCGTTCGAACTCCCGCATCGCTGACTCTGGCGCGCGAACCGATGGGCGGACACTTGCTGATCTCAGTAACAACCCAGCAGGCCCATCGAAAAAAATCCCTGGGCTTGGCTTGCCCGATGATACGCCGGGTACGGCTGGGCGACTGACATCGGGAGCCGGAACCGGTACACTAAATGGTGATCCAACGCGTTCGAACCAATGGCGCCCGATCACTGGACGCTAGTTCTCTAGGCTTCGTCGATGATCCTGTGTCCGCGTTCGAGACCGCCCCCCTTTGTCTCGTTCGCGATTGGATCTTTGCACCGATTGCTCGACCACAAACTGCTCGACCACAAACTGCTCTGCGGCAACATGGACAAGTTACTTGTGGATGGTGCCGTTGGTTCGCTGCAGTAGAGTCGCCGTAAATGGGTTACAGCATCTTGAAGCCAACAATGCGAGATCTGAAGTTTTTCGAACTGCGAGGCGATGCATCAATAAAGGACGGCAGCTTCGAAATCGTGCGCCAATTAAGGTACCGTGTGCTCAGAGAGCCACTAGGCATGCCCTTCGAAAGCACATTGTTCGATGGAGACGATTTGAATTCGACGATTCATATAGTCAGTTATCGCGAAGACTCGTCGTTGCACGAACCCATCGGCTGCTTATCGTTACTCATTCCCACGCAGGTTAGTGATTCTCCCGAGGGCAACGGCGCTATTTTGGTGCGGGCACAATCCCCGCAACCGCCGGCACTACGAGTACAATTGCGAGGCATGGCTGTCCTACAATCCTATCAAGGATTGGGCAGCCGACGTTCCGCAATCAGGGATGCTGAGCGAAGCTCATCTGCGGAGTTTTCGGCAACCTGCTCATCTGCCGAGAACGACCAATTGGAAGTGGAGTACAATGCATGCGAACCCCGTGTTGGTGTTGGCGGCGAGTTATTGAATTACGTTCATCGGATGGCCAAGCTCCATGGTTGGGAATTATGGTGCAATGCTAGGGAGTCGGCGGTCTCCTTCTACGCGAAATACGGGTGGCGTGTGGAAGGAGAACCATTTGAGATCCCAAAGATTGGTCCACATTACGTGATGCGTTGGAATTATTAGGTGCCTTCGGAAGAGATACTAAATGAAGCTATCGTACAAATCCTTCGAAGTTCACAAGCGCGTCGCGCTCGCTATCAGTCGCGGGATTCAATCCGCTTCGAGAAACATCGAGGTCCGGATTCTTGCTGAGGGTATCGAGGGAATCGGCGAATCGGCCGAGTTTTCCATCCCGCAAACCACCCAACCCTCGGAGTTTCTCGAGCACGAACTAGCACGATCGGTAGAACTGCTCAGGCACTTTACACCCTGGCAACGCGAAGGTATTGAGCGAACCCTTCGAGATGAAGGGGTTGCCACGTCGGTCATCGCCGGTATCGACATGGCTCTATGGGATTGGTGCGGCAAGGTTACACATCAGCCCGTATGGCGACTGCTGGGAGGCTCATCATCTGGAACGGTTCCTACGTCGGTTACGATCGGAATCGCTAGCCCAGAAGCCGCCCAGCAACGATGGATCCAGTGGCTGGGACTGGGGGTGATCCGTGCGGTCAAAATCAAGATGGGATCACCCGATGGGATTGCTGCGGATCAGGCTATGTTTGAGGCCGTCGCCAAATTATTGCCCGATGGGATCCACAAAAGTGTCGACGCCAATGGTGGCTGGTCGACGAACGATGCAATTGAAATGTGCTCCTGGTTGGCTCAGCGCGGTGTCGATCATGTGGAACAACCCACACCTCCAGTCGACCTGGGCGCTTTAGGTGAAGTGCATCGCGCATCCCCCATTCCCGTGATGGCGGATGAGAGTTGTCGCACCAGCAGCGACATCCCAGCGTTGGCCTCATCGTGTAGCGGCATCAACATCAAAATTCTGAAGTGCGGCGGGTTGAGTGAAGCCTTACGCATGATCCATTGCGCTCGTGCCATGGGCTTGAAAGTCATGCTAGGGTGTTATTCTCAATCCAGCCTTGGAAATACAGCTGCCAATCAACTCGCGTTCTTGGTCGACTACATCGATTTGGATAGCCATCTCAATTTAAGAAACGATCCCTATGTGGGCTGTCGGCTGGACGACGGATACTTGATCAATCGCGAAATTCCAGGACTCGGAGTAACTCATGCCTAAACACCCTCACTACGACGCAACCGATAAACTCGCAATCCTCCTCCACGGAGGCATTCTGGGTATTCATGGCAAGACTGGGTTGGCTATCCTTCGATTTGCGCCCGAACGAGTCTCCGTTGTGATCGACTCTCAAACGTCGGACGGCAACCTCGCCGATTTAACAGGTATCCCTCTTCAACGGGACATACCGATCGTCGCTACCGCCGAGGAAGCACTCAGCTTCCAACCACAGACCTTGGTTCTGGGACTGGCGGCACTCGGTGGCAAGCTACCCGAAGAGTGGTTTCCCGATTTGATTGCATCACTCAAAGGTGGATTGAACATCCTCAATGGATTACACACCCATCTCTCGACCCATCCAAAACTCGCACCTCACCTTCAGCCGGGAAAATGGATTTGGGACATCCGTCAGGAACCACCTGGTCTGGTATCGGGTATGGGGACAGCCCGCCTGCTTCCCTGCAAGAGGGTTTTGTTTGTCGGAACCGACATGTCGATCGGTAAAATGTCGGCTGCAATCGCCTTTCATCGCGCTGCGAGAGATCTTGGCATCCGTTCTAAATTCATGGCAACAGGCCAAACCGGTATCATGCTCGAAGGGGATGGAATCCCGCTTGATGCGATTCGAGTCGACTTTGCATCAGGTGCTGTCCAACAAGAGGTTACAGCCTGTGCCGAAGGCAACGACGTTGTATTTATCGAAGGCCAAGGCTCCCTGCTGAACCCTGCGTCGACAGCAACACTTCCCCTGCTGCGGGGATCGCAACCAACCCACTTGGTTCTGGTTCATCGTGCTAACATGCATCACCTTCGCGATTTCCGCTGGGTAAAGATTCCGCCGCTTCGCGATGTTGTGGCTATGTACGAATCCATCGGTAGTGCAGGAGGAGCGCTCGCGCCGGTCCGTGTTGCATGCATCGCCCTCAATACTCATGGATTGAGCGATGCGGAAGCCCGATACGAACGAGATCGCGTGCAAGCGGAAACGGGATTGCCAGCCGACGATGTAGTCCGCTGGGGCGCTGAAAGATTGCTACCCACATGCATCGACAATCGCCGTTAGGAAAACTCTTCGCCCAAGCCCTCAAAATCGGATGCGGAGAAGTGTGAAATCATCGTCTAGTGTCGTATCTCCGCGCCGCCGCTGGCACTCCAGGAACCACTCTTCAGCCATATCGTCTTCTTGGATATGCTCGATCAGAAAGTGATCTAAAACCTCTGCATCCATCATCGATCCATCGCCGTGAATGACTTCAAAACATCCATCCGTGAGAACAATGAGATGGGATCCTTCGGGAATCGAACAGGTCAATTGCTGATAATCCATGCCTTCGATGATGCCGATAATAGCTCCTGTTGATTTTAGTCGGTGAAGAGACGGATGGCCCTCGCCCGGCGTAAAGAGTAATGCAGCCGGGTGCCCTGCACCTCCATACGTCAACGTACGAGTTTCAATGTTGAAGACCCCGTACCAAATCGTGAAGAATCGATTGTTTTGCTGCTCGATGAGGAACATGTTATTGAGCGTACCTAACACCTCGGCTGGCTGACGCATGTCCGAAACGGGCAATGATCCGCTCCTGAGAACATTGATTGCGGTCGCTGACAGCAACGATGCGCCGACCCCATGCCCGCACACGTCGAGTACATACATCGCAAAATGTGTCTCGTCGATCCAATGATAACCGAGTGCGTCGCCACCGAGCTCGGAGCAGGATTGATGCTTCCACGTCACTTGCAATGGAGACTCAGCGGGGACGGGGAATAAGGAACGAAGATACTCCTCAGCTTCCTCCAACTCATGAGTGAGTCGCTTCTGCGTTTGCAAGATCTGTTGCAAGTAATTCTGTTCCTTGTCTCGCAACGACTTTTTTTCGAGACAAGCGTTGATACGGGCTCGAAGCAACGTCGGATCGAAGGGCTTGGGAAGATAGTCCTCGGCTCCGGCTTCGATGCACCGAATGACGGACTCCAATTCGTCGAGCGCAGAAATCATAATTACCGGGATATGACGTGTCGCTTCGTTGCTCTTGAGCCGAACCAACGTTTCGTACCCATCCATAATAGGCATCATGATGTCCAATAAGACCAGATCGTATGAACCTGTTCCAATCAAACTCAGCGCTTCTGCCCCATTTTCTGCTACCGATGTCTGCAGTCCATTGCGTTGGAGTCTTCTCACGAGCACATCACGATTGGCAGGCTGGTCGTCGACCACCAAGATGCGTCCAATCATTGGATGGGCCGCATCAGGGGAATCTCCCATCGATTCCTCAATCGATTTTTCTATCGAATGCGGAGAAACATCGCTGCTATCGGACGAACGATTGCCCTCAGGGGACTCCGTCGATGCCGACGGCAGGGGTTTTAGAAAATTCGTCGACAAATGGGTGTCGACAAGTTCCAGCAATCGCCGACTCGCCTTTTGAATCTTTTGCAAGTCAGAGACCACCGACGCTTGCCCCGCCGATTCCGCATCCTCTTCGAGCATCTCGCCATACCCGAGAATCTGATTGAGGGGTGTTCGAAACTCATGCCGAACGTGACTTAAATAGTCAGCGTTGGCCTCGAAGGCGATTTCCAGCAAACGCTTAGGGTCGTTAGCACTTTTATGGGTATTCGAATCTTGGCTCATGACTCGCTATTTCCGAGCAATGCTTGAATCTTCACGAGGAGCCCGGCGAAATCGACAGGCTTGGTGTCATACTGATCGCAACCCGCCTCCAAGCATTTTTCGCGATCCCCGGACATTGCATGGGCGGTCAATCCGATAATTGGAATCGAAGCCGTCGCAGCGTCGGCCTTAAGTTGCCGTGTCGCTTCCCATCCATCGATGATCGGTAAGTTCATATCCATCAGAATCAAGTTCGGACATTCCCCCTTCGCCTTGTCGATTCCCTCTTGGCCGTCCACGGCTATGAGGACTTGGAATCCTTTTCGTTCCAATCGCCTCGACAACATGTCGCGATTCATTTCGTTGTCTTCGACCAGCAGTATTTTTATCATGGTTCAGCCAGCAGGGTCCCTTGTTTATCGAAAAGCTAGTCTTGAAGCGGGCTTAGACTTTGAATGTGTTTCCTGAGATGATCGAGAATCGTCTCGGAGTTGGTCGAACCCTTGTTGAGGATCTCGACCGTTTGGTTCGCCAAAAACGCCCGTTGTTTTTCGTCCAAATCCATGGCAGTGAGAACGATGATTGGTATTTGGTCGGCATTAGGCCGCTGATGAAACTCGGTTAAGAATTGGAAGCCATCCATCTCCGGCATCATCAGATCCAAAAGTATAACCGCTGGAACAAACGACTCGAGTTCCTGGAGTGCCGCTTTCCCATTGAATGCAACATGAACCTTCCAACCGTGATTTTCAAGCAATCGCGAGGTCATTTCCGACATCGCGACATCGTCCTCGACCAGCAGCAGTGCATTGGATCCCCACGCATTGGATGTGGATCTCGATTGCGTGCGCAATCGTTCGAGAACGCGCGACAAATCGTTCCAATCCACTGGCTTGGACAAAAACTCGACGGCACCGAGGGCAATCCCTAATTCCCGATTCGGAGATATCGAAATCATGATCACGGGAATATTGCAAAGCGACGGATCTTCCTTGACCGCTTGCAGAAACGACCAACCGTCCATCCCCGGCATCATGAGATCGCAGGTCACTGCAAACGGGGGATTTTTTCGGATAAAGTCGAGGGCATCCTTCGCGTTCTTGATCGCCTTGACCACAAATCCTTCCTTGGCCAAGAATCGTTCCATCAATTCGCAAACCGCGGGGTCATCGTCGACGACCACGATCGTCCGTTTTCCGGCATTGGCTGCGTCCAACTTGATCCCCTCAAGCACGCCGCCCAAATCGTCGAGATCGCGAATGCTGTCGCGAATCCCAGCAACTTTTTCGCGCGGTGCCGTCGTAGGAAGCGTCACTATGAATTGGGAACCCTGTCCCAACTGACTCTTCACATCGATACTCCCACCTAGCATTTCGCAGAATCGGCGACTGATCGTCAACCCCAACCCAGTCCCTCCATACTTCCGCGTCGTCGATGCGTCGGCTTGGGTGAAAGGCTGAAACAGCTTTTTTATCTGAGCATCGGTCATCCCAATACCCGTATCGCTGACGACGAATTGAATGCGATCAGACTCACGAACGACATCGAGTGTGATTGTCCCCTTCTCGGTAAACTTCGACGCATTGCTAAGGAGATTGAATAACAACTGTCGCAATTTCGTCAAATCGCTATTCATCACTCCTAGATTCCCACTGGATTGAACCACCAATTGGTTTTGGTTTTTTTTGATCAGTGGCTGAATGGTATCGGTAATCTCTTTGATCGTTGATGAAACACTAAATGTCTCGCAATATACCGTCATTCGGCCTGCCTCGATTTTTGACAAATCGAGAATATCGTTGATCAAACCCAGCAGATGCTTACCTGCAGAGTGAATCTTGGTGAGGTCATCGACCTTTTGCTTATCCTCCGCATCCTCCATCTCCTCGATGAGCATTTCGCTGTAACCGATGATCGCATTCATCGGCGTCCGAAGTTCATGACTCATATTCGCGAGAAATGCACTCTTGGTTCGGTTGGCTTCGATCGCCTGTTCCTTGGCTGTCTCTGCATCGACAACGGCCCGCTCCAAATCCGCCGTTCTTTCATGGACCAAATGAGTCAAGTTTTGGTTTAGACTTCGCAACTCTTTCTCTCGATCATGGATTTCTCGACTCATGTCAGAAAAATTCTTCGCCAGATCACCGAGTTCGTCTCCCCTTCGTGCAAAGGGTAATAAACGGTCGGTTGCGATCTCCCCCTTGCTGAGCAACCTCGCTTGTTCTGTCAATTCCCGAATAGGCTTCGCCCATTGCGATGCGATCCATCCAATCAATCCGAGCAAACTGAGCAAGCCAAGGGTGGAGATAACGATCGACTGCATCGTCATTCGAATGATAGGTCCCATGACCTTGGCATTGGAAACGTTATAGACGAGCTTCCAACCAGACAGCGGCGATGTTGTCCAGTAAATGCGCCTTAGATCACCATCGATGGTAACGAGGTCCATACCGTTGGCAGCACCAACAGTCTTATTTCCATCGACCAATTCGGCAACATTCGCACCCCGCGATTTCTCGTTCAACATCCGCGTCGAATCCGGATGCGAAACGACAAATCCCGAACGACTGATCAAGTACGCATACTCGTCCATGCCATTATCCACATCGCTCGAGGAGGGACTGACCGGTGCAGGCGATCGAGCGTTCGCGAGATTCACGTCAAACTCGATTTGGTCGACAATATTCCGGATCAACCCCAACGATAGATCAATCCCAGCGGTTCCGATGTAAACACCATCCTCTGAGACGCATGGGTAAGTGACACTGACCATCGCAATGTTGGACCCACCCGCATCGAAGTATGGTTCCGTGATATAAAGCGACCTGGAGGACTTTGGGCCGTTGTACCACTCCTGACTAGAGTCGTGATAATCGTACTTAACAATCGTAGGTTTAGGATGATCCTTGCGATCCATCCAAGGCATTGCACCTGGGGCATCGGCTGCTAACGCCTCGTAGGCGATGTAAATGCCGTACGCCTCCTCCATTGGCAGTTGTGGCAACAGCTCTCGCAAATAGTCGAGCATCTCCGGATCCGGATTCGTCCCAAGTAGTTTTTGTCGTGTCGCGGTGGTCTTGGGGATCATCGCGATTCGCATGAGCAAATCGTCCAATCGTTTGGCTGCATGCTGCACCGAAGCCATTGAACGAGCGTCGGTTTGTTCAATCCAATTTCTTCTCGAAGCAAGGTAATTCAATACCAACGTAGCCGCGAGTACCGCGCACGCAGCCAGCGCAAGAGCGATGATTAGCTTGCGTCCAATACCTTTTTGAAGGAACCCCAAAGTCATTTGCAACCTTTGTTTTTTCACTACGCGATTTTTCCAACGCATCCGCATTTGGAGCAGCTAGCTCCACAATTCGAAAACTGGTCGCCCGCCATCGACAATCGGCGTGGGGCGATTTTGCACATCGAGAACACGCAGGTCGGGATCGATACCGAGCGCGTGGTAAACCGTAGCTGTAAGGTCCTCAGGCGATATGACTCGCTCTAGAGCATACGCTGCGTCCTTGTCCGATTTTCCGATCACTTTACCTCCGGGAACACCCGCGCCTGCAATAACCGCCGGAAACAACGTGCTCCAATGATCCCGCCCCCACTGTGCATTGGCGGTGGGAGTGCGTCCCATCTCGCCGGTAGCAATAACCAGCGTTTCGTCGAGCAATCCTCGTTGCTCTAAATCCTCAAGAAGGGCCGAGCAAGCTTGATCGAACGTCGGCAGCAAATGCTTCTTCACGTCATCGCTGTTGCGATGCGAATCCCAACTGTAACCATCTACGCAATCGTATTGAACTGTGACGAATCGCACACCAGCTTCTACCAGCCTCCTGGCCATCAAACTCGATTGCCCAAATAGATGTCTCCCGTAACGATCGCGAACAGCAGCGGATTCCTGCTTAATATCGAGCGCTCGCTGCGCGGATTCGGACGTTGCAAGTGCATACGCACGTTGCCGGAACACATCTAGATCTTTCGAAAAACCCGTTTTTTGATCGTCTCGGGTACGCTCCTCGTGAGCCTTGAGCTGCCGATTCAGTTGCGACAGCAACGTTCGTCGTGAGTTCATCCGATCGATGACGAGCCCCTCCTGGAATCCGAGCCCGGAAATACGATATGTCAGTTCCTCGTCGCTGCAATCTCGCCAATAAGGGTTGTCCGTCTTTGAGGACTTGTCGATACGCGTCGTCAACGGATTGTAGCGTTGCCCCAACCAACCCGCGTGCTCACCCGGTCGCGGATACTGACCGTCCTCTTGGAGTCTCCCCAACGAGTTTGGAACCACCATGTACGACGGCAGCGTCTGCTCAAGAGCTCCTTTCCCTTGGTCGACATACTCAACGATAGAACCCATCGAAGGCCAATCCTTCGGCGTCGGTGCAAATCCGCCGCCGATCGGAACATGCCACCTCTTGCCCGTCTGCAAATAGTGCGCGCCACCACTATGGTCATTGAACGAATGCGAAAGCGTCCTCAGCACGGTGTACTTGTCCGAAATAGCGGCCATCTTTGGCAAGTGCTCGCAGATACGCAGGTCGGGTGTACGCGATGCGATCGGCCTGTAAGGCCCGCGGATTTTCTCCGGCGCATCCGGCTTCATGTCGAAGGTCTCCAATTGGCTTGGACCTCCGAACAAAAAGAGGAAAATGACCGACTTGCATTTTGCAACCCGCGCTGGCAAATCGTTCGCATCTTGCCCAGACACTCGGGCCATTGCTTCAAGCTCGAGCAAACGTGGGAGGGTCAACCCCAGCATGCCCAACCCTCCCGCCCTCAAGATTTCACGCCGATTCGGTGCAATACCGTTTCCACGATCAGAACCAAGCAATGTGAACATAAGAAGGTCTTTAAAGGCTGGAGGAATTGGCGTGTCCCATTCGAACCCGAAAGAACATGACTTACTGGAACGCTGCAACCATCTTCGAATAGGAATCGGGGATCGAGTAAGCAGCAACCACCATGATTGCAAGCCAAGCTGTCCACAAACATAGATCGGTGAACCACCCAGGCTTCAATTGCGGATCCATTTTTTTATATCGAAAAAACAGGGTCGCTGATGCGATCATCGGCAATGTAGCAGCTTGGGCCAGCCCCCCCAATCGAACCATCACTTGGGGATCCTGCTTGACGATATAGAGTGTTAACGCAAAGACAGGAAACACGATACAAAATCGCTGCACGAGCTTGGCACGAGCCTCTGCAGATCGAACGTGAATCCATTGGAACAAGGCCATGAAGTCGACGGTCATCCGACTATTAGCAGCGCATGCCAAATAAAGTGTCTTGAAGAGAACGACTCCGGCCGCAATCAAAAAAAAGACTTCTGTCCAATTGCCAAATGGAGCTTTGTACATCTCCGCCAAGGTAACGATCATTTTGGACCCTTGTGGCACGAGCCCTTGAGGGTGCAAAACCGCAGCTCCCATCGCATAGAAAGCAACCGTGGAAAGGGTGAATACGATCATGCTAATCCATGCATCAAGCTTCATCACTCGAATCCACCCTTGAGCGCGGCGATTCCATTCAGGGGACCCATCGTTCACCCCGGTGTACCTCGCATATCCTTTCTCGAGACACCAGTAGGGATAATAGAACAGCTCCGTGGCCCCAACCCCTGTAATCCCGAATACAGCAAATGCATCTGCGATGCCTTCCTTGGGGATCTTCAGTGCCAGTCCATCCAGGATGGCACTCCATCGCGGAGCATAAATCGTGAAGAAAAGCGCTACTGTGGCAACCACCGTCACCAACGTCAATCCGACCACAAGGATTGTGGTTAACCCCTCAATCCGACGATAACCGCCCCCATAAAGAATAGCGATGGTGATCAAGCAAATGATCACAGCCCAAACAAGCTCAGGTCGAATCTGAAGGTATTCCCCGAAGTTCGGAGCGATCCCCCCAACCCCTTGGGTCAATCGATCGGTTGCACCCGGCATCGCCATCTTCAACGATTGACTCACGCCACCCATCATGCCACCGAGTTGGAAGACTGTAAAAAAGGTCATGATCCCCCACCACACCAATAGAATACTACCGATGCTCCGGATGGCAGAGATATGCTTTAGTGCACCGAGTGTTGGCTGCCCCGAAGAAATTGCATAGCGCCCCAGCTCGACTTGGACAAAGACCTTGATCACGCAACTGAACAGGATCAGCCACAGAAACACAAAGCCGTACTTCGCTCCAATTGCGGTGGTCAAAATCAACTCGCCCGATCCAACGATCGTTCCTGCCAAAATAATGCCAGGGCCAATCTGCTTTAACGAATCCCAAAGATTGGTTGGGGGCTCTGCGACCGCGCTGGGAGGAAGCGCGTATGGGTCATAGGCTTCAGTCTGTTCAATCATGACGGCTCCGGAGAGATGGAGTCAATGGTGGGATCCACCATGCGTTAACCGCACGATGTTTTTAGGGGTTCGAATCGCTCGGTTGGAATCGCTGGGCACGACACTTGAGGATGGGTCGGGGAGTTATCGTACATTGCCTACTCAGAAGCCGATGGCTCTTTTGGGTCACTGGAAGATCGTGTAGCGGAAACTAAAAGTGATATTGCGGTCAAGATCACCACGACAACCACCAGCCAGTTCACTGCAGCTAACGGTAACTCCTTCACGATGAATGCAGCGATGGCGACCGCAGGCAAACCGAGCAACGTCAGCCCCAACGCACCGCGAGGATCGTATTTCCCAGTCTTCACAAATCGATAACTGGCTACAGGCATCAAGAACGCGCATGATCCCATCATCAACGGGAAAGCCGCCTTTTGATTCATTCCAAGCAAACTAACCATGATCATGATCGGCGCGTAAGCCCCGATACCGATGGTCATCAGCGCCCCAAAGATGAAATTCCCGACAAGACCGATGATCAAGCTAATTCCGGTCAGCCCCATCGACTCCCCTCCGGCAGGAATGAATCCGAGGAGCTTTGCTAAAATTAAGGTGACAGCAACCAATAATGCGACCCCCATCCCGAGTTGCACGTTGCGTTTGGGCAACCGAGTGACAAAACTCGCACCCAAATACGATCCCACACCCGATGCGATGATCAATAGCCACAATGTCCAAAGATCGATCTCAATGCTATTGATGTAAATCAACGCTTGAAGGATCGTCGGTAACGTATGCCCGACATTGAGCGTTCCCGGGATCTTCTCGTCAGAGATCGGTTTCGTGTGCGCTGGAAACTGGTTCGTAAATTTGTAGAGCGACGTCGTCGTGGCGAATGAACCAACGCCGAGAGTATCTAGAAAGTCGGTGACAAATCCAATCGCCAATTGTATCGGCGAAGGAACCAAGCCCTCGGAGACCTTGCGACGGAGCGAAGCGCACCAAGCCACCGCAAAAACAATCGCGATCGCTGATAGCAGCGCCAACAACGAGTACTTCGCAATCAACAAACTCGTATCAGGAGATGCGAGATCCATGGCTTTTAAAACGTTCTTCAATCAGTGGGTTCATTCAACGCCGTAGCCTCGAACAGTCCTCGCATGCTTCGACCAAAACCTATCGCTTCACGCGGAGACATAGGGATGCAGGACGAGGACAAGAGTCGGCAACCATTCCAAGGCTGCAGTATACGAAGTTCCGACCGCAGGATGGCTTGTTTCCGAACGAAAATCGCGGATTCCGCCCCCCTACCACTGGCTCGCAAGCTTCCGTCGACGAACGAACCACACACGGAAAACGTTCCGTTGGACGTAGCCCTGTTCGCCCCTTGATGGTCATCACAGCTGAGCCTTTGTCTCTAGTCCAATTCCCTAATCCTCAGCATCAGCATAACCAGCACAACCTAACCTCGGTCCGGCTAAGGACTGGCGAACATCCCTGGACCCAACCAAGTCTCGCAAGGAAATCGACCTAGGCTTGTTCGTCCACATTCCAGGCATCCTTTTCTAGGAATTGCCACTTCGTATTGAGTATCAACTCCCGCTGAAATCCATCAATGAATACTGACACCTGTTGCGAGGATCTTCAAGAGTCAACCATGGAATCGACATCAGGAATCGACTCGGGTCGTGTCAGTGACTCCGGAGTTTACGCCCCCCCAGAGAACCAAGGAAACCCATCGCCTAAAGAAGCGGTTTCCGATAGCTTAAAAACATCAAGCGGTTGCGCAACATCGGCGTCGAGCCAACAAGAGCGTGTCTGGAACTCCAATGAGCATTGCCTCGAACTCGATGGTGTTCGGGGTGTCGCAATCCTCACGGTGACGTTGTACCGGTTTTGCAAGGAACTCGATCCGTCGGCCAGCCCCGTGCTGGATTGGATCAAGGACGCCTCTGTAGTCGGAAGCCGCGGAGTGGATCTATTCTTCGTACTATCCGGGTTTTTGATCACCGGGATTCTGTTGAAGACGAAATCGTCGCGCGGTTATTTTCGCAACTTCATGGTTCGGCGCGCTCTCCGAATTTTCCCCCTTTACTTTGGCGCGTTGGCGTTGTGCCTATGGGTACTCCCTGCCTGCCTCGGCACCTCGGTCTTCGATGTTCCGAGAAGTGAGCAAGGATACCTTTGGACATACTTGTCCAACGTCCGGATGTCTTGGGAAAATGCTTGGTGCTTTGGGCCACTCGATCACTTCTGGTCGTTGGCCGTGGAAGAGCATTTCTATTTGGTTTGGCCGTTGGTTGTGTTCTGCCTATCTTCCAAAGCCTTGCTACGCCTATCGATCGGTTTGGTCATCGGTGTTGGGTTGGTTCGAGCTGCAGCATCACTCCGTCCCGAATGGAGTGTGGCCGTCGATGTCCTGACCTTATTCCGTTGTGACGCTTTAGCGTTCGGCGCGATTGCAGCCATCCTGATGCATAACCTTCGAGCCGACGATCAAGTTGCACGCGTTCGGCGCATGGCGGTCCTCGCGTTGCCCATCGTCCTATTGGTAGCGATTGGACTCACTTTGGTAGGTAAACGCTTCCTCACCATTCCCCATACGGTGATTCCCATGGCCTGCGCAGCTGCACTATTGGTCTTGGTGACCGGGTACAAACTGGGCCTGCTCAGTCGTATCATGCAATCTTCGATCCTTCGTTGGTTCGGGCGCTACAGCTATGGGATGTACGTTGTACAACTACCATTGATGACGCTGTTACCGCTCGCAACACTAAGCACAGCCCTAGCAGCGGGGGAATTTTCACCTGTCGCAATGGGGCTAGGCTACGTCTTCGGCATGCTAGGCTTGACCAGCGCGATCGCTTGGGTTTCCTACAATGCAATGGAGAAGCATTTCCTGGCACTCAAAAAATACTTCTAACATTACGCATCGCTGTAGTCGCTCTGCCCTACGAATTCGTCGCACGGACTCGATCGCGTACAACCGAGATACAGTCCAGGAGAGGGATTTCAGGACTTGCATGCACGCACCATTGCTTGATGCGGTACGGCAAAGCTCGTACCATTTCGGTTGTGGTTGGGTTGTACCCCCGCCTCATGACAGAGTTCCCACGGTAACTATCCTCGCCGGTAGTCTATTTTCCGCGCACCCCCAGTGGCAACTTTATGTGCCAAAGGAAACACCATGCAGATTTCGGGAAAGACGATTTTAGTCTCCGGTGCCAGCTCGGGACTCGGCGCGGCATGTGTCAAGCGGATGATCGGATTAGGTGCTCGCGTCATCGGCATCGATCGTTCTCCCCCAAGCAGTGAGCTTACAGGATTTACTAAAGACCAGTATTGGCATGGCCAATCGGACGTTACCGATGAGCAATCGGTTCGCGATGCCATCGAACAAGGAACTTCGCGATTCGGAAATCTGTCCGGTGCAATTGCGTGCGCAGGCGTCTTGCATGGCGAAAGACTCCTAGGTCGCGACGGTCCCGCATCGCTTGAAGCATTCCAGCGCGTACTCGACATCAATGTCAGTGGAACGTTCAACGTGGTTCGGCTCGCGGCCGAGTCGATTGCCAAAGGGGATGCAACCCAACCGGACGGCGAGCGGGGAGTCATCGTAATGACCTCCTCGATCGCAGCTTTCGACGGACAAATCGGCCAAGCAGCCTATGCGGCGTCGAAGGGGGCGGTCGCCTCCATGACGTTGCCGCTAGCCCGAGAACTCGGACGATTCGGCATCCGGGTGGTCAGCATCGCCCCGGGAGTCTTCGAAACCCCGATGATGCAGGCTGCCTCCGAGAAAGTACGGCAACCTTTGCTCGAAGACTCGGTATTCCCAAGACGATTTGGGTACCCCGAGGAATTTGCAGCAACTGTCCAGCAAATCTTGGAAACCCCTATGCTTAACGGAACTGTCCTGCGCCTCGATGCGGGCCTGCGCATGTAGACTCCGAACCCAGCGGTGCCAGAAACCGGCCGCAATCCACCGATTCTTTCTCGCCATCCCAGAGAATCTCCCCTCGTCGCGAAAGCCTCCCTTCGGTTCATTCGCTATACTTATGAGACCTGGCCCACACGCTGTCCGAGATCTTTACCTCTCCAGAAATTAAGGATGGTATTCCATGGTCTTGTCCACAGAAACGCCGACCCAAGAGGCACCGGCTTCACCAAAACCGGCGTCAAATTCGGGTGCCGATGCTCTCACATTGATTTTGACCCAAGCGGGTAAAACCGCCGATGAGATCGCCTCGCTTTCCACGCTAGATGATGCGGACCGGATGGCGGAGAACCAGTTCTCCGGCGAAGCTCCGACGCTATCGACACTGTTTGGAACTGGCCGAGCACGAGAACTGGACGCGGGAACCTTCAGTCCATCCCCCGAAGTCGCATCGACGATGGCTGCATGCATCGAGTTTTTGATGCAGCGAAAGAAAGCCGGCTCTCTCCTCGATCACGAGAAAATGCTCTTCCAGGATGAAACGATCTCCGGCCTAGCATCACTCGGTTTCTTCGGTTTGGCAATTCCCAAGGAATACGGGGGAAGTGGTGCCAAACTCGGCGACCTCGGTCCGTTGCTCCGCGCACTGACATTGATCCATCCAGACCTCGCAGTCATGTTCGAGGTGCACAATTTTTTGGGTCCCGTGACGCCGCTTCTCGATTTCGGGACCAAGGAACAGAAAGAGTATTACTTGACGAAAATGGCCAAAGGAGAATTGCTCGGCTCCTTTGCCCTCACGGAACCAGGCGTCGGTGCCGATCCGAGTAAATTGTCACTCGTAGCGCGTCGGGATGGCGATCGTTATCTGGTCTCAGGTGTGAAGTGGCCGATCACCAACGTGATTTACGGAGGCATTTGTGTACTTGTTCTCAAGCTCGAGGGTGAAGGTCTACCCAAAGGCCGCGACTCGGCCATGTTGGTCTTTGAAGTTCCCAAAGGGGACACGGCGAACTTCCGTATGATCCGCAATCGCCTTACGGCCTTTGACTATCTTTGGAATGCCCGCTTTCGGCTGACCGACTATCCGGTCCCCACGTCCGCATTATTGGGCCCTCCAGGAAAAGGCTTGGCACAAGCCTTTAGCTCGCTCGCCAAAGGTCGCGGCGGCATCTGTGTGAACAGTGCTGCCAAGATTTTCAGGCTCATGGCCCAATTGATCCAAGACCCCCTCGCGACGGAGTCGAAATCCGAAGGTACCCAACGAAATAAATTCGGCGGCTGGGTTGCGTTTCGAAGCACTTTCGGAAAACCCATTGGCCAATCGCCCCGCATCCAAACATGGCTTGGCCGCGCCACGTGCCATGCATTAGCCAGCCGCGTCCTGGGAGACGTTTGCTTCCGGCTCGCCGCCAACGGTGTCCGAGATGAAACGATGGGGATGATCGCGAAGGTCTATGCGACCAAAGCGTTGCTCCAGACAGCGATCCACTGCTATCAAATTCAAGGAGGAAGGTCCGTTCACGTCGATGAGCGCCGGCATGCCATCCGAAGCTTAGGAGAGCATGCCGTTTCCGCAAAGAACGACTGGATCGAAAACTACATCGGCGAGAACATGCATGAGTTCACCATCGCAACGGTGTACGAAGGCCCCAACCCAGTCTTGGCCGACGTCGGCGCTCCCAATGCAATGACCCGCAGCCTCCGAACTGAGTTCCTCGAACCGATCGGATTGGCCGAGGCCAGCGGCAAATTCGGATGGAAGGAAAAAGCATCCTTCGGATGGTACGTCGCAAAAACGATCCTAGGTTCGTTTAATCCTTGGGCGGGCTCCCTCGATGGTATTCGAAACCTAACTCCGGATCGCGAACGTTGGATCCGAAAAGGCTTTCGACGCAATCGCATCTTAGGCCGACGCATTCTTTGGATCATCGCACGTTACCAAAAGAGCTTCATCGAGCAGAGCTTCCTCCTCGGCGATGAAGGTGGGATTTTCGATCAGTTGTGCTATTCGATCGCAAGCCTCACCTATGCCATCTCCCTGGACAAACCTCAGAAAGAGTACGGCCTAATCGCTAAAGCGTTGGATCTCGAGGCAGACCTCCACTTGAAGCATCGCCCCGCGTCCCCAGAGCTGTACCACATGTGGGCCGAGATCGGGCGGCATGTCATGGATCCCAAATCGACGTTGTACCAAGATCTCATCGCGGATATCGAAGTCAGCGGCATACCTCTAGATCCACGCACCATCGATCGCCATATTTAGTAAGGGCTCTCGAGCTATGCCCTCCCTTTAAAACTCACACTCAGATGTCGTCCTAGGAATGGTTGGCATCGCTGTGGGAATTTTAAGAAAAACTCAGGTCACAAAAACATGCCAGAATCCGTTGGGATCGAAATCGTTAAACGGGGTATCGCAGTTGTCACACTCCAAAGGCCCGAGCGTCGCAATGCTTTATCGATAGGGATGATGAATGCCCTTATCCAAGGCGTTGGTGAATTGGTTCATGCGGGCAAGGCTCGGGTGGCGATCCTTCGGGGTGACGGGCCTGTCTTCTGCGCAGGCCTCGACTTAGCGGAAGCCTCAGACCCACAGCGCGTCGTCGAATCGGCAAACTGCGTCGCATCCACCTTAAGATCGCTGCGATACACGCCCCTTGTTACGATCGCAGCCGTTCACGGAGGTGCTTATGCGGGAGGAGCCGGTGTTATGGCGGCATGCGATATGGCGGTCGGTGCTGACAACGTACAAATAGGTTTCCCCGAAGCTCGCCGAGGTCTCCTCCCAGCCCTCATCTCCGACGTGCTCCGCTCCAAAGTTCGCGAGGGTGATCTAGCAGAACTGTTCCTCGTCGGTAATACCATCAGTGCCCAACGCGCCCAGCAGATTGGGTTGCTTCAAAGGGTCGTTGCTCCCGAAGCCGTTTTGGAGGAAGCTCTTCGCATGGCCGATGGAATCCTCGCAGGTGGCCCTCAAACGATCATCGATACGAAATCGCTACTTCACAACGCCTACGACCGACAGCGGGCCGCGACCAACAGTGCACATATGCATCCTCAAGAGTCGCACGATGAACATGCATCGATCGAAGAACATCTCAAAGCTAGGAACAGCCCCGAAGCCCAGGAAGGGTTGAAGGCATTTTTAGAGAAAAGGTTGCCTTCGTGGATGGTCGATTAGCAACTTCCAAGCCTCAGCCGACGCTATGCAGTCTCAATCTTCGCGACCGATTGAAGGCCTAGCTCCTCGATACTTATTTCCCGCATTCGGTACTTCTGGATTTTGCCCGTTACTGTCGTGGGAAACGACTCGACAAATTTCCAGTAGTGCGGCACTTTGAAATAAGCCAATCGCTCTTTGCAGAACGCTTTGAGTTCGTCTGCCGTGGCGTGATGCCCGTCGCGCAGACAGACCCATGCCATCACTTCTTCTCCAAACTTGCGGTCAGGAACACCGATCACCTGCACATCCTTTACCGCCGGATGTTGGTATAGCAACTCCTCAATTTCGCGGGGAAATATATTCTCTCCACCGCGGATCACGAGATCTTTGAGACGACCCGTGATGCGAAAGTATCCGTTGGGTTCCTGAATCGCGATATCCCCGGTGTGCAACCAACCTTCTGCATCGATGGCTTGCGCCGTTTTCTCTGGTAACTGAAAGTATCCAATCATCACATTGTGCCCGCGCGCGCAGAGTTCGCCCGGTTGCATGGGAGGCAAGGCATCGCCTGTCTCTGGATCGACGATCTTTGCTTCAACCCCGGGCAACACTCTTCCTACGGTACCAACACGTAATTCGATGGAATCATCGACTCGAGTCTGCGTGATCAACGGCGAAGCTTCGGTTTGCCCATATCCGATCGTCATTTGAGATGCTCCCATCTCCGACGTGACACGCTTCATGAGCTCGATTGGGCAAGGGCTTCCGGCCATGATCCCTGTGCGCAAGCTCTTGAGGTTCCTAGTGGGATAATCGGCATGCTCTATCATCGCAATAAACATGGTGGGAACACCATATACAGCAGTGCATCGCTCCTCATCGATCGCTTTCAGTGTCAGAGCCGCTTGAAATGTCTCTGCTGGGAAAACCATCGTGACTCCATGGACCAGCGAACATAAGGTTCCTAAAACACAACCAAAACAATGGTACAGAGGAACAGGGATGCAAAGCCGATCCCGTGGCGTGAATGCTTGGCCCAAACCTGCATAGTACGCATTCAACAAAATATTGCGGTGCGAAAGAGTAGCACCTTTGGGAAGCCCTGTTGTCCCCGACGTGAACTGGATATTGATGGGATCGTCGCAGGCGAGGGTACGCTCGATCGACTGCAATCGAACCTCTGGAACCTGCTCCGCTCTCGCCAAAAAATCGTCCCATGAAAAACTTCCCTCCAGAGTCTCCCCGCGAAGGGAAATAATCGTCTTTAACTTCGGAAATCGTTCGCAATGGAGATCTCCTGGAATGGACGAAGCCAAGCTCGGAATCGCCTCGCGCAACGAATCGAAGTAATGGGTCGTTTTATAGTGATCGATCAATGCGAGCCCCTTCAGTTCGGCTTGTCCAATCACAAACGCCAACTCGTTGGTACGGTACGATGGATTGATCGTGACGAGGACGACACCGATCCGAGCCGTTGCAAACTGCAACAGCACCCAAGCCGGCACGTTGGTGGCCCATACACCAAAGTGATCCCCTCGCTGAAAGCCCAGCGATAGCAGGGCCCTGGCAACTCGGTCGACTTCAATATCCAATTCCCTCCACGTACAGCGCCAGGGAAATCCAGGAAAGATGACCGCTTCCTGTGCACCGTATTTCTTTGCCGTCTCCCGGAGCACTTCACCAATCGTCAATTGGTCAACCCACGGTTGCTCCACATTCGCACTACCCGCTGCAGCATCCGAAGCGATCTTGGACTCACGGTCAGCCTGGGCCATCATTCACCTCATCGAGAAGAGGAATCCACGAGGAAAAGTGATCGTAGTTTCAGTGATCTTTATAAGGAACCTTCTAAAAATCTGTTTCTATCAACACTTGGATGATCAGCGAACAGCTTACCGCGGTAGTCTTTCGCATAGCGTTTGACGCGGTGCTAATCGATCTGCAATTGATCATCTATCGGCATCGAGAGCAACGCCTGCGCGAGCGCCTTGCCCTGCGCATCGTTGCGTATCGATCGTTTTAGAACGCCGTGGAGGACAAAATTCAATCCCCCAAGATTGGGGACTTCGTAGCGATCGATCTGAGTTATTCCCATGCCGCTTAAGAACTGTTGGATGCGCTCGGCAGTCAGCCATCTTTTTAGCGCTTCGTAATGACGAAGATTTCGCACCAAAACCCCGATATTAGCATTTATTCCCTTGTCACCGCTGCGACCGCAGGCGTAATGATGCAATCGGCGATGCAATTTCTCTGCGGATCTCAACGGAGCCCCATGCGTTGTTTCTTCAGCTGCGATCAAAGTATCCGAGCCATCGCCAGTCTGCACAAACTCCTTCGGTACCGGCCATGGTGCAGTAGGTTTTCCCGAATCTCGAGTGTCCAACGTAGTCATGAAATCCAGGTTCGGTGAGACACGTTCCGATGCGATCAGGCACGGCCAATACCGGAAAACTGTGTGGACAGAGGGTCGTCCCTCCGCGTAACCAGTCGTTCCTTGCGGACCCGCCGAAACGAGGGGTATCATCTCCTTTGTGAAGGCTTCGATGGGCTCTTTAGCTTCCGCTTCCACCGAAATCCGAAGAACAGTCTCGTAGGAATCATGCTCGCTATTCTCCGATTCGAGGACGGGCACACTGGCTCCGTTCCCCAAACATTCAACGATACTATCGCGATACCTCCAACCGGCCTCTGCCAACCGAGTCAGCACGATATCACCGCAGCGTTTGGCTTTGCGGACAGCATGCGGCCCGACGATGGTCAGCATCCCCGCAGCGCGGTATCCATCCCGATACGTCGCACTGACCTTGAGCGTTTCGGGGGCAGGGGCCCCCTGAGCCCCACGCACCAGCACTCGGTTCGCTGAGACTTGGCGAACTTCAAGCCCCAAGATCGACACGATTACATCGGGACTAATGTAACGACTTGGATCCCCAATCTCGTAAAGCAATTGCTCCTTCACCGTTAGCTCGGTCACGCACCCGCCCGCGTGGGATGACTTGGTAACGACAATCGATCCGTCTGATGCAACTTCGGCGATTGGAAAGCCGATATGGGTGGGATCGGGTACATCGAGCCAATCCGTACTGATTCCACCTGTGGCATGCGTCCCGCATTCAAGCAAATGCCCGGCAACGGTTGCTCCAGCCATGCAATCCCACGCGTCATCAGCCCAACCGAAATGATGCGCGCATGCGCCAGCAACCATCGATGGATCCGCAACGCGACCTGTGATCACAATATCGGCGCCCGCGTTCAGAGCAGCAACAATCCCTCCGCATCCGACGTACGCATTCGCTGTTACTAGCCGATTCTTCACCGAAGCGAGAGACTGCTCCGTATCGAGATTGTTAAATCCAGGATCTTCGCTCCGTTCCAAAAGGATCGAAACGACGTCATCTCCTGAAACGACGGCGATCTTCATCGCGCGGCATCCACTCTGTTCCAGGGCTGCTTTGCACGCGCGAGCACATCCGAGCGGATTCAATCCACCCGCATTAGCGATCAATTTGCAGGTGCCACCTGACGCCCAATAGGCCGCCAGTCCACGCACGACCTCGACGAAGTCCTGAGGGTAACCCTTCTGCGGATCCCGCTCCCGCTGGAGTGCGAGAATCGACATCGAAACCTCGGCGAGGTAATCCATAGTCAGATAATCCAGTCCGGGTTCTTGGACAAGCAACTCTTTGGCTGCCGATGGCCGATCTCCCCAGAAAGCTTGTGCATTTCCGATCCGAATGCTTTTGTTCACACGTCCCTCGCGATTGGATTGGGTTGATGCTCTCTTGCGGGGGCCCACAGCGACAATGCTGCACCTATCCATTGCCGAGTTTCATGGGGCGGAATGATCGCATCCACCCAGCCCCGAGCAGCTCCATAACGGATGTCAGTTTGGGCTTGGTACTGCTCCCGAACGGTTGTGCGCATCGATTCAATCGCCTCAGGGGTAAGCGGCTGCCCCGATTTTTCTGCATCACGCACTCTTAAAGATAAGAGCGTATCGGCAGCTTGATTTCCTCCCATGACGGCAAATCTCGAATTGGGCCATGCCAAGATGAGCGATGGATCGTACGCCCGTCCACACATCGCGTAATTCCCCGCTCCGTAGGAACTCCCCAGGACCACCGTGAACTTGGGTACTGTCGCAATACTCATCGCCCGCACCAATTGCGCACCGGACTGAATTATCCCCGACTGTTCCGCTTGTTTGCCAACCATGAATCCTTGAACGTCCTGCAAGAACAACAACGGGATCCGATTTTGATCACTGTCTAAGATGAATCGAGCTGCTTTCTCGGCGGCATCTCCGTAGAGGACTCCACCGATTTGAACCTCGTGCTGAGCGGTTTGCGATCGACGGCGTTGATTGGCCACAATCGCTACCGGATGCCCAGCTATCCTGGCATAGGCGGTAACTACAGTTCGACCAAAATCTGCCTTGAACTCTTGGAAACTACCGGCATCAACAATACAAGCGATCACATCACGAACATCGTACTCACCGCGGCCATCTCCGGGAACAATGTCGTATACGTCATGGATACTCCGTGCTGGATCCTTGGCATGCCCTGCGTTCAATGGCTTTGGCATCAATGCCACAAGGCTTCGGATTCTTGCTAAGCACGAAGGATCATCGGGCTCATGAAAGTCGACCGTGCCGCTGATCTGCGAATGCATCGTCGCACCTCCGAGTTCCTCGGGGTCGACCGTTTGGCCGATAGCAGCTTTGACGAGCGCTGGTCCTGCCAAACACAATTGGCTCCCTTGGGTCATCAGGATCTTATCGCACAGAACGGGGAGATAAGCCCCTCCGGCAATGCAGTTTCCCATCACGGCAGCGATTTGAGGAATCCCTTCCGCTGATAGGATGGAATTGTTTCGAAAGATGCGGCCGAAATCATCTTCGTCGGGAAAAATTTCGTCCTGCAACGGTAAAAACACACCGGCAGAATCGACCAAATAGACGATAGGAAGTCGCAATCGATGGGCTACCTTTTGAGCCCGTATTAGCTTTTTAACCGATTGCGGGAACATAGCTCCGGCCTTCACCGTGGCATCGTTGGCGGCGACGACACATGGCCGATCCTCGATCCAACCGATTCCTGAGATAACTCCCGCGGCCGGAACGTCGCCCCACTCCGTGTACATACCCCACGCTGCCCACAATCCGAGTTCGAGGAACGGCTTGTCGCGATCGAGCAAGGCGGCAAGGCGTTCCCGCACCGGTAATCGCCCCAATTTACGCTGACGATCCCAACCAGACTTGCCACCGCCCTGCAATAACACTTGCTCCTGAGCGCGTACCGCTTCAGCTATTTCTCGCAAACTGCTCATACAATGATCCTTGTCCTTGAAGGGAGAGGGACTTCAACACAAAGGAAAAAATCATTCCGGGGGAGATTCCATCGCATGGAGATCCATCCATTCGGAAACTCGCATCTTCCAAAACTTCGGCTCATCGTCCCACAGTTGAAGCATAGCTTGCGTCTTCCTCGGATCGAATCGCTGAATGATGTTCGCTTGAAACTTGTCCAGCAGTCGCGGGCGAGATTCCGCGCGTCTACGCCGATGCCCGAGCGGGAAATGAACTTCGGCCGACTGGGTTGTCTCATCGCTAAAGATCACCTCGATCCTATTGGCAATCGACCGGAGATTCGGATCGAGATAGTCCCGAGAGTAACTTGGATCCTCGATCACGGTCATTTTGTCTCTTAGGTGATCGATGCGAGGATCGCTGGCGGCAGATTCTTCATAATGCTCCGCCGTCAGGTCTCCATGCAACAACGCTACCGCCACAATGTATTGGATACAATGATCCCGATCCGCTGGGTTGTTGAGTGTTCCCTTTTTATCGATGATGCGAACTGCCGACTCCTGGGTATAGATGCGTATCTCGCGGATCGAATCGATGCGATCGCGAATCGACGGTGACAATTTCATCGCTGCTTCCGCTGCGGTTTGCGCATGAAACTCTGCAGGGAACGAGACCTTGAAAAGGATATTCTCCATCGTATAGCAGCCGAGAGCCTGCGCGAGCACAATCGACTTGCCTGACATGACGACGTCTTGGAATCCCCATCGAGGGGCTGTCAGCGGCGTGGCATACCCCATTTCTCCGGCCATGGTCCATAATGCCAACTGCACGCCACGACGCGTTGCATCCCCTGCTGCCCAGCTTTTGCGAGAGCCGGTGTTAGGGGCATGCCGATAGGTACGCAGCGCGCCACCGTCCAGCCAGGCATGCGATAGCGCATCTGCGATCTGCGACCGGGTTCCTCCGAGCATGGAGCACGCGACGGCGGTCGAAGCGATTCGAACCAGAAGGACATGGTCTAGGCCGACGCGATTGAAGCTGTTGTGAAGTGCGAGCACTCCTTGAATCTCGTACGCTGCGATCGATGCCTTCAGTACGTCGAGAATCGTCCATCGCTTGTCAGGCACCCATGCGTTCTTCGGGTTGCGATCCAGATAATCGGCGAGGGCGAGGATTGCTCCAAAGTTGTCCGATGGATGCCCCCATTCCGCAGCCAACCACGTATCGTTGTAATCAAGCCAACGAATCATGCATCCGATGTTGAATGCAGCCTGAACCGGCTCCAACTGCCAGGGTGTTCCGGGGATACGAGCGCCATCGGTGAGGATCGCGTGCGGCACCGTTGGTCCGAGCATTTTCGTACATGCACCGTACGACAACGCCAAAATTCCGCAGCCTATGCTATCGTGCAAACAAAGGGTCGCCGTGCTCAATGCCTCGGGTGAAAACTCTGGTGGTGCAGCGACGTAGGACGCGATTTGCTCAATCACGCTGTCGGTCGGACCGCGATGCGTATTGTTTTTCCCACGATCATGAAATTGCGATGACGAACCCATGAAAACTCCAATCCGATCTTAACGGACGGTCATAAGGATACGATGGTGAGGAAGGGGCGAGGAAGGAAACTCGGATTCATTGGGACAAGCTCGCTCCATCAGTTTATCCGATGACACCACCGCAGTGGGTGTCGGTACACGAGACGCCGCATCCTCAATTTCCCGAAGGCAACCCGCTCGGTTCAGGCTTTCCAGTTTCTCGCGGGCAGTTTTTTCGAAGGGCGCCCCCTCTTCATCGGATTGCCTCTTCATTGGATTGTACGTCGTGGAACCGAAAGAATCGGCCAAAACGGAGTGAACACCGCAGTTAACTACCTCCCCCCGAGTGGATTCCCGGTTGTCGACGGCGAGTCAATGCTACCCTTACAATGTGAACAAGGCTTCTATCCGGTCTTCGAAGGACCTTACCTCTCCATGAACCCCACTCCCTCCCCAAAAGCTCCTGCAACCACCCTTTCGGCTGGTCTCCGATTCCGACATGCGATCGAACAGGAGCGGCCTTTGCAGATTGTGGGCACCATCAATCCGCTCGCGGCATTGCTTGCAGAGCAAGCTGGGTTCCGCGCGATCTATTTGTCGGGTGCTGGGGTCGCCAATGCTTCCCATGCCCTACCGGATTTAGGGATTACGCATTTGGAGGATGTCGTTGAAGACGCTCGCCGTATCACCGCTGCGTGCGAACTACCGCTGCTGGTCGATATCGATACGGGTTGGGGAACCGAAGGGAGTATCGCTCGCGCGATTCGCGAATTGGAGCAAATCGGAGTCGCAGGCGTGCATATGGAGGACCAAGTCTCCGCGAAGCGCTGCGGACATCGACCTGGCAAGGAACTGGTCGAATCCGTCGAAATGGAAGCCCGCGTGCGCGCAGCCGTCTCTGCACGAAGGGATTCCGATTTCGTCATCATGGCCCGCACCGATGCGGTTGCCGTGGAAGGGCTTGAGTCGGCAATCGCTCGCGCGAACGCCTATGTAAAGTCAGGTGCCGACATGATCTTTGCCGAAGCCATCGTCAGCGCTGAGGACTACCGTACGTTTACCCAAAACGTACCGGTCCCCGTTCTCGCTAACCTAACCGAATTCGGCAAAACACCTATGCTAAGCTTGGACCTTTTCCACGATTGCGGAGTACGCATGGTCCTATATCCACTCACCGCCTTTCGGGCGATGAACGCAGCCGCAAGGATCGCGTATGAAACCATCCGTCGCGATGGCAACCAAGCTGCTATCCTCGATTCGTTACAAACACGCGATGAACTGTATGCGCTGCTCAACTACCTTGATGCCGAAAAGAAAACCCTGTTGGGGAGAAACAAACCATGACACATGAGGGTTCGAATCGTCCACCAGCACAAGCCACCGGCGCTCGCGGAGGATTGGATGGCATCATCGCTGGGCATACGTCGCTCAGCACGGTCGGCGTGTCCGGAGTTGGCCTTACTTATCTCGGGTACGCCATCGAAGACCTGGCAGAAAAAGCGACCTTTGAAGAGGTCGCTTTTTTATTGCTCTTCAAGCATCTTCCGAACGAATCCGAATTGAGCAAGTTTCGAGTCCGACTGATCAGTCAGCGATCGATTCCAGAGCCACTGTGCAAAACTCTAGAAATGATTCCTGCGACGGCTCATCCCATGGATGTTCTTCGAACGGCAGTCTCCATGATGGGAACCTTGGAACCAGAAAAAGGTTCCGAGGACGCCGTTCGTGTCGCCGAACGACTGATCGCGTGCATGCCAGGGGTACTAACCTATTGGGTACGATTTCACCGCGACGGAACTCGTCTGTCCAGTTGGTCGCGAGGCGACTCGATCGCAGAACAATTCTTATGGGACTTGAGGGATCGCAGTCCGACAGAGTTGGAGACACAAGCGATGAATGTATCGCTCATTCTCTATGCGGAACACGAATGGAACGCATCGACCTTCACCGCCCGCGTCATCGCATCGACGCTGTCCGATTTCTATTCTGCGATCACCGGAGGCATCGGCGCCCTGCGAGGTCCATTGCACGGTGGGGCCAACGAAGCCGCGATGGAACTGATCGACCGCATGAGCGACTCCGCCATGGCCGAGCGCGAGTTGCTAGCGATGCTCGCACGCAAAGAAAAGGTGATGGGGTTCGGCCACCGTGTTTACAAAGGATGCGATCCTCGTTCTGACGTGATCAAACCATGGGCGCAGACGCTGTGCCGCGCCACAGGCAATGAAGCTCTCTTTGCAATCTCTGAAACGATCGAACATGTCATGCGGCGAGAGAAAGGGATGTTTCCCAACGTCGATTTTTATAGCGCATCGCTGTACCGCTCACTGGAGATCCCGACTGCACTATTCACCCCGATTTTCGTTTTATCGCGATTGACAGGTTGGTCGGCCCATATTCTAGAACAGCGTGCAGACAATCGTCTGATACGCCCACTCGCCGAGTATACTGGCCCATCACCTCGTGCCTGGGTTTCAGTAGAGGAACGCAACTAGGATGACATTTCAGCATCTTCGCATCGATGAGACTCATCAATCGTGGATCACGGTATGGCTCGACGCGCGAGGTCGCACGTTGAATGTGCTGTTCGAAGAGTTCTTTGAGGAAATGCGATCCGTTTTCGAGGTGGTAAAAGCCGATCCCTTGCAACGCACCTTGATCCTCCGCAGCGGCAAAGAAAGGGGATTTGTCGTCGGTGCTGACATCAAACGGATTATCAACATCCACAGCGATGCCGAGATCCAAGCCTTCATGAAGTTGGGACAGGATGTTTTTCGTGAATTGGAGCAACTACCCAACACAACCATCGCATGGATCTCAGGCGCATGCTTAGGCGGAGGCCTCGAACTGGCTCTCGCATGCCGTCACCGTATCGTCCTCGACGCCCCCGAAACACGGTTGGGAATGCCTGAATCCAAATTAGGGCTGACCCCAGGCTGGGGAGGAACCCAACGCTTGGTTCGAAAGGTTGGGTTGAAACGCGGCCTTGAAATGCTGATGACAGGCGATCCGATCAGCGCCAAAGTAGCGTTCGAATATGGGTTGGCGGACGGACTGTGGGACGCACATGACGAAATCACCCCTCAAATCGAACGCTGGGTTGCTAAACTGCAGTGTGATAAACTGCAGTGTGATAAATCACAGCGTGATTCGACGCGTCCCAATTCTCTCGATCTTCGAGAGCAGTGGGACCAACTCACTCCACATCGCCAAGGATTACGGTCCGCAGGATTGGCCGAAGATCAGCAATGGCAAATACCAGCTCGCCAAGCCATCGAACGGGCTGTCGAACTCGGGATCAAAGAATCCCCAGCGGCAGCAGAGCAGGCAGAGCGGGAGGGCTTTTTTGACTTGCTAAATCGCCCCGAGGTGCAATCAACCCTCACACTTTTTTCTGCGCCCAGAAAAAAGTGATGTGGCTAAATCCAGATCTCATCGTGTGACCGAGCCACACATCCTACGAGGTACAGCTATTTGGATTTAGGGCGAACATAGACCCGCAATCGCTTGGTGGCATAGGTGCCGGCATTTGCAGCGAACGTCCAGTCCCGACTCTCGCTTGCGCTGTTCCCAATCCCGATATCTGCTCGATCGGCTGCTTGCCAATTATTGATCGCAAACAGCGTCTCTCCGGCTGCGTAATTGTGGATCTGCATCGAGCCATACCCATCCACCGGTGGTGCCGTCTCGTCTCCAAAATCGTAGACGGTCTCCGACGCGCCGACAACTTTTGCACCATTCTTCATTCCGTAATTGTCAGGCCAAAACTCGATGTTTCCGGTACCGATCTTCGTTCCCGTTTTGATCCCACCCACATTGCTGAAAACATCCATGCCTTGGAGTGGCATTTGGAATCGTGCTTTCGACGCAGCGGTTGGAAAACCTATCTTCTTAGCGTCCTCAGTGAAGGCATCCACGGAGACGAAGATATTTCGCTCTTCACCATTGGCGGTGGTCAACTCGACCAAGTAACCGATACGATCGAACTGCGGTACGGAATCGCTGTTGTCGATGTCGTACTTGATGTTCTTGCTCAGCTTGCTCAGATCCAATTCATAGACGAGCTTGTATTCCTTGGCGTTGGGAATCGAATTGAAGAAACTGGGCAGTTCGCCGCCGCGACACGCTCCGACTGGCAAGCCCGTGCCTCCGCAGAGGTTGGGCTCTGCGAGCATATTCCATGCGAATCGGAAAGCTACCGGGGATTGGACTTTGTCGGATACCAAGGTAACAGTGTCACCATCGATCGTGGCGTTCGCAGGTTGGAATCCACCTGAACCGGCTCCGACAACCTCGAAGTTGTTTGGTGCTTTGCCATCGCGCGTCTTGAGTCCGCCGCCGGCATTCTTGAAGCGGACCTTGAGGCTACCTCCAGAGGTTTCTAGCGATTGGAACTCTGGGCTATTAGCGACCAAATCTTTCTTGCCATAATCGTTTTTAAGCGCGAGCAAAGCCAGCCGATAACCGACATCTTGCTTATTGGGTGGATGAATATCGTTCACGGTTGCGATGTCGTTGATGACAACCATTCCCGTTTTGGGGAGCGATTGCACAGCGGTTTGCGCCTCCCAAAACTTTGCCAACGTAGTCTGATCGCGATCCCCGTAACGAAAAGGTGCTATCTGCACAAAGTAAAAGGAAAAATCTCCTTGGCCCCATAGTTCCCGCCATCCATTGATAAGAGCCTTTTTCTTTTCAAAGTAAAGCATCCCCTCATCATGGTTTGATTCACCTTGGTACCAAAGAGCACCTCGGATCGGAAAACCGACGAGAGCATGGATCATCCCGTTGTAGAGCATGGTGGGATCTTGGTTGCTGCCGTAGGGAGCCAACTCGGCTGGGTAGCTGGGACTGGGCTGCAATACTTCTTTCGAATTGACGGAGGTCTTCGCTTTGGATGTCCAATCCTCGATCGCTTTGATGTACGTCGACAACCGCTCACGGTATTGCGGCGTACCTGGCGTCCGCCCGATGACCGACTGGTATATCCCTTGAAGAGCTTCCACTCGCTGGAAGCCCACTGCGGGAGTCCATGGCTCGACACGGGTCCCCCCCCACGACGAATTGACGATTCCAACGGGTACGTCCAGTTCTTTGTGCAACTGTCGAGCCATGTAATAACCGCATGCGGTAAAGTTCCCAGCCGTCTCCGGCGAGCAGACTTGCCAACTCGCACTGAAATTGTCCAGCGGAACATTCGATTGCACCAACGGGACCTTGATATGTCGGATCAACGGATACTTAGCCGCAGCCACTTCCTCATGGGGGTTTGCACTCGCAGCAACAGTCCACTCCATGTTCGATTGGCCCGAACAGAGCCATACTTCGCCGACTAAAACGTCCTTGATCTCGATCGTATTCGAGCCCTTCACCGTAATGGTCGTGGGGAGTTTGCTTGCGACCATCGGAGGCAATTCGACTTGCCACCGACCAGACGCATTGGGCAGGGCGGTTTCTTTGCTGCTGCCAATGCTTACGGTGACCGACTCGTTCGCATCAGCCCAGCCCCACACTCGAATCTTTTGCTGCTGTTGCAAAACCATGTGGTCGCCGAACACAGCAGGTAACTTCACTTCGGCGACTACCGAATTGGCAAGTGCAAAAGAAACAATACCGAACAGCGCCGTACCGAACAGGGATTTTGAGAGTCGAAACTTCATGGTGGATAACAACTGGTCAGAGAGATCAAAGAAATACCGCGTGCGTTCCCCACTATAACCCATACGCGGGCCGTGGGGATTCTCCAGACAGTCAGCTTGGGATAATCACGCGAAGATAATCAAGCCGAGACAATCAAGCCGAGACAATCAAGCCAAGACAATCAAGCCAAGATATCGTGGATCACATTTCCATGGACATCGGTCAGTCGCATATCGCGACCGCTGAATCGGAACGTCGATCGCGTATGGTCAATCCCGAGGCAGTAGAGCATGGTTGCGTGCAGATCGTGGATCTCACATTTATTTTCGATCGCTCGGTACCCCCATTCATCCGTTGCCCCGTACACGGTACCTCCGCGAACGCCACCTCCTGCGAGCCACAATGAAAAACCGAACGGATTGTGATCGCGACCGTCGGCCCCTTGAGCGAATGGAGTACGTCCGAACTCGCCGGACCAAACGATTAAGGTCTGATCGAGCAGCCCCCGTTGCTGGAGGTCTTGGAGGAGCGCACCGATCGGTTGGTCAACAGCCAATGCGTTTTGGGTATGTCCGGCATTAAGATTGGCGTGCTGATCCCAACGATCGTGCCCAACGTTGGGGCATGTCAATTCGATGAAGCGCACGCCGCGTTCCACCAACCGCCTTGCCATCAAGCATTCCCGGCCAAAGGCTCGAGTGGGTTCATAGCTGTGATCGAGCCCGTACATGCTTTGGGTCTCTTGGGTCTCGCCAGAGATGTCGCAGACCGCAGGGACCGCGGATTGCATTCGGAATGCGAGTTCGTAGTTGGCAATCGCAGATTCGATGGCGTCATGATCTCCAAATCGAGCAACGGTGCTGCGATCGAGTTCTCGTAGCAACTGCATCTTTTTCTGCTGCAACTCGGGTGTTGCTTCGAGCGGTTTCACGTTCGCCAAACTGTCACCCCGTGGCCGAAGCACGGAGCCTTGGTACGTTGCCGCCAAAAATCCATTTCCAAAACAATCGAGGCCACCGGGTGGAATCAATCCGCCATTAAGGACGATGAACCCAGGTAGGTCTTCACACTCGCTTCCAAGGCCATAAGTAACCCATGCACCCATGCTGGGGCGACCTTGCAAACCATGCCCTGTATGTAAGAAATAATTCGCCGAGGTGTGCTCGGGAAACTTCGACGTCATCGAACGGATAACAGCTAGTTTGTCTGCGTGCTTGGCGATGTTTGGAAACAGACTACTGATTTCCATGCCGCATTCACCATGCTTGTCAAAGCTCCACGGACTTCCCATCACCGTACCGTTGTTATTGAATTGGGTAGGTGCAACCTCGAAAAGTTCCGCGGGATTGCGTCCGTTGTACTTAGTCAGAAGCGGTTTTGGGTCAAACGTGTCCACTTGGGATGGCCCACCGTCCATATAGAGAAAGATAATGCTCTTGGCTCGTGGTGGGAAATGGTACTTAGGCTGGGTCTCGTCGGCGTGCGACTCGGCCATCATGGTGGCGAGAGCAAGCGCGCCGAATCCATTGGCGGACTGGCTCAGAAAATCACGTCGCGAAAGCCTTGGGCGCCGGCTGAAAATCTCATTCTTTTTCACAAACTCACCTCGCCTCACCATTGCAAGTATTCCTCAAGCGACTCACGAATCAATTCTAGATCCGGTTCGTAGCTTGTCCAAAAATGAAAATCGACGGCCGTTTGATGCACCATCAAGTCCATCTCGTCTGCAGTATCAAGTTCTCTACCCTGCATCTCTTCTCGAAGCGATTGCTTGAGCTTCTCAAAAGGGAGCAATGCAGACGAGTGACTCGTGGTAAACAAACAGAAGGGGCGGACCGCCCATGG
This sequence comes from Pirellula sp., assembly GCA_046318275.1. GTDB lineage: Bacteria > Planctomycetota > Planctomycetia > Pirellulales > Pirellulaceae > JBKCUI01. Next base: position 49,316 of record JBKCUW010000024.1, on the reverse strand, counting down.
AATTTCGCGGATCGCTTTGGCTCTCAGGCCGCTGTGTGGTTTGGCGATCAACGAAGGGTCTTCGACGACCAAGGCACGGAGGGGACGATCCAATTCGGACAATTGATCAAGCGAACGGCACTCCAAAGCACCAACCTCATTCTGGCTCTCTGAGCTAGAAACATCCTCAAGTTTGGCCGCGCGTTGCGTTTCGGCCTGTCGATCCGATTCGGTGCAGTGGATGACTCGGTAATCACCGGGGATCGATACAAGTGCCTCTTGGACGGCTCGAGCCGTTTGCGCTGAGCCGAGAACGGCGATCGCTTGCGCAGCAAACGCGACATCCGAATCGAGACCCTGGCCGGCGAACCGCGAGGCTAACAAGCTGACCACGGCCGCACCAAAGGTGTTTTCGCCAATCCAATTCTGGCCATCACACTTGGCAACCGATATCCGCCCCAGGATCCGAGCCGAAGGCGTTAGCCGATCGACAAGGCGCATGGCTTGCTGCTGGAAGGGCTCCAATATTGCGGCACCCGCCATTCCCATCGCTTGCACCCCCCGAAACGCCGTCTCGAACAAATCCGGCTCCACCTGGGAGGTAAAAAATCTCCAGTCTAATTCCGCGTCCCGTGCGATACGAGTCATCACGAATTGAGTCGGATTTCCACCGACAGGATTGCCGAGGCAAGCGACGAGCGGCTGTAGAACTCGATCGAGGCTCATGAAATTGGGGGGGCTCGGATCCTGCCAGGCTTCTGAGAAGTCCGCAGGCAACGAAAGGCAACAAAGAAAGGCAATAACGAGTGGACACCAAAGGACGGACAAAACCAGTTTGACAACGCCGGTTTGGTAACGCCGGTTTGGTAACGCCAGTTGAACGAATCACGCGAAACAATCCGCGCTGACTCAACTGGAGTCCGGGGGGGCCCGGGGCACCGACTAAAAGCCGTCCCCGGACTCCTCTAGTCTAGCATGCGTCCAGCTCGATTGGGACGGTGTGCTTGACGGAACAATGCGGCTTTCTTCCGGAGTCTCCGGGTTGAGAATCGGGAACAAAGGAGGAAATATCCGCTTTAAGGGGCCAAGACAAGTTGGCAATATCTGCCTAAACTATAGGGACTTTACATCGAATACCTTTGTTCCCCTCAAGAGAATGGATAGCTGTGGCAACTTACAAAACGAGCGATCTCCGGAAAGGTCTTAAAGTACAGATCGATGGCGAACCCTACCTGCTGAGCGAAGTCAACTTCGTTAAGCCTGGCAAGGGGAACGCCCTTTACAAGTGCAAGATGAAGAATTTGATTCGGAACACCGTTCTCGATCGAACGCTCAAGGGGGGCGATGAACTCGAAGTTGCCGACGTCGAGGAACTGGAAACCCAGTTTTTATACAACCAAGCAGGCACGTTCGTGTTCATGGACAACAAGTCCTATGAACAGTATGAATTGACCGCCGACCAAGTCGACGACAACTGGAAGTACTTGAAGGAAGGAATGCCGGTCGCGATGGTTCTCTACAATGGGAACCCGATTACGTTGACCCCGCCATCGCACGTTACTTTGAAAGTGATTGAGACCGAACCGGGTGTGCGAGGTGATACAGCAACAAACGTCACCAAACCTGCAAAGGTAGAAACCGGTGGAGAGTTTCAGGTCCCAGGTTTCATCAAAGAAGGCAACGTGATCAAGATCGATACACGGACCGGTGAGTACTGCGAACGGGTAAGCATGGAGTGATCAAAATGGGGCTGAGTCGAGGATTGCTGCTGTTAAGTACGCCACGTCGGCTCGCAAACCGACCCATTATCACTGCAGTTTTGCTACTGGTTATGCTAGGGAGTGGATCTCAAAAATGGTCCACTCCGTCGGCTTATGGACAACAACGCGACCCCTTCGCCATCGAACGCGAACGATTGATCCAAAATGTATTGATTCCGGGAGGTATCAAAGACCAAAGAGTCTTGGAGTCGATCGGCACAACGCCAAGGCACGAGTTTGTCCCCCCGGAGTATATCCGTCAGGCGTACATGGATATTGCCATCGCAATCGGCGAATCCCAGACCATCAGCAGCCCTTACATCGTCGCATTGATGACCGAAGCGCTGCAGCCTAAACCGACAGACAAAGTACTTGAAATCGGCACAGGCAGTGGATACCAAGCCGCAGTGCTGAGCCCCTTGGTCAAGGATGTCTACACGATTGAAATCGTTGAGGATCTTGGCGAACGCACCACGGCACTTCTAGATGAACTCGGCTACTCCAATGTGCATTGCCTGATCGGAGATGGATTCAAAGGCTGGAAAGAGCACGCTCCGTTCGACAAGATCATCGTCACATGCTCACCGGCCAATGTACCAGAACCCCTTCGCGAACAACTGAAGGAAGGGGGACTCATGGTCATCCCGGTCGGCGAACGCTACCAGCAGATGCTCTATTTGATGCGGAAGAAAGATGGCAAACTGGAAAAAGAAGCGCTGACGCCGACTCTCTTCGTTCCGATGACCGGCGATGCTGAAAAATCCAGGAAAGTCCAACCGGATCCCTCGCGACCCGTGTTGCTTAACACGAGCTTTGAAGAACCATTGATCCGAAACTTCCACATCCCAGGCTGGTACTATCAATTCGGCTGCATCCAAGTCGAAGACCCAGAAGCACCAGATGGTAAAAGTGTTTTGGAATTCAACAGCAACGACCCCAATCTGCCGAATCACTTACTCCAAGGAGTCGCCATCGATGGTCGCCGTGTTCGGAAAATTAAGCTGGGTGGCTGGATGAAGCTCAAAGACGTCAAGGTTGGGAGAGACAAGGAAAAGTCACCGTCGATCGCGATCCAGTACTTTGATGCCAACCGGAATCGCATTGGCTACAACTACGTAGGTGGTTTTAAAGGGAATCGGAATTGGAAACTGGATGAAAAGATTTTTAACGTCCCACCTGACACCCGCGAAGCGATCATCTCAATCGGTTTGTTCGGGGCCGAGGGAACAGCGCGATTCGACAAAATCGTCTTTGAACCGATGTAAGGATCGCTCAGCGAGCTAGATGACCAATTCGAACGCGGATTACGACACGATTATCATCGGAGCCGGCATGAGCGGACTCGCCGCCGGTATCCGACTGGCCATGTACGACCACAAAGTCTGTATTCTGGAAAAGCACTGGACCATCGGTGGCCTTAATTCGTTCTATCGATTGAACGGACGAGACTACGACGTGGGACTCCATGCGATGACCAACTTCACAGAAAAAGGGGCGAAGAAAGGCCCCTTTGCGAGACTGCTCAAGCAACTGCGGTTTCGCTGGGACGATTTCCAATTGGCTCAACAACGCGGTTCGAGCATTGCGTTCCCTGGCATCGAACTGGAGTTCAACAACGACATTCGCTTGTTGCAAACCGAAATTGAGCAAAAATTCCCTCACCAAAAAGACGCCTTCGCGAAACTGCTAACCGTCTTAGCCGAGTACGACGATCTTCAGCAAGAGGATTTTGAGCGATCCACTCGCGTGGTACTCGAGGAAATCTTTTCGGATCCGCTGCTGATCGAAATGATCCTCTGCCCGTTGATGTGGTACGGGAATGCCCGCGAACACGACATGGATTGGGGACAATTCTGCATCATGTTTCGAAGTATCTTTCTCGAGGGTTTCGCGAGGCCCCATCGAGGAGTTCGACTCATCCTCAAGAATTTGGTTCGGCGATTCCGAGAGTTAGGCGGACAATTGAAACTGCGAAGTGGCGTCGCCAAACTGCACGTCGATCAAGAACACGTCGCTGCAGTGGAACTCGAAAATGGCGAAGTACTCACGGCAAAGCGAGTGCTATCAAGCGCAGGAGTTGTTGAAACAATGCGCATGTGCGACCACCTTACCGAAACTCGACCTGCAACCGCAGGGCAAATGTCCTTTGTCGAGTCGATCTCAGTCCTCGATTGCCAACCCAAAGAAATCGGATTCGATAAGACTATTGTTTTTTACAACGATAGCGAAACCTTCCACTGGGAACGCTGCCGCAATGCCCTCTGCGATGTTCGCACCGGAGTCATCTGCTCACCGAACAATTATGAGTACTCCGCCGAAGCTGGTGAACTCGATGCTGGATTTGTCCGCCTGACCACCATCGCCGATCCGGATCGATGGAGCAACCTTGATGATGCTGAATACCAACGCCAAAAATACCGTTGGTACGATTCGGCGGTAGCCTCCTGCGTACGATTCATTCCAGATTTCCGACGGCACGTCATCGACACCGATATTTTCACCCCAAAAACCATCCAACGATTTACGTCGCACGATAACGGAGCGGTGTACGGAGCCCCCGAAAAACGACTCGATGGAACAACACACCTAAAAAACCTATTTCTCTGCGGGACCGATCAAGGCTTCGTCGGTATCGTCGGGGCCATCGTCAGCGGTATCTCGATGGCCAACCGACATTGCTTGGCCCAATCCACCTAACCAGGCTACTCGTGTAACAAGGCTACTCGTTTAAACGCCATCCAAAGCGGCGAATGCCAGCAAACTACGGCCAGTCCCTCCTGTGAAGAATTGAGAGAAACTCACGAAATTTCGCGAGTTCTATGTCGGGGGTGGTTGGGATGTGCCGAACAATACGACGTGTGTTGTTCGTACCAAGATTGGCGTAGGTGATAAAGATGCAAATCCAATCCACTCGATTTGGGACGCTTGATGTCAGCCATTCCGATATGCTGCTCATGCCCCACGGCTTGATCGGTTTTGAAACCTGTCGTCATTGGGTATTGCTAGCTAGCGACGATAACGAAGAGGTCGCTTGGTTGCAGTCGGTCGCGTTGGCGAACGTGGCGTTGCCCGTTATCAGTCCACGTCGCTTTCTCCCGAACTACCGATTGCATGCTCATCGTCGTGACCTCGAGATCCTTCAGATGCGCACGCGAGATCAAGTCTTCGTGCTATCGATCGTGAGTCGTAACGGAACAACCTTAACCACGAATCTGAAAAGCCCGATCATCTTGAACTCGACGCGTCGTCTCGCGGTTCAAGTCGTCGTCACCGATGAACAACCTCTCGCCCATCCATTGGCGTTGGTGGACAGTCATCGCATCCGCGCTGCTGCGTAAAGCCGACTCCGCAAGTCGGGCCTCACAAGCCAAACGCGTTGGGAACACGTTGCGTTACTGGAAATGCTCCGCACCCTCACTGGAAAACCCCGCGTTCCGCCGCGGAAAACGTCCAACGGTACTGGCCTGCATGATCGCTACAATCGCTATTCTTTGCTGCGATCGTAGATACTCGGCTCAGCCACAGCGGGGAATCCCTGCAACTTGATTTGGTAAAAGCCACATTGAGGTAAGCCTTTTTAAAGGCTTCCACGTGGTTTTCCCGGCAGATCTCGGCGTTTCCTACAGGCGACTTTAATTGAGTATCGCATCGGCATCCTTAGATAGCCAAACGTTGCATGAAAAAGCTCATGACGCGGATGGACTGGTTTCCGGAGTGTCATGGATGTTGGTCGCCAACGTTCTTCAGCGAGGCATCGGCTTTGCTCGGAATTTAGCGATTTGCCATTTCCTGTCGCAGCAGCAATTGGGTATGTGGGCGCTGGCCAGCAGTTTCTTTGTGATAGGCGCTCCGATGGCAGTGCTTGGGCTTCCCGGCACCTTCGGACGGTTTGCAGAAACCTATCGAAATTGCGGGCAACTCAAGCAGTTCGTGGTCACGCTGATGGGTGTCTCACTGTGCGGCTTGTTGGCGATGTCACTTGTCATGATGGCAATGCCTATTGCAAGCAGTAGCTTTATCTTTGGTTCACCACAAGACATCGCGACGATGCTTGCTCTCTGCATCGCCTTGGGTTGCATCGCGTTATTCAATGCCGGAACGGAGTTGATGAATGGACTCCGCAGGTCGAAAATCGTTTCGTCGATGCACACCGTAAATTCATTGGCGTTGACCGCGACTGGACTTACGGCATTACTCGTATGGCCAGATTGGCGAGCGATGGTTCTCGCATTTGCCGCATCGGCGCTGATCGGACTGATTCCTTCCTTGCCGGTCTTCTTGGATCGATCGCACTGGACAACATCGCCAAATATGAGCTTTTCCCAATCGAAAATGTGGGGAAGGATTGCTCCCTATGCCGCCAATATTTGGTTCTTTAACGCCATCACCAACACATTTGATATCGTTGACCGCATGATGCTGCTTCATTGGGGGGCTGCAACCCAAACAAGCGATGCTGGTCAATCGCTGATCGGACAACTTCATAGCGGGAAACTGTTGCCGGCACTGCTTGCGAGCGTATCCTTGATGTTTTCTGGGATTCTACTCCCCTATCTCGTCCGAGATTGGGAGTCCAACCGCCGCGATCGCGTCGTGCAGTTTCTGCGATCCTCAATCAGCGTAGGGACCATCCTTTTCGTTGGAGCCTCTATCGGTGCCATGCTCGTCGCACCGACTCTGTTCCAATGGTTATTTGCGAACAAATATTCAGAAGGCCTCGGTGTGATGCCTCTTGCGTTGATCGCAGTCTGCTGGATGGCGGTCGCCTTAAACCTTCACAACTACTTCTGGTGCGCCGAGCGAGGACGCGTGCTGGCCCTGATCGCGTTAGGTAGTTTGGCAGTTAATCTAATTGCAAACGCCCTACTGATTCCATCGATGGGACTGCGTGGAGCACTGACGGGTACAATGCTGGCGACCGGCTTCGATCTTTTCGGAACCATCCTCGTCATGCGAACCTTAGGGGCCGACGTGAAGCCGAGTAGTTTCTTGATATTGTTACTACCCCTAACGCTTGCGGGAGGTTTGCTTCCTGCGACGTTGGCTTGGAGCGGCGTCGTTATCGCATGCTCGCGAACCGATTGGGTCCTCACGGCCGACGAAAAACGGCTACTCGATACGGTTTTCTTGCCGATCTTGAATAAGGCTGGGGTAAGACTCCAGAGCATCTGGCAAACGCTCTAGAACGCCAGCAACCCGTCGAGCGGGATCCATCCTTGCGGCCAGAGCCTTTGATGCCAGATCGTTCGTTCTACTCTATTGCAGCAGATCCTTGCTGTAAGAAGCGTCGACATTCACCTTGGCTCGATCAATCAGCTTCAGATCCACGAGTGTGTCGGAGAGTTCGACCCAACGTTCGCGGGTCATTTGACCGACACCCGCTAGATCACCATGAACCATGCAAAGTGGTTTTAAGGCTTCGACCCCATAAACGAGTGCGTCTCTTTCGAGACCTTGTTTGTTGTTCTTGAGAATGACTTCGTTGGATGCCGTTGGATCGGCTAAGTACTTCTGCCAACCTTCGATGGATGCCTTGATCATGTTACGGCAAATATCTTGATGATCTTTTAGGTACGATTCCGTGGTAACAAGGAGGCTTGCATACGGATTGTATCCGATGTCAGACATCATTAACTGGGTGACTTCGACCCCTTGTTGCTTTGCCATGAACGGTTCGCTGAAAGTGTAGCCTTGGGCAGCATAACCAGGACCTGCGACCAATTGCGCGACGGATCCGAAGTACGGAGCCAATTTGACCGAATCGTCCAGCAAACCTTTGCTTCGTAAGAATGGAACATACGGACGAGTTGAGTCGACTTGGAATGTTAAATTCTTAAACTCTTCGAAAGATTTGATCCCCGAGTCCGCCCGGACCATGATGCATCGTGGCCCCTGCTGAATCGGTGCCATCAATGCGACCAGTGGGATGTCTTGGTTTCGGGCTACCAATACATCGTCAGCATTAGCAATTCCGAACTGCACCCGCCCGAGTGTTAGAGTTTGGGGAACGACGGTGGTCTTTCCACCAGGTTGTATCTCAACGTCGAGACCATACTTCTCGAAGATGCCATGGACTTTGGCCGCGTAAAAACCACCGTGCTCCGCCTCGGGGTACCAATTCAAAAGGAGACTGACTTTTGTCATTTTCCCTGGATTCGCAGAACCTTCCGTCGCACCAGCCTCGGTTGCTTTGCCAGCCGAAACGGTTGTCGATCCAGATTTCTCAGCCACCGTCGTCGTTTTGCTCGACGAGGAGTCACAACCAGACACGAATAAGACTGAAACGAGCAATCCAATCGAGGCCCCGAACGACCGAAGACTTTGCCACGGACACCGTAAGAACGAACACCGTAAAAATGGAGTCCGAGAGCCAGCAGAAATCATGGATAGAGTCATGGAATCGTTCGAAAAAGTGGATGATTTGAAAAAACGTTGGTCATTGAGACATGCTCAACCGGGCAATCGAAATCCGATCCCGCATGGAATATTTGTCACCAGCAATCAGTTCCTACCAAAACCCCTTCGATCGACGCCCCTTCGATCGACGTCTTGTCAAAGGATCCAGATGCAGGGCCTCGCCGAAAACTTAAGCACGAAGAATGGTATCACAATGTCTAGTCGGACACGTAGGCTGTCGCCCCATCAGCACCGGACATCCTGAGAAAATCCGCTCATTCCGCTGGGTTGGTGCTCAGAATGGGCGTTGGCTAATGCGTAGGGAAGTCTAAAATCCCCCTTTGGATTTTGGGAGAATTTCTATTTTCGCACCCCTTCGCGAGGAACTCCACGAAACCGCATTTCCTGGGCAACCGAATACGGCATGGTTCGATCTCGTCAATTCCCATTCGACCTACTTAACACCGACCCAGGATCCGCGGCTCGTCGTGGCAGGCTCCATTTGCCCCATGGCGTCGTGGAAACACCTGCCTTCATGCCGGTAGGAACTCAAGCCACCGTTAAGGGACTGACGATCGACCAAGTGGTGGCGACCGGTGCCCATATCTTGCTCGGGAATACGTACCACCTAGGACTGAGGCCTGGCGGGGAGTTGATCGAATCGATGGGGGGATTGCATCGGTTCATGGGTTGGGACAAACCCATCCTCACCGATAGTGGTGGGTTCCAAATCTTCTCACTCGGAGAGATGAACCGGGTGGAAGAGGATGGCGCTACGTTCAAATCTCATTTGGATGGGGCCACCATTCACCTGAGACCTGAAGATTCCATTCGCATCCAGGAGCAACTGGGGAGCGACATTGCGATGGTTCTCGACCATGTCGTGGCTCTCCCGGCTAGTATCGAACAAGTGCGCGATGCGATGGACCGTTCAATACGCTGGGCTCGCCGTTGTTTGGATTGTGCCGCGAGAGACGATCAAGCGAAATTCGCGATAGTGCAAGGCGGACTGGAACCCGCACTTCGAGTTTCATGCGCTGAGCAATTGATCGAAATTGGATTCGATGGATACGCCATCGGTGGACTGAGCGTTGGAGAGCCACCCCCTGAAATGTACCGAATGCTCGACATCGTCTGCCCGGGCTTGCCCTCCGACCAGCCAAGGTACCTCATGGGGGTCGGTCGTCCGATCGATTTAGTAGAGGGTGTTGCCCGTGGAATCGACATGTTCGATTGCGTCATGCCAACTCGAAACGGACGCAATGCCCTCGCGTTCACTGCGGACGGTCCTTTGCGAATGCGAAACCTATGCCATGCCCGGGATGAATCGCCGCTCGAAATAGATTGTCCATGCATTGCGTGCAAGCACAGCCGCGCCTACATTCGTCACTTGTTCCAAGCCGATGAAATGCTTGGTCCCACGTTGCTTTCGATCCACAATCTCACGTTTTATCAACGCTTGATGCAGCGAGCCAGGACGGCAATCGAACAAGGAGTCTACTCTGAGTTCCTGAGGGAGCAACGAGAACGATTGCCTGGGCCGAGCAACGATGCCACTTCCTAGGACGGATTCAGTGGCCCACTGCACTCGTCCTAACATACTCGTCCTAACATAATTGCCCGATCATACCTGTCCTTACATCCCTGTCCTAACGTACTTTTCTGTGCACTTCGAGAAGATCCATGAAGAATCGCGTTCTTGTCATTGGAAATGGAATCATCGGTTTATCGTCGGCACTCGCCGCCCTGCAACGGGGTCGAGACGTCACCATTCTCGACCGAATTGCTCCAGGAGGTGATAACTGCTCCCAAGGCAACGCGGGAATGGTCGTCCCCAGCCACTTTATTCCACTCGCAGTACCAGGGATCATCTCGCAGGGACTTCGCTGGATGCGCGATCCCGAATCCCCTTTCTATGTAAAGCCCCGAATGAGCTTGGATTTGATGCGATGGGGCTTGCGATTTTACATGTCGACCAATGCCGACCAAGTCGCTGCGGGAACCCAAGCCCTCAGGGATATGAATCTACAATCCCGCGAAATGTATACGCAATGGCAGGATAGTGGCATCGATTGCTCGTTGGTCAAGCGCGGGTTGTTGATGCTATGCAACACTCAGCATGCACTCGACGAAGAAGCCACCATCGCCAACCAAGCCCGCAGCCTTGGTATCCCTGCATCGGTCTTGAGCGTCGAGGAGACCAATTCCCTCGATCCTAATGTAACCATGACTACGGTCGGATCGGTCTACTATCCCAAAGACTGCCATTTGGACCCGAGCCAATTAATGCAGTCGCTCCGCGATAAGATCGCATCTCTAGGAGGCAAATTCCTCCTTCGAGAACATGCCCAAGGATGGAAAACGTCAAATGGTCGAATCCATGCCGTTGAAACTGTTTCCGGAGACATCGAAGCCGATGAGTTTGTGCTGTGCGGAGGTGTCTGGTCGGATGGGATGGTACGCTCGCTTAAACTCCGCATACCGATGCAACCTGGAAAAGGCTACTCCTTGACAGTACCGGACCCGGTCGAACTGCCGAGCGTCTGTTCGATCTTTGTCGAGGCCAAAGTTGCGGTGACACCCATCGGTCACTCGCTGCGGTTCGGCGGCACCATGGAGTTGGGAGAACTGAATCAATCGGTCGACCCTCGTCGCGTTCAAGGGATTATCAAGAGCATTCCCAAGTACATGCCAAACTTCAAACCTCAGCATTTCGATGGCATCCAACCCTGGGTCGGACTTCGCCCGGTCTCGCCAGACGGTCTCCCCTACATCGGCCGCACCAACGCCTACTCCAATCTGACGATCGCAACAGGCCATGCCATGATGGGTATCAGCCTAGGGCCCATCACCGGCAAACTTGTCGGCGAAGTCCTCGATGGCGAAAAGCCGTCGGTTGATTTGTCCCATCTCTCCCCGGACCGATTTGCCCAGTAAGTTACAAAAGCGGCAAGTTACAAAAGAGGTTAAATAATCGATTGTTCGCGATAGCGCCGACAGGAAAATCCCTCCTGACACATAGGTCCTCGGCGCCAGGTTAGGAGCCCGAATAATCGGCACAATCGGGACTTTCAACCGATTCGCCTACAGTAGTCGCGCAACCGCGCCGAAGCCACCGGGGCTCGCATGGCCGCCGTCGTGCTGGCAAATTATCTTTAATTGCCAGACTGCGAATTGCCGGGTTCCGTCCTGTTTGGGCAAGTAGTGCTTGCTACCGAGGTAATATGAAGGTTCTAGTCACAGGTTCGAGCGGACTGATTGGCTCTGCTGCTGTTCGCCATTGGGATGCTCTCGGGGCAAATGTCGTCGGGCTCGATAACAACATGCGCCAAACGTTTTTTGGCCCAGCCGGCAGTACAGCTTGGAACCTCGAACGACTGCTCTCTGAAACGAAACGTTTCACATCCCATGCAATCGACATCCGAGATCGCGAAGGCGTGTTCGATATCGTTCAAAAAACACGACCTGAATTAGTTATCCACTGCGCCGCACAGCCTTCGCATGACAAAGCAAAAGATATTCCAATCCTAGACTTCGAAGTAAACGCTCTTGGCACCATGCACATGCTGGAGGCGACTCGACAGTTTGCACCTGATGCCGTGTTCTGTCATATGAGCACCAACAAAGTGTACGGAGATGCTCCCAACGAATTACCACTCGTCGAACAGGAGACTCGATGGGAGTACGCTCGGCCTGAAGACCATCACGGTATTGCTGAAACGTGTCGTATCGACCAGACGCTTCACTCACTATTCGGCGCTTCGAAGACATCCGCCGATGTCATGGCCCAAGAGTATGGCAAATACTTCGGATTGAAAGTCGGTGTCTTTCGCGGCGGTTGTCTGACCGGTGCTTCACACTCAGGTGTGGAACTCCATGGTTTTCTTTCGTACTTGGTCCATGTCGCTGTCCACGGCAAGCCGTACACGATCTATGGGTATAAAGGCAAGCAAGTTCGAGACCAAATCGAAAACTCTGATGTTATTGCAGCCTTTGAAGCATTCGCAGCGAACCCGAGACCTGGAGAAGTCTATAACCTTGGCGGTGGTCGTGAAAATTCGGCTTCCGTTCTGGAATGCATTGAACTCATTTCGAAAATCAGCCCACACCGAGTTCGATACACCATCAGCGATCAAAACCGCGTTGGGGACCACATCTGCTACATCTCCGACTTGCGAAAAATGAAATCTCATTACCCCGATTGGTCGATCCGCATGGATTTAGAAACAATCCTGGGCAAAATGATTGAGATGGAAGAAACCAAAGCCCGATAGGAAAAATATGATCATCAAAAAAGCGGTTGTTACTGCAGCGGGTCCTGGACAAGCTTCATTGCCTCTCCAAAGACTGGTCGATCGAGATGGGGTGGAAAAAACAGCCCTCGAAATGATCATCGAGGAGATTGTATCCGCGGGAATTGACTCCATCGCCATGGTGCTGAGCCCTGGATCGGAAGAAGCCTTTCGTGAAGCAGCCGGAAATCATATCGAGCGACTGACATTCGTCACTCAGCGTGAAGCGACAGGGTATGGCCAAGCGATCTGCTGCGCAAAGGATTTCGTCAACGGCGAGCCATTCCTTCACTTGGTTGGAGACCATTTGTACTTGAGCAAGCAAGCTCGCAAGTGCGCGCAACAGTTGGTACAAATCGCTAGCGCGAACAACTGTATCGTCTCTGCGGTTCAAGCGACCCGGGAAAGCATGCTTCCGTTTTTCGGAACCATCGGTGGACTACGAGTGCCTCAAGAAGAGCGTCTCTACGAAGTAAAACGTGTCGTGGAAAAGCCAACGCCGACACTCGCCGAGCAAGAGCTAACCATCGCAGGTTTCCGAAGCGGAACATACCTATGCTTTTTCGGGATGCATGTTTTGACGCCATCGGTTATCGAAACACTCGAAAGGCTTATCGCAGATCGTAAAAAGCCAGTCCCATTAGCCGATGCATTGCATGATCTGGCTTCGAGACAACGCTATCTGGCGTATGAGATCGATGGCCAGCGATACAATATCGGTGTGAAATATGGACTGCTCAACACCCAACTCGCACTGAGCTTGAACGGACAAGACCGTGACAGGATCTTGACGCAATTGGTCGAACTGTTGGGTACGCAAAAATAGGCTTGGGCCTGGAGCAGTCATCATGAACTCAACCTCACAACCGGTATCCAATTCCGAGCGATTCGAAGCGATCATCCGCCGATGGACGGAAACAATCGTTTCATCGGATGATGGCGTTCGCAATCGGACACTAGAGTCTCTCGCAAAAGGAGTCGACGCCGATGGCTTCCTGGCGATAACCCAAGGACTGGATCAATTCCATCGCCAATCCAGCAACTTATACCACCGAGTCCGCGCTCATTTCATGCTCGCGGCGATTTACCGGTACCTGCTCCCCAGTGCCATCCCGGAAACCAATGCGGGTCTCCTTCCCTACGAAGCCTACCAACACATTTTGGGACGCCGGTTTTCCGAGGCGATCGATATACTCATCCGCGAACAGCTCGCTCAAGGCCCTACGCTTGCGATTAGTAGCGCTCTATCGCGGGCCTACCATCAACTGGGAATCCAAACGCTTGCCGACCAAGTCCGCAGGAGCGTACGTACCGTGAGAGGCAACCAATGGATGTTTCGGATCGCGCATCCGGATGACCATCCATTGCGACTGAACTCAGTATTGCTGAAGCCTGATGCAGTGAGCGGGGATTACCCGATAGCAACCGAACGAACCAGTGTGCGTATGGATTTCTCCCACTCTGGATGGAGTGATATCTTTTTCCTCGGAATGGATTGTCCAGAAGGTGCCAAGGTACTCAACGCATCGATCGATCTCGGGGTCTACGGCCGGGACACCGAACCTCGTCCACCCGTGGAGGCGTACCTTCGGGTTATCGACCGACCGGTACTGCGATTGGTGAGTACCGATCTCGGCGCCGAAGCCGAATTGCATCAGATCGATGAAGTCTTCGATTTCGCAAAAGACTACCTGGGTCTTCTCAAAGGCGCGTTGATCGCGTCAGGGATTGTTCCCCCGGCGATGGAAGGTTGCCGTCGACCCATCTCCGAGTTGCTTCAGGTCTTGACCGGTAGCGACCACTTGGGAATCGAACTGGTGAGCAAAGTCAACGATATCCCAAAGGGTTCGCGACTCGCGGTTTCAACGAACCTACTCGGATGCTTAATCTCGGTTCTGATGCGCGCAACCGGTCAGGTCAAAAATTTGACGGGTGGTTTGGATGTGGCGGACCAACGCCTCATTACAGCGAGAGCCATTCTAGGTGAATGGCTCGGCGGTTCGGGAGGAGGCTGGCAAGACTCCGGCGGGGTCTGGCAGGGCATCAAACGGATTGAAGGTGTTATCGCTTCACCAGAGGATCCCGAATTTGGCATCTCGCGAGGCCGACTGCTGCCTGCGCACACAATCCTCACCGAGGATCGACTACCGAAGCAATCTCGCGATGCTCTCCAGGAAAGCTTGATCCTGATTTATGGGGGAATGGCCCAAAACGTCGGCCCTATCCTTGAGATGGTGACCGAAAAGTACTTGGTCCGCGCCGAGAAAGAATGGGAAGCTAGGCAACAAGCGATCGCGATTTTCGAAAAGATCGTAGACTCCCTGCAACGCGGAGACATTCGAGCGCTGGCGAGTTGGACCACCAAGAATTTCACCGGGCCCCTCCAAACGATTATTCCTTGGTGTACCAACCACTTTACCGAGCGAATGATCCAACAGTGCAAAGATAGATGGGGGGATCAGTACTGGGGATTCTTAATGCTAGGCGGAATGTCGGGAGGCGGCATGGGATTCTTCTTCGATCCATCCGTTCGTGCTGCCGCACGCGATTGGCTGCTTCAAACCTTGGTAGATACAAAACGATCGATGCAGGATCGGCTACCATTCGCAATGGATCCGGTTGTCTATGACTTCAAAATCAATGATCGCGGTTCCTGGTGCGAATTGATGACGGGTGATGAGGCGTGCATGCCCGATGGCTACTACTCGATCCTCGCTCCCAAATTGATCCGAAAAGAAGTCCGCGAGTTGAGCGAGCAAGCAAAACGGGATTTGATCCGTTTCCATCGCACCTGCGAACATAACCCAGCTCGGGCTGGTTGGTTGCTCGATCGAATTTTGCCCCAGGCCCAAGTTGCAAAATCGGGAACAAGCTCTCTGACGGATCAGCTTCGCGAGTTCGGGTTCGACCGCGAACAGCACGAGCAAATTCGCTCTGAGATTCTATCGGGCAGGATTGGTCTCTCGGAAAACCGACTCCCGATCCAAACGGTTATCAATGATGTCACGCGCGATGATTACATCGATCTGCGCGACAGAAAGGCGTTTTCGCACGCTGACACAGAAGTCGGGCGACGTGCGCTCGCCGAAGGATCGGTCGCCGTAGTGACGCTCTCAGCCGGCGTAGGCTCGCGATGGACATCCGGCGCCGGTGTGGTCAAAGGACTACACCCATTTTGTCGATTCAGCGGGCAGCACCGCAGTTTCATCGAAGTGCATCTCGCGAAATCGAGAAAGACATCCAACGATTTTGGTACGCCAGTTCCCCACGCATTCACGACGGGTTATTTAACGCATGAGCCAATCCAAAAGTACTTGGAAACCAACCGTGGATTTGGCTATCCTGGCTCCTACTACCTATCTCGTGGTATGTCCGTCGGGTTGCGCACCGTACCAACCGTGCGCGATTTAGTTTTCCATTGGGAGGAAACGCCGCATCAAATGCTCGACGAGCAGCAGCAGAAGGTTCGCGAAAGCGCGCATGCAGCGATTGCGAATTGGGCGAAAAGCGCAGGCGAGGGAAGCGATTACACCGACAATATTGCCGAACAATGCATGCATCCCGTTGGGCACTGGTATGAAATTCCGAGCATGCTACGGAATGGCACCTTAAAAAAGATGCTCGAAGATAGGCCCCAGCTGAAAACATTGTTGCTGCATAACATCGACACCTTGGGGGCAAACCTCGATCCTCTCGCCTTGAGCAAGCATATCGAGTCGGGTGCTTGCTTGAGCTTCGAAGTCATCGGTCGCAGGATCGATGATCGCGGCGGTGGACTAGCCAACGTCGATGGCAAATTGCGATTGATCGAAGGGATGGCGATGCCCAACGACAAGGATGAGTTTCGACTCAGTTTTTATTCTTCGATGACAACATGGATTGATATCGACAAATTGCTCGACGTGTTTGGATTGGTCCGCCAGCAATTGGGAGATCCAATCGCTATCGAAACAGCCATCCGAAGCGTGGCCAACCGATTGCCCACCTACTTGACCATCAAGGATGTGAAGAAACGATGGGGATTGGGCCAGGAAGACGTTTTCCCGGTTACCCAGTTCGAAAAGCTATGGGGAGACATGAGCACATTGCCAGGGGTCGGTTGCGAATATCTCGCCGTCGACACCCCTCGGGGCCAGCAAATGAAAGATCCCGGGCAACTCGACGGTTGGGTCCGTGATGGCTCGGCCGCGTACGTAGAACAGCTTTGCAAGTGGTAAATTCACCCCGTAATCGACGTGGCCGTTAATTCCCGGTAATGGCAAAAAGCATAGTATTCAACGCCCATCTTGGCGGTTGTTTCGAGTTGCTCAGTGGCGGTTGGCGAGATACACTTCTGGTATTCGTGAAAGTCCGGTGCAAGAGAGATCATGGCATGTTAATTCCACGATCCGCCGAAGGTGTAAAGTGTCCCACAAACACTCAGGCAAAAGGACCGCCGGGACGAAACCGAATCTCTGGAGAGTGAACAGCGGCCTAATCGGCTATGGTTCCACCGAAGGGGCAAGTGGCATTCGATAGGCATGAGCCAGTGGCGGCATTGCTGACGGATGTTGCGGATCTCTCAGGTCAATGGACAGAGGGGCATTACTCCCAACCGCGGCGAGTTAGGGTTGTCGTTGTGCAAACGCAGGATCGTGTGTGACTGCGGTGTACTCCTGGCAAAGCGAACTGCGAACGGTTGGTGAATCCCTGTTCATCAAAATCTGCCTGAGAGGAATCTCGCATGAGTTCGACTCAATCCCCGTTTGTATCTCGTCATATTGGTCCCCGCCCGGATGAGATCCAGAAGATGCTCGATGTATTGGGCTTCAACTCTCTCGACGAACTTACCGCTGCCGTGGTCCCCTCGGGAATCGCAGAGTCATCGCCGATGAAACTACCCGCGGGTCTGAGCGAAGAAGCGGCGCTCGACGAATTGCGAGCGATCGCAGCGAAGAACCGCGTGATGAAGTCGTTCATCGGAGCCGGGTACTACAACACCCATACCCCAAAAGTCCTACTGCGGAACGTTTTGGAAAACCCGGCCTGGTACACCGCATACACCCCATACCAACCTGAGATCTCGCAAGGTCGATTGGAGGTACTGTTCTATTACCAGACCCTGATCTCCGAATTGACTGGTTTGGAGATTGCGAATGCCTCGCTTCTCGACGAAGCGACCGCGGCAGCCGAAGCGATGGCCCTCGCGTTCCGAAACGCTAAAGGGGGAACTCGCTTTTTGGTTTCGAAGTGGTGCCACCCTCAAACCATCGACGTCGTTCGCACCCGGGCCATTCCGCTAGACGTGGAGGTGGTCGAATTTGATGAAACGGAGGAGGTTTCGGACTGGACCGGCGTGTTCGGTGTTCTAGTGCAATACCCAGCTACCGATGGCCGCTGCATCGACCATCGATCTTGGATTGCAAAAGCCCATCAAAACAAGGCCATGGTCATCATGGCAACGGACTTGTTGGCATTGATGCTCCTCAAATCACCAGGCTCCTTGGGCGCGGACATCGCGGTAGGCAGTTCCCAACGCTTCGGTGTACCCCTAGGATTCGGAGGGCCTCACGCTGCATTCTTCGCGACACGAGATTCGCTTAAACGGACCATGCCAGGCCGAATCGTTGGCCAATCGATCGACCGTCACGGCAAACCCGCCTTCCGCTTGGCTCTCCAAACACGAGAACAGCACATACGCCGCGAAAAAGCGACATCCAACATTTGCACAGCTCAAGCGTTGCTGGCCATCATGGCGACGTTGTACGCGTGCTACCACGGACCTGAAGGATTGCGAGCGATCGCGCTGCGGGTCCATCGTCAAGCAAGGCGGTTGCAACAAAGCCTCGTTGCGGCGGGTCTCATTTGTCGGAACGAGAACTTCTTTGACACGGTAACCGTTGAACCTAAAGTCGGGGTAATCGCACCCAAGGCCGGTGGGACGGACGCGAAAGCCGGCGACGGATGGGCGATTTCGGTTTTAAGCCGCGCCGTCGAACTCGGATACAACCTGAGAGCATTGAGCAGCAATGCGGTCGCCGTTAGTCTCGATGAAACGACCACCGAGAGCGATCTTGAGAATATCGCCAAGGCCTTCGGTGTCCCGCTTCTCAAAGAAACTTCCTCGGAATCACCTGCTTCTAGGAATGATCTAGGATTACCGCAAGAATGGATTCGCAGCGATACCGTTTTGAGCCAAGAGGTATTCCATCGTTATCGCAGTGAAACCGAAATGATGCGTTACTTGCGGCGTTTGTCCGAAATGGATATCGCGTTGGACCGAGCCATGATTCCGCTGGGATCGTGCACCATGAAACTGAACGCAGCTTCGGAATTAACACCCATCACCTGGCCCGAGTTCAACGCGATCCATCCGTTGGTGCCCGCCGATCAGTGTGAAGGGTATCGCATCCTCATCGATCAATTAGAAGCGATGCTGTGCGAAGTCACCGGATACGATTCCGTCTCGCTGCAACCCAACGCGGGCTCGCAAGGCGAGTATGCCGGACTTCTCGCAATCATGCGATACCATGAATCCCGAGGAGATACCGACCGAAATATCTGCTTGATCCCGAGCTCTGCACACGGGACGAATCCTGCTAGCGCCCAAATGGCGAACATGCAAGTCGTCGTGGTCAAATGCGATGAAGCGGGCAACGTCGACCTTGCCGATCTGGATGAAAAGATCCAAACGTTTGGTGCTCGAATCGCCGCGATCATGATCACCTATCCCTCAACACACGGAGTGTTCGAAGAAGGCGTAACGCAGGTCTGCGAGCGAGTCCACTCGGTCGGTGGCCAAGTCTACATCGATGGGGCGAACCTGAACGCGCTCGTCGGTCTCGCGAAGCCCGGAAAGTTTGGAGGCGACGTCTCTCACCTTAACCTCCACAAAACCTTTTGCATCCCGCACGGGGGTGGTGGGCCTGGCGTGGGCCCAGTCGCTGTTCGAAGCCATTTGGCGCCGTTCCTACCTCGCGACGGAATGCATATGCAGCGCATCGGCCCCATGGTTTCAGCGGCCGCGTTCGGCAGTGCGAGTATTCTGCCGATCTCGTGGATGTACATCCGAATGATGGGAGCCGCAGGATTGAAACTGGCTACCCAAGTGGCAATCTTGAATGCCAATTATGTGGCCTATCGGTTGAAGCCCCACTACCCGATTTTGTATACGGGAAATCACGGGCTCGTAGCCCACGAATGCATTATCGATACTCGCCCCATGGACAAAGAAGGACATGTCGGAGTCGACGATATCGCCAAACGGCTCATCGACTACGGTTTTCATGCACCGACGATGTCGTTCCCGGTAGCCGGAACGCTGATGATCGAGCCGACGGAAAGCGAATCGCTGGTAGAACTCGACCGTTTCTGCCGATCGATGTCGATGATCTACGCCGAGTATCTCAAGGTTCGCGATGGTGAGTGGCCAGCGGACAACAACCCGCTCCACAACGCACCGCACACCCTCGATTCGATACTTTCGGACGAAACAAAGTTCCCTTACTCACGGAGGATTGCTGTTTCTCCAGATCCGGAAGTCCCCAACACCACCAAATACCTTCCACCTGTAGGCCGGGTCGACAATGTCTACGGCGACAGGAATTTAGTCTGTTCATGTCCACCGGTGGCCGATTATGAGGTTGTCGAAGCAGAACCGATGACGGCATCTTAGACAAAGAAATCAGCATGGGGACTTGCTTTTCGAACTCGCAAGTGATTCATTAGAGAGAGCGAGGGTCGAGCGTGTGCTCGATCCGTGATTCGTTAGGGATCCTTTTTGAGAAGAAGGACTGGTGAATCGATGGCGTCCGTCGCGAACGGAGCCGACTCCCTCGAGGAATCGGTTTCAGCGGTGTGTAATGCCAAGCGATCTACTGATGCATCGGAATTGCATCGCATTGCCGAG
Organism: Pirellula sp.; assembly: GCA_046318275.1. Classification (GTDB taxonomy): domain Bacteria; phylum Planctomycetota; class Planctomycetia; order Pirellulales; family Pirellulaceae; genus JBKCUI01. The sequence goes on along the minus strand of JBKCUW010000024.1, from coordinate 29,001 downwards.
GTTCGAGCACAGCAAGGAGTTTCCTTGCGAGCGATTTCGCGTAGGACGGGAGTTGAAATTCGAGACTTGCAGGCGGAGGAACAGCCAAACTCGAATTTGACCCTCGAACAGTTGTATCGATGGCAGGAAGCATTGGACGTTCCTGTGACGAACTTGCTGGTCGATCGAGACCAGCAGTTGTCGGATTCGGTACAGTCGCGAGCAGCCTTGATCAAAGTGATGAAAACGGTCGTTGCGTTGGAAGAGATTGCGACATCACCGCGTGTGGCTCGATTAACGCAAATGCTGCGCGAGCAATTGGTGGAGATGATGCCGGAGCTAGCCGAAGTCGGCGGTTGGCCCAATTACGGTAGCCGCAGGGATCCAGACCACGTGGGTAGGATCGCTGCAAATCCGATTCGAGTGGACAGTTACTCCATGGAGTAATTCACACAACTGACCGAATTAACTACATAGGACAAGTAACCCGTTGAATATGTAGTGACGTCGAATACACACACATCGACGTGCGAAGAGGTTCCCCTAACACTTGCTGAGATTTCGCGAGCCATTATTGTCATTGTTCCGATAACTTACACCTCACCCGGCCTCTACGCAAAACGGCCAGCCCTTCAGGCTGGCCGTTTCTTTTTTTATCCAATCGACTTTGGGTTCGAGAACAATAGCGACTAGCCCTCGCTGATCCAGTTTCTCAGCAGTGTCGCGGCTGCATCGGGATTGGCTCTCACCAATTGCGTCAAGTCCTGCTTAAGGTCACCGCCCGTGGTTCGCAATACGAGGGACTCGCCGTCTTCACCACCGGGCTCATCGATCTCCTCATTGTCAGCTAGACCAGCTAAATCGATGTCCGCAGCATCATCGAGCGGAATATCAAACCCTCGCTCGAACGCCGCATCACCACCCGAAGGCTCCGTCTTAGCAAACGACCTCAAGGAAACCAGTGCGACACCCGCCAATCCCAACAAGGCCAAAGTTTGCCATGAATCGGCCAGCCAGTCCAACGCTTGCGACGTGAGCGAAGGCTCAGGTAAAGCGGGTTTTGGGGAATCGATGTAATCGGTCACCGTGATCCGTGGGAATTTGTCCTCTCCAGGTGCAGCTTTGTCCAAGATGGCTCCCAACTTCGCCTGGATCGCCTTCTCAGTCTCCAACTTGATGGCTGAGATATCGGATTCCTTAGGCGCCGGGGCAGCGGATGCTTGCTGATCGGGATTACGTATTTGCCACGAGTGCAAATAGGCTTTCTGGTAGTAAGAGAAAGGTACAGATACCGACAAGGTAGCACTGGTAAGCTTGAGCCCCACCTTGCGAATAGAACTTACCGAACTTCCCGCAACGCTCCGAGCCGTCTCGCTTTGTTCCTTAGTCTTGCTCGATTGATCCGGCGGGGTGAGTGACGCGCTGCGATTGGCCATGGCATTGGGCTCTGCACCAGGCCGCCCGCCTGGGTTCATACGCTGAGTATCCACATCCTTCTTCGTCGTGGTCGACTGCAACGTTGTAGGCTTGTCGTTGTACTTGAGCTCTTCCGTCTCTTCCGACAGAGTTGAATCCAACTCGACGTTAACCCCGACCTCAACATCTCCGTATGCAGCGAGCAACTCAAGGGCCTTGCGTTTGAGATCTTGTTCGTAGAAAGCTTTGGTCTTCAAGTACTGATCATGGGCCAACGCTTCCGGGTCTTCGCTGCCTACGGTTGTCTCCGCCCGGCTCATATCGAGCAGAGCCACATCGGATTTTCGCAACCCGGAAAATGAGCTTTGAATGTACGAGATGATCGACTGCTTTTGACTTTCCGTCAGTTGATTGTTTCCGCGAGGATAAATAGCCACGTTTGCCGTTTTTTTCTTATCCGAAGAGAACCCTTCGGTGCGCTCATCGTACGTCACCAATGCTTCTCGAACGAATGGAAGTGTCGTCAGTGCGTTCTGGAGTGCTTTGATGCGGGTATTGCGATACCTCAGTTGAGTGCTAAGACCCGTTTCAAGGATATTCCCACCTTTCGTGAACTCGTCCATCTCGGTGCCGAGTCGCAATGGAATGGCATTCGCATCTTTCAATGCCTTGAGGTATGAATCCTTGGACCCTTTGGGTACTTGGATCCGGGTACCGTTTCGTTGGTAGGCCCGAAGAGCCGCCGAGCTAAAAGCGACTTCGAATTGATCAAGCTCTTCGGTGTTGAAATTCTGCCCATCGAACAAGTACTCCATCGCAACCGTGCCGCCGGAGTAGCCTTGGGCGAGAAACCCAGCACCTACCAAAATCGAGACGAGCATCAGCCCCGCGAGGACGCGAGACTGAGGGTTCATCCCCATGACGAGGGCTTGAAGCTGTCTCAAAATCTGAGTGAGTTGGTTCATAGCCTACACACGAATTCCATTCAGTTCTTCAAAGGCCTGCAAAAGCTTGTTTCGGATCTGGACCAGTAATCGAAAAGACATATCCGCCTTCTGGATACTGGTGAATACCTCCGCTTGATTGATATCCTCACCGCTTAGCAACTGTTCGATCTTCTCATTCGAATCTACCTCAGCATCATTGACCTGCTGGATGCCCTGTGTCAGCAATTTAGCGAAAGGATTGTGGTTCTCGGTTTCACCGGTCGATGCCCGATTGTGCTGCGCCACCCGCTGCATGGCTTGCCATACATGATCGGTGTGTCTTTGAAACAGCGAGTTGGTTGAAACATCCATAGCGGCGAAGCAATTTCAACAGGTTTGATTAGGCGAGAATGCTCAAGGTCTGCCGCGACATCCCTTTGGTAACCTCGATGATTCCAACGTTGGCCTCATAGGCCCGAGACGCCTCGAGCGCATCGACGAATTGCTCGTTCATGTCAATGTTGGGATAGGCTACATAGCCTTTCCACTTACCTTCGGTGATCGCCATCGGATGCTCGGGCTGGTACCGGTAAATCGGCTCTACATCGTCTGTCTCCACCTTTGCCACCTTCACCCCAGCAGCTCCACCTTCCGACTTTTCCTCGTCGGTCTGAAACACCACGAACCGAGGCTGATAGGGCTTGTTCTCACCATCCTCGTTCTTGATCGTCGACATGTTCGCGATATTGCCGGAGATCGTATTGAGCCGAGTTCGCTGGGCGACCAACGCGCTGGTACTGATATCGAGCGATGAGATCATGACGGGTTCCTGCATCAAATGGGAATGAACCGGGAAGTTCTTCGACGAAGCTTTAGCAAATCTCCGAATAAACTCCAAGATCAGTTGGGCTTGTAACTAACTCGTCAATGGCTCGCGAACCCTCGGAAAATGCCTTGAATAACTCATGAACTGTTGAACTGGGTAAGATTCGGCACTGAAGCTCGCCGGGGCAGCGTGCATAAAATCGGCGGCTGAGTTAAATTAGGAGAGGTACAAACGCACACTTTAATGACAGCGAATTATGTCCACCCAAAGCACGAAGACAGAAGTCGGCAGTTACTTCATTTCGAATTACCCACCGTATTCGCAATGGAATGAGGGAGCGCTGCCTGAAATCACATCCGCCCTCGCGTCTCCTCCCAGACTAACTCATGGCGAACCGACCCCCCTCGGACTCTATCTTCACATCCCGTTCTGCCGTAAACGTTGCAAGTTTTGTTACTTCAAGGTCTTCACGAATGTCAATGCAGACCAAATCGAAAGGTATGTATCTGCCCTGAGCCGCGAAATCGGCTTGGTCTCCGAACAAGCGATCATGAAAGATAGACAATTTCGCTTTGTCTACTTCGGTGGCGGTACCCCAAGTTTTTTATCGGTCAAACAGCTCAACTCTCTCATGGAACGCTTGCACCAGCATGTGACCTGGGACGGAGCCGAAGAGGTGACCTTCGAGTGCGAACCTGGAACACTCAGCGAAGCCAAAGTACAGACGCTCAAAGAACATGGGGTCACGCGCCTCAGTCTCGGTGTCGAGAGTTTCTCGGACGCGATCCTGGAAGAAAATGGCCGCGCTCACCTCTCCAAAGAAATCTTTCGCGCTTGGGAATGGATCCGCAATGCGGCCTTTCCAAACGTCAACATCGATTTGATTTCCGGAATGGTTGGCGAGACATGGGACAACTGGAAGGAAAACATTCGGCGCACTCTAGAGTTATCCCCCGAGAGTGTAACCATCTACCAGATGGAACTACCATTCAACACGGTCTACTCCAAAGGATTGCTCGAATCCAAGAGCGAGGCACCCGTAGCCGACTGGCAAACGAAACGGGATTGGGTTCGCTACGCGTTTGAGACATTCCAGGAAAACGGTTATTCCATCAGCAGTGCCTACACGGTGATCAAAGATCCATCGAAGGTGAACTTTTCGTATCGGGACAATCTATGGCAAGGCTCCGATTTGCTGGCAACCGGAATCGCTAGCTTCGGTCATGCCTCCGGAGTCCACTACCAGAACGTACCCGACTGGGATCGGTATGTCGGTATGATCCTCGACGAAGGCCGATTGCCTCTCGGTCGAGCCTACCGACCAACACCGCTGCAATGCTTGATCCGAGAAATGATCTTGCAGATGAAAAAGGGGTATCTCGACGTCGAGTACTTCAACCGTAAGTTCCAGGTGAACATCGTCGACAACTGGAAGTCTCAATGGGATGAATATGTCTCGGAAGGCATGATAAGAATGCCATCGGATTCCGATGGACATGTTCAACGCATCGATTTGACGATGGACGGGTTGCTCCGCGTCGATAGCTTGCTTCCAGCTTTCTTCGAACCCGAGTTCCGAGGGGTGCGATACACATGATCGGCTATGCCCGTTGGGTTGCATGCACGCTCGTAATCCTCGTGGGAGTCGGCTTCGCAGAAGCCCAACAAAGCGGCACGAGCAATGCGAATTCCAACAGTGCTTACACCCCGCAGGCACATCCATCGCATTTACTGCCAAATGCATTCTGGGTCCACAAAGACTTGCTCTCGGGAGGAATGCCTCACGGATCTGCTGCATTTGAAGAATTGAGACGACTCGGCATTAAAACCATTATCAGTGTGGACGGCATTAAACCGGATGTGGATTCGGCAAAACAGTTCGGCATGCGTTACGTTCATTTACCTCACGGCTACGACGGGATCTCAAAAAACCGTTTGATGGAAATTACCAAAGCGCTGCGAGAACTCGATAAACCGATTTACCTCCACTGCCACCATGGCAAACATCGCGGTCCTACAGCGGCCGCAGCCGCGTGCGTTTCCGCCGGATGGTTACCCCCAGATTTCGCTCCAATCATCCTCAAAACCGCAGGAACAAACCCTGCCTTTAAGGGGCTTATCGAAACGGTTACCAACGCGACTCCCATGGATCCCAAAACCCTCGATGAACTCAAAGTACAATTCGTGCCGGTCGCGGAGGTCCCCCCGATCATCGAAGCGATGGTCGCCGTCGATGAAGTATTCGATCGACTCAAGGAGAACCAGAAACACGGGTGGAGCAAAAGTGCTCGAGCGGATTCCTTGCTCCTCAAAGAACACTTTATGGAACTCCATCGTGCAGAATCTCACGGAGTCCATGGAATTCGTCAGCCTGAATTCCAGGAATTGCTTCGCCAGGGCCTGGAAGCAACAACGATGCTAGAGACCCAATGGGCCAAATTGGAAGACGCGGCCACACCCGATGCTGTACTGCAACACGGGCTCAACGATACCATGAAGCGAATATCTCAAAATTGCACTCAATGCCATGTACAGTTTCGCGACAACTCCACCGGTCAGTAATTGCATTCATGACTATCGGGTAAACGCAGAACACATTTCCACCCAGAGAGCTGATGAAAATCTATGATCCTTCGTCGGTTGCAAGAAACATTCCAGCGATCCACCATCCAGCGATGCCCGGAGTGCGACACGGCCATTGAATTTGACTCCATCAACATCAGCGAAGGGGTGGCAGCATGCAACCAGTGTCGTAAACTCTACCGATTGTCCGAACTCAATTGGAACCATCGTTCGCGTGAAGAAGTCCTTCAAAAAAAACCTTCTGGCTGTTCGCTGACACCATGGGGCCAAAGCTTGGTTGCGACTGCGTCAACTCGCTCCATACCCGGTTTTATAGGTTTGCTGTTCTTCACCCTATTTTGGAACGGTATCACTTCTGTTTTCGTAGCAGTGGCGATGGCCGGCCTTTGGGTAAACGTGATCGGTCCACTTCCGAAATGGTTTCCCGCACCCGGCGTCCAAAACGGACAACCGATGGTCAACAACGCCCCGATGGGTGTCGGCGAGACTTTATTCCTCTGCCTTTTTTTGCTCCCATTCGTGGCTATCGGGACCGGCATGGCCATCGCTTCCCTGATGGCACTCTTCGGCCGCGTCAAGGTAGTGATCGATGAGCTCGACTCCTACGTTTCCACCGGAATCGGCTTTCTTTCCTGGAAAAAACACTTCGATGCCAATAGCGTCGAAACCGTTCGATTCACGAGACCCGATTGGGGCGAGTCAGGGAAACAGCCGCAAGCCGCCATTGAGATGCTCGGGGACACGCCAATTCAATTCGGATCGATCCTCCCTAATGACAGACGGCAGTGGCTAGGTGCTGTGCTTCAAAAGATATTCTCGGACAACACAAACGACCACTCTCGACCGGCACCTGACGACGCCACCATTCCGATTCCGCTTTGGTTGCGTTCAGACCGGTGACGGCACAATCTCGATCGCAAAACACCTTGCCCAAAAAATGAACCGCAAACGGTTAGATTCTTCGACCTTCGAGTTCACGCCACAGCATGATCCAAGCACCATTCCCATGGAAGCTCACGAAGCCATCAAGGCCTCCTACACCACGTAGAAATCCTGAGAGAGCAGAACGTCTTGATCGCAGACCTTGCACTGTTGTATCGTCAATAAAACCTTAACTCGGCGAATTGCGGGGCCCCTCATTATCTTCCTGGTATCTACCCTCTTCGGTGAAATGACTGCCTCAGGACAAGAGCCAATCGCCAACAACCATTCTAGGGTAATAACCATGGGTCGTGACACAACCTTTGTAACCGATCCACAGCGAGAAGATGGAACGATCGATTATCCGAAATGGCTGAATCAACACATGGGCGATGGAGCGTCCCCAGAGAACAATGCGATGGTACTGATCTACCAGGCTGCAGGGCGACTTGGGCAACCTGATCAAGTCTTCGAGATGCTCGGCGCACCCGCACTCGAACCTATCGAACAAGTCTTCAAATCATGGCTCAAGCCAAAGTCGAAAGTGTTTCAGGCTGCCAAAATCAAACCATGGAAAGCGAACAGCGATCCGGAATTGAATCAGTGGCTCGAGACAAACAGCAAGGCTATGGAGATCGTCCGCGAGGCCTCGTTCCGAGAGCACTTCTATTCTCCATTGATTTGCGACGATACACAGATCATCTTCAACATTTCGTATCCCCACCTCGATGCGACGCGAGAGATGGCTCATGCATTCGCTATTCGCGCCATGATGCATCTTGGGGAAAACGATATCGCAAACGCCTGGAGCGACCTTTTGGTAACCCATCGACTGGGTCGCCTGTTTGGCAGAGGCTTCTCGCTCATGCACTTACAGGTTGGGTACGACATCGAGAATCTAGCGATGCACGGCGAGCTTCAAGTACTATCGATGATTCCTTCTTCCTCGGATCTTTCACCCTATCGCCGCGATCTGGAAAAACTCCCTCGGAGAATGCCATTCGCAGACAAGATCCAGTACGGTGAACGCATGATGGTGCTCGATCTCGTTTCCAAAGTCGCTACTGGGAAGGCTGACATCACGGAAATGACATCGATCGTTACTGACTACGACGAAGTGCGGGACTTGCTTATCGAATTGGGCGAGCACTCCATCGATTGGAATAGGGTCTTACGAGAAATCAATGATGTCATGGATCAATCGGTCAACGCATTTCAACAACCAGATTATCGTAGGAAATGGTCGCGGTACTCAGATCAAATGGGAATGAGCAAGGCCGATCTCGAAGAGTCGCTCCACCACCCGCAGAGAATCAAGACACTGGACAGGACTAAGCTCAATGATTGGTTGGCTCCCTGGTTAGCCTATTCACTCGTCGTCCTTTACGGAACAGACTCTAGGACCGAGACAGAACAATACACAATTCATTTAAAAGTAACGTTCGCACTCATCGAATGGTATCGCGAGCATGGCTACTACCCGGAATCGCTAAACGCGTTGTACCCGAATTTATTGGATATCGAACCGATGGATCTTTTTGCCGAGGAACCGCTGACCTACAAAAACACCGAAACCGGTTGCTATTTCTCGAGCGTAGGCAGATACGGTCCCTACAGCGATTCAGATGACTTGATTGTCACTCTTGGTTATCGCTGATACGCAATTCCGCTCTTTGCATTAGTCTCGATTGGCCCATCCCAGATAGAAGAATTTTTGATGCATGGACAGAGCCCCTTATGCTAAAATCCAATGCAATACGCTGATGCTTTTTCCCGTCCCCACCTTCCGACGGTAGGCCCATGATCTCATCTTCGATTCTGTATCGATTCTCTCGAATGATTACTGCCATCATGGTTATGGCTGCCCCTGTCGCAATTCATGGCCAAGATGCATCGCCAACGGCCTCAGCCACTGCAATCCAACTAGCAAATCTTCGCGAACTCTTTATTGATAATTACTTGATTGATTCTCTCGAAGGGCTATCCCTAAAATTGCATGAGCCCAAGCCCACGCCGCCGATGACAGAGCCCGCCAACGATATGGAATATGGAACCATCATCCGCGACGGCGAACTCTTTCGCATGTACACGCGAGATGGACGAGGAGCAAGATTTGACGGCGATGATAAAGAGGTAACTCGCTACTGCGAAAGCCGCGATGGCATCCATTGGACTAAGCCAAATCTGGGCTTAGTCGAACTGGATGGATCCAACGAGAACAATGTGATTCTCAAAGAAGCCCCCTTTTGCCATAACTTCGCTCCGTTCCTCGATGAGAATCCTACCGCACCGAAGGAGAGCCGTTTCAAAGCCCTCGCGGGAACCGTGAAATCCGGATTGTTCGCTTTCCATTCCACCGATGGCATCCACTGGTCGAAATTACGCAGCGAACCAGTCATTCAATACACAAAAGAATATGCATTCGATTCTCAAAACGTCGCTTATTGGTCAGCCCACGAAGGGTTCTATGTCTGTTACTTCAGGCATTTCCTCGACGGCAAACTGCGATCCATCGCACGGACAACCTCCAAAGACTTCGTACATTGGACCGAACCTACTCCAATGCGCCCCAACCTGCCTAATGAGCATCTGTATACGTCGTTGGCGCACCCCTATTTCAATGCACCCCATATCACTATCTCAACACCGACACGCTTCCATCCGGAGCGCGGTGAATCGACCGACATTCTTTTCATGACCGCTCGCGGTGACCAACCCTTCGATCGGACGTTTCGCCAGGCGTTCCTGCGCCCAGGACTCGATCCGAATCGCTGGGGAAATCGCTCCAATTACGCAGCGTGGCATATCGTTCAAACCGGCCCCGAGGAAATGTCGATTTATGTCACTCCCTTTCGCAGATTCACGCTCCGTCTCGACGGCTTCGCGTCACTCCACGCCGATGCAGACCCTGGGCGGATGACGACCAAGCCGTTCACGATGACCGGAGATGAACTTCATTTGAACGCATCCACCAGCGCTGGCGGGTTTGTGCGCATTGAAATCACAGACGCACAAGGTACTCCAATCCCTGGCTTTTCGTTTTCGGAGTCGGAACCATTGGTCGGCGACTCTGTGGATACCATCGCGCGTTGGAAACCGACATCAGATCTCACTGCATTGATCGGAAAGCCGATCCGACTGCGATTCGAGTTGCTGGATGCAGACGTGTATGCAATCCAATTCCTCCGTCGCAAAGCCGCCAAAGATTAACCCCACGCCTCCCATGGGAAACGATTCTCTCTCGTTTACAGATCGATCCTTGAAATCACGGCCCAATATCGCTGGTTGCCTCGGGTGGTTCACCACCTTGTTGCTTTTGCTTGCGCATTTCCCAATCGCGAGCGCGGAACCACCTGCTTCTAATACGGTGGACTTTAACCGTGATATCCGGCCGGTATTTCAACAGCGATGTTTCGCTTGCCACGGAGCACTCAAACAACAGGCCGGACTGCGTCTCGATACGGCCTCGGCAATTCTTCGAGGTAGCGATTCAGGCAAAATCATCGAAGTCAATCAATCTGCCTCAAGTCTATTGATCCACCGATTGAAATCGTCCGAACCCGAAGAACGAATGCCCCCCGAAGGCCAGCCCCTTGAGGAATCCCAAATTCTCGCCATCGCTGAATGGATCGATCGAGGAGCGATTCCACCACCGAACGACCTACCAGAACCTGATCCAAAACAACACTGGTCCTTTCAGATCCCCAGTCGCCCCGCACTGCCACTCCTCACGGAATCGAGTATTCGTGGAAATCCCATCGATGCATTCATTGAGCATCGATGGAATCAACATGGCGTCACCCCTCAACCCATCGCTGATCCTGCAACCAGGTTGCGTCGTGTCTATCTCGATCTCATCGGATTGCCCCCTTCGCCCGAAGCATTGAAAAAATTCGAGCAGAATCCGACGCAATCGGAATACGAGCGCGTCGTCGACGAACTTCTCGCATCACCCAAGTACGGTGAACGCTGGGGGCGACACTGGATGGATGTGTGGCGGTACGCCGATTGGTTTGGCAGACGCTACGTTCCCGACGTCTGGAATAGTGCTCCTCAGATCTGGCGGTGGCGTGATTGGATCGTTCAATCGCTCAATGACGACGCTGGATACGATCAGATGCTTCGCGAGATGCTCGCCGCTGACGAGATCCATCCGGGAGATCCGAAATCCGCCGTCGCGACCGGATATCTGATTCGCAATTGGTATGCGTTAAACCCCAACGATTGGATGCGCAGCAATGTCGAGCATGTCGGAAAAGCATTCCTCGGGCTAACATTCCACTGCGCTCATTGCCACGATCATAAATACGATCCCATCTCCCAAGAAAACTACTTTCAATTCCGAGCCTTCTTTGAACCCATCTCCGTTCGCCAAGACCGCGTTTGCGGCCAGGCGGACCCGGGTCCCTTTCAAGAGTACGAATACAGTACTTTGAGGAAAGTCCAACGCCTCGGCCGAGTGAGCGTCTTTGACAAAAACCCCGAAACGCCTACATGGTTTTACACCGGAGGGGATGAACGCAACCGATTGACCGATCGAGGATCGATTTCCCCGGCCGTCCCGGAGTTCCTCAAATCAGCGTTCCAACAACCCATCGCGAAGATTCAATTGCCACCCAAAGCTTGGTACCCAGGATTAGACGATCCGATGATCGCTGCGGTACTCGGCGAAGCCGACACCGCTATCGCAAATGCGAATCTTGAACTCTCCACCGCCCAGTTCAAACTTCAAGAATCGTCTGCAACATCAGAGCTTCCAAAGCAAGAACGAGAAGCGATCGAAAAATCGAAGGTACTTGAAGCTCAGATACAACTTGCTCGCCAGGCTTATAACTCCTCGAAACCATCCGTATTGAGTGGCGAACAATCGTTGCTGTTCGACGCTTCCACTGGACGCCGAATGATCTATCGCTCCGCATCGGAAATAACCTCCGTCGAGGAAAACGACGAAATCCATTTTCTAGTGCAGATTCTTGCGGACTCCCATTTCAATTTCCAATTGACGCGAAACAGTCCTAGCGGAGCAACTGCGACCTACGTGGGATTTGAACGCGGAAAGATCAAGTCCTACAAACCCTCCTCGTTCGATGAATTCGAGGTTGGCAAATTTGAGGTAGGAACAAGTCCGGTGATGCTCGTCCACCTCACCTTGCACCCAAAGGCCGATCAATGCACGCTCACGGTATCGTCTCCCGATTCTCAACATATCTATGTGGAGCCGACTACCATCGCACTCAATGGCTGGAATCCATCTGGCGATCCCAACAAAGGGATCCTATTTGACGCGAGACCAGGATCCGTCGCTGTCGTGGATGATTGGAAATACCTCCGAACCACAGGCACATCCCCCTCCGCAACTTCCTTGCTCGCGTTTGACTTTGAACCAACGACGAATCCAGAAAATGCAGAACTTGTTGGAACCTTCGATTGGGTATCCGCCCAGAATTATTCACTCGCACCTGCATGCTCAAAGGTAGTTCGCAACGTACCCGACATGCGACTGCGACAGCTAGAAACCGAACTCGCACACGCTCAACGATTGGCGATGAGGGGACGGCTTCCAGTCGATGTTGCTGCAGCCAAGGTCGCTTCTGCGCAAGCCAATCGTTCCAGTCTCGAAGCACGAATCCTGGCGGAACAATCGAAATATTTTGCAAGCGAATCTGCGAGTGCCGAGCAGATCGAACTTCTAAGCCGAAACGCCTCCATCGCAGAGAAGCTCGCGGAACTTGAGAAAGCTCGCTGGGACTGGCTCGAAGCGAAACGCGTATTGGCGGACATCGAATCCAAACCGGAGGATGAACCGAATCGTGCCAAGGAATTAGAAACATCAACGCAACGATTTGCGACAATGCAATCCTCAATGGATGCTGCGGACCTCGCGTTCCGACATGCCCAGGAGGCTCCTGCCTCCAGCGCATCCTACAAACCTCTCTCCGCACAATACCCGAAAACCAGTACCGGTCGACGTAAAGCTTTGGCCGAGTGGATAACTTCGACCAAAAATCCTTTGTCTGCTCGCGTCGGAGTCAATCACATTTGGATGCGGCACTTTCACCAACCCTTGGTAAAGAGCGTATTTGATTTTGGTCGAAACGGTAGTCTGCCATCCCACCCTGAACTTTTGGATTGGCTCGCGGTGGAGTGGGTGGAGTCAGGTTGGAGTATGAAGCGTCTGCATCGCCTCATGGTGACCTGCCAAACGTATCAACGACAATCCTTTGCTGCAAACAACCAATCGCAACAAATGGATCCTGAGAACCAGTGGTACTGGAGGATGAACACCGGCAGAATGGAGGTCGAGGTTGTTCGGGACTCACTCATCGAATTAGCGGGGAAACTCGATCCCACGATGGGGGGCCAAGAGCTTGAGAACAAGGACATTTTTACCACTTGGCGGAGAACCCTTTACTACTCCTGCCAGCCAGAAGAAGATGGAAAAAGCCAACTGGGAATGCTGTTTGACGGCCCTGATGCAAGCGACTGCTATCGACGCACGAGGACCGTCATTCCTCAGCAATCACTAGCGCTGACCAATAGCCCTCTCGTGCACGAACTTAGTCCACTGATTGCAAAACGTATCGAAACGTCATGGACTAGCAGCAAATCGATCTCAAGAAGTGCATTCGTAGTTGGGGCCTTCCGCAGGATCCTCAATCGCGCCCCCACTGCCAAGGAAAAGGCACTGTGCGAAGAGTATATCTCCAAAGATCCCGACCAGTCATCACAACGAATCAGCCTTGTCCGAGCGTTGCTTAATCACACCGATTTCATCACCATTCGATAGCCGCATATCAACGATAAATATCCGAGCCAATTTTCTATGACATCCACTCGCAGAATGTTTCTTGCTGATTTCGGGATGGGTTTTACAGGACTCGCATTGGGTTCCATGTTGGCCCACGATGGAATCGTTCGGAGCGCAACGGGCCTACAAGATTCGCTTCAACAGGATGCGAGTACCGAAGCATCGGGAAGTGCTTCCATCGCCAAATCTGTGATTTGGATTTTCCTATCAGGCGGATACAGCCACCTCGAAACTTTCGACCCAAAGCCAGCCCTCAACGATTACGCGGGAAAGACCTATCAGGAAACTCCGTTCCCGAACCCTGTCGATTCGCAGTTGCATAAAAAACGATTTCGCTCAGTACCAGCCGAAGAGATCAATGTACGCGATGTTTATCCGACGATTTATCCGATGCAAGTGGGATGGAAGAAGCGAGGGGAATCGGGGATTGAGATAACGGATTGGTGGCCGCATCTAGGCCAGTATGTGGATGACTTATGCTTTGTGCGAAACATGTGGACCACTGACAATGATCATGCCGCCGAAAACCAAATCCACACCGGTCGCCATCGGCTCGATGAACCCCAACCAAGTATCGGTGCATGGGCCAACTACGGCCTGGGTAGCTTCAATGACAATCTCCCAAAATTCGTCGTCCTAGGAGGCCCCACTCGCTCCGATACAAGGCAATCGATTGACTCCTACTATCTAGGACCTCAATACTCAGGTGTTCCATTGACGCTAGATCCCAAAAACCCGTTACCCTTTGGACAGAGGTTTGAGAAGCAATCGGCCGAAGACCAAGCTCGCGAGTTTGAATTGATCGGCAAGCTCAACGGATTGGCAGGAGCTATTTATCCCGAGGACAACGAACTTCGCGCACGGATCCGCGCTTATGAACTGGCGTTCCGCATGCAAGCATCCGTTCCCGAAGCCATCGATTTGGCGAGTGAGACTGAGGCGACTCGGAAACTCTACGGATTGGATCAAGAAGCGACCAAGGTTGCCGGTGAACGATTCCTCGCAGCACGAAGGCTTGTCGAACGAGGAGTTCGGTTCGTGCAGGTTTTCCCATCGGCATACGGTGTCTGGGACTCGCACCAGAAGCTAAAGGAAAATCACACCAAACTTTGTGCCAGCATCGATTTACCGGTCGCGGGACTAATCGCCGATCTAAAACAACGCGGATTGTTGGAATCGACTCTAGTCGTATTTTGCACCGAGTTCGGACGTACTCCTGGCTTGGAAAAACGAGGTGGTGGGATCGATGGACGGGACCACCATCCCAACGGATTCACGATATGGTTCGCTGGTGCGGGAATCAAACGTGGTTATGTGCACGGAGAAACCGATGAACTCGGCTACCATGCGCTCGGGGAAGGGCACTATGTCACCGACATCCACGCGACGGTTTTGCATCTGTTGGGACTCAACTCTCGCTCACTGGAAATCCCCGGACGCAAACGTTTAGAAATCGATCACGGAAAGGTCATTGAGGATATTCTGGCCTGAATAAATCTAGACTCAACGATTAGTTCTCAATTCGACGCGGTTGAGTCTGTTAGATGGTAGTGCACGGAGCATCATCAACAAAGTCACTCTTCGTTCCGTTTGGACTTCACAAACGGGTATACGAACTGTTTCAAAAACGAGCGGGGAACCGTCTCGTTGTGCACACCGTAACTCGCAGGCCAACGCTTGCCAGGCATGAAGAACGTCCCAAACATCATGTCTAGGATTGGAAAGTGGACCGCAAAATTTTTGTCGATCGCTTCGGCTTCCGCACCGTGATGCCAATGATGGAATTGCGGCGTCGCAAAGATATATCGCCACCAACCGAACTGAAATCCGAGGTTTGCATGAATGAAGACCGAATGCAGCGATACAAATACGATGTATGCGTACATTGGAAACTCATCAAAGCCTAAAATAAACGAGGGGATATAGATGAGGCTTCGCGTCAGGGCCAAATCGACCAAGTGCAATCGGTTCCCTGCCATCCAATCCATGACCTCCGCCGAATGGTGTACGGCATGAAATTTCCAGAGCCATGGAATCTGATGAAACAACCGATGCACCCAATATTGCACCAAATCTGCCAATAGCATGATTTCGAGAAATTGAAGTACCATCGGCTGGGAACGCACAGCTTCTTGCACAGCAGGAAATTGTGCCCAGGAGAACAGCACAAATGCGGGCTTTAGCGTCAAGTACGTTGTCAACTGAACAAGCATAGTGCTAATAAAAAAGTAGGTTGCATCCAGTTGCCAGCCATCTCGAAAAACGCTTTGCTTGAGTCTCCCAAACAACTTCTCTAATGGGATAAAAATCAGCGAATAAACGATCAGAATTAGCAAGGCATAGTCGAGCCCCAAGTAGTAATCGTCCTTGAGCGATTCATCGATTTCTACGCGGGAACCACCGAGCAACGCAGCGACTGCAACGATCCCCATACCGATCATTCCTAATGCTTTGTTTTGCCGAAGCACAACGCTGATCAATCCCAACAAAAATGCTGCGACCAGGACAAAGTGCAATGCCAATCGAATCCAAGGAACTGGGTAATAAGCCCGCACATCCGGGATGGTGAGGTACGAGGGGAAATGGAAGCAAAAAACTGCTAAAAGCCCCAGTGCTGCTAACGAAACAGAAGCGGTACCGCTGATCCACCCCTTACCGAATTCTTTCGCTTCCTCCATCACACCGACCCTCGCAAGCATTCGTAGTTCATAGATACCGATATGGAATATCAAAGTCTATAAATAAAACGGTTCTTCGGGAATTATCGTGGCTGTGAATTTATGCCACCGGTACTACTCGTACTCAGTGAAACAGTACTCGTACTCGAAGGGACGGGTTGGAATGTAGTTGACATCCGAGCCAAACACCGGGGTTTCAGCTCCCTTGAAAAGGTAATCGCCTTGCATCGATTCAAACGTTTTCGGGTACGAGTACCGCGAAGCTGTGTACGAAAAAGCTGGGATTTTACCCACTAAAATTTCTGAGGAACCCCCAAAAAAGCTTCGAACGCCAACGCATCGTTTTACCGTGACTCAAGTCATAGCCAGCATCCTTCACTGGTAATTATCTTCGAATAGAAGTCACGTTGTGGCCTCGAGAAGGTTGTGACTTCGCTGCTACCTACAAAAATGGGGGCTAAAATGGCGAGATTCGACATCGCGAGGCGAGCAACCCCGTTGCCAAGCGGAGATCTAAATCAGAGACGAGCAAGCCCTCGCGACCATAGGGTTGATAGCAATGGAGGGTACCGTCAGGACGAGCAATGGCCGACGTGGTACCCGACCCTTCGCTCGCGCAGTTGACCGAAGCAAAATAGCATGTGTTTTCCGCCGCACGGCATAGAATGGCTTTCTCGTGAAACGTGTTGGCCGGATCTGCGAAAACGTGGGGACGAAAGCTTCCGGGCTCAGCGATATGGGCATGCGGGTGAAACACAACGTGAGCACCCCGGCGAACAGCCCAACGCACGGTTTCGGGATAGCGCCAACCTTCATGGCAAATCACGATGCCAAATGTTAACGGACCAGCGGTGAATATTCGACGCTCGTTTCCGAATGCAGGGTAGATGCTTTCTTCGGACGGATCATTTTGCCCTTTGTCCTGCCACCCCATAACCGATCCATCTCGAGCGATGACAAGAGAAGTAATTTGCAAACCGCGTTCGGTGATCCTCTCTGTACCTAAGATAACCGTGATGTCAGCAGTCTTAGCTGCATCGGCGACTTCCGCCCACGCGCGTTCCAAAAATTTGGGGTCGGGTTCCAGAACCGGCACACCAGGCCAGCGGTAACCGGGGACGAAACATTCAGGAAAACACACCAACATCGCACCTTGACGCCCCGCCTCAACCACTGCTTCCGTCGCCAATTGCACGGACTCTTCGCGCGTCGATGGGACCTTGATATTTGCCAGAGCAATACGAACCACGCTCATGGAAGTGCTCCATATCTCTTAAATCGTATCGGTTGGATCGTCAGATCTGAATCTTACCACGACCGCGTTGTAATGCATCCCGCCGTTTGCAAACCACTGGCTCACGAAGCTTTTGGGGAATTTCTCAATCTATTGATGCATCGGTAAAGAAATTTCGACTTTCGTGCATCCAATTCGATTTATTCAGCGAATCCCATTCCAACAGAAACCACCGTGATGGTGGGCAGGTTGAGAAAACGGGTGTTAATTCGAGCAGTAAGGCCTCAGGGGAAAATGATGAAATTGAATGTTTTGCGTATCTTTGCTCTGACAACCATGGGTATTTGGTCGGCAACATGCTTTGCCGATACTATTGTGGAGACAGCGGTGGATGCTGGCCAGTTCAAAACACTTACCGCAGCCCTGAAAGCAGCCAACCTAGTCGACACGCTTAAGGGGCCAGGCCCATTCACCGTCTTTGCTCCAACCGACGAGGCTTTCTCGAAATTGCCAGCCAATACCGTCGCGGAGCTTCTCAAACCAGAGAATCGACAGAAACTCGCCGACATTCTTACATACCACGTTATTCCTGGAAAAGTGCAGGCGAAAGAAGTTATCAAGCAACGAGGTGCTATCGCCGTGAACGGCCAACGGGTTGACATCCGTTTTGACGAAGAAGGGTTGAAGGTGGACGGTGCAAAAGTGTTGACCACGGACATCCTTTGCGACAACGGCGTGATTCACGTGATCGACTCTGTCATCCTCCCTGGAAAAGCAACCATTCCTGAAATCGCTAAAGACTCAGGAACCTTCGAAATCTTGCTTGCAGCTGCCAAGGCAGCCGGGCTCGCCGATGTACTGGGTAGCACTGGACCTTTCACGGTATTCGCACCCACCGACGAAGCGTTTGAAAAGTTACCGAAAGGAACCGTTGAGATGCTTCTCAAGCCCGAAAACAAGTCCAAACTCGTCGACATTCTGAAGTATCATGTGATCCCAGGAAGAGTCTATTCCGAGAGAGTTCTGGAGAGCAAAGCATTAAAAACACTACAAGGTTCACCTGCATCCGTTTCCCTAAAGGACGGGTCACCAAGAATCGAACAGGCAAAGATTCTGAAAACCGATATCGATGCAACCAACGGAGTCATTCACGTCATCGATAGTGTGATCATTCCTCCTCCCGCAAATACGAATACCCAACGCAAGTTGACCGAGGCGATCGCAGAAGGAGTACCTCTCTTCAATGCGGGCCATCATGCTGAGTGCGCCGAAATCTATCGGAACACCATGAATGAGTTGATGTCGACATCGCTTCCGAATACCATGAAACAGCATATGTCTAGCGTGATCAGGAAGGCCGACAATACTCAGTGCGTGACAGAAAAGGCCTGGATACTTCGCCGTGGTATCGACCAGATGTACGAACAATTGGCATCGCGAAATTGATTGAGTGCCTGATCAGACATTAACCCATCCCGACCTCGTGCTCACGAGGTCGGGAGTTTCGCATACTATGACACCTGATTTAATTGCAATACAAATGGAACATGGTTGTGATCGAGGGGAGGAAACGCTGCGGAACTCCGCTGTGACATTCCCGCGTTTCTCTGGCCCCCCCTTACTTCCTCTTATCGCTACTGGGGACACATCTGCGGTTGAACGATTTGTTGACAGATACGGAGGACTGATCTGGTCCATCGCAAAAAAGATGACTCGCAACTCGCACGATGCAGAAGACCTAGTCCAGGAAGTTTTCATCGACCTCTGGAAAAGTGCAGCTTCCTTCCAACCCGATCGTGGCTCCGAAGTTTCATTCATCGCTACGATCGCCAGGCGTCGCGTTATCGACCGACTTCGAAAAAATTCCTCAATCCTCCAAGTAATGAGTCTTGAGGAACAGACATTGAAAGTTAGTACTAACAACCAACGAGATACTTTGGAATTCGAAGACGAGATGGCCAAACTTCATAGTTGCCTAGGTCAGTTGTCGTCCAACACCCAAGAGGTACTGAAGCGCATCCTCCAGCACGGAATGTCCCACCAAGAAGTCTCCTCATCGATGAGCTTACCTCTGGGCAGCGTCAAGTCGTACGCGAGACGTGGATTGCTCTTTCTCCGTGAATGCGTAAACCGTCCGCAATCGGAAGTTATTCCTGAGGCGCAATCATGAAACAACCCAACAAACTAAAACTGGATGAATGTTTGGCTGGATTCGTCCTCGGAGAACTTGCCGTAGACGAGTTTTCGGGTCAGAGCGAATTACTTACCTCGGATCACTCTCAGATGCTGAGCGAACTGGAAAAGATCGCATCCACGATGGGGCTAGCATCCATCGATCCCAATGAGCCGATGCCCGATCCACTCCGTCGTTCAGTTACCCAATTAGCCAAATCCTATGTTGCCGGGATGAATTCGGGGCCACGCGGTATCGTAGCGCCTGATAAAAAAAACCAATCCGGGCGACTGCGTGAAGGCATCGCATGGGTAGCGTGTTTAGCCGCAACTATCCTCGCAGTTGCCTTTTGGCAGAAATCGAACCGCGATCCCGACCTATCGGTTAAAACACCGCTAACGCGAGAATCGCTGCTAACGAGTGCGTCCGACGTAATCCAAACACAATGGACGGAAGGAAAAACTCCGTTTGAAAGCGATGTGTCCGGCGATGTCATATGGAGCAATTCCATGCAACGAGGATTCATGCGATTTGTAGGCATGCCGCTTAACGATCCGACAGTCGAACAGTATCAACTTTGGATTATCGATCCATCGAGAGACGACGAGCCCATCGATGGCGGAGTGTTCGATATAACCACCACCGAGGAAACAATCATCCCTATCCAAGCGAAACTGACTGTCGACCGACCAACCGCTTTTGCGGTCACCATCGAGAAACCAGGCGGTGTTGTTGTATCAAAGCAAGAGCGATTGCCATTGATCGCTCCGGTAAAGCCAGAAGGTAAGAAGCAATGGACCATGCAGAAAGCTGACTGGCCCCATCCGACTGCCTACCTGGTCTCGCGTTAACTGCCATCGGCCCCTGATGCCGTTAGGATCAAGAATCTTTTCATGATCCCAGCATATTCAGATAGCGATTGCCTTGTTAGTCAACCGTGCCAGAACTTTTCGCGAACCTTGCATCCGAAATCTTAGCCGCTACGAAACTGTCGTTGGTGACGCGCTGTACTAGCTAGGCCACAGAGAGGTTGGAGTGAGATTCCTATGGAGTTAGAACATAGAGGTTAAAGTTAATGCGATACATGTTGCTTTTAAGCCTAGCGTTTCTTGCCTTAGACACGCATGCAATCGACGGTAATGCTGCGGATACTCGTTCCAAAGAGCGTTTTCTCTCGGACGAGATTACCAATAGTATAGGCATGAAACTAGTACTTCTTCCCCAAGGAACGTTTGCTATGGGATCCCCCGCGAACCAGCGGGATGCCGATTTGGACGAACGCCAACATGAGGTGACGATCGGTCGAGACTACTACATCGGTGCGTACGAATGCACTCAGGCGCAGTACGAGAGAGTCATGGGTAGTAATCCCAGTCAATTCCAGACAAAACGTTTAGGTGAAGACAGTTCGGAATATCCCGTTGAGCAATTGTCTTGGGAGGAGGCAACTCAGTTCTGCAAACGTTTGTCCGATCTCCCCGAGGAAAAAGCCGCTGGTCGGGTTTACAGATTACCATCCGAGGCGGAATGGGAGTACGCTTGTCGGGCCGGCAGTACGACCGATTACTGCTTTGGAGACGGGGCCAAACAACTTACTGATTATGCTTGGTATCAAGCCAATAGTGATAACCGAACGCATCCCGTAGGAAAGAAGAAGCCAAACGCTTGGGGGCTCTATGACATGCACGGCAACGCTTGGGAGTGGTGCGCGGACTGGTATGGAAATTATCCCGCACGACCCACCGTAGATAACTCAGGTCCGAAGATCGGATCCGATCGAGTCTATCGGGGCGGAAGCTGGAACTATGCGCCAGCGTATTCCCGATCGGCGAATCGCACTGCTACATCGCCTTCCTTCAAGGGATTCGATTTCTTGAGTATCAGCTTTCGCGTCGCGATGTCGACTAGTCAAGTCGAAGAGAAAACAACGACGCGGGAGATTGAGCTGACCTGTATCGACGATGCGGTCATTCACTCCGCTACCTTCCAAAGCAATACTCAGCATATCGTCTCTAATCGCAAAGGCATCTTTGCAGCATTCGTTAAATCTCGGAATGAGGACTACACATCTCAGAATTGGCGGCTGGTTCGAAGTACCGACAACGGACGCAGCTTCGCTGTTATCGCAGAGGGAGTTGCTGCTACAAATCCCCCCGTACTCGAAACCGACGAATCCGACAACCTCTATCTCTGCCGTGTCGATTGGAAAAGCAACAATTCGTTCATCGACGTTTTTTCATCCAAAGATGATTTCAAGACAGTACGTACCCTTGAACTCCCAGGGGTATCTGGCGGTAAATTCGCCATGGGATTGGATCGAACACGTCGCAATCTATGCTACATGACGTTAGACGGCGTTCTACATCGTGTGTCGGTTGACGGACAAACGAAAGCTCCAATCAAGTTATTGGCGGATGGCGAACACGCGGTGCTTCAGTATCCATCCTTCCATTTTGATGAACGCAACGATCTCTACCTCTGCTGGACGACAGTCGCCCATGGAAAATATCTCTACCGTGACATACATGTTGCTCGATCTATCGACGGTGGTGACAACTGGGAAACTCTTTCGGGGAAACCATTGATCGTGCCGTTTGCATCTGACGATGGTGGACCTGCAGATCTGATCTCGTTAGAGAGTGAATTCGATGTAACGACTTGGCTAGCGAACGCACTACCTCGATTTGGCAAGTTGCATGCCATTTATGAAACACAATCCGTGCCACGGCGTTACAACTACGTACGAATGGATACGGTACGAGGTGAGATCGACTTGCGAATAGCACCCGATTTTGTTGGTAGCAGCCTGCGGCTACAAGGTCTTGATGGTGGTTTAGCATCGCAGGCTGGTAATCCCGATGCCTCTATTTTTTGTGTTGTAAGGGATGCAAACCGCGCTCGACTTGCCTGCGTCAGGAGCGATGATCAAGGAGCCAGTTGGAGAGATTGGGCCGTAAGCCCTGATTTCGTCAGTCCGTATGCAGTCGGTACCTGCCGTGAGATCTCAGCGAAGGATGAAGTCCTTGGGCTGTTTACAGACGCCATCGAGCCGAACAACGACAATTTCGGAAAGTCCAAACTCTACTTTTTCAGAATTCCCACCAAGTAATTACCCGAAGCGTAACTCGCCAGGGTCATGTGTTGGAACTTGGCTCCCGCGCCAAAAAAACCTGATTTGGATTTCCAGAAAAGTACAAAGGCGGAGCCGGTCTAAGGTGTTGAGTTTTTTCGCGAATGGACCGAAGGGAGTACATGCTCCGAGCATTTTACTCTCGAACCTACTGGCTCGCTTTGCGCAAACTCCTATTTAGCCACTGTGCTTCAAACTGCCCCTTGAGTGGAATTGCGTTCTCTGTCACAAAATCGAATTCGCCAAGGATAGGTTGATCACTACTCACCTGACTGAAGCGAATCCAGCCTTTTACGCTTTGACAAGGTTGTGTTTTCCAGTCAAGTGCTATTGGGGATTCGAGTTCCGTGTAATAAGTCGCTGACCCGGTTTTCATGGCCTCATCCGGGAAAACAAACTTCATTTTTGATTCCCCAGGCGCCTTCCAGATTCTTACGTTGATCCAAGAATCGGTCCTGCCCCCACTTTTTCCTGCAGGTATCCAAACGGTAAATGCAACTCCACACCAGGGTGCGATATCATGTTCGACCGTCGCAGGCGAACGAACCACCTGCTGCTCTGGGAAGGAACTCGGACCGGAAGACCCGAACGAACCTGCGCCCCATTGAAAACAGATGATCAATAATCCCATCGCGGCAACAGTCGCAGCAAAGAAACAAGTAAACGAACGATTTGAAACAAAGTTTGGATTTGGCATTTGGTATCTTTCAAAACGTGGATCGCATGCTCTTCAACGACAACAGTAGTATTTAGACGAGCGTTCCGGACGAGTGTTGCTAGGTTTTTTCGCCCAATGGCGAAGCTAGTTGCGTCTCATCCCGGAACTTGGATCCTACAACTCGTATTACCGGAAAATACCAATCACTCTCTGTGCCACGA
The DNA here is from genome assembly GCA_046318275.1 of Pirellula sp. Classification (GTDB taxonomy): domain Bacteria; phylum Planctomycetota; class Planctomycetia; order Pirellulales; family Pirellulaceae; genus JBKCUI01. The sequence goes on along the minus strand of JBKCUW010000024.1, from coordinate 5,448 downwards.
CCGTTGTGGGCATTCGATGATCTTGCGACCGAGACGTACTCATCCACAAATCGGATCCCCACGAGTTTGAGTTCGCCCCCTCGTCGTGCCCAACAGCAGCGCGACCTCTACCGAGCCGTCGGTGAACAAATGCGATCTCCACGCGCGAATCTCAAATACCATCGAAACAATTCGGGATAGCCGTGCGCGCTCGTTCGCACCTCTGAATCCGATTCCGCCTTACCGACGACGCATGAAACCACCTCGGTGGACCAAGCAAAACAACACCTCCCAAATTGGGCTCTCACGGAGGCACCGTGCCACAGAGACGTGAGCGAGAACTCACCCTTCGACGGTAAGACTCCAGTCAGCGACAGATGGATTCTAACGAAACCTATTTTCCAAGTGGAATTTGCTCATTTTTCGGAAGCAATTGATTGAACACTTTTACAAATTCCTGCATCCCGGGAGGCGATTCGGAAAAACCTCGTAGTTGATTGTGGGATATATGACCAGGTCGGTGCCCATTTCGTATTAAGCGCAGGAACTCTCCGTCTTCGTTCGATCCTTGGCGTTTGAAAGGCTCTTCTCGCAAAGCATTGTCAGCAGCCTTGAACAGGGAGTTCAATCGATCCGAGTCCAACGAATCTGTCTTGAAGATGACAGCATCGCGTGGTCCTTTCACACCTCGCCGTCCCCTCGATTCTACTCGCACTCTTCCGTTACTTGAAATCGTCGCTATACAATGCCCGAGTGGGCCAGCATCATTAGGAGTTCCACCCCCATAGCTAAACCTGATGCTCCAAGAATCCGCTCGCTCCTCCTGAGCGAAGGCGTTAATTGCAACGACTGACGCAATGATCAGCACCATCATTCGAATCGATTGAATTCCGGGCATCTTCTTAATCATCATCCCTAGATCTTAACTCCTAGCTCTTTGATCGCAAAATTGCCGTGTCACGATAACTATCCAGAATTTGCAAACTTGAGTCACGCTGTTGCAGATCCGGTGGTTTGCACCTGAGCTCGGTCGCCGAGTATAAAGAAGCGTCTAGTACGCATCATGACACCTGATTCCCGTGCATTGTTTGCTATCGCGTATTCACTCGGTTTTGCCCCTCAGGAAGCGGCCGATTCGCATAAAGACCCTTGGGTCGATCAACAACGAGTTATGCGTCGCAATCAACTCCAATCGCTCATGTCGACCTGGCAAATGCGTATTTCGCAGCGGCACAAGTGCATCATAGCGAGCCGCTATGACCATTGTTGGCACGGAGTCATTGAATCGAACCGACCGGTGAAGTCCATTCGGACCATCTGACATGGATTCGAGAGTTGTAATCCATGTGTTCAAAAATCGTGGTGTGCTCCCAGCCACAGGAACACCCTGCATGGGCGGAGCTAGAAAAACGATTCGACCGAGGTTGTTTAGTTGAGCGTACTGAAGCGCCAACAAAGTGACTATCGATCCCATGCTGTGCGCAACGATGTGGAATTTCCCTCCATGCTCATCGATTTTTTCGAGCGATGACGCGAATCGCTTCGCGGAATTGTCAAACGGTTCTCGGAGGGTCGGGTAACCCCAAAATATCGAACGAAATCCGCAGCAACGCAGGTACGCCGAGCACGGAAGAAAAACCGTCCAATGTGCAGCGAAGCCGTGGATATACACAATGCTCTCGATAATTGAATTTCCCTCGGTCTTGCGTCGTCAGAAATGGACCCGCTCGGTCAATCGTTCTTGTGGCTGCAACCGCAAACGAAAGCCAAGGCAACAAGGATCGTCGAGCGTCGAAGCGCCGCACCCCATTGCTGCACAGGTGTTTATAAATAGGATCGTCTAACCCATGGAAGCTGCAACCATGCAGCCAATGACTCGGGCACGCCGCTCACTTCGCTGCACTATATCAGATACTCACTGCAGGGGGCAACTTATCGATATTGCGAACAATCGCCATCGAATCGATCACCGAGCACGAAGGGCTTCGTCAACGCGCGCGATCCAGCCGACTAAGTTCTTCGGCGCATCGACTCGTTCGGGTCGCTCGTTCTTACTCGCGCTCAGTTGGATACAGCGATGCTGGGTAGGAGAGTCGATCCATTACGAAAACGAGCACTGCTTCGCGGAGCATGAACGCGATGGGGATCCGACAGCCAAGCGTCTGTAGTTGAAAACCGCGAGCATAATAGCGACCGTCAATCGGAGGAAACGATTTAGCATTTGTAGAAGGATAGTAGAGCAGTGTGGGGAGGGGACCAGTTAGCGAGTGTTTTTGACTAACGCAGCAGGGCATTCACTTATCACTTTTATCAGATGCGGACTTTCGAGCAGCAAGAAAACGAGCCACCGAAATTTGAGCTTTTGCCTCAGCAAGTGTCATGTGTTCCAGCCTCGGCATTGTCGCGATCACCTGCAACACATTCTCCGTCGTTAGATTTCGGCCATTGGCGAAAATCGACTCCAGCTTGGGATGATTAGCGAACATCGCAAACTGCTCATCAGATAGCGGTGTATTCCTCAGACAGAGGATCTGCAACTCAGGTAGTTTGGCCACTTTTTCTATGACTTCGTTGGTGACCGTTGGGGCAGTGATCATAAGGTGACGCAGATCCTTGAGCTCCGTTAAAACGCTCACAGATTCATTCGTGAGCAATGGACATTCCAGCCAGACTTTTTGTAACTGTTTTGCGGATGCTAAAAAAGCGACGCCTTGGTCAGTGAACTGCTTCGAATACAAATCAATTGATTTTAGGTTGCCGCTTTGCTTGGCAAGCAACTGCAAGGATCGATCGGTAAGGTTGTCGGAACTCAGGTGGAGATGCTCAAGTTCCTCTAAGTGTTGACTGATTCCCTCAATGAACCGATCGGAGAGCTTGTCTCCGTTGTATATTTCAAGCCAACGAAGGTTCTTGGCCTGACCTATGGACTCTGCACATGCGTCTGTAACGCTGGAGCCATTCTCATGGAATGGATTAGGTCCTGCTAGAAATTCCAAAGCCTTTAGGTTGGGCAACTCACGAAGAAACTCAAGATCGCGATCATGCATGTTGCGTTTGCATAGAAATACGCTTTCAAGCCGTTTTAGTTTACCCAACGGAGAAAGGTCGCCTTCGATAGCGACGTATTCGCCGTCTAAATTGCCCCCAAAAGACAATTCCTCGACGTTCTGCAGCGAAGCCAAGAACTCGATGTCGTCACGCGTGAGTGTTGTTCCGTAGGAGATATCAACGTTGGTCAGGCTGGAAACGTCCTTCGGTGCGGATTGTCTCAGTCCACCTTGCCCCCAATAGGTCAGTCCAACTATCCGCCCTTGTTTATCGCTCCGGGTGCGAGCGTCTTGAGAAGAGGGTTCCTGCGAAAAGGATCCATTACAAAAAAAGCCCCCAAGAAATACGCTGAGCAAAAACAAGGAGTTTGACCAATGGGGCAACCAACGCTGTGGGAACATCAGCACCTACGCTTTCACTGGTGGATTTTAGCGGTGATAAACCTCGGTAGTTTACTGGTCTGGGTTATCCATCAATGACTGGAGGCGATCGGACAAAGGTTTGGGGAATTTCGTTATCTAGGCTTCATCCACAATCCCAACCTCAATCATGTCTAACAGGTGAACGCGGTCCTTGAGTCGAAAGGAGTTCAACTTCATTCGAACAAGCCTCTCCAGTGGCAAGATCCGAATTCCATCCCCATATTCAACCGGCTCGACATCTGGGGTCGGCTCGAAGTCGTCCTGCTTGACCATCCGATTAGCTAACACAATTTGAATCGCATAACGTACCGAATCCTCTTTTCCTTCGAGGAACATGTCCAAGCCCGTAGCTTTTCTGTAATGATATCCATTTTCGGCCATCACCTGCTTAAGTTGGTCGAGATCCTCGGGACGAATCAAGATATCAACATCATTCGTAGCGCGCACAGCTCCAGGATCGACCTGAGCAACCCAGACTCTTACCGCATTCCCTCCGACGATCGCGAATGGAATCGAGGTGGACTCGAGAATGGATACGGCTTTCCTAAGACGCAACTCAACTCGATCCATCGATTCCCCAATTCTTCGCCAGAGTTGATCTCCGACGACAGTTAATGCTGGATTGATGATATTCCTCCTCAAACTTGAAAATCGTTATACCACAAAAAATTGAGTCTTCCAAAATGTAGCCCATCTTCATAAAAACGCGACGATCCTCGACGAAGTGTTCAAGCTCTTAGGCGAATATTGCGGGTCTCTCCGAAGTTCTGCATTGGATCTCTGAGAAATCCACGACAATGAACCGCCAACAGCGCCATGGGGTGGAAAGAGATAGGTAGTTTGGGAGGGTGCCCGGAAACGGGCATCCTTCCTTACCCGATTTCGGCATCATCCACCGACCACGGACCGACCGAGGCCGCGTATAAGCCGCCTGCAAGCACGCCGAGGATTACGCCGGTCAATAAACCGAACGCTTGATATAGCCCCGACAACAGCGACAGGGACATGGCAATCGTCACCGCGCAACCGATGAGGCACAGAAATCCCCATCTTTCCAACTTTGACATGTTTCACCTTCAGGACAGAATGTGTAATAATCACGCCCCTTCTGGGTACCGGCGACAAAACTCGTCGGCCGAACTTGTTTTTATGTCGATCAGCCTAGCCCCTGTAGATCGCACCAACGCAGCGTATCACGCAAGCTAACCTCGACCCGAAGTTGAATGATATCAGGCACTTGCGAGCCGATCAAACAATGGATGGAGCGGTAGTCACCATCCCTGGGTTTCAGGAGATCAAACACATAGTTCGAATCCTACAGCCTCCGCCGGTCTGGATCGTGGACAGACAGGCACATTCAAAACCCAAATATTTTGGCGACTCGCGCGACTCGAAAAACGGCTCGATTTGGGGAGCGCGACGCGAAATGCAACGCCGCATTCCGCCATGCACCGAGTTGCATGGGCGCTACAGACGGCCAAAGCAATTGGCCAGAAATGCGAAAAACCCTGGGAAAACCAAGGTTTTTGAGCGGAGAGAACAGGAACCGAACTTTTGGGTGTTTTCCCAATGTTTTAGAAGAGTTCGAAAGGCAAGGAGAACGTTTGGTCACCCAAAAGTAAGTTTGATTCTCGAAGTTTTTTTATCTGGTTCGTCGCAACCATGCTTCATGTTCTTGAGCGGTGTGCATCACACCAAGAACAAGAATCTCAAGCTCTCGAACGTCGTAGAAGACGACGAATGGAAATCGGCCAGTACCGCAAACCGTAATCAACAGAAGAACGCCGATAGGGATCGCTGCCAATTTGAGCGTCGCGGTTTCCACGCTTTCAAGGAATTTCACTCCCAACCCAACCTTATGTCGGTCGTACCAGTTCGCGGCAGACACTACATCCGTATGAAAAAGGGGATGGTATCGAACCTGGTACTCACCGTCTGGCATCTTGGATTTTTTTCCAAACTTCGTCGTGAGTCAATCCGACTGCTGGATCCACTAGCA
>JBKCUW010000023.1:0-8819 GCA_046318275.1 Pirellula sp. | reverse complement strand
ATGGCGCTCGCGAAGCGAAGCATGTGGGCGTCACGCCCTAAAGGCCGGTAGCGTCGTAAATGGGGAGGTGACGGTATGTCACCTCGAGCGAGAGTAGATTCATGGTGGTGACGTACAACCGACCGGCATATTCTCCCCATGCATCCGGTATTTCTCCCTGCGGATCCCATGACCCGGCATACTGTCCCTCGGCGACTTGGGACTCGATCAAGATAGGATACAACGTGCTATACCAAGCACGCCATCGATCGGCACCCATGTGGAAGAGGACTTGGGTGGAGTAATACCAGTAATAGGTATCTCGTTTCGGGTTTTCTATGGTCCCAAGAGACGGCTTTCGTTCGAGCAACCAGTCGGCACCGCGAACCATATCCGGATTGCTGCGACGCCATCCGAGATACAATCGCATCAGAAGCCCGACGCTGGTCATGACTGGAGTCGGGATGCGTCCATGCTGGGTTTGCGGCGTGTTGGCTTGCCAATTGTAACGGTACAGATACCGTTCGCGCGCACTGGCCTCGGAGCTATTCAGCCATCGTGAAATCCCTGCGTATGTTTCTTTGGGTACATTCAACCCGGATAGCTCCGCGCTTTTCAACGCCATCATCCCCCAACCGGTAACGCTCGTATCGCTTCCAACGCGAGGAGTGTAACGCCATCCACCTGCCAAGGGGTCTTGGCTGTAGACTAAGAAATCGACAGCTCGTTGAGCCGGATCACGCAACGCTTCATCGCGAGTCATGCCATAGGCTTCGCAGAGCGCTAAGGTCGCGATTGCGTGGGAATAGAGCCACCCATTCTTATCCGATGCGTCGTCTTGAGTTTGATACAGATCGCCATTTTTCTTCTGGACAGATCGAAGCCAATCCAGGGCCTTCTTGCAATTCGCTTGGTACTTGTACTGTTCATGGCTGTAGCCCGCCCCCTGGAATGCGAGCAAAGCCAATGCGGTGGCGGCGGTGTTGCTACGAATTAATGGCTTCGTGTCAAAATCCTCCAATCTCCACGATCCATCGCTTCGCTGGAAGTTCGACAAAAACTCTAAGCCACGTTCGATCGCATCCTCGGTCTGTGGTCCCAACGGGCCCATGGCCTTCAAATCCTCACTGCTGGCCTCCTCATTGCGGCGCATCCGTTGCTTAAAAGCGGGAGACGGTATGGGGACTTGCGCGTTCTGTTTCGCCACCGCACCTTGGTTCGAGCGACGGAACCTATCAAGTTGCAATTCCGGCGAGGTGATTTCGGGTTCGCCGATTCCTTTACTGCCGGACCCTATCGGAGACTTCGACGCTCCCAACATCGGTGTCGCTTTCGTTCCGATTCCAGGTCCAAAATTCGTGCTACCCATATCAGCGATGGCACTGGAGTTTCGAGGTGCATCGATCAACGGTGACGAATCGCGACGCGGGGACTGACCTGGCAATCCGACTCGACCACTCGCCCGAGTCGGATCGAGTATCGCCGCATCTCTGGCGGAATCGCTTCTGGTAGCTGGATTTGCCATGGCCGTCGACTCGCGAAGAGATCCCTCTGCACCTTGTGCAACATCAGGGGGCGGGCTATCGCTCGGCACGACCACTTGGCCGGAGACACCACCGCGCACATTGGATCCAGCACTCCGACGAGGCAGAATCGATGCATCGGCGAACTTGGGATCGGATTCCAAGCCACCCGCAACTGAGTTGCTTGCGGAACTACGGTCGGGCAGGGGAACGACGTTCCGTGCCGTCGGGTTTGGACGGATGCGCGCGTCCAGGTCGGGTGCGGCCATCCCAGTAATACTCGAGTTACTGGTCGTCATGGAACCTAAGGGAGGAACATCGCCAGAGGTCGACTGCCGAATCAACTCCCGATCGGCCCGCTCGGATAGCATCGATGGGACAGGAACTGAATCAGGATTCGCGCTGGTCTTCGCCGCATTCTCAGGGACATCGATTCGGGTGGGAGAGAATTGGACCATATTCGCATCCGCTGTCGGTCGGATCGGAAGCGACGCATCCACTGCAGTGTTCTGCTCGAATGTTTTATCCAAATCGGCAGTCACCTTCGATTCGCTCAGTGAGTTGGCTTCCAACTTGGGAAGGGGAGCAACCGTTGGTTGCAATTCTTCACGTTGCAATTCTTCACCACGCGATGTCGCCAACTCCGCTTCGCGGACTTCGCCGACTCGACGCACGTCGAACTTGTTTTCCGGCGTCCCATTGCCCAGGTTCGGCGTTTGACCTTGGGCCAACTCAGGCAGTTCAATTCGCCGACCCTTTGGTGCTTCGGACCGAGGTACCGACGAGCGATCGGGCATTTTCACCTCAGACACGACCGAGGGTTCATTCAACGTAGGAATAGCTCGCTGGCGTTCAATCGCGTTGGACCCGGGCGCCAAACTCGACGGCAACTCCGACATCGACGGATCGAAGGGCGCATCTGCCGAGGCGCCTTGAGCGATCGTCGGGTTGGTCGGTTGGGATAACTCAGCGACGACAGGACGAAGATAATCCGGTTGAGTTTCGGTAGGACTGGAGGGTATCTCAACAAATTGTGCCGCTTGCGACTGCGAACGCGCGATCAATTCAACCTTTTCAAAAGCCTCTGGCCACGCACCCGTGAACAAGACCGTATTGATCGCGACAAAGGTCAATACCAAGTGGAGGGCTGTGCTGATCAAAAATCCAATCTGTATGGATTTCTCCATCCTCTCCGAAACGAGGACACGCGCTAACATCGACGTCGCGATAAAGGCAGTGGGAATACCTAGCAGATACGTCCACGCATTGTGAAGCGGCCTAGGGTCGTCGAACCGGAGAAGTCGCACGACCAGGATTGAAACCAGAGCACCGAGCATGACCAAGGCCAAGTCGAGAGGCCAAATGCCTGCCCCCTCCGACCGAGACGAACTGGTGACCGCACGATTGCGTTGCGTCATGGCGAACCTTTATGGCTTCGCAACATCATCAGGCTCCGTAGTAATCCGATACGAAGGCACCTTGAGCCGATTGCAAAGATCGAGAACGGAGACAACAGACTGGAACGCCACCCGTTTATCACCGCGCACAATCACAGTTTGCTGAATCGGATTATCCACAACCGCTTGGGCAATCATTTGCTCGAGACCGGCCAAATTCAAACGCTGGCCGCGAACCATGTAGGTCCCATCCTCACCAATATTGACGACCAACTCCTGCGGTTTCACCGTCATGGGGACCGCGTTTTTGGCTGAAGGCAGCTTAATAGGAAGCTGCGCATCGTCTTGCGCGAATTGGGTCGCCACCAAAAAGAAGATCAGCAATAGGAAGACCACGTCGATCAACGGCGTCAAATTGAGGGAATCGAGCGCCTTCCCTTTTTTGATTTGAATCGCCATACCCGCGCACCGTTCCTATGTGAAAATCCGATCGGCCCGCACACGCCCCCTCGGAACCGTACCCATTTTACTACCTCAATCCCCCAAGAACAACGACGATTGCTAGCAACCCTCACCAGGCGGGCGTTCAATCGCAAAATGACCGCGATGCGATCGATCCACCTAGTGGAGATCTGGAGAAAAAGGGCTGCGTTTTCCGACATGAGACCAACTTCCGGAAAGGCAAGCAATCCACGTTAGGGGGATTTGACGTTGAGAGCGATTGAATTAACTCAACTTCCGATAACGAATAAGCCGATTCTCCACCTAGATCGCAACGGCGATTTGAGACATCAAAATATTCTCGGGGGGGTGAGATTATGTTGCGAAGGGCTATCCTAGTCGCAGCCATCGCGGTAGTGGCTAGCTTGTCAACCGCATCCGTTTCTGAAGCACAGCAACCAAACCAGCAGGCTTACGGTCGAAGCTGGGGTGGTGGTGCTAGTAACAGAGATTACTCGCGGTTCAACCACTACCCGTACGTGTACTACCCACAGAACTTCTACGGTCAAGAGTATTATCGCAGCAGCGACAGCCTCTATCACCGATATGCACCGGAAATGCAAATTCCGGTTTATAACCGTCAGTGGTACAACTACTATCCGACCAACCGTCGGTACCATTGGGGCCATCATTTCTTAACCGACGTATTCTAGCCAAAATCGCCGACAATCATGTTGGCTTGATGTTAGAATATGTCGAGGCAGTACCCTTTCGCGGCTAGCGGCAACTGTTAGTTGCCAGTAGCTAGGCCGAAGAAGGGTGCTCGAGCGAGATCACCGTTCCCGCACACCGCATGTTGTTTGTCTCAGCATGCGGTGTTTTTTCGTTCCTACAGGCAGGTTCCGTGGTCGACGCCCTCCAGTTTGATCCAATTCGCACCATGGTCTGACCCACCGGGGTTCACCAAACGTAGATCTCGCGATGTCCGAAGAATCTTCCCGCAACATAGCTAAACGCCAGATCGCTCGATTGGTGGCTGGTGCAGTTCATCCATGCTATGTGTTATCGGAGACGGGGCATATCGTTTTTGCGAATGAAGCTTTTGGTCGGTTGCTCAGAACCGATCCGGATGAATTGATCGGCATCAATTGCTCCCCCATCGCTCCTGTCGATAGCACTAGGCCCTCATGGGCATCGTGGTTTGCGTCGCCCCCCAATCGCGATGCACACCAAGTCTCGATCCACTCCGACATCATGCCAAATGCTTTGGTGGATTGGATATCCGAGCGCACGATCGGGATGGATTCAAAACAGGGGGTATCGTCATCGTTATTGAACGAGACGCGTTGGGTTCAAATTAGCATCCCCCTCGACGATCTAGAGTCTCCAACGGTTCTTTACCTCTTGAAAGAGGACCGAGGGGATTTCGCCGGGATCCTGGATTCGGTCCGTGCATCGAAATTGCGTTCGATTGTGATTCAAGGAAAGGTAGAGCATCCTGAATTGCAAATGCACTGGTTCCTTGCAGGAACGTCAGTCGATGCGCAGCGAGTCAGGTCTCAAATTCGGTTAGCCGCAAACGGGAACCACCCCTGTCGCCTCACCGGCACAGATGGTTCGCCACTAATCCAATGTGCAGTTTGGATCGCTAGAGAGCGACTTCTACGACTTTCGTCGAAGGGGGCCGGTAAGCCAGAGGTCATCACGATCGAGTGTCGCCTCATGGACAGGGAGCTTCTTACGGACATCCTCGAGATGGCCGACGAAACCATGCGGCGCAACCCGAGAGTCTACGTCCTATTGAACCAATTGGAGCGGCTGTCCGCCGACCTAAGGGAACCGTTGGCAAAAAAGCTACTCGCCGAGCGATGGATGGTGATTGCAACAACCACCCCCGATGCATCGCTAGCTCCAAGCGACCTTACGGGTGATTGGGGCACGTTGGTTGCGTCTCTTGACACTCAGACCATCGGTTTTACGCCAATTCGCTTGCGAGTGCCCGATATCGAACCGCTCGTCGTCTCGTGGTTTGAGACTCATCATCGCGCTCGAGAGATCTCAACCCAGGCCCGATGGACCAAAGATTTCATGGACGCGTTGCTTGCCTATTCGTGGCCTAACGACTGCAATGAGCTAGGAGACACCTTGGAGCATGCGTGGCGACAAGCGACCATTGAGAACGATAGCGATCGTCGTGTCCATCACGAGCGAACAGTTGAACTTACTGACAAGCATTTGCCGATTTCGTTGCGAACGTTTCCATCGCACATGAATCGACCACCGATCGAGCACCCCATTGAATTGGATCGAGTCCTCGAGCAGTTAGAACGGGATTTGATCCTTAGGGCACTGGAACGCAAGAAAAGCAACCGAACGGCTGCGGCACAACTTCTTGGCATCTCTCGCGCGCGGCTGCTTCGCAAGTTGCAACAATGGGGATTGGGGGCATCAGAGTCCACCTCGGAGATCGAGGACGACTCACCGATCTTTGAAGAAGTGGATGAGGCTAACGAGTAGCGAACAGGTGCGCGTTGCCCTTGGTAGCACTGAAGCTCTGACTCTAAATGCCCATCGGTGACGCCCCACAAGCCTCAATACAGTCGGCCCAAATACTTGCGACACAGTGTCGATAGCATCCGCAGGCCAAAACGCTGCAGTGTTAAGTCGCAGGCGCGATCAAGGCAGCCTACCATGTGGATCCAATCGGTTTAGCACCGGCATTTTTCATGCGCACACTGTAAAGGGATGTACGTGCTGTGATGAACAATGTCTTGTAGTCATCTCCCCCAAACGTGACATTGGCTGGTCCCTCAGGAACGGCGATGCGTTCGATAAGCTTTCCTTCGGGCGTGAACACATTTACACCTTCGTGGGTTGTATAGAGATTTCCTTTCTCGTCGACCGTCATTCCGTCGCTACTCTCGGGAATCGTGAACAACTTCTTCCCTAGTACGCCCTCCTTGTTAACCTCATAGCAATGGACTCCTGGAGAAAGTTGGTGAAACGCTGGATCGGGATGCTTAGGATGGCCGCCGGTATCCGCGATGTAAATACGACTCTCGTCCGGTGAGAAATTGATTCCGTTGGGCATCGCTAGACCCTTGACCACCGGCTCGATCTTGCCTGTTTTAGGATCGAATTTGAAAACCCAGTGCCCAGGCAACTCGCCTGAACCGTTGAGTCCCCAGGGTGGATCGGTAAACCAAAGGGTTCCATCGGAGCGAACAGCAACGTCGTTCGGCGAGTTCAAACGTTTCCCGTCGAACTTATCAACTAACACGGTGACCGCACCATCCGGTTCCATCCGAATGACGTTGCGAGCCGCATGCTGGCAGGAGATCATTCGACCTTGTAGATCGAGGATATTGCCATTGGCTTGCTCGCTGACTCGAAACTCGGAAAGTCCTTGGCCCGGTTTCCAAAGCATCCATTTGCTATTGGGGATATCCGAGAAGATCAGCGCCTTTCGCGATGGAACCCAAACCGGGCCCTCGGTGAACTTCATATCGCCCGCCAGCTTCTGAACTTCTTCACCTTCCTGCACCAGCGAATCGGAACCGAGACAAATGCTTGTCGCGCACGCAAGCATGAACCAACTCGTCCCGAGGAGCCAACTCCACACACCTTCTCGTCGCTTCATCTGCCTACCACCTCTCGCACAAAAATCTCGTTGATTGTTTCACTGATGAAAAATGATACTAGATACCTTCGAGAATCATAAGCGGACTTGGCGTGAGCGGCATTCGTCAACATCCTCAGATCGCTTGCCGGTCGATCTCTCGACCAAACACGGCAACTCGTTAATGCCAAAACTGCTCGAATCTAGAACATTGGAGTGTCGTTTCCGAGCGACGAACATCAGGGCTTTTCAGACTTCGTTTCCGTAGGCTTCGCCTTGATGATCAATGGTTTCATATTCACCGAGTTTTGCTTGCGAATCTCGCGTAGGAACGCAACGATCTCATCTTGGGTAGTATGCGGGGCACTGACGATCAGCATCGACCCGACGGTTACTAGAGTACTGGTTCCACCTGCATTGCGCCACGTATCTGGATTGATAACATTTTCGATAGCCGAAATAAGATCGAGCGTCGATGTGTTGTCAGGAAAAATGTAACTCAAGTCGTAGTATCGGACAACGTTGCCAAGATACCTATTGTTGGTGATACGCAGAGCCTCCCCTTCAACCTTGAAGGTAAGGTTCAAGGGGTCCAAAATCTGCTTGAGGATATCTCGTACACGGCTGTTCTTTCGATTGACGGTAATCGGTTCATCAGCAGTAACGGATTCCTCTTCGAAGCCCTTCATCTCCATGACTATGGCGATGCCAAGCTTAGCGCTTAGAGTTCCCATAACATCGGATATCCTTGTGTTTTCAACATCGATATCGATGCGTTCATCGAGAGAATTTTCGACTCGTGCCTCTCGTACGCGAGACTCCGCATCAGCAGCATCATCCAGCCACTTCGGAGCTGGTTTGTCGGACTTTTCCCACTCGTTAGCAACCACTTCTCTATTCCCGGCACAAGGCGGATCGTACAACCCCGACATCGTGCCGCAGCCCATTCCTTGCTGCAATACGAAAGCCTCTGATTGGTCCGTTGCGATCCTCCCCTTTGTTGGGCGAGATGCATTCGATTCGGGGAGCACTTGCATGCCTAAGTTGATCGCATGCTCCTTCGCCAAATCGGTGGTTGATGGAAAACCAAACATTCGAAAAGCGTATAGAAGTAGAAGACACCCAGCAACACTTAGAAGAGGTCGAGAAAAGGTACTCATGAAAAGAATCCTTCGTGAGACAAGTAGAGAAAAGGTTCGCCGAAACTTCGAAGGGACGTTGTGGACGTGCAGCCATTGTACACGAACGAAGATTCCCGTTACAACAATTTCATGGACGAGAAGAGTTGGCATCGCAATACGACATAGTAAGGGAGGCGAGTATTGGGAACGAAGCGAAAACCATCAGAGCCCATAGCGCTAGCGCTGGGTGGAGGGACGTTGTTGTTGCTAGGGTCGATGTGGCGATCATGACTAGCGTCGGGGGCTGTGGGGTCCAGCGTCAAGGAGCCACTTGCTTACCCGCGGGGCTCTGATCGCGCTCGCGAAGCGAGAACCGTCAGAGCCCTAAGCGTTAGCGCCGGGTGGAGGGACGTTGAAATTGCTAGGATCGATGTTGCGATCATGACTAGCGTCGGGGGATGAGGGGTCCAGCGTCCAGTTGCCACTTGCTTACACGCGTGGCTCTGATGGCGAAGCGAGAAATCAGAGCCCTAAGCGTTAGCGCCGGGTGGAGCGACGTTGAATTTGCTAGAGGCGATGTGGCGATCATGACTAGCGACGGGGGAGGAGGGGTTCGGCGTCCAGTTGCCACTTGCTTACACGCGTGGCTCTGATGGCGCTCGCGAAGCGCAGCTGGTTGGCGTCTCGCCCTAAAGGCCGGGACCGTGGTCATTGCTCGGGGCGAGGTCGGGAACCTCTG
>JBKCUW010000022.1:0-17147 GCA_046318275.1 Pirellula sp. | reverse complement strand
CACGCGCACGCGCAGGGGCAGGGGCACTCGCACGAGCCCGAGCACGAGCACGAGACGGGGCCGGGGCCGGGGCCGGGGCAGGGGCAGGAGCAGGAGTCCGGAATAGGGTATTTCAGGGCGGAAAGGACTCCGAGACGCTCGAAAAAAAGGGGCCGCAAAAAGGGGCCGCAAAATTGAGCCGCGAAATTGAGCCGCGAAATCGAGTAGAATCGAAGGAAAACAGAAGTTCGCCAGGTTGTTTTGATCCGCAGGCCCGTGTCGCTACTCCGCCTCGGGTTTTCCACAGAGTGCTAGTCGGCCACGGGGTGGTTCGCGAACGGTTTCAGCTCCCGAATCGCGATGTCGTGGACTTTGCCATTGCTCGCCAAGCAATGACCGGCTCGGATGTCTTCGACGCCCAACCAGGATGTAAATCTACCACCCGCTTCGGTAATGACCGGAGCGACCGCGGCGACATCCCATGGATTTACGATTGGGTCGACCATCAACTCCGCGCGGCCGGTCGCAACCAGGAGATAGCCGTACCCATCTCCCCAGGAGCGCGAAACATAGGCCATGGACTCAAGGTTTCGGTAGGCGGATTGCGCTCCGCGCCGGTCAAAATTATCGACTTGGGATGTCAAGAAAAGACCATCGGCAAGGCTGTCGACTTGGTTGACGTGAGTCCGATTCAGGATGGGCCGGTCACGATTTTCATGGGTTGTCATCCCGTACCAAGCTCCCAAGCCTTGAACGCCCAATACCAATTCGCCGAGTGCAGGAATGGAAATCACCCCTAGCACCGGCCGCCCCCGGTAGGTCAGTCCGACGAGCGTCGAGTAAAGCGGAACGCCGGAGATGAAGCTTTTGGTTCCATCGATGGGGTCGATGATCCATTCAAAGGGGGTGGTCCCGGCAATCCCCCCAAACTCCTCTCCGAGAATCGCGTCGTCTGGATAGTGCGACTCCACAAGCTTTCGGACGGTTTCTTCCGCTTGTTTGTCCGCCAGCGTCACCGGCGAGCGATCGTTTTTGCGTTCAACGCGGAAGGAGTCCGTTCGGAAGTACTTGAGAGTTACCCTGCTCGCTTCGGTGGCGAGGCGCAGTCCGAACTCGATTCTTCTGGCAAGTTCGGCAGGCGTAACGGCGTTCCAGTCCAAGCTCTTGCTGGTTACACCGCGGCCGGATTGGCTCGCTGGGATCGATTGGTTTTCGCCGATGGTGGCCTCGATGCCGGCTTCGGTGAGCGATTCCGGCAATTGAAAATCGGGGAAAAGTACCATGGGGAGCGAATCTCCTGGCATTGACGATGGGTTTACGTTGGGATGACTTAATTGCCAATCTGTAAGGCTTAATTGCCTAGCTAACTGGAGTACAATAGAGCAGTCACGAACCGAACGCTAGGAGTGCATGAATCGCAATCGCGCGTCGTAAAAACGTGAGCTTGCCCCCCACCTCAGCCTGATTTCCTCCCCTAACCCCCTCCCACAGATCCATGTCATCGATCCCGCAAGCGGACTCACGCTCGGACGACCAGCCACTCCCCAAGAGGGTGGATCCTGTTTCCGAGGGAAAAAGTATTTTGTTGGATACGAACGAAAAGCCTGGTGTTGTTGCTTCCAATTCCGGCAAGCCGCTCCCGACGAGGTCTTGGGGGTATCGGTTTGCATCGCTGGCACTGATCGGTGCCGTTGGCGGTGCCGTCTACTTTACGCGCGATCGATGGGAGCCCGCCTTGGAAGGTTTTATTCGGCCGGCCGCCGCGGGCGCGAGACCCAAACCGCGGCCGCCCTTGGTGAGCATTGCCAAGGCCCAAAGGGAGACTGTCCCTCAGTACATCAACTGCCTCGGGACGGTAACCGCATTCAACAGCGTTGTCGTCAAGAGTCGTGTCGATGGAGAGTTGGTCGAAGTCTCGTCGCAGGAAGGTCAAATGGTGGAGGCGGGGCAGCTGCTGGCCAAGATTGATCCTCGACCATTCGAAGCCGCACGCGATCAAGCGAAAGGGCAACTGCAAAGGGATTTGGCCGGGTTAGAACTGGCCAAGCTCAACTACGAGCGGTCCAAGAATCTGCCGGTCGGAGATACGTTATCTCAGCAAGAGCGGGACGAACTTGAGGCGGTTTACAAACAAGCCCAGGCGATTGTCGAAGTGGATCGAGCGGCGGTGGCGAACGCGGAGTTGCAAGTGACCTACTGCAGCATCGTTGCACCGATTCGAGGCCGGATTGGGTTGCGTTTAATCGATCGTGGGAATGTGGTCAAAGCGAGCGATCCGAATGGACTTGCAGTGATCACGCAGCTGCAACCGATATCGGTCGTATTTCCTATCCCTCAGGATGAGATCCCCCGCGTGCAGAAACAGCTAACGGCGTCGAATACAATCCCTGTCTTCGCGTACGATCGCAGTTTTCAGAATCAACTAGCTGCAGGCACACTGACTGCAATCGACAATCAAGTCGACGCGACGACGGGGACTTTGCGACTCAAAGCCACCTTCGAAAACACTGACGATGCTTTGTTCCCAAATCAGTTCGTCAACATTCGATTGCTGGTCAAGCAATGGAATGATTCGGTGGTTATCCCGTCGTCAGCGGTCCAGCGAGGGATCGATTTTCTGTATGTCTATGTTGTCCAAGAGGATTCCTCCGTTGAAATTGCGAAGGTTACGGTCGCTTTCAGCGAAGGTGGCCGATCGGTGATCAGTGCAGGGCTCGACGAAGGGCAAACGGTTGTGACCGAGGGGACCGATAAGCTGCAACCGAAATCCAAAGTGAGCTTGCCAGGCGCCCCGAACCAATCTGGTGCCCCGAACCAAGCTGGTGGCCCACCGGACAAGGGTGGTTCAGGCGGAAACGGGGCTGTTCAGGACAAGCGAGGCAGTTCTGACCAGCGCGACGGTTCTGGCAGAAGCGAAGGGGCGAAGTCGCCGAGCCCTGCGAGACGGGCTCCTTAAGACGATGAACATCTCCCGGATCTTCATCTTACGTCCGATTGCGACGGTACTCTTGATGGTCGCCATTTTGCTTAGTGGAGCGGTGGCCTACCGACAGCTTCCTGTTTCGGCATTGCCTCAAGTGGATTACCCGACGATCCAGGTTTTGACCTTTTACCCTGGTGCTGGTCCAGAGGTTATGGTCTCCTCGGTAACGGCACCCTTGGAAAAGCAATTCGGCCAAATACCGGGCTTGTCCCAGATGACAAGTTCGAGCACGCAGGGCTGCTCCGTCATTACCTTGCGATTCGTGCTCGATCTCAACATCGACATCGCGGTTCAGCAGGTTCAAGCAGCCATCAATGTTGCGGGCAATTTCCTGCCTCGCGATTTGCCGAACCCGCCGGTCTATTCCAAGGTCAATCCGGCGGATGCTCCGGTATTAACGTTGTCGTTGTCCTCGGACACGATCCCTCTGCCTCGCATCCAGGATTTGGCCGATACACGATTGGCTCAGAAGCTTTCGCAGGTGAAGGGGGTGGGGCAAGTATCCGTCACAGGTGGCCAAAAGCCGGCCATTCGTGTTCAAGCGAACCCGACGAGCCTGTCAGCCGTTGGATTGAACTTGGACGATCTTCGGACGGCGCTCGTTGCTGCCAATGTCAATCAAGCAAAGGGGAGCTTTGACGGACCGAAGCAGTCGATCATCATCGGTGCGAATGACCAGTTGTTTACGGCGGAACAATTTCGTGAACTGATCGTCGCCTACCGAAATGCGGCACCGGTAAAGCTAAAAGAAGTCGCCAACGTCATCGATGACGTTGAAAACGTGCGCCAGGCAGCGTGGCATGACACTCAGCCAGCAGTTCTGCTCAATATTCAGCGTCAGCCCGGGGCCAACATCATCGATGTGGTAGATCGGATTGAGGCGATGTTGCCGCAGTTGAAGGAATCGTTGCCGGCGGCGATTCGTGTCGAGGTGTTGACGGATAGAACCACGACCATTCGCGCTTCGGTGGAAAGTGTGCAGCACGAATTGTTACTGACCATCGGCTTGGTGGTGGTCGTCATTTACGTTTTTCTACACAGCGTTCGAGCCACCATCATTCCCAGTGCTGCCGTACCCTTATCCATCGTCGGCACCTTTGGGATCATGTACATGTTGGGGTATACGCTGAACAATTTGACGCTGATGGCGCTAACCATTTCGACCGGTTTCGTCGTCGATGATGCGATCGTGATGATTGAGAATATCATCCGCTATGTGGAAGAAGGGATGGAGCCATTGCAGGCATCTCTCAAGGGTGCGTCGGAGATCGGTTTTACGATTGTCTCTCTTAGCGTCTCTCTGGTTGCCGTTTTAATACCGCTACTTTTCATGGGTGATGTCGTCGGTCGCCTGTTCCGGGAGTTCGCGGTGACCTTGAGTGTTACGATTTTCGTTTCGGCAATTGTCTCTCTAACGTTGACGCCGATGATGTGTGCTCTACTCCTCAAGGTGCATCCCGGGGTAGCGTCCGATGCATCGCGCGAGCACCAACGGCAGAGCGAATCGACAGGCTGGTTATTTATCCATCTATTGAGATTTTACGAAGTCACGTTGCGTTGGACGTTGCGGCACCGACGGTTCACGATGTTCGTGTTTCTGGTAACGTTAGTAGCGACGATTGTTCTTTACATTCAGATCCCTAAAGGTTTTTTCCCGACTCAAGATACAGGGGTGATTCTCGGGATCACAGAGACGAGCCAAGACGCATCGTTTGCGAGCATGCAATCGAAGCAGGCTGAACTGAATGCCGTTTTGGCCGGGGATGATGCGGTGGAGAGCATCGCCAGCTTCATCGGAATCGACGGGATCAATTTGACCCTCAATAGCGGTCGCATCCAAGTCAACCTCAAGCCGCATCACGAGCGCAGCGAGAGCATCGAGCAAGTGATGGCTCGATTGTCGAGGAAGGCGTCGGCGGTGCCCGGCATCCAGTTGTTCCTTCAGCCGGTCCAGGATCTCTCGGTGGAGACGCGTGTATCTCGGACGCAGTATCAGTATTCGATCGAGGATTCCAATCCTGAGGAGTTGAAGGAGTGGGTTCCGCAACTGGTCGAGAAACTCAAGTCAAGACCGGAGTTGCGCGATGTTGCGAGCGATCAATCGAACTTTGGGAAAGAGGCATTGCTCGTTATCGATCGCGATACGGCGTCAAGGTTGGGAGTGACACCGATGATGGTGGATGATGTGCTGTACAACGCTTTCGGGCAGCGGCAGGTCTCCACCATCTTCACCCAGCTCAATCAGTATCGTGTGGTTTTGGAGGTGGCCCCGGAATTCCGAGATTCCCTGGCAGATATCGGATCGATGTTTGTCAAAACGAGCAATGGGCGAACGGCACCGCTCGAGTCATTGACACGAGTCGACTATCGCAATGCACCCCTTGCCATCAATCATCAAGGTCAATTTCCGGTAGTGACGATTTCGTTCAACGTCGCCCCAGGCGTTTCTCTCGGTCAAGCAGTCGACGCGGTGGAAGCATCGGCCAATGAACTACAGATACCACCGAGTATGATCGGTGCGTTTCAGGGTTCCGCCGAAGCATACCAGCGGTCGCTAGCAACCACGCCGCTGTTGATCTTGGCCGCATTGGTTACTGTCTACATCGTTCTTGGTGTGCTTTACGAGAGCTACGTTCATCCGCTCACGATTCTTTCCACGCTGCCATCCGCGGGGGTTGGGGCGCTGCTGGCGCTCATCTACTTCCGACTCGATCTCGGGATCATTGCGATCATCGGCATCATTTTATTGATAGGGATTGTCAAAAAGAACGCAATCATGATGATCGATTTCGCGCTCGAAGCGCAGCGGGTGCATGGACTCAAACCGGAGGATGCGATCTTCCATGCGAGTTTATTGCGATTGCGACCTATTCTTATGACGACGATGGCGGCGTTGCTCGGGGCGGTTCCATTGGCTTTCAGCACGGGTGTTGGTGCTGAGCTGCGACAACCCCTCGGGATATGCATCATAGGCGGTCTGGTCTTTAGCCAAGTCCTGACGCTGTACACGACCCCGGTCATCTACTTGTGGTTTGATAAATTTTCTCCTTCGGCGGGCGAGGATGGGCGATGAAGCTACCTACGCCGATGAAGCTTGCGGAATCGACCAATTTTTCGACCCCCTTCATTCGTCGTCCCGTCGGGACAACACTGCTGACGATAGCAGTTACCTTGTCGGGATTACTTGGGTACTTCCTGCTACCGGTTTCACCATTGCCCCAAGTCGAATTTCCGACGATCTCGGTGAGCGCATCATTGCCAGGCGCAAGCCCTGAAACGATGGCCTCGGCGGTTGCGACTCCGCTGGAGAGGAGCCTCAGCCGAATCGCGGGTGTGACCGAGATGACATCCACCAGCACGCTCGGAAATACCTCGATCACGTTGCAGTTTGAGTTGGATAGGGACGTGAACGCGGCGGCGAGAGAGGTGCAAGCGGCGATCAATGCGGCGCGAAGCCAATTGCCTGCGAATTTGCCGAACAACCCTTCGTACCGCAAGGTGAATCCGGCTGACTCTCCGATCATGTTGCTGACCATGGTCTCCGAGATCTATTCGAAACCACAGATGTATGAATTGGCTTCGAACATTGTTCAGCAAAAGCTTTCCCAAGTGCCTGGAGTCGGCCAAGTTTTCGCGACCGGAGGATCCAACCCAGCGGTCCGGATCGAAATCAATCCTACGGTAGCGAACCAAATGAAAGTCGGATTGGAAGATATCCGCGCCGCGCTGGGGACTTCGAATGCCAACCGGCCTAAAGGATCGATCGAAGAAGAAGGTGTCCACTGGATGCTGAACTCCACCGATCAATTGATGACCGCTGACGAATACAAGCCTCTGTTTGTTGCGTTTCGAAATGGAGCCCCAATTCGACTTCAAGATGTAGCGAATGTAACCGACTCGGTGGAGGATATCCGTAATTTTGCACTGGCGGACGGAAGGCCATCGATCAGCATTTTGATTTTTCGCCAGCCCGGGGCCAACATCATTGAAACCGTCGATCGGATCAAAGGATTGATCCCACTGCTAAGAGCGCAGCTTCCAGCTGCCATCCAACTTGATGTCGGTATGGACCGTTCCACCACCATCCGGGCTTCGCTCGACGAGGTGCAAAAGACTCTGGTTATCTCGGTATTGCTCGTGATCGTTGTGGTCTATTTATTCTTGCGAGATATTCGCGCGACCATCGTTCCGACCGTATCGGTGCCTGTCTCATTGATCGGAACATTTGGCGTGATGTATCTGTTGGGGTACAGCCTCGACAATTTGTCATTGATGGCACTCACGATTTCAACTGGCTTCGTGGTCGATGACGCCATCGTCGTGACCGAGAATATCAGTCGTTACCTTGAGAAAGGGATGAAGCCGATCGACGCTGCTCTAAAAGGGGCCGGCGAAATCGGATTCACCGTGTTGTCGATCACCGTATCCTTGATTGCCGTATTTATCCCTATCCTTCTCATGCGAGGGGTCGTCGGGATGCTCTTTCGGGAGTTCGCGGTAACTCTTTCCATCGCGATTTTGATATCCCTGGTGGTGTCTTTAACAACGACACCCATGCTATGTGCGATTTTACTGAAACCGACGTCGCATCAAGCTCATGAGCGAAACAAATATTGGTTGGAGCATGCATATGGTCGCGTCCTCGACGTGGTTCTCGATTTTCCGGGTTGGACCATGGTGGCCTTTGCCGCCATCGTCGCATGCAATGTTTTTCTCTACATGAAGGTTTCAAAGGGGTTCTTCCCACAGCAGGATACCGGCCGATTGGTAGGGAGTATCGTCGCGGACCAAGGAACCTCGTTCCAGGCGATGGTGGAGTTGGTGCAGAAATTTGGCAAGGCTGTGAGTGATGAACCGGCCATCGATCGCGTATTGGTTAGCACCGGTGGTGGTGGCGGCGGTGGCGGTGGTGGGGGGGGCATCAATAGCGCGCGGATGTTTGTGACGCTGAAGCCCTTGGATCAGCGTAAAGAGACCATCGATCAGATCCTGGCGTCTATTCGCAAGAAAACGGGTGGGATCAGCGGGGCCAATATCTTCATGCAGGCAGTTCAAGATTTCCGGATTGGTGGTCGCCCGTCCGGAGCTCAGTTCCAATACACGCTTCGAGGGGGGGATCTCAAGGAACTGAACGATTGGACGTTGAGACTGATGGCCGCGATGAAGAAAATTCCTGAGATCACCGATGTCAATACAGACCAGCAAGACAAAGGCCAATTGTCGCGATTAGTGATCCAGCGAGACATGGCGTCGGTGCTGGGACTTGATATCGCGACGATTGACAATACGTTGTACGACGCGTTCGGCCAGCGACCTGTCTCCACGATTTACTTGCCGATGACGCAACGGCGTGTTGTTATGACGGTGGACAAAGAATACGCGAAAGGACCAGAGTCCTTAAATGCAATCTACGTTCGTACGAAGAATAATTCACAGGTTCCCCTACAGGACTTGTATACGCTCGAGAGCAGAAATACTTCCCTGTCGGTCGCGCATTCCGGACTGTTCCCATCATCGACGATATCCTTCAACTTGAGCCCTGGTAGTTCGCTCGGGGACGTGGTTCCACTGATCCAAGGCGTTGGATCTGAGATAGGGATGCCGTCGAGCATCCAAGGTAGCTTTCAGGGGACGGCACAAGCGTTTCAAGATTCTCTTTCGAACCAACCCCTGCTGATCTTGGCGGCGATCGTAGCCGTATACATCGTTCTTGGGATTCTCTATGAGAGTTTGATCCATCCGATCACCATCCTGTCGACATTGCCATCGGCTGGGGTTGGGGCGATCTTAGCCCTTATCCTATTCCGGATCGATTTGAATGTGATCGGACTGATTGGAATTTTGCTCCTAATAGGAATCGTGAAGAAAAATGCGATCATGATGATCGATTTCGCGATCGCCGTGCGGAAGGAGCGAGGCTGGGGGCCGCGAGAGGCGATCCACGAGGCGTGCTTGCGTCGCTTTCGTCCAATCATCATGACAACATTGGCAGCAATCCTTGGTGGAATCCCTCTCGCGATCGGGCGTGGCGATGGGGCTGAGTTGCGTCAACCTCTTGGAATTGCCATTGTTGGTGGGCTGATCGTCAGTCAGTTTGTCACGTTGTTCACAACCCCAGTCATCTATCTTTACATGGACTATTGGTTTTCAAAGAGCGAGTCCCAGGAAGTGGCGGTTGGCGAATCGCGATGAACGAAAATGGTTCAGCAAGTTTTTCGGTTGAGGAAGACATCCAAGCGTGTAGCCGCGGCACATCGATTGAACGCAACTGCCCCATTTGCAAGTCGACGGCTAGGCTGTGGAAGTGCGTTCGATCGTTCGACATTGCTGAATGCGGCAAGTGTTCTCATCGATTTCTTGCGAAACGTGTTTCCTCGAATCACGTCGATAGCATCTATGGTGATGATTATTTTTTTGGCGGTGGTGCGGGTTATAGCAACTATTTAGACCAGTCGGCATTGTTGCGTGAGCGAGGTAGAGAATACGCCAGGAGGATCAAAAAGTATCGGAGCAAGCCAGGGAAGCTTTTGGATGTTGGAGCTGCGGCTGGATTTCTGCTCGAAGGGTGGATCGATGAAGGTTGGCGAGGTGTCGGGGTAGAGCCGAACCGGTCGATGTGCCAACACGCGGGGAAACGCGGGATCGATGTTCGGTGCGGGACTGTGGAGACGCTGGATCTGGAATCGGATGGACCATGGGATCTGATTTCGATGGTCCAAGTTATTTCGCATCTTCCGGAACCGCTGGAGTCGATTTGCAATTTGGTTCGGCGCTTAGCCCCAGGTGGTTTACTATTGGTCGAAACGTGGGACCGAAGGAGTTGGTTTGCGCGGTTGTGCGGGACGGGATGGCATGAGTATTCACCGCCGAGCGTTCTCCATTGGTTCACAACGCAATCACTTCAATTAGCCGCCACATCGTGCGGACTTCGGCCGATCGCTGCGGGAAGAGTCCTTCGATGGTTGCAGGTAAGCCATGCAAAATCGCTGTTGAAGCATGCCAGCAGCGGTTCGGCATTGATGCGGATGGCTTATTGGTTTACCTCGCCACTGCCGGGTAAGTGGTCGGTTCCATACCCAGGGGATGACCTCATCTGGGCGATTTTCCAAAAGCCGAGCTAAAACCCCACCGGATTCTTTGCTGCAAAACTTTTTCGGGAGGCCATTCAGCGGACTGGTGCTTGTTGATCAGCAACCATGGCTGATGGTTGGAGAATTTGTGCAATGGGATGTTCAAGCCAACCAGCTAAAAGTCTGTGGTATGGCGATCGATTATTTGGTTTTAGGTTGGCTGGCCGGCGACATCTCGGAGAGTGGCATATGTCGATAATACGCCTCAAGGCATAGGATCGAGAGGACGGTTGAGTAGAGTCGACCACCGGCGGCGCCGTGCGGGTCGCCTTGGGGTGGCCAACTACCTCGCTCTCGGCCTGCTTGGATTTGCAAACTTGGAAGGGCTTCCTTCATCACGTCATTCCATTTGCGCCACGAGCTCCCACCTGCGTGGTGAAGAGCGTTGGTAGCGTAATACCAATAGTAGTAGTCGCGTCCTTCGATGCTGGTGACAATGGGGTGCCTAACGATGTGTTCACAACCAGCGACGATTCTTTTGTCTTCGGTACGCCATCCGAGATACATCCGGCATAGCATCCCTTCGGCGGTCATAGAATCTTTGGGAGGACTGAATGCTTGGTAGGCGTATTGCTCACCGTCAGAGTTGGCGCCTCGGAAACCCTCTTTGCGTTGGACTGTGTCGAGAAACTTATGGATTCGCTCTAGGTTATCGCTAGGAACCTCAATTCCGGCCATTCGGGCAGAGACCAACGCCATGACGTACCAGCCGGTGACGCTCGTGTCGCCAGTTTCTTTGGGTTGGTATCTCCAGCCACCACCATCGTCTTGTGCCGATAACGCATACCGAACCGCCAACTCGGCGGGCTCTTTTAATTTCGGATCAGCGGTCATCCCGAAAAGTTCGCACAACGCGATGGTTGCTTGGGCCTGAGAATACGTTTTCTGGATCCCCGTTGCTTTGTTGGCAAAAAATCCGTCGGAGTCTTGGACGGACAGCAAATAATTCAGGCCGCGAAACACGTTGCTTTGGTAATCCCCGGACTTGTGCGTATTCCCTGCACCCATGAAGGCGAGTAGGGCAAGCGAGGTAGCGGCGGAACGATTTTCGCTGGTCCCACCATCGCTGTAGGGTTGAACCATGCTCCACGAGCCATCTGAGCTTTGGTTTTTCTTGAGCCATTCCAGTCCAAACGCGACGGCTTGCTCGGTCCTTTCATTCCCGCCGAATGCTTTGAGCAAGGCTCCTTTCATGGTCCCCGAACGCCCTGTGAGTCCCTTTCGAATCGAGAACTCTGGCATGGCGACATTGCTACCGATTTGGGTGAGATCGGGCAGTGTTGTTGCAAGATCGGACGCGGAGATCGAGAGATCGTCGATAGCATCGCTGTCGTTTTCCCCTTGGAGCGATTCCATCTCCGAGATATTGAACGAGGTCAACGTATCTCCCTCTGCTCCAGTCTCGCTATTTCCTAAAAGGAGCACGAACGATTTGGCTACTTCTTCACGGAGTGGAATCAACGCGAGCAGCAGAATAATCGCGATATGAACGAGTGTGCTGATCAACCAACTTGGAGCATCCTGCAGGTACTTGACCACGAACCGATCTGTGAAGGTTTCGTCGGAGGCTTCGTCGGGGGTTTCGTCGGTATCGTGGTTGGCTGTTTCTCGGAGGGAATCTCGGGGGGCAGGCGATTTCGCGGATTGAACCCTCTCGGGTTTCGCGGAGTTGGGACCAATCGCCTTGGCGGTTGGGGCAGGTACGGTTGCAGCAACTGGTTGCCTACGGATCGAGGATGGATTTCGAGAGGCATTAGCTGCCACCGATGCGATTGCCTGCGAAGTTCGGGGATGGGTGGGGATCTGGAACTCGTTGAGCGATTCCGCAGTTGTTCTCTGAGTTTGGGCTGTGCCAGCGTTAGGGACGATCGTTGCGGAGGTTGAATGGCTAGGGGGAAGCGGTGGTAAAACGGGCGGAACGACGGGTGGCAATATGGGCGGAGGGGGAGGTGGTGTGACCTGAGACCTTACCAAGGGAGCTTGGACCGGAGGAATCGGTTCGGGGGGCGTCCCGTTTGGTTTATTCGATCGAGGTTGATTGTCCGCCATCGGATGTTGTTCTTTGGAAGAGCTTTGTTGTCGTGCGGAGCGCAATCCTTTTTGGCCCAGCGTGACGTATTTCGAACACCCATTCTCGAGATTATACCGCACGGTAGCCGACCTGGCGCGTGGGAGATTCCACAGGGGCTGAAAGTGGTGGGGGCGATTTCGATGCCGCGTTGAATGGAGTCAACGACTCTCGCCTTCAAAATCCCTTGGAATTGGACCGACCGCAAGGCTATCTAGGGATGTCAGGGGCAGCCGCCAAAAAAGATCGATTGGTTCGACGGCGGTAGCGGTGAAAACGAAAACACCCTTCGGGTCAACCGAGCGGATGAACGCTCGAGAGAAGACCCGAAGGGTGAGTGTATCGCGACCGACCTCATGGATCGGCCGGGGATAACGTGCCTGACTGCCGAGACACGACTCTCTCGAGGCCGTGTCCGATGGAAGTCGAGCGATTTACTGTCGATCTTCCTTCAAGCTGCGGAGTTCAGCTGGTTGGATATGATTCGCTTTGCGATTTTCACGTTTGATCGCCTCGTAAACTTCCTGCCGATGGACAGGAATATCGTTTGGGGCTTCGATACCTAGCCTCACTTTATCCCCTCGAATGTCCACAATCGTGACAACAACGTCGTCGCCGATCATGATGCTTTCGTCTCGATGTCGCGAGAGCACAAGCATTGGAGACTCCTTTTCACTTCTAGGTTGCATCCCGTGCAACAGGCTTCGGATTGGATTTGTGAGTCGTTCGTGTTTGGTTGAGTTGCCTAACTCGAACAGGGCATGGTATCGACCAGCCATTACCTCGGAATGATGGTTTAAGATCGCTTTCCGTCAGAAGCATCCCTATGCGTTGTAACACGTGTAGGGGCGGTTGTTGCCTTTTCCAATTATTCCGTCAGTGACCGATTGTTCCGTACACTTTACGTGACCCTCAAGCTTTCGCAGGACGTGGTCGATGAAGGGCATGTGCTCTTCGCTCCAAATATCCCTGAGCATGTTGACGAGTTGTATCTGGCGTTGGTTCAAAGACCATTGCGTAGGTATGTCTTATGCCATGCAGAATGTCAGCGTCAGGTTGGAGCGAAGTTGATTGAATCCATCGACCAACCACTTTCTTTAGAAGTTGAAAACGTGAAGCGACGGTTTCCCTCCCATTTGCGTCTTCACACGGAAGACCAAGCCTCGGCAACTCCCACCACCGGTCCGGCCCGTTCTACTTTTCGCGAGTTGGACGAGGTGGACATGTGCCTTCGTGCATTTGCGGAAGCAACCAGTTGGGGTGTTGCCGCGCGACCGACGCCCAAGGATTCACGGGGCAGCAAAGACTCCTCTGGCGTAAAGAATACCAACCCCGCAGCCCGGGGTAGCATGCCTAACATGGTGGGCCGCCATTGGCAACTTGTAGATAATATCGTTCGCGATGGCATTTTGGATGAATGCGATTTAAACGCTCTTCCTTCGGTCCCGATGGAAAAGGCTCAGGATTTATTGTTTGCCATCGAGCGTTTGGTGCAGCGGTTGGACAAAGCCGAAGAGACGATCCGCCGGCAAGAGGCTGAATTGGCGACGGCTGTCTTGGTAACCAGCCATCCTGATCGCCAGCAAGAAACCGCAGATAGGCTGGAGTCGATCCTCGAGAGCACTTCGCGATCCATCGGTGCTGTCGCAGCAGCGATCTACTTGCTCGACGATGCGACATCGTCACTGAAGATGCGTTCGTGTTTTGGATTGCCTCGAAGCCGGCTTGCTTCAGGTCCGAGAGATCTGCGAGGGTCGCTCGCCGACCTTGAAGCACTCCTGGGCAATGCCGTCTTGCTGAGCGATATCGAGGTGATGCCGGAGTGGCCCAGCCCAGAGAAGTTCGCTTCTGCAATTGTGGTTCCGATAGGTACATCGACGATGCCTCATGGAACGATGTGGTTTTGGTGTGACAAGACTCGGTCGTACAGCCCTACCGAGGTAGAAGTCGCCAATTTGGCCGCTGGGCGTGTGATGGGTGAGATCGAGCAGTCCATTCTCGGCCACGAAGTGAGTCGCTCGCGCGTCGTCCAAAAGCAGATCGATACGGCGAGTCTGACTCAAGCCAGCATGCTGCCCGACATGCAAGTTTTGCACGAGGATTACGATGTTAGTGGATGGACGTACCAGCACGGTAGTCTTGGCGGTGCGTTCCACCATTGGGATGTCGTTCCAAATGGAATGATGACCGTTGCCATAGGCAACGCCAGCCAGATCGGTCCCGAGGGCTGCATCGTTGCGACCAGTGCGCTTTCCATGATCCGCACCCTTTGGAATCAAGGGACACCGCCGCACCAGATTCTGAGAGTCATCAATGATGCGCACTGGAGCATGACCGACGCCGATTGGACCATCGCATTGTCGTTGCTTCAAATCAATCCGGTCACTGGGTATGGTTCGCTGTGCAATACCGGTGATATGCAGTCATTCATCGTGTCGAGCCGCGGGTCGCGTCCCATCGGCTCGCCCCGTCCGTTTGTGGGGGCTCAGCCAGACACCGTTTTCACCCCATCGCGATTCATTTTGCAACCTGGCGAAATTCTTGTCGGGTTTACCCCAAAGATTCTGCATATTCCTCAGCAAAAGCCGAGTGCGCTGAATTTTCCGGGGAAAGATCCTTACAAGCCCTACGTGCCTTCCCCTCCTGAATCGGCGGAAGCCAATCGGCAGGGGCAGAAACCGTTGGACCAAACGACTTTGTTGACGCTGGTGCGGGATCTCTGCGATGAATCGGCGAATGACATCGCGAGTTACATCGCTAGACTATTACCACAGAACACACCTGATTCCCCTTCACCATGTGATCGTTCCTTGGTGTTGATCAAGAATATTCGCAAAGCGTTTAAATAGCGTTGGCCATCGGGAAGCAGTGAGTCCTAATCAGCGAGTCCCAAGCCGGGAGGAAACCACGAATGAAAAAAGATGAACTCGGGCTCAGCTACAGTAGTCGCAAGGCATTGACGGTTCATTTAGGCGAAAATGCTGGGAATGAGATCGCGACCCTTCTCCAGAAAATGGCGGCTCAAATCGAAGAACTCAAACGGAACAAGGTGAATGTTACCCAGGTCATCCCTCAGGAAAAAAAGGATGATCATGTCATCGCAACCATTGAAAACGAGTCGTTTTGAGCTTCCAATGCATACTGGATGGTTGGGAGATTCGATATTCGGGAACCGATTGTGGCTGGGATTCGTCTAGGAGTGGTACCGTGACACCTGACGAGGAACTGGCCTTGATTTCTACCATCCGATCGAATGAGCCTTGGCGATTCGACGAGCTCGTGAGCTTGCACCAGGGAAAGCTATTCGGCTTTCTCGTGGGGATGATGCGCAATCGCCAGGATGCCGAAGAAATTACCCAGGAAGCCTTTCTTTCAGCCTACCGAAATTTGTCGCGTTTTGAGGGGCGGTCTTCGTTTTACACTTGGCTTCGGCGAATCGCCTATAATTTGGCGATCGATCTGCAGCGGCGACATCGCACGGCCGAAAAAGCAAATCCGCATTGGATCGCGCAATCTCTGGCGGAATCCGATGACGGGCCGGATGATTCCTTGATGCATGCGGAGATCAACGACATCGTGCGAGGAGCGTTGGACCGTATCGGGGCCGATGCGAGGAGCATCCTATTGATGAGGGACATGCAGTCTCTCGATTATGGGGAGATCGCGGAGATTCTTGACGTCCCGATCGGGACGGTTCGGAGTCGCCTTCATCGCGCTCGAAATGAACTCCGAGCGCTGCTCCTGCACGAGCATCGCGAATTGTTTCAGTCGACGTCGGATCGCGATCCACTTACCAAGGAGGCACGAGGATGAGTCGAGAGCCCTTCGATGAGTCATTATTGACAGCCTACCTGGATAATGAGCTGACGCACGACGAACGTGCTAGGGTCGAATCCGCCCTGCGAGAGTCACCCAAATTGACGAAGTTATTGGAGGAGCTTCGCATTGTTCGGAAGCTCGTTACCAATGCCGTTCGCAGCGAGGAGGGCAAGCTGATTGGTGGGGAAGCCACTCCATCCATGGAAGCCCCCCAGGCATCGTTCACGATCAAGGGCCCATGGCAATCGGCAACAGTGACGAGACCAAGCGCCCCACCTGTGATTGAGGCGCCGAGGGCAGTGGATCCTGAGAATGTTACGGCTCGCCAGCAAGCATATCCAACGGCGCTCGTCGGCGCGATGGTGCTCGCCTCTCTTGCGGCAACGGTGCTGGTGGGACTGTTCGTTGTCTCGCCATGGAGAAGTGAGGAGAGATTCGAGGTCGCTGCGGCTAGTTCGGGAAGAGGGTATGAGGAAGCGATAGCCTCGGTACCAGCAAACTCAAGGCTTTCGGTTGAGAAAAGTCAGGCTGCATCCTCATCGAATATGGAAAGTATTGGCCTAAGTTCAGAGGCAACCGACGTTCCGGTGTCGAACCATTTAGGAGCAGCTTCTGATGCCCTGATCCAACTTTTAGCGGATGCGTCCTCGCTGCCAAAAGATGCTCCGGCGAGAGAATCTTCGGACGCGAGTCGTCCGGCAGACGCTCCTCGTTTTGTTTTCGTGCTGAGTTCCCAGGCTGACTCCGTTCCCTCCGCCGATGCTAAGGATGCAGTTGCTGCGTCATCCGCAGAGCCTACCGGTTCTCCAAGTTTTACGCGCGCAGCGCCAGGGATTGGTCTTGGTGGAGTTGGTGGTGCTGCGGCCGGTGGTGTTGGAGGCGGTGGTGTTGGAGGCGGTTTTGCCGGCGGAAATGTTGCGGGCGGCAGTGTTGCTGGCGGTAAGGCTGAATCAGGAGCGATGGACCGAAGCCCTGGGGGCGCGGCGAGTGGACGACGGGCCGCGGAACCAGCACACGCGCCGGCGTTTGTCCACGAAACCGACGCTCGAATTGAGGAACCGGATCCTGGGCTCAAGCAAGCCCGAAAAATCAAGGCAAATGAGCCGAACGACGGATGGTGGGCATTGGACGCGTTGGACCGTCCGGAACCTAGCCAAGGGCTATCCTC
>JBKCUW010000021.1:0-4658 GCA_046318275.1 Pirellula sp. | reverse complement strand
GCCTTATGCCTTATGCCTTATGCCTTATGCCTTATGCCTTATGCCTTATGCCTTATGCCTTATGCCTTATGCCTTATGCCTTATGCCTTATGCCTTATGCCTTAAGCCTTAAGCCTTAA
Organism: Pirellula sp.; assembly: GCA_046318275.1. Classification (GTDB taxonomy): domain Bacteria; phylum Planctomycetota; class Planctomycetia; order Pirellulales; family Pirellulaceae; genus JBKCUI01. Next base: position 4,539 of record JBKCUW010000021.1, on the reverse strand, counting down.
GCCTTATGCCTGCCCTAGGCCTCCATCGGCCTAGTGCCGGTGTAAGATTCAAATCATTCAGTGCGATCGATTATTCGGTTTGTACCGGCAACCGGGATGCGAAAACCTTTGGTTTTCGGTCCGGAGTATGGTATCCGGACGTCGGACAAGCGATCGTGTACGTAGACAATGGTCCGTCCGCGCAATTCGCGGAAGGACGCAAACCCAGGCTAACGCCACTGGGCTGATAGAACCTTTCAACGTCCGACAATTACTGAAGCAAAAACCGTTGGTATGAAGATCCATAAACGCTCGACACCCGAAACACGGCAGCGGCAAATCTTTAATTGGCCGCTTCTGGTCGTCACCTTGCTCGTCATCGCAATCGCCATTCCCGTGATCATCCTGGTCCATTCGCTCCAGATGGGGAACGTCGCGAACTCGATCCTGGCAAAAGCAGACGAAGCTAGGGAAAAAGAAGAATGGGCCAAGGCTGCCAACTACGTGGAACGGTACCTGCTGCTCAAGCCCATCGATGGCAAACGAAAGATCGATCTCGCGGAACTCTACGACAAATCCGCCAATTCGATTCCCGAAATTCAACGTCTGATCACTCTTCAGTCCATCGCAATCGGTGCGTGCGAAGCGGACAAATCCCTCGAATCTCAGGCACCAGTCATCCGTCGCCGGATGATCGAGCGATTGATGGAAATCGGTCGCCAGGAAGATGCGATGGACCAAATCGCCAAAGTCGCCACGCCACAGGTGGACCTGGAACTTGAACGTTGGTTGGCTCTATGCCGCTATCAGTTGGCTTTCGAAAAGCGAACCCACCGGTTATCGACCGCATCCCAATCCCAATTGCCCGAGTGGTTGGCCTCGATCGAGTCGATGCATGTTGTCGATCTGCTGCTCAAGGCAATTATCGATAGCCCAGGAGATATGGTAATCAGCATGGCGCTTGCCCAAGCCTGCCTCGGTGATCCGGAGATCCTTCGCAATTCCCAAATCGCGGGAGATTCGCCACAGGATTTGAGAGCTCGGGCATTGGTCATCGCCGACCGGATGTTGGCTGCCCATCGCGAGGACCCGATGGCATGGCTTTCCCACTACAAGATTTCCTCGCAATTGGACCGGATCGCCGCAGAGTCGGATATCCGACAGGCATTGTCCCTCGCACCCGATGACACACGCGTGCTCAAAGAGGCAGGAACTCACTACCTCAACCGCGCTCGAAATGCGGTGGGTGTCGCGGAACGCCAACAGCGGGAGCCATGGTTGGCCCAAGCGGAAGAGTACTTTCGTAAAGTCCGAGATAAAACCGGCACACGCGATCCCGAATTGATCGTCGGACTCGGAGACGTTCTCTCCGAACAAGGAAAAGTGGACGAAGCGATCGCCGTGTGGCAAGACGGTACCCGTGTCGCCGTGCCTCCGACCGCTAGTTTGCATTTCCGCATCGTCGATAACTTTATTCGCGAGAAGAAACTGGAAGATGCATTGGTCGCGTTGCAGGCGATGGATGAAGCTATCCGTCGCGAAGGCCCTCAATTGCCCAGAAACTTTCAGAGTACGATCTCTCGGGTGGCCAAGCAGCAGTGGTCGACTTACTACGTTGCCATGGGGGACTATCGCGCAGCCACGACGACGTTGGAACAAGTCGTCGCCGGGAACCGCGAACTGGACGCGTCCAACCAAGCGGAAGTCTTCAATTTCTTAGGCTCTGCTTATTTTCAAATGGGTCAGTGGGACCGTGCAGCCACTGCGTTTGAGCAAGCGGTCGCGTTGCAACCGACCGTTTCCCAGTACCATCGCGGTGCTGCGAGCGCTTGGTATGCAGCACAGCGTTTCAACGAAGCACTGAAACAGTTGCAGGCGATCGACCCTAAATCCGGAAGTGACTGGATTCAAATGGGTGAAGTGATTCTCGACTTGCAACGTCGGCAAAGGCCCGAGCCTGGCTTATGGAATCAGTTCGACACCGCCATGGTCGCTGCCCGCCGTATGATCGACGGGGATGTGTTGCTCTCGGATAAGCCCTGGGTACTCGATCTGATCGGAATGGACGCGGTGCTGCTGCGATCCGATCCGAGGGTTCGGTCGACCTTGTATCAAACCTCCTCGGAGCGATTGCTCGAATTATGCGAACAGTATCCCAAGGCAGATGATTTGTGGCGCCGTTCCGTCTCGCGCATGAGGGCATGGGGCCAAGCGGAAATGGCAGGGAAATTGATGGAGCAATTGCGGCAACGGGCTCCGGATAGCACCGAAGCGACACTCGCTCAAGCGGAAGTGCTCGCTCAAGAGGGAATGGCGGATGACGCACGGCGTGTCTTGGAAACCCGGTTGGCCCTGGACCCCGAGAATGATGCACTGAAACAAGCGATCGTGCAATTGAGTGCCGCCCGCGGTCAATGGAGTGTCGCGATGGACCAAATGTCTCGAATGACCGGCAAGAGCTTGCTCAAGACTCGCGAACTTTGCGAGTTGGCCTTGCAAGCGCCCGTGGTATCCAACCAGAACGATTTGCAAGACGAAGCGTTGGTCCGTACCAAGCTCAAAGAATGGAACGACAATGTTTTGAAGTACGAGAACGAACTGAGGGAACTCGAAGGGGACACTGGTACGGAATGGAGATACATTCGAGCCAGGCGATTGTTGGCTTCATCGAGTCTCGATCGGGGCTCGGATTTGTCAGAGGTGGTCGAAATTGGGGGCTATCTCGATAGGCAGCGGCCTTCGTGGACATCGACCCACGTGTTGCTCGGCAACATCGCCGAACGCCAAGACAACGCGAACCGAGCCATCCGCGAATACACGCGAGCCATTCAACTGGGCGAGCAAGACATCCAAATTTATGAGCGATTGGCAGAGCTGTTGTATCGACAAGGAATGTTGACCGAGGCGAGCGCACTCATCGATAGGCTCGGAGATCGTTCGAACCGCTCTCGCAGGTTGTCGTCGCTCGCGCTCGGATTGTCCAGCAACAGCCAACAAGAAATGATGACGGTCGCGAAATCCGGAACTGTATCCCGACCCAGAGATCCGATGGCTTGGGTATGGTATGGACAAGTGATCGAAGTGAGTTCGCGTGGGACTCCTGAAGCGGAGCGCAAGCAACAGTTGGAGGAAGCACAGAAGGCATTTGATAAAGCGAATGAGCTGGCAGGAGATAAGGACGTTCGTGTTCTCACTGCCGAGTTCAATTACTACCAAATCACCGATCAGCAAGAAAAGATCGAGGAAACGATCAAACGCATTCGGGACGCGGATGCAATCGATCTGTCGCTACGTTGGGTAACCCTTGCCCAGATTTACCAAAATCTGGGGCGCATGGACGAGGCGTTGTCCTCGTACGAGGAAGCAGGCCGAGCAGGTGGGAATCAAGTCGATATCGGCAATCGGATCGCACAGCTTTTCTTGGCCCAAGGGAAGCAAACCGAGGCGATTGAACAACTCGAAAAAGTGCTTGCTGCAAATCCAAAGGACAGCACAACACGACGGTCCCTTGCGACACTTCTCGCTTCGCGGGGATCCGACCAGGATTGGGATAAAGTGAACAAGTTGCTGGCAGGTTCACGCGAGACCAACACCCCTGACGATCGGCGATTGCAAGCTGAATTGCTCGCGCAGCGAGGGACTCCATCCGATTTGGGGCAGGCGCAATTCCTGCTCGAGGGACTCGTAGAAGACCCGACCAATCGTACCGACGAAGATCGATTCCGATTGGCATCGGTGTATGTGCGCAATGCCAAGTTATTGAATCTCCAGGAAGCCGACAGCGCTCCGGCACGACAGTTGTTGGAAGCTGCAGGTCGGCAACTGAAAGCCGCTTCCCAAGGAAGCCAGGCGCCGCCGGAGTATATTTATGCGTACGGCGATTTCCTGCTGGAGCAAAACAAGTATGCCGAAGCACTCGAACAGTCCGAACGACTTTTGCTTGCAGCGCCGGAGTCGTTTGCGAGCGTGTTATTGAAAGCTCGATTGCAAAAAGCGGATGATAAAGCGGAGCAAGCTAAAAAGACAATTCTGACCTGGCTTGAGGCTCGGCGATCGTCGTTGCCCTCCAATTACGAGCCATCCCAATTGGCCCAATTGCTTGCCCAAGCTGGCCAAGCGTTGACGACCTTGAAGGCCGATGCAGAAGCGGAGCGATTGCTGCGCGAAGCCTTTGATCTGGATAGCCGAGCAGGACTGGACTACGTCCGAAATCTCGCGAGATCGGAAGACTCCGTGGCGCGTCGCAAGGCGATTGAGTTCCTTGTGAATCGAGTGAAGCAGGATCGTTCGACGGACACCGCGAAATTGCTGGCGGGGTTGCTGTCTGTCGGGCAAATTGATCCAGAGATTTTTGAGCAGGGAGAGGCTGTCCTTCTGGAGGTCGAAGCTGCAAATGAGTCTGATGCAGAGTTGTTGCTAGCGATTGCGGACCTGTGGTTGTCGCAAAACAAGGCGGTCCAGGCGATCGATACGTATCGGCGAATCATCAAGATTCGTCCGAACGATGTGGTTGCTCTCAATAACCTCGCGAACCTACTCGCGGAGCAACCTGGCGGCACT
>JBKCUW010000020.1:0-14907 GCA_046318275.1 Pirellula sp. | reverse complement strand
ATATTGGTATGCTCCTTGAAGTTTGAGAACGGCATCCGCAGTTCCCGCCGGCATATCGACCAATGCGTATCCGTTCACGTCGGAAACCGCCCCAAGTTCCCGAGAGACCTCCATGCTCCAATCGAGGATCACACCCACATCGGCGGCGACAGTATCCTCTACCTTCAACTGCCAAAGTCCAGAGAGCGCTTTGAAATTAAGCGCAGAGAGGGGTTGCGCAGGGATGAACGTGCCGGTGAATGGAGGAGCCCCTGAACTAATTGCGGTGGTAGCGGAATCGTCAAAAACTGTATTCGTGAAGTTGTCTCCATCAAGTCCAACGCCACCCGCAAGTAGTACCTCTGTTCCGTCGGGAGCGATAAGCGAAATGTTTAGATCCGAGTCCCAAGTGTGCGTTATGTTGACTCGCACATTGACGTCGGCGATTATGCCACCAGCAGTGACGAGAATTGGGGAGTAAGCAGTTCCAGCGTCAATGATGTTCACTGGGCCAGTGCTGTTTAAAGTAACGGTATCCGAGCCTGTCGAAACAACGAATCCTTTAAGAGGTAAGTCGAGACCATCAAAAGCACCATCGGCCTTGAGATCCTCAAAGACCCTCGCATACATTCGGTCACCTAGTGAGAATCCGAAGTTGTTTCCGACCGAGTAGTCACTCCCGCCAGCAAGTGTTACCGTGTAAAAGTTTCCAGCAGGTGATGTCTGACTCCACCCGGGTAGTACCGCTCCGACGGAGTAAGTGCCGGCAGGCAAAGAAGCAAACGTGTATGCACCTTGCGCATTGACGATCGCTTGCGTATCGCCAGGCGTGTAACTGCCACTGCTGTCGCGGTCAATGTACGCGAAGGCCGTTGTACCAATTCCACGTTCAAAGGATTCGTAGAGTCCGTCACCATCGTAATCCTCAAACACTGTTCCACCGATGGCAGGAGCCGTCGATGTACCTGTCAGTCGAAGTTGGAAGTCGGGGGTATCCGGATCGTTCGATTGGATGGTCAATAACTCGTCATAGCTGCCAGGAGCCGTAGGTGAAAATCGAACCACAAAGGTAGTTGCTTCCCCGATCGCTAGTTGGATTGGGGAAAAGCCTACGACGGAGAAAGGCGCCGCGACATCCATGCTAGGAATATCGAGAATCTCCGTGCCCTGGTTGCGGATGCGCAGTGTCTTCTCGACAAATTGTCCGCTTAGCACTGCACCCATCGGTACAGTGGCTGCCGATTGGAACTCTTTCAACTCATCGACGACAGAAATCTCTGCCGAGCCAATCCCCTTCACCAGAGTCCTTGCATTGATCCTTCCAAAACCATATTGAAGATTTTTACCGGTGTTGATGTTGTAGGTTGCACCACCGATCAGATCCGTCGAATTGCGAATGAGCGACCTGAAATTGCTGGGTGAGAGGGAAACCCCTTTTAGTTCGGCTTGGGCCAACGCCAAGGCCCCAATACCCGCCGCAAGCGGTGAAGCTGAGGAAGTACCGCCGAATCCAGTGGCTCCCGTTCCCGTGTAATCACCCGTAGCATAACCATCGGCACCGGTACGGTCCGTCGTATCAATCGCTAACGATCCACCGTTGCTGGGGGAAACGATATCGAGCGCCGCGCCATACTGACTGTAGTTCGAACGGACATCGGAGTTTGTCGATGCTCCGATGGCAATAACGCCAGGGGTAAACGCAGACTGCCCCGCCGGTTCGCCGAGAACCCCCGTTCCATTATTTCCTGAGGAGAAAAAGTAAGTCGCTCCTAGACCACCTCTGCCTTGCACTGTTCCGACCGCTAATGCCGCGTTCATGCTCGGGTATGGACCACCTCCACCCCAGGAATTATTCACAAGATCCCCAGCTCGCCAATTGCTAATACCATCCGATTTCATCCCAGCTGCATAGAGCAATGCTGACGCGAAATCATCAAGGGCACCAATAGCGTCATTATGGAAAACCTTGATCGATATCACAGGTGACTTGTAGGCAGCTCCTGCCACTCCAAGTCCGTTGTTCCCTTTCGCCGCTGCAACACCTGCAACGGCTGTCCCGTGAGCATCAGTACCAATCGGCTCGGACGCATTCGAGCCAGTTACAAAATTCCAACCGTTAACATCATCGGTCCAACCATTGTTGTCATTGTCGATTCCGTCCCCTGCGACTTCACCTGGATTCACCCAGACATCCAGATCGGGGTGACCTGACTGCACACCATCATCAATCACCGCAATCACAATCGAACTCGATCCACCTTGGTTGATATCCCACGCTAAATCGACGTCTGCGTCCGCATCCGGAACACCGCCGCTAGCACCTAGGTTTCGCAGATGCCATTGGTTTCCGAATCGAGGATCATTGGGAATGAAATGCTTTTCGAAGTTAACATAGAAATTTGGATGCACCCACTCGGTGGACGCATCCGAAAGAAGTCGGTTCGAAAGATCAATGGCAGCGCGTCCACCGTTTTGCGCCAATTTGCCAACGTACTGATTCTGTGTCCCCAAAATTCGGTGGAACGACTCAAACCCAGAATGACGAGCAAAAAACTCGGAGGCATTCTCGTTCGGTTTGAAACCTACGATGATCTCATCAAGAACCGACATGTCCGTTCCGGTAGCCATGTCGACATACACAGGACTAACCTCGAGCACTCCTGCCAAAGAAGAAAGTTCCGCCAGATAGGTTGGCGTGAGTTCCGTGGAGGTTTGATAGACCACCGACTCGGTCCCCATGCCCCAGAGTCGTGTAAGTCCTTCCGGGAGTGCAACGGACGAGTTGGCCGTCGCAATGGCAACACGATTCAAACTCAACTGCAATCCAACGTTCCCTCGCCCACCCCAATAACAGGCGTCGGCTCCCTTCACAACCGCACCGTCATCCGGTGCATCAGGCGACGCATCCCAGTTCGGGTTGTTCCACACAACGTCACTTGCCAACATCGTTCGCAACTCAAGTCGCTCAATACGAAATGCACGACGCCCTAAACGCCCTCGGCTCTTTGCCATGAGAGTAGTCCTTCGATCTTTGTGTGTGAGTTTCAGTCTTCCGAGAATAGGAAAAGTAGGAATGGGTTCGGAAAACCGGATTGTGCCGAATGTGATGAGAATTTCTCCTACTCCCAAAATCAATATGACAATGCCTACATGCTCGAAAAATCCCGGGAAAAACGGGGAAGCCCGAAACTCGTCTCCGGGCGGGGTTCCAACGGTTACGCCCCTTGCGGACCAACTCCCCACCGAAAAACGCGCGTTCATTTAGACATTTCCGCCCGACCCGGTTTTTCATGATCTAGACAAAATAAGGCATGTAATGCATCGGCACTCCCCAAACGAGGGGGGTGGCAAAACGGATCTCATCCCAAAAAGGCGGGTGAATCTGGTCGCCGCCCGAAGGCTGGGGTGTTGCTATGCGCTGCCACTCAAAGGGCCTGAAACTACTCATCTGCATTTAGCGACACGACTCCCAGCCAATTCATTTTGTTCAAATCCACGTCCACCTCCTCATCGCCGAACGCTCCCTGCTGGCGACTCCTCGACAACCCACTGGCGGTCGTTGGCGTCTGGTTCGCTCTTTGCGCCCTCACGCTTTTAGGTTCCCCCAATTTCGAGTGGGGGACGGACCTGGGAAGCACCCCCTACGGCGCGGACTTTCTCCAAGAGTGGGTTGGTGCACGCATGATTTTGACCGGGCACTCAAGCGACCTCTACCATGCTGAGGTCTTTCAAGCTTGGCAGCACGATCCGACGATCGTTGGATTTGCGTGGGATGTGGATCAATACTACCCCGCGGTCTATCCTCCGATCCACTATGCGTTCTATTTGCTGTTGGCTTGCATCCCTTACCGCATCGCGACCATGGTTTGGGTCGCTGTCCTCTGGGGAGCGGTCCTCGCCTCGGCCAGACTGATCACCGACATTGCGGCGAACGCCTTTTCACCCGATCCAACCGACCAGCAGCAGGTCCGCGATCGATTGCGCCACATCTGGATCGCATTGGTATTCTTTCCACCCGTTCATTTTTCCATCGTCTTAGGGCAAAAGAGTGTTCTCTGGCTTCTGATCCTTTGCATCGTTTGCCGCTTTCTCCAAATGCGGCGTGAACTCACTGCGGGTTGCGTATTCGCGATCTTGGCGGTCAAGCCTACTTTGTTCTTCCTGCTACCGTTGATGATGTTGCGTCAAGGGAGATTCCGGTTCTGCATCGGCATCGGTACGGGCCTCCTCTGCCTTTTTGGTATGGGAGCAATGTCGATTCCAATGGCAACGTGGCTCGAGTACCTCCACGCGATCGGTGATCCAACGGCCTACGCCAATAATTCCGGCTACCGATTGGATTGGTCCTGCAACGTGATCTCGTTGGCGAATGCTCTCCCTCAGGGGTTGATTGAATGGGGCAAGTTCGCAGTCTGCGTTCCGCTGGCAGTTTATGTCGGTCTCTGCGTATTTCAGCACCGCCTGAATCCGACGAGTCCGGAGTTCTTTCTCGTAGGAATCGCCGGCACCGCATTACTGAGCCCTCACACCTACCACTACGATCTATGCTTGCTCATGCTTCCTGTTCTATGGGTGTTCGCTGACCGGCCGCAAACATCCATCGCTTATTATGCACTTCTGTCCGTTGCGATCGCAGTGGCGCCGAACGTGGTTGACGTCTTGGGGGTTCCTGTTGTAACGGTCCTTCTGATCGGTATCCTTTCCGAGATCAGGTTAAGAAATTGGGCAGCCAATCAACTAGAAACTCCTTTCTGCAAAGGCAAAATGAAGGTGAGCCCGTTTGCCAATAGACTATACTCTCCCCACATCGACGTGTAGCAAAGTCGCCCAAGGCTGACTTGCACTTGTGGTGATGCCCCGTGGTAATGCCGGTGGCGATTCCTCGAATGAGCAGTTGCTTCCTCTGTGGCCTCCACCCACGTCTCGACGCATCAGCGTTCTGACGCAGCAACGCCCCGATGCAGCAACACCTGATCATAGTCGAACAACTCGATATCCAAGCTCCAGCAAACGGCAACCTATGTCTTCCCCGAAAACCGAGGAACTAACTCGCCCCCTTCCTCTTCGCGCGAACCGAAGTCTTGCACGAACTATCGCTTGGTCGGTCCTCGGATTGCTCGTGTTGCTTACGATGCTCGTCGCCAGCCTCCCTTCGATCGTAGGGTCGAAATGGTTCTATCAGAAGCTCGTGGACAAGCTCGCTGTAGAAGGGTTTCGACTCGAGATCGGTTCGGCGGATATCAGTTGGATTCGGCCAATCGCACTTCGCGATATCCGCCTTGAGCAATTGGACGCCCCAAAACCTCTCGATCCATTCGTGGACTCTTCTGATAATCCGTTTTCTGAAACCCCTTTCTCTTCGACCGATCCCACCGCATCGCTTGCTTCATCTGCCGCTTCGGGAAACGCATCGCGAAAACTTAGTCTGTTGTCGGTGGTTGCCATCGAATCGAATCGCTCGCTCCTGGGATACATTCTCGGGGGACGGAACTTGGGCAAAATCACGATTGTCAAACCCAAGGTGGACATCGAATTGCTTGAGAACTCGTCGAATCTTGAAAAGCTCGTACGATCGATCGAGGATTCGCAGGCCGGCTCGAAAGAATCCAAGGCCAAAAAACCACCACGAATCGATCTTGAGATCGCTGTGAGCGATGCTTCGGTTGCGGTTGTCTCCGAGAAACGTGAAGAGGATCTGCTGGTTATCCCCCCGTTCAGCGTGGATGTCCAGTACAAAAGCCTCGATGGGAACTCCAGGCTCCTCATCGCGCCATCACGTATCCTTAACCAAGTCGATATCAGTCAAGAATTGGTTCGGTTGGGACTTGGTCGCGCCATCCCACTACTCGCAAAATCTGCATGGTTCGACGGCAAAGTCTCCTTGGATATCGATGCGATTGAGATTCCACTCGATCATGCGGAACGCACCCAGGGGCGGGCACAACTGTCGCTGCACCAAGTTCGCAGCGGTCCCTCGGAACCGGTAGTGATCAATATCCTGGAGATGATCGCGAGATTCCGCAACAAGGAGGTTGTCAACGAACTGGTCTTTGTCGATGGGTCATTAATCGAGATCACGCTGGGCGATGAACGAGTGCTTCACAAGGGCGTTCAAGTCGGGTTACCGAAACTGGATCCACGGTTGCAAATCACCAGTAGCGGCAGTGTCGGACTGGTGGACAAGTCGCTCGAAGTGCAGCTCGGTATCCCCGTGCCCGTCGAACTATTTGCGAAACGGGACTCCGTAAAGCAAATAGGCATTCCGCAAGTCATTCTGCCTGTACGAGGAACCTTGGAATCACCATCGGTGGATTGGACCGCAATGCGGCATGACTCAGCAGACCTGCTGACGCTAATCTCGGCTGCACTCGGTAACGAAGCCCCAGGTACCGCGGCCGCCGTGGATGCGTTGAGTGGGTTGGCCGGTGGGGATGCAGACCAAGCCATCGGTGCAGCGGTCGATGTTCTGAAAGAGCTTCGACGACGCCGTCAGGAACGGGCCAAGCAAGCAGAGGCCAATCCTGCGTCTGGGTCTAATCGAACCAATGAGGACGCACCCCAACCTCCTGCACGCAAACCCCTCCGAGACGCGCTGAAAAACATCCTTAATGGCCCGCCGAAAGACTCCGGGCCGAGAGATTCTGGTAACGGCAGGTAGAAAACCCACGCCGCACCCCGCCAACCTCGAAAAGGCTAGCCCTCACCAGACATCTGGGTTTTGCGGTTGCGGAACATGTCGCGGCTTAGCATTTCCAATACCGCTTATCTCCGCTACAGATTACCAACCTAGTCCTAACTTTTCCGGGATCCTTTATCGTTGGGGTTTCCTTATCGCTGCGCCCACGTATACTGCTAGCGTGCTTGAGAGGGGCTCTCGCGAGGGGGAAGCGTGAACCTGGTCAGGACTTAAGTGGAGCAGCCATAAGCGTCGTACTCTTGTGCGAGGGCCTCTCCCAAGCACCCTTCTTCTCGCACCCTTCTTCTCGCACCCTCCTTCTCGCACCGTTCGCACAATTGCGAGTTCTTTTTGCGACCCATGGTTGCGGTGAGTCTGTGAACAGACGCCGTCTTGAATAGAAACCGTCTTGAATCGAACCCGTCTCGGATTAACGCATTCCTGGATAGGTACGGCTGTGAAGCTGTAGTCGGCGGCTGAGCAATCTCTAAATATCCAATAGGGTTCTGCTTACCGTCTTCCTTACCGTCAACCCGCATTGCTCACCAGCGACTCGGCGCTCCGATTCCGGTCAATCCAGCAGCAAACCTGCATCCCAGCGAAGGTGGAGTTGCCTACAGTCGGTCTCAACTGACGGGCCTTCATCGCTAATTTCGTACGGCAGCACTTGATGCAATCCAATGCTGCACCCACGACCTTAGGATCGTTGGGCAAGCTCACGTTGCAATGCGTTTGCGATCGAGGGATTGGCTTTCAAGTTCTCGATCCGCACTGTTCGGCGATTGGGATCAGTAGGATGGACATCGAACAGCAACCACAAGCAATCGGCCGGCATACAGCTAGGAAAACGATCCGCCCACTCAACGATGCTGATCGCTGGTTCTGAAAACAACTCCTCAACCCCCAACTCCAAAAACTCATCCTCGTCGCCCACTCGGTAGGCGTCCAGGTGATAAACCGTCGGGCTCGTTCTGTAGCGTTGAACCAGCACAAAGGTTGGGCTCGAAATCTCGTCTTGGCAAGCCCCTAGCTTCATCGCGAAGAAACGGGTCCACTGCGTCTTTCCCGCGCCGAGGGTTCCGACCAACGCGATCGTCTTCGGTGCTGTTATCGTCGGTGCTGTTATCGTCGTAGCGATAACTTCGGCGAATCTTCTGCAGTCGTCGAGGCCATCGAGTTGCACTAAGCATCGGTCGTCATCGATCGAGGTGACGTCCATGGTGTCACTCCGCCGACTCGAGTTGTTCTTGAAGTTCGGCCCATTTGGTTTCAGCGGACTCCAAATCCGAGGTTACTTTGGTCAACTCCTCGTGCAGTCGCATCGCCTCTTTGGGGTCCGTCGCTTGCATCATTTGTTCGTTGAGTTGTTTTCGCTGCAAGTCGAGTTTGGCGATGGTCTTCTCCACGTTACCGATCTGCTTTCGGATTTGGCGTTCATCCAATAGAGATGGTGCCGCAGATTTCGATGCAGGCTTACCACTCGATTTGGAATTCGGCTTAGGTTTGGCCTCATTCCGCCGACTCTCTTCGTCGTCGATTTCCTTCTGGACCATGTACAGATAAGCATCGTAGTTACCTCGATAGTGGGTCACTCCACCATCCTTAACCTCGATAAATGCCGTCGCAACACGCTTGAGAAAATGCCGATCGTGCGAGGTAAAAATCACCGTTCCCTTGTAGTCGATCAATGCATCGGCGAGCGCTTCGACGGTTTCAACGTCCAAGTGGTTGCCTGGCTCGTCGAGAATCAATATGTTCGCCTTGCCTAGTAGCAACGAAGCCATGCACAGCCGTGCCCGCTCTCCACCGCTTAGGACTGAGATACGTTTATTGACCGCGGAACCTCGAAAGAGCATCGCGCCTGCCATGTCCAAAATGGTTTGCGTTTTGGTGCCCGGGATCGCTTCGTATTCGAGATATTCTAAAACGGTTTTGCTCTCAGGCAGGCTTGTATAGACATGCTGTGCGTAGGTTCCCAATTCGCAACCGTAGCCCCACTTCACATCGCCGGCGAGTGGATTCAGCGACTGGACCAACGTTCGCAGCAAGGTCGTTTTGCCTTGGCCGTTATCCCCTACAATTGCGGCCCTCATACCATGCTCGATCTCGAGCGTTATCTCCGAAGCGATGACGCGGTCGCCATATCCGATCGAAAGATCTCGGCACCGCACAGCCGGGCCTTGCCGAGGGTCGACTTGCGGAGCCCGGATGATCGCCCGCGACTGATCGCTGACGACATCTTTCATCTCAAGTCGATCGAGCATTTTGCTTTTCGACTTCGCCCGCGTCGCCGTGCTAGCTCGGGCGCGATTTCGATCGATGAACTCCTGCAATTGCTTGCGTTTGGCAGCGATCGATGCATTGGTGCGCTGATCGTGTTCGTTCAACTCCTGTTGGTATTCAAGAAATGCATCCACTTTGCCCGGAAACAACGTCAGTTCACCCATCGAGAGGTCGAGCGTGGAATCGCAGGTGGCATTGAGAAAGGCGCGATCGTGGGAGACGATCAAGCATGCTTCGTTGAAGGACCTTAGGAAATGCTCAAGCAGGATTTGCGTGCGCAGGTCCAAGAAGTTGGTAGGCTCGTCGAGGAGAAGCAAGTTCGGCTCATGGAGCAGCAGCGCTGAAAGCTTGACACGCGTTTGCCAACCACCCGAAAGGGACTGCAATGGGGCCTCTAGGTACTTTCCTTTGATCTCAAACTCACCTGCGACTTCCCCGCATTTCCAATCGGGCTGACCGCTGTCTCGCATCAAAAACTCCAACGCGGTTTCGCCCGGAAGGAACGGATCGTGCTGACGCAGGTAGCCAATCTTCAACTTGGGATGCCGAATGATCTCGCCCGTGTCCAACTCGTCATCCCCAAGTATGCACTTGAGCAATGTTGATTTTCCTGCTCCGTTACGCCCGATGAACCCGACCTTGGTGTCGCTGGTAAGCGTGCATTCGGCTCCGTCGAGCAGGATCTGATCCCCATACCTTTTATGGGCGTTACGTATCTGTAGCAAAACAGTCATGGGGACAACGGGATATCGGACGAGCAATGTCGGTGACGGACTTTGGAAACTAGCGTGGCGAATCACGCAACGTTTGCTATGTTAACAGCAACGCGAATGAATCGTAAGGAGAAACGTAGCTTCATGGCTGAGATCTCGCAGTCCGTAACCGAATTGGTTGAACAACTGGGCAAACTGCCCGGCATCGGAAAAAAAACAGCCGAACGATTGGCGTACCACCTGCTGCGCGTCCACGTTTCGGAAGCGCTCGCCCTCTCCGACGCCATCCGCCGGGTGCGGGAGAACGTCCGGTATTGCTCGGTTTGTTTCAACCTTTCCGAGTCGGATCGTTGCGGTATTTGCGAAGACGCCCGACGAGACCAGACCCAATTGTGCATCGTCGAACAACCTCGCGATCTGATCGCTCTCGAACAAGCCGGCGTGTTTCGGGGCTTGTACCATGTGCTGCTCGGCCGAATCGCGCCCTTGGACGGTATTGGGCCAGATCAGTTGACCATCGAAAACCTAGTCGATCGCGTACGGACAGGGAACTTCAAGGAGGTAATCATGGCAACCAACCCGAACGTCGAAGGGGACGGAACCGCCTTGTTCATTTCCAACCGCTTGGCTGATTTCCCCATCCGGCTGACACGATTGGCCCGGGGGGTGACCAGCGGCAGCGTTCTCGAGTTCACGAATAAAGAAATTCTGGCCGACGCCCTGAAAGGTCGACAGCTTCTCTAGTTTTCAGGCTCTCCAAGTATTTTGGTGGCTAGTATTGTTTTGTGTCGGATTTGCAATCCTGCCTAAACTCAGCGCAGCAGTACTCGTAATTGAAATCAGCGTGAGATCGAATGTGGGTTCGAAGCCCGAATGTATTCTCCATGGTTGGCAGCGACCCAATCAGAACATTCGAGTCGATTACGGGTACGAGCACGAGCACGAGCACGAGCATGGGTACGGGTACGGGCAGGGGTATAACCATTCACCCGAATCGCGGTCGTAATTGCCACTATTTTCCCTGAAGAACCCGCTTTTAGGCTGGACTGTTTTGCAGCTTGGTCCATCGCGACCGGATGGCAAGGACCGCCCCACCAAATCTTTCAAAATTATCGGGCGATTTGAGTACGTTAAAATCGTTAAAACTCTAAGAGAGGGGAGTCTTCGCAGATCCGAAGCCCGGAATTGTCGGCAAGTCGCATGTGCCAAACCACAGGGAAGTTCGGGCCAGGCTCTTTCCACCGCACCATGTCTCAGTGAAAATAGAGATGGTCCGGCTCGATTTGGGATCTTCGGCTGGTCCCAGAACCATTACTTCAGCAAGGGTGAACGCGTGGCTCCTTTTCTCCGACCGTCTCTTTTATTCGTTGCATTCCGCCGGCTCGTGGACCCGTCTGCAACACCGACTGCCACCAGCCCCGTCGTCACCAGCCCGGCTGTCGCTAGGCCCGTCTCAGATTTTTTCAGGATCTCGCTGGCCGGATTGCTCATGGTGACTCTGTGGTGCGTCGCCTCGTTCGCAGAGGATCCCACACCCCCGAAAAGTATCGAAGACACCAAAGAGCAACTAAAAAAAGCCGGACAGCTATTCAAGGATAAGAAGTTTGGGGAAAGTTCGGCGCTCGTAGAAGTTTGCACGAAAGCGTTCGTGCCACTCGTGCTTGATTCCGAGAAGAAAAACTTGCCGGAGTGGGAGAGAATCCACAAGCAGCTTTTGAAAGCATCCGAAGCCCTGTCGATCGAAGGTGCGGAGTTCTCACCCCTACCCGAGTGGAGCGAGATCGCCACCATGGTTCGGAATGCCAAAATGGATAAAGGAAAACCAACGACTCCGCCATCGACCCCAGCCCAACCAAAATCGGATCCTGGCGCCGTTAGTTTTTCCAAGGATGTCGCGCCTTGGATTGTCGCTTCCTGTGGTCGCTGCCACGTGGATAAAGAAAGTGGCGGCTTCCAAATGGCAAACTACGAACAGCTGATGAAAGGTTCCAAAGCTGGCGCAGTGCTCTTCGCGGGAGACCCTGATGGTAGCCAACTCCTCAGCGTGATCGAGACCGGCACGATGCCCCCCAACGGCTCCAAAGTATCACCGGATAACCTTGCGAAATTGAAGCAATGGATCCAACAAGGGGCCAAGTTCGATGGTGAAGATCCCAAAGCCTCGCTCAAGGCCCTCGCAGGGAATGGCAATCCAACCATGCCCGCCAACGATAAACCCGTTGAAGTGAAGCAAAGCACCGGAAAAGAAACGGTTAGTTTTGCAAATGATATCGCACCCATCTTGGTGGCTAATTGCAACGGATGCCATTACGGTGGTAACCGTCCTTCCGGCGGTTTCGCGTTCAATAACTTTACTGGACTTTTAAAAGGGGGAACCAGCGGCCCCGCTCTCGCACCAGGCAAAGGTGACGATAGCCTTCTTGTGAAGAAACTTCTCGGCACTGCAGGTCAACGCATGCCTGCAGGAGGGCGCCCTGCACTCAGCCCAGAGCAAATCCAACTCGTGAAGACTTGGATCGATGAAGGGGCTACCTACGATGGGGATAGCCGTGAAAGCCAACTGGATTCGGTGATCGCCAAGTCATGGGCTGCCAAGGCAAACCATTCGGAGTTGATGGCAAAGCGAATGGAAAGGGCCAAGTCCCGCTGGCAACAGGTTGCTCCTAAGTCGACTCCGGATGAGGCCAGCGACGACGAATTTCATATCGTTGGAAATATTGGTGAGGGTGGGGCCAAGCAACTTCTTGCCCAGGCGAACAACGCTGCGAAAAACCTCAAGAAGCAACTGAAGATCAGCCCCAAAGATCCGCTCATCAAGGGAGGCGTCACCATCTACGCCCTCAAATCGAGGTACGACTACAGCGAATTGGGCAACATGCTCGAGAAACGCAGCTTGCCTCCGGAATGGTCGGGACACTGGCGCAAGGATGTCCTCGACCTCTACATCGCGATGGTGTACGACAAGTCCGACGGCAAACTCAATGAAACTTCGTTGCTCCAACAACTTACCAGCGTTTGGGTCGCATCTCATGACGGTGTCCCCAAGTGGTTTGCCGATGGAGCCGGTAGGAATGCTATGGCGAATGCTGTCGGCCAAAATGATGCCCGTGTACAACCTTGGTTCCGCCGATTCCCAGAAGTCCTTCAAGATCTAAAAACGATCAAGCCGCTGACGGATGGAAAGATGAACGATGAAGACGAAGCCGTTCTCGGATTCGGACTTGTCAGGAATATGCAAGTCTCCGAGATGAAAAAACAGTACGATCTGGTCCTTAAGAATCTTGCTACCGGTGCCAAGTTCGACGATGCATTCACCAAGAGCATCGGACCCGTGGATGTTTTTCTCGCGCGTTCGCTAGGAAAAGCAAAATAGCCTGCTTCCGCGTCTCTGTAAGGCCGCAATGCAACTCGCTGTCGAGGGCGACCGCGCAGTGCAACTACCCTCCACCCACGCCAGCGATTACGTACAGTCAGTGTTGCGCTAGCGGTTATCGACCAACCATGGGCTGAGCGTAACCCGGTGGCATCGCCGCACCCGTTGCTGGGTAGGCAGTCCCCGGAATAGGTTGACTATATACAGGAGCAGCAACACCCGACATCGGAACCCCAGCCGGCATTGCAGCGCCCGCTGGAACAGTACCGGCCGGCATCGCCCCAACCGGCATGGTCGCACCGGCAGGAACCGTAGCGCCAGGTGCGCCATAGCCCGAATAGCTTGTTGGGTACGCTGGATACGCTGGGTACCCGGGTGGCGGGGCGCATGTTTGTGGGCTCGAACAACCCAAGGCATACCCCATAATTCCCAATCCAAGGCAAAGTGCGGTTTTCCTGAATCCGTACTTATTGTTCCGATCGCGGCTGTCCGCTTGAGTGAGGGAACTGGTAGAAGTTTTACGCGCGTTCAACATTGGTGCCGTCCTCAGGAAATCAAAAAGTTGTTCGGGGGAATCCCAATCCGTTGCTCCAACTCCGAGGCTTCGGTTTCAACCTCCTGAGCGGTGGTTGGGATAGTCTGAATTTCCCCCGCCGGTGTCCATCCCAATCTGCAGTCGCCATTGCTCAACGAACGATATTTTTGCTACTACCAAGGAACGAAGCCTCACCTCCGTACGTTTCGAACAAATTGTCTCCTGCTCACTCGCGATTGATCATGCAAGCCTCCATGAGAATGCTGTTTTCCTTTTGGCCAGGAACGCTTACTGCATGGCGACTCGGAGATGCTCGGTCACTCCTGGTCGCGATCGCCTTCGGGCTCATCGTCTGCACGGCGTGGGTAGGATCCACAATCTGGCCAATGTGGCTTGACCCTTGGAAAATATGGGCTTTGTGGTGTCTCGTTGCCGCAGGTGCTCTGGCTTCGTGCGCCCACAATGCAATGACAGGGCTCCTGTCGCGCCCAAAAAATCACATCGGTTGCCCCATCGATCAATGGACCCTTGCCCAAGAGCATTATTTGCAAGCAAATTACTTCGAGGCGGAACGTATTTTGCAACCGTTCGCTTTCGGAAAAACCACCGATGTCGAAGCGGGCCTTCTCTTGTCGTCGATCATGCGCAGGACCGAACGTTACCAACAGTCGATGGAACTGTTAGATCAATTGGCACTCCTCGACGACGCCTGGAAATGGCACGAAGAAATAGCCAAGGAAAAACGTTTGGCGCTCCAACAAAAAGTTCGAGCACACACGGAAAGCCTCTGATTCCATCGGCTCGGCTGATTACCTCAATTCGCAATTCCTCCGTTATCCAGCTGCCCCTTGGACACTTGGATAGTTGGACACTTGGGCAATTATGACTTGGTATCAACCATTGCCCCACTGCTTCGCAATGCTATCTATGTTGCAATGAAGAAATTTTGACAGTGCTGCTTCCGGAACGCGTTTTGCTGTATATATGTTCCCTGCGCTGCGTTCCGCAAATAGCCCAAGGCGTCCGTGACAACCACTGATTCGACGTACGGAATGTTTGATCGGTTTTTAGCAGCTAGTTGCACTCCAGCCCGCTTTGGCGTCGAACGCACTGTGCGTTTCCAGCGCTGAACTTGAAAGGAAGGATTGAGATGTACGAACGATTTACTGACCGCGCTCGCAAAGTCATGCAGTTGGCCAACCAAGAAGCTCAGCGGTTCAACCACGAATACATTGGTACCGAGCACATCCTTCTGGGACTCGTCAAGGAAGGAAGCGGTGTCGCCGCCAACGTTCTCAAGAATCTCGATATCGATTTGCGAAAAATCCGTCTCGAAGTGGAAAAGCTC
>JBKCUW010000019.1:0-33081 GCA_046318275.1 Pirellula sp. | reverse complement strand
TTGGCGATACGTTGCTCGGTGGTGCTGGCGAGGACGAGATCGTCGGTTCGGATGATGGCAAAGATGACCCCAAGTTCGATGATGCGATTCGGTTCGGTGATGTGATCGATGGCGGCGATGGAAATGATGTGATCTACGGTCTCGGTGGCGGAGATCAAATCAACGGTGGAACAGGGAACGACGTCATCTACGGCGGGACGCACGGAGATCGCATTGTTGCCGGGGTCGATGCAGTGGTTGCTCCCGCGGTTGATAACGATTTGGTCTACGGCGGAGATGGCAATGACATCATCTTTGGCGGTGATGGAAACGACGTATTGCGCGGTGGAAACGGCGTCAACACGATCGACGGCGGCTTGGGAGTCAACGATATCGATCTTACCGGCGCGGCTCCGACTCCTCTTTCAAACATGTCGACGGGTCTGGAGCGTCGAGGGGTATGGGCGGAGCTGAGCAATTCCGCCACTGGATATGGAATCACCTCGGCAGACGAGCAACACATTCTCGGGAACTCGGGGATCGGCGGACTGGAGCAAGCGGTCTTGGCGACCGATTCAGGTGTGTACGTCGCGTGGGTCGATTGGCGAAACGGCAACACGGAAATCTTTGTGGCGTTTCACCCGATCGGCTATGGAACGTGGACGGAGCTCACCGGCCTCAACGGATCGGGATCGGCCAGCGGTGGCGGGATCAGCAACGACGCGCAGCAATCGCGGCGTCCGACCCTATTTCAAGTGAAGAATACCCCCGAGATCTTCGTCGCCTGGACCAGCATCGATGAAAACGGAGCGAGCACCATTCAAGTGGCAAGCGAGCTGAATCAATGGGCTCGCATCTCGAATCCTGGCGATTCAGGAACCGCAGATCATGTCGTCGCTGTGAGCTACTTCGACAACGCAGCAATCCTGGCATGGATTGAAACTCGCCAGGGGATGCAGCGAGCCGTCATGTCGCAGTACATCTACGCTCCGGGTTGTTATGCAGCGTTTTCACCCAAGGAAGTAATCGCCGTCAATGCCGCACCTAGCGATCAAGTGACAGCGGTCGACATCGCATCGGCCGATACGCAAGTGGTCTTTGCCCTCGAGATTGGTACCGGGGACGATCGCGATATCCAGATTGCGACCCACCGCTCGGTGTCGAGGGTTGATGAAACTACGTTGTGCCCAGGGGTACCCAATGCGAGTGTCACCTCGTATGTGCCTAACGCGACGCAGGTTATCTATACGCGGGATCTCGATGATACAACGCAGCCGACGATCGGGATGCAATTCATCGGTACGTTAGGCCAAAACGAAAATGAGACGGAGTTGGTTGCCGCGTGGCATCGCAGCAATGACATGGAGAATCAAGTCGAAGGGGTTGCGATTCGGTTATCGAATGGAGCCATCGGAGATGCTCGACCGTTGGTACCGCAATTCCTGACGAACACAGCTCCGTTGCTCAATGCGGGAAGTGTCTCCAACACGTTGGGGTATGCGTCCAATCCCGATCTCGCGGTCAATTATTCTCACTCGTATCTGACATGGCGAGACGATGGAGTTCGAAGTGCCGAAGGAGGTCGTGCAAGCATTTTCATCTTGGGCCGCGAACGGGATGTCGACGTAGCGGCTCCGTATGTGCTGAAGGAAAACCGACTCTTTGATGCTACCGAAGGAGGCATCAGCGTTTCCGGTGGCGAGGTGCAGACGATCAGCACCAGTATTCCAGAATACGGGTACGGCGTCGCGTCGCCGGTGGTTGTATGGACCGAGGCTAGAGCTCGCTTCCAACCGAGCTCGACCGATGCTCCTACCTCTGGGATTTATCTGAGAGTTGATTTACCAGGGTTAGCACTGGCTGACGATTCCTGGTCCGGTAGCAAAACAGCGGCCATCCGAGCGAATTTGCTCGACAACGATTCGAATCTCTTCGGGGAGATCCGGGCGAGGGTGACTCACTTCGATGGTCGCGAGTTACCGTTCTTTGGCGCGGAGGAGGATTCCATCGCATTCCGAAGTCCTCGCGGTGCGTTGATCACCATCTTTACCGATGGCCGCGTAAACTATGATCCTCGGGGAGTCGCTGAATTCCTTCGTTTGAGAACAGGTGAGTCGCTTACCGAATCTTTTGTTTACTTGGTAGATAACTTCCTACACAGAGCTGAAGCGATGGCGAATTTCACTGTCCACGGCGGCTCGCGTTGGCATAATGTTAATTTGCCTGTCGATGTCATCAATGACGGCTCCGTCAACCCTTTAGACGTGCTCGTTCTCATTAATTACATCAATGCCTACGGTACTCGATCTCTGGACGATGAAGTCGATGGAAGCCGGAGCGAACATTCCCTGGATGTCGATAACGACGGCAACGTGACTCCTCTTGATGTTTTGCTTGTAATAAATTGGATCAACAGTCGAAATTCGGGTGGCGAGGGAGAGGGAAGAATCGGGAGCTTCGATGCGGAGCCATCTTGGGTTGTTTTGGTCGGCTCCCCCCTCGGAGATGTGGAGAGCACACTCCGAAAGAAAAGGGTGGAGACGAAATACTGTTGGATCGGTCGAGATGTTTCCTAGCATAGGCTATCCTGGTCTCGGGGGTGCACTGCATGTTATACTGTGACACAGGCCGGCACGTGGTGTTTCTGCGCACCCCGGCAATAACTCCTGTGCATACCAATACTCCTGTCATGAATTCCCTCGACACTCGGATGACACTCTTGGTGCGGATCCGCGATGGAAAAGATCGACGGGCATGGAATGATTTTTTCCAGCTGTATGCGCCGCTCATATATTCGTATGCCGTCAAGCATGGATTTCAGGATGCTGATGCATCGGACATTGCACAGGAGGTCATGTGTACAGTTCTAAGATCCATCGGCGCGTTCGAATACGATCCTAGCAAAGGTTCGTTTCGTGGTTGGCTCGTCACGGTAGCCCGTAATTGTATTCGCAAGCGATGGGATCAAGTCCGTCGACAAGCAGAGACCACAGGGCTGACAACTGCCCTGGAGGAGCAATTACATGCACCATCTGCCGAATCGCTCTCTCAATGGGATCGCGAATATGATTTGCGAGTATTTCACTGGGCTGCTGAAAGCGTAAAAAGTCAGTTTCAAGAATCGACGTGGAGGGCATTTTGGTTAACTACGGTCGATGGTGAATCGATTGAATCAACTTCGAAGTTGTTAGGCATCTCGGTCGGGGCAATCTACGTAGCCCGATCGAGGGTTCTGGCGCGCATCAAATCGGTTGTCGCGGATTTTGACTCATTGGGAGTCTCGCGATGAATTCACGAATCAACGACGATCACTTGATCGCGGTTTTGGAAGGGCGAGCAAGCACCGATCTCGAGCAGGCGGTCGAATTGGCGATCCAAGAAGATCCAAGCGTCCGATTGCGTATGGAGCAACTCAGCGGTGCAATCGACTGGCCAGTTGGAAGTGCCCTTGATAATTCCATTACTATTTCCGAATCACTCCATACGGCAATCCTTAAATTGGAACACGACTGGGACCAGGTCCTGGCCACTCACACTAGACAAGATAAAACCGATTCGGAATCAAAAGAAGAGTTCACATTCCCGGAAATCCCATCGGTGCGTATTGTGCGCGAGATCGGGCGAGGCGGGATGGGGGTTGTGTACGAAGGTATTGACGACGCATTATGTCGACGCGTCGCGATCAAGCAGTTGCACCCGCAATTCTACAGCGACATACGAGCCAACGAACGCCTCAGGCGGGAAGCACAGGCAATCGCTGCATTGAATCATCCGAATATCCTAGCCATTCACGGGTTACAACTGGTAGACGGCTTGCCATGCATGATCCAGCAATTCGTCGATGGCGAATCGCTACAAACTATTCTCCGTCGCGAGGGAGCAATTCCCTTTCCAAGATGTACCGATCTTGCATTGCAGATCTCTCAAGGCTTGGCCGCAGCACACGCTCTAGGGATTGTTCATCGGGACTTGAAACCCGACAATGTACTCGTAGAACACGGAACCGGAGTGGCTCGTCTATGTGACTTCGGGCTCGCCAAACGAGCCGGCGAGGATAACATGACGGTCGAAGGGGTCGTTGCTGGAACACCAGCCTACATGGCACCTGAGCAGACCGACGGTAAAGTAGTCGAACATCGCTCGGATTTGTTCAGCCTCGGCTCGTTGCTCTACACCATGGCAATCGGGCAGCCTCCGTTCCAAGGCGACAATCCATTTGTGGTGATGCAAGCAATCCGATGCCAACCGCATACGCCGTTAGATTCACTCTCCGATGATATCCCGTCATGGTACGCCCGATTGGTGGATCGATTGCTCGCGAAGGATCCAATGCAGCGTCTGCAACACGTCGATCAGGTTGTCGACGCGATCCAGAAAAAAACGTCGCCACCACCTGCGTATCCGCCAAGCCAATTTACGTTATCCACCGCTATGGCTACGGTCGCGATCTTTGCAGTTACGGCGGTTGGCGGATTTTGGATGACCTACCAAAGCCGAGACTTGGGGAGCAAACAAACGACTGCTGTGATCCCATCAACTCCCATTCCAACGCGACCTGCAATTTGCACCGAATCGAACGGAAAGTCGTTCGAAAGACTCGAAGACGCTGTCGCCACCGCAATTGACGGAGAGACTATCGTCATTGCAAGCGATCTGCAAACAGGACGCATCGATATCACCGGTAAGAACCTTCATTTTGAAGCGGCTCCAGACACACGTCCAACCATTCAATTTCGGAATCCCGGCAACGACTCCAGCAACGTATTCTTGCGAAGCGATTCCCATCTGAGTTTCAAAGGACTACGACTCCAATGCCAGACCAACCCTGCAATGCCTTGGTTTGAAGATGGCAAATTCATTGCGGGAATCTATACGGGGCAGGGAAAGAGGCTGCAAATAGAAGACTGTGAAATCTATCGCAACGGTGGCGGCATCTGCCTGGGAGCAGGAGGCGATTTGGAGATGCGAAGGACATGGGTCGAGGGTGGAGATGTTGGCATCGCCTGGTTCGCATTGGATAACACCTGTCGAGTCGATGAAAGCCTGATCCATAGCAAAATTGGAATTGGAGTGATTTATCCAGGCGCTAATATGAAGCAATCCCGATCTGCAGAGTTCGTGATCCAGAAATCCTCGTTCGTGACAGAAGAGGTGCTCGATCTACTTCTAGCTCGGATTCCTAACCAACCCGTCGCTGTAACGTTTAGAGAGTGCATCCTAGATAGCAAGCATGCAGTGTCGTTCTGGCTGACTCCAATACTAGGGTCAGAAATTACCACGAGCACAACGATGATAAATACTTTGGTCCAAAGCGTGCACTGGCAGGATGAAAAATGCGTCTTCGCGCAAGGGATGGACTACCTCATTTCACGACGGCTTCGAACTCCCAATCGTAAACTCTCTGCGGGCATTTTTTTGCTGGAGAAGTGGAAGGAGCGTTGTCCACAGGCCGAGGCAGGCGATCCACCCAACGAACAGTCGTCGATTGAGTGCAGAATCGAGACTAATCTTCCTGATGGAGCAAGCCTATGGGAATCGGGGCGTTCCCCGTTGGGGCTTTCACTGTCAAGCGGCCCAGGATCCATTCATCGTTTTGTTCCTGAGTTACCCCGTTCGTTGCAGGACAGCATTTCAAGGCAGAAGCTCTAAAGGTACCAATCAAGGTGTTCAGTAATTCAAATGCTTCCACGAGTCATCCACTGAGGGTCGCTGTACGCGTTGGGCTAACTCAATTCCCCGATGCAAGACTCTCCGCATTCTAGTGAATTAGGGACGTGGTTCGCTTGCCTTAGAATGAAAGGCTCACGGAAAGTGAAACTCGCTCACCGGGGTACCGTTGACCTCATGATGACGCATCGTCAAGGTCGGTTTCGATACGGTCATGTCATAGCTGAGTTCACCCGACAGAAAACCTCCTTGAACTCGGAGGAATCGATGATTGGGTCGAGTGTCGCCCAACTTCCAACCCAGTTCATGTTTTTCGCTTCCCGGACCGCATCCGAATTCCCACAACTCCGTTCCTTCATCCACCGAAGCATATTGCCAGTGGCGATCGCCGCAGCAGACAATGACTCCAGGGATGGTCGAAAGGAATTCACGAAGCTCATTTCCCTCAAAAGCGAAAACATCGTTTGCATGATTGTCTCCTTTGCCTTGTCGGTCGGGACCAACGATGGGCGTAGGGCTACAAATCAGTTTGTAGGTGGCCTTAGACTCCCTGAGGGTTTGAAAAAGCCAACTCTTTTGCTCAGTTCCCAAGATCGTTTTTTCTGAGCCATCGGGCATATTATTTGGACTGCGATAGTCGCGACCCTCGAGGATCCACAACTGCAGATCCTTGCCCCAACGGATTGTTTGATAACGTTCCTTTTTACTCGGAAATTGCTCTTCGTTGAACAGCTTGACCCCTTCGGCAAAAGTCACGGCTCCATACTTTTTCCCAGGCCAGCAGTCGTTGGATAGAGTGTCGTGATCATCCTTGATGAAATAGGAAGTCGTCTGATTATAAAATTCTCGATTGTTTGGCATTGCAAAGATCCGACCCCATTTGAATCGCATGAGAGGCTTGGTCAGGGCCCATGGGTCCGGTTTGTCGTAGTACTCAATATCACCCGCATGCACGATGAAATCAGGCTGAATTGCCGACATCGCTGGGTAGATTTTGTGTCCTTTATTACCATCGTCGCGCCGAATGAAGTCATGGCAGGTGGTGATGCAAAATTTTAGAGGAACCCTTTCGGTAGCAGCAGGTGCTGTCTTGAAGGAACCTCGGATCGCAGCCGACGGGTAACCATCAAGCGTTTGTGCCTCGATGATGGTGATGTATTTTGTCCCTGGAACCAATCCGTCGAGTTTCCATTGCGCGGTAAAGTCATTCTCTGCGTGAGTCGTGATCCAATCACAAGACTTCAACTCTTTACGATACCCCTCTGGAAAAAACGAAAGTCTCACCCGCCCCGCCTTGCCGGGACAGGCACCGACCATTTCCTCCAGTGAAGCACGATCCGGCAGTTGGACCCTCTCCAGCTTGTCAGCATCCTGAGACTTGGCAAGTTCGTTCGCTTCGCTAGCAGAGATCTTGTTAAACGGCTTTCCGTCGCTCTGCATTTCACGCCATCTTGTCGTCCGTGTCCACAGCACAATACTGGTTTGGTCCGCCCAACTATTGCGAGTCGCATTCGCCAGAAATGGGCCGTTGTTGAGAGGTTCCAACGGGGTTGGGGCAATTAAAGGACTGAATATAAAATCCTTATAGATTGTCACGCCACCATGATCGGTTAGCATGAACCGGTCTTGGTCTGACGCACGCCCAAAATCTTTACCACCGTGAAACTTACTAAAGGCGATGAGGGTTTCCCAGTACGGTCCAGTCGTCTTGGTGCTCGTAACCAAATCGCCATTGAGATAATGCTCGATCGTATCTCCTAGTGCGATAACCTTCGAAGAGTTCCACTCGCCCGGAGGATGAAGGACCTTTTCTTTCTTCGGCCCCACCAGATCGTAGAGCGACGCGGTGGAAGTGTTTGATGTACTATCAGGTGCGTTATCGAGGATCTGGTACTCGAGACCGAGGTAGTTATTTTCGAATAGATGCTGTCCGAATCGACGCACTCGATACTTCAGACCACCATTGACTCCATTTTCGATCTTCCAAATCCAGGAGAGTTCAAAATGGGACGGTAATGGTTGGGAGACGATATTACCACCTTGACCAGGACGAGCCAGGATGATTGAACCGTCCTTGAATTCCCATCCGTCAGGTACGGACCCTCCATCGGTCGTCTGCCAAAAATCCCGCTCGGCCCACTCAGACGATACGCTTGCCCCCGAGGACTCCTCGCGAAATTCTTGCCCCCTCCCAACTGAGCCCAAAAAAGCTAGCAGGCTTACGCTACCAAGAAAGACTTTGAGTGGATTCATCGGCGGACTCAACGATCGGGGGGAAGGAAAGACTGAGATCACATCACTGGGCGGCCTTCGTTAATTTCTGAGACTCCTATCATCTTACCGTGTTGCGCAGATGGGATTGTATTGCCACCCATGAAAGCCATAGATATTTTGTATCTCGGATTGAAAGCAGCGTGAATAAAGCGAAGGAATTCAGAACGTGAATGCAACAGCAATTCAGGACTGCATCTACACCTCCGCTACGAGTTGCAGATTTTAAACCCCCACCCAGTCCCGTTTGAGGATTACACCCAAGCCGATTGCGGGTGTATCTATGGGATCAAGAAGCCAGATATAGTCGCATGCTTGACGGCAGGCCAATGGCAAGCCTTCGACGTCTCCTTTCGAGCAGCCCGCTTCCACGACGGAAAAAAATCGGAGAACGCTCGAATCACCCTCTATCCACGAAAAGCCAGGAGCATTAGGACATACCACGTTTGCTCCTTGCGTCTTAACGACTTCACATAAGGTTGATCAGAAGCTCCCTTCTACTTTCCGAGTTCAACTCTCTAGCCGTTCCTCGGCTTGTCGAGTCTCGAAGGAGATTTCCAAGAGCTTCTTGCAGCGCCGGAGCGTTTTACTTGCAAGTCCCCATAAATAGGTTGGCCACTGGGTCCCTAAAGACCAGTCGGCCATGAAACGTTTAAAACTCTTTGGCAGCCGCTGGCGAGAGCGTGTAGCTGCCGATGAGGATCCAGCCAATTCTCGTGGTCTCGTCGTGCGTCCAATGCCTGTTCGATGGCTTCGGGTCGTGCCGACTACTCATCTTCATCTTCATCTTCATCTTCATCTTCATCTTCATCTTCATCTTCATCTTCATCTTCATCTTCATCTTCAATATTATCAGCCCCTTCATCCTCCGGGTCTTCCGCACCTTCCTCGCCTTGATCCTCCTCGGACTCCGCTTCGCTTGTGGAGATAACTTCCTCTTGAGTTTCCACACTCATATCAGGCGAGTCATCTGAATCGTCAGAATTTAGAATCCCGTTTGCTTCCAAGTACTCGGTAAAGTCGAAGGCCACAAAATCCTCCTTGCCATGATAGGGAATCGGCAGAAAGCCGGCCTGGCGAGCATTAGCGATATCGATAATCTGATATCCGGGGGAAGTTTTAAATTTCTCTCCGTCCCTAATGAAAGTCGACGTTCCATCAAGGACTGCTTGGACAAAGCTAGGCCAAGACTTGGTACGGCGTAGTTCTTCTTCTACCGCGTTTTCCAAGTGATCGGGAATCTCGTCAGGCGATTCCGTTGTGACCCCCATCAAGGTTGTCTCCAATGCCAAAAAAACCGTTTGTCCTTCGTCGGCCCAGAATCCCATGTAACAATGATCGGGTTGGATAATTAGTACCGAATCGATACCGATCTTGCGGAGCAATGAGGCAAACAGTACGGACCCATCAACGCAATTTGCCTGAGTATTGTTGATGGTTTCCTCGAGCAATCGCACATGCTGGCTGCCAACCGAATCGGCAATCGCGGCAGTCGCGGTGATGCTGCTATACCGCAGGTCTCGTGCGACCATCAAATCCCAGAGGGCGTATACCTGACGGATTACGGACTCTTCGGATTTTCCTTGATAGCCGATAAACGAATCGACGATCCCAAGGTCTAAGGCTTCCCGAAGCAGTTTGTCAACGAACGGATGTTGCTCGTTGACATATGCCGTAAAGTTCAACGACATATCGATGGCTTGTTGTCCCAGTTGGAGATGAAAGGCACAGTCATTAATCGAGCGAATCGTCAACGTCTGGGTTGTTTCGGTCACTGGACCTGAACCCAGTTGGACCCGGAAAGTAATGGTTGCCGGTGTCGCTTGGCGAGATTGGCTGAGTTTTTCAAAACGGAACTTGACCTTAGGCAGGATCGTGTACTTCTGGCCTTGAGTGGTTAGCAAGCCTGCAAATTCGCTGGGTTCCAGATATTCATCGCAGCTGATGGTCACTTTGACCGGGGTATTGTCCGCGGGAGCTTCAACTTCAACACCGAGTACTCCGACCGGATCACCCAGCAATTGCGAGTCAGCTGGCGACGCCCCCGATTTCAACATGGCTGTAGAGATCAGATAGGAGGGGAAAAGCTGATTTTCCCAGCCAGTAATTGGCGTGATTGGTCCGGTAACAGGATCGGCTACTCCCAATGCACTTCCAAGTAAAACCGCTGCCCAAACGAAAAAGGTTTTCATGAACATTCTCGATCTTCTCCCGTGAACTGAATTTGTGAACTGATATTTTGGTTGAAGCAAATAATGTGTGCATCGCACCCCGGTTAAGTAACTTCGCCGCTGGCTTTTACTTGATTTCTTCCCGAGGCTTTTGCGAGGTACAACAAGCGATCAGCGTGGTTGAGCAGATCGTTTGAGGAGACTGTTGTATCAACTGCCGCTGTCGCGACTCCGATACTCACAGAAACCGGAATGACACGGCCTTCAAACAAAAACGGGGCTGCACAGGTTACCTGCCGGATACTTTCGGCGGTTTCCAAGGCTTGGTCCAGACTGCCATGAGTGCACAGCACAGCGAATTCCTCGCCGCCTAAGCGGGCTAACAACTGACCACTGCGCAACTGTGTGTTGGCGCGGCAACAAAACTCGGACAGAACGGAATCGCCGGCCAGATGGCCGTACGAATCGTTGACTGATTTAAACCTGTCAAGGTCCATCAACAACACGCTCGTCCGCGATCGTGAACGCTGAGAGAGCGACAACTCCCGTTCCAGCGTTTCCAGAAAATATCGCTTGTTATAAACTTGTGTGAGACCGTCTGTTGTTATCAGCTTAAAGACGACTTCGTGATATTGCGTTTCAATTTCCTCCGACTTTAGGTACTTGAAAATCTGCTTGCCAAAACGGACTCGGTCACCGGACGTTAACAATCGCTGTCCTACACGAATTTCGTTAACAAAGCAGCCATTGGTACTGCTCAGGTCAACGAGCGAATGGACCTGTCCATCCCATTTGATGACCGCGTGCCGTCGCGAAACCGAATCGTCTTCAATACTCAAAGACGAGTCGAGGTCGCGGCCGATCGTGAAGGTATCGCTTTTGAGTTCGATTGGCTCGCCTATTTCGGCCGCAGGATAGATCCGAATCAGCACTCCGGAGAACGACGAAGGGGGTATAACGACGCCAAACGAATTAGAGATGCGTGTTGCTAACAAGCTCATCGATTTTCTCCTCGGATCTTCGGACTTACCCCAGGGTCATCCCGTCGCTGCAAGCCGATCCCGCCAGCATTGCGGGTGCTCTCTGCGCGAATGTGCACGGTTTCCAGTGGACGCTGAATCAACGGTGTAGAGACCTCAGATGCTGGTTCCGAAGTCGCCATTGTTGCTGTCAAGTTTTGACTCGGTGTCGCTTTGAAATTCGACAGATTCGTTCCCGCTGCCACCGAGATCGCAAGGACCGGAATCGTTAACCACCAAGCCTGAGACAGGGATTTTGTGGTCGAAGCTGGAATAGATTTTCCTTCGGCCAGATAACCTATGCGCGTCGCCTCTGTTGGAGTCGTTGCAGCGAGCCATTGTTGCAGCGCAGTGTGGCTGGCCCAGGATTGAAGCTCGCGAGCGACCTCGCGGGCTGACTTCGGTCGTTGCGAGATATCATTGGAGGTCAACGCGTTGAGCAGAGCGCCCAACCCAGGAGCGAGAGGCGGATCGGGGGATAGGAGCCAGCCTGGGCGTTCAATCGCAGCGGCCTTAAGCTTGCTGACAAGATCGGGATGCGAATGATCGGGAAATGGCGGTTGACCGCTGAGCAAGTAGATTAAGGTGGCCCCAAGACTGTAAAGATCGCTGAGCGGTGAGGCTTTGCGAGAGTCACTCGCTTGCTCAGGCGCAATGAAATCCACGGTTCCTAGAAACTGGCCAGCCAATGTCTGCGCATATGAGCATCGCTCGCCTCCTGCCAAACCGAAATCGAGAATTTTTACAGTGCCTTTGTATTCGACAAATATGTTGCTCGGCTTGATGTCCCGATGAACGAATCCGTGCTCGTGAACGAAGGCTAACCCCAAAGCGGCCTGACGCGCAATTTCGCAGGCTACCGCCGAGTTCATTCGGCCTGATTTGATGACCCAACTCGTAGCGTCGTGGCCGCACAACAACTCGCTGACAAAGAAAGGAATTCCCGAATACTCACCCGCGTCAACAGCTTGAAGCAAATTGGGGTGATCGAGTTGGCCAAGAGAACGAATCTCCTGCTGAAAACGTCGGACTGCTTCGGTCGATGCGGCCAAGTCCGGATTCAGGAATTTTATTGCGAATCTCTTACCAAGCTCGGCATGCGTAGCTTCGAAGACCTGGCCCATACCACCCTGGCCGATCCGTTTCCCAAGCAGGTATTGGTTTAACCGCCTTCCTGTAAGGTCAGCTAGCCGAAGATCCATGTTCCGCAAATTGCCTGTCCGTGAATGGTCGAACGCAGGTTCGGCCTCGTGCGCAACCCTCGACGGCTCAACGAGCGAACACAACAGGTTTTGAGTTGGTCGAGACAACGACACGCGTAATTCCCCAACGCGAACTGGATCAGGATTAGTGGTTCAACTAGGTCGATTACCGTGTGGGTGACAACCCGATTCGAAGGGTAGGTTTTGTTGCTGAGAACTCAAATCACCCGTTTTTTTTCAAATGACTTCCAGCTATTTTTCAGTCCGGTCGTGTCGGTGTTGCGGATTATTCGAAAACAACCGGTAAGCATTGAAGAAGGCTTCGGCTCTCTGAAAAAGAAAACCCTCACAGGAGGGGGGGCAACTCTGTGGGTTAGTACAAGCAATTTAGTTGCTGGAAATCCCCACGTTGAAACTCGGTGGGTTCGTGCGTTGAATGGGGCTTGGTCTATCTCGAAATAATGGAACCCGTTACGACCATCCTCCTTCGAATGGAGCATTCGACAGCAATGCTATGTACGCTCACTTACAACACAATCATCCAAAAAGGAGTGGGAAGCCTAGCAAGAGTTCCTAGGTTCAGCCACTAGATGCACTCGCCTCGGAGTTTTTCGAAAGCCGTTGGAGTAAGCGGCGGATCTCGTCCTCATGCTGCCTTAATCGTTCCGCCGAAGTTACGCCTTGCCTGGTCTTACGCAGGTTCGGAAAGGTAGGCCACCCGCGTATGAAGCTCAAGCGAATCGCAACGCCTACGCTGGCCAGCACGAGATTCAGGACGGTAGGCGCCGGTGGGTCGTTCGGCTCAAAGCCGAATCGTGCTAGCGAGCGAACGCTGAAAAAGTAGGAACTCACAACAATGCGAGCCTGCCTCGGGATCGCTCCTCGCTCCGTCTCATGGCAGAGGGCGAGCAGTCCTCGGAGGAGGTCCGCCGTGACAATTCGGACTGCGCGAGGACCACGATCGCTCCAACGCAGACGCATCGCATAGTCAAAGAGGGTGCCGGCATGAAGATCGAGCCCTCCGTCCGGGCGCCGAGTCGCAAAAAGAAGGGGAGAGTAGTAGCGAAAGCGGCCGAGCAGAGTGTACAGCGGTGTCAGCAACAGGCCCTCCATCGGAGCGATAAGCGGGAGGGTTAGGAAGGTCAGGGCCAGCCAACGCCAATCCAGTAGGGGCAGGAACAAGCACGTGCCAATGGCGACAAGACAAATCGCTGCCAGAAGAATGGCGATGAACCATTGAGCGGGACGGGGGAGATTCCCAAATGTATGCACGAGATTCAGCGGATCAAGTTCCGAACAGCACCATACACCCAGCCCGCGCGGTGAAGGTATCCCTATCAAAAGCACCCGATCGCAGGCTTGGGTGCACGCGACTGTCACCCGCTATTTCAAGATCCATAGCGGTAGGATTTTTATAGCATACCCAATAGACATCAGCAGTTGTGTGAGCATTTTGATTTTCACTCCATCGATTGTAACATGAACTTCGACATGGCGATAACAGAGTTTACCGAACGAAATGTTCTCCATGGGAAGCCTATGGGGCTTGGCCGTTCAACTCGAACTCGGCAATGGACTTTGAAAGGCATCCAATGTCCAAGTTCTTCTCATCACGAGAAAAGTCAAATGTTCCGATATCGGTAATGAACGGAACGAGGATACCACTCCATGCATCCATCGATAAAAGGTGCGGGATCGTATCGGCCTCGCACGGAACTACCGAACACTGTTTACGCGCAAACTATCTGGACCACCCCACTGCGCAAAAATAGCGCACATCATCGGACCTGCAGTCCATCGCGTTCTAGAATTGAACATACAGCGCATCCGCGAAAAACCGTTCCCCAAAGTCCGTTGAATGTGGCATCTGGCGAAGAAGTGGTGAACAGCACGTGCCATGCAATTGAATATAGAGAGATGCTGCTATATTTGTGACCAGTCAACGCGAAAAAGCCTCTGTCCGACTAGATCGGCCGGGCCGCATTCCTCCATACAGAGTCCTTGCCATCCAAGCCTGCCCAAGAATGCGTTCATCGTTTATTGGCAACCGTTGACGTCAGTAGACGATCAAGAGGATCGGTCCTAGGAGTCCGAGCAATCCGTTTTCGCCAAGCAGGTAACGGGGCCTGATGGTTTCACGCGGTTTTAAATCACCATCCTAAATATCGTCGCTCAACAGACGTAAGAAGAACACGAATTGTCTGCCTCAAAGCATTGTGGACTTCTGCGTTCGAGCCACCGGCACTAGCAGTTAAGCATATCGCCGCAGGTATGGGAATGATCCATCGGAGCATCCACCGTCATCAGACGCTTGGATCCCCAGGGATCGGAGAGTTAGTAATCTTCGCCGTCGTCATTCCAAACTAAGTAAGCGATGAAGCTAGAAAGTCCGATGATCAAAAGCCATTGATCGACCACATGCAAGTTCGAGATAATTCCTCTCAGAGGGTCGTAATTGGAAATTTTGTCCATTGTCGCTTCGAATGCCAAAAAATGAATGAGTACCCCTCGCATCGTCAATCTAGGTCGAAAAACAGCCCTTGTTGGGCGATCCGATAGAAACATAGTCTCAGAGCCGAATCGCTTCATCGACATGTCGAGCATTCACCCGAAATTTCAATGGATCATTTGAAGAATTGCTTGAAATTGCTCGTTTGCATCGGTCGTATCGGAACCGGATTCACTTAGATTACGATTTGTCAATCCAATGTGGTTGCCAATCCAATGTGGGATCTAGCGATTGTAGAGGCTGTTGGTTCGGCGAAATCGAACGCACAGGGGGGGAAATCGATACGATCGGCTTATCCCTTCTTCACACGCGACACTATGGGCCTCCGAACCCCGGGCATCGGCACTTTCGGGGTGGACGCCATGACTGGGTCCGTGATTATGGCGCAACGCAATCCCGGCGCATCGAAGACGTTTTTGCCGCTACCAATTTCATGGCAACAACGATCGCAGAAACGATAAAAGGGGACTTACCATCCTATCCGCAAACCATTCGCCGCTTTGAAGTTAACGGCGACTTTTAGGGCTATCGAATAGGCCCGAACTTTGGCGGTAGTAGCTCAGATTTCTCGAAATCAGGTTTTTCTGCGCCATGACGCGGCGCGGTTAGCATCTAAACAAGTGGTGGGTAACTCGAATGGTGCAAACGATTCTATGGAGGACTCCATGGCATCAATGCTTTCGAACGAAGGTTAATCGCGTGGGGACCGCCATGCGAAGCTCCTTGTTTTGAAAGGGATTCGCTCCCACTCGTTAGCGCTTCCTCATATTGGTTTCTGAAGGTCGCTCGATCTGCACCCCAAGAAACACTCGCATCGGATATTTCGTTTCTCTTCCGTCGGAGTCAACAATGAAATTCAACCTCTCTGTCAGCCCAACGTTGGCGATCGCATTCTGGTTGGGTGTTGCGATTGCCCCCCTAAGGAGTTTTGGCCAGCATTCAGAGCATCAACCGGTCGAGCCTTGGACCATGCAGACCGCAAGAGAACAGCTAAGTCTCTACCCGTCCTCCCCCTACTTACAGTACGTCTATTGGCAATTGGCGAACCGGGAAGGAGCAAGCCAGGATGCTGAGTCATTGCTTCGAGAGATCCAAGGAGATCCGCGATTCAACGATCGCAATCGGGATATAGATCTATTCAGTATCTTCAGCGGTGCGTTAGCCGTCCAGGAAAGCCTACAGCTCGATGCACTCACAAACAGCCCTGACGCAAATCCAGAACTACAATCGGTACCGATTGCGAGCTTATCTGGACCAACGATCAAAAGTCATCCCTGGAAAGAAATGCTAGGTGATCGAAAACCAGAGATAGGGCTGCTTCCACGTTGTGTTCCAGACGACTTTCTCTTTGCCCAGTTTGATTCCCTTGCGTCCCTTGGTCGCACTCTTTCGCTATCTGACAGCATCAGCTCTTACGCAACGAACCAATTGACTCAAGATGCCAGAACGCAAGCTCTCCCTGTTCGCATTCAGAAACAATTATTGTTTGCATTATCGCCGACCACCATCACTCAACTAGATCCTCTGTTTGAGGATCTAGCGGTCGTCTCGAGCGACCTCTACTACTCGGAGGGTAATGATC
Organism: Pirellula sp.; assembly: GCA_046318275.1. GTDB lineage: Bacteria > Planctomycetota > Planctomycetia > Pirellulales > Pirellulaceae > JBKCUI01. The sequence continues at coordinate 16,681 of JBKCUW010000019.1, read as the reverse complement.
TCTCGCTGCTATTCGAATTGAAAGAGCCAAAAGCATTCTTGAGCACCATCGACTCTCAGAGAAATGCTCTAGAAAACGCGGCCACGAATCTTGATCGCACGCAGGGCAAAGTACTCGGTTTTCCATATACCCGATGGTCGAACGCAGATCGGACAGTCGATGCGTTCGAGTGCCTCCCTAAACCCAATCTGTACATTCGAAGCAATTCGCTCGTGGCACTCGAGCGAATCGTCGCGGCTATCCAAGGTGAAGATCAACATGGGCGACCTGCAAAAGCACTCGGGGATACAGATGAGTTTAAATACATACGAACGCTGATGCCTGAGGGAGCCCCCGAGGAGCACGCATGGATCTACATGTCCGATCCATTCATTCGACGGATGGTGGGCCCTCAGGTCAAGCTTACTCAGAAACGCCGCATCTCTTGCTATAACCATTTGCGAATGATCGGACATGCCTCCCTGTTGCATGCGACCGAACATGGGCGACTTGGCAAATCGTTGCAAGAGTTGAAGGCATCTAAATGCCTCCCAAACAACTTCGGCGAAAAAAGAATTCTCTGTCCTGATGGCGGTCAATATAGCCTCGTCGGTGAGAACAGCACTCCTCATTGCTCTCATCACGGATCGCCGCACTACATGACCCCAACGATCGAGTCATCGCTGAGTCGATTAACTCCTGCGGAGGAGTCTGAATACAAGCAATTTTTGCAGCAATACAATCAATACTGGCGAACATTTTTTGATCCCATCGCTATCCGCATTCAGCTGGAAGCCAAAAAAATGCGCGTTGAAACTGTGATTCTCCCGTTGATCGATAACTCGTTCTACTCGTCATTGGCAAATACGTTGGGTGGCGTTCCGCGTCCGCTGGATCACCTTCCAGTGCCACAACGCAATATCTTTACCCTCGCCGTCCAGTTGAATAAAGAAAACATCACAAGCATGTCGGGCCTCGAGAATCTCGGCCCTGAGAACCAGACGAACAAACCCGTCGATAATGTATCAATGCCTACTTCGCGTTGGAAGGATTTACCATTCATCGCCGAGGCGTTGATGAATACAGAAGTTAGCCTTCAACTTTTTCAGTCCACAAAGCCAACTCGCTCAGAAGGTTTAAGCTGGCGCGTTCACATTCTGCCTAAAATTGGACGCGAGGATCTTTTTAACAAATTCCATCTCGATGAACCCTGGGACAGCCCTCACAACCTTGCTCTCGTCGAGCAGATGCCGTCTGTTTACAACTCCCCAATAGACTCGCTAAACGAGCAAGGAAAAACAACGGTACTGATCCCGCGGAACGAGGAAGCAGTCTTTTGGGATAGGTTGCAAAAACCGTGCGAAATCATCGATGGGATTTCGAACACCATTCTTGTGATCGACGCAGACCCGGATCACGCTGTCATCTGGACGAAGCCCGGTGATTTGGAGGTCGATATGGAGCACCCACGCAAGGGCTGGGAGGGTAGCCGTTATGGTGGCTCGGCGGTCGCCTTCGGGGATAGCCACGTGGAATTGATACCCACAGATACGCCGGAATCAGTCGTGCGTGAACTGCTCACGATCGCTGGTGGTGAATCGGGTGATCGGCCGAGGATTTACCCCGATTACAATCAATCTTCATTTTCCGCAATTGAAACGGTATTCCGTCGCCAAATTTCGCGATTGGTCTCAGATGGACTTGGGGAACAATTGAGTCTCAATATTTACGACGGAGATCCATTGGTGGACTTTAACGTCTCCCGATTCCTCGCCACGATGTTGCGATTCAACAGAAGTGAGTCATTGGAACTATTTGATGCCCAAGGACTCGTTACACTTCTCTTGCTTTCTATCAACTCACCAGTGTACGTCGCCGCTGAAGTCAAAGACACGCAATCGGTGGATGCATCGCTTGCGGAAATCGATGAACTGCTTGCAACCATGGCTCGACGGAACGAAATCGGCCGCAACAATTTTTTTGGGATCCAACAGGACTACTATCGGTTTTCAAGCAACTCGTCAGCGGCCATGCGCGCCTACAGCCTCCGATTCGGGCCTGTGAAATGGCGGTTTTACTGGGGCCGAATTGGGAACGGACTGTATCTAGCTAGCAAGCCCGAGATTCTCGAGGATCTGATGGCGATCGAACAATCCGAAAAGGAGGGTGGAAAACATGATGTCACCACGAGTCCTACCCCTGAAGCCCATGCGATGCTGCGCATTCGGCCAAAGCACTGGAAGCAAGTGCTACCAGACTACCAGCGGGCTTGGGCGGAGAATCAACGGTTGGGATGCTTAAACAATATCGGGATCCTTTCCAGTTTGTCGCGGACCGTTCAATTGATGCAACCTTCATCACTGGACGCCCATTCCATCCGTGAACGGGTTAGGCAACTCGAGGCCCAATTGCTTGACTCAACCTCCTACTGCCCAGCAGAAGGCGAATATCATTTCACTCCAGGCGCTGACCATGTCGAATGCAGCATTCATGGGACAGGGATACTGCCACAACAACCCATTGCACCCGATGAAGCGACACCGCTGGGCGGATTCCTCAACCACCTTCATGATTTGCACATGGAACTGACATTTCTTGAAGAGGGCCTTCGCGCGATCGCAGTGCTCGAACTCGACTAGTTCACGAGGTGATTGCCTGAAACCTCGGTTACACGTACCGAAGAATTGGTTCGTTCGGGGGTTCAGTACTCTAGCGGTGGCAGATTGACGAGTTACAACCGGTCCGTGGGCACCCCCCATGGCCCGAGATGACTAAGAAGAATTCGACAGTGAGAAATAAGTTTCCGAAAAATGGGATTTCGTGGAACTTGGCAGATAGCCTATCCGTCAAGCATGCAACGCTGCCGTCGATAGAGTCGTTCAATGAGGAGTCAAACAGATGATGAAACGGGTCGTTTTGGGATTGGTTGTTTTGGTCTTCAGCGCCATGTCCGCTTGGGCTGGAAGCGGCTATGAGATAACCGCCCAAAAAGGAGGCAAAGAGGTTAATTACCGTGTTGATTTTGGGGGCGGGATGATGTTTGACATGTACACCGGATTTGATCCAGCGACCAAGAAGTTTGTTTACCTGACCTGGAACCGCCAGGAAAAACCACCAAAGCCCGCGATGACGTTTTGGGACCATCGTACTGGGGAACTGGTGCAACTCTATAAATTCCCGGATGTGAAGAATCCACTTCCGGTGATTCCCTCGATAGAAGAGATGAAGGTTTGCCCAATTACTGGGGACAAAAACTTCAAAGCCAAGCGGGACGTTATCGTCGATTAGCTTTACACTTCTCGCTTCTCGATTGCCGCTGGCTACCTCCAGGTAATTCGGTGCTCGGATGCACAATGCTTTCTTGGTTCCTCCCAGCATGATGGCTCTCCCGAATAGAGCAAACATTCGGGAAGTGCTATCGATCACACTCCATTCATACCGAGTCGGCATCGAGGCCCCACGAGGGAGTACTCGACCTTCAACGTCGAGATGCTCCTGAGCACCCTCCTTCGAATCTAGTTACACGATCATTACATACTACGGATGGCCGCATGTTACCATGGACTCCTGTCCGTTCGGTCGCGCGACCGATCTGGGATCGTAGTAATTCCCTGAGACCTAAGAGGGTTTTTCAATGACGTTTCAATTTATGGCAACCTGGCGCATTGGCGTTTGCATCCTTCGTGGGGCGACAATCGCAACGTTGGTCGATGCTGCGCCCGACGCTCGGGAGACGTTTCCCCAACCGAAAGAATCCATCTAAAGTTCTGGGATTGGGTAGTGAATCCAGAAGAGTTTTGAAGTTCGAATGGTGAACTCTGAAATAGGCACCCGAGATCTCCGCACGGTCCCGCACCACAAAGTGGAACGACGTTCCGCCGTCATCGCAGTCAGCGGCCCCAATGTTGGATTCATGACCAATCTCGTGAATCGCACAAACGCACGTAGATAGTCACTCCATCGAGAAGGGCCGAGTTCTCGAAGGCAAAAGTGCAGCTTGTCCCTATGCGTAGCGAAGCCCATCACCTGCACCGTCTGAACCAAATCAATCAACACGCATTCGTGTTTTCACCCGGCGCCCTGATCGCATCCTGCAGCGGATTTTTTAAATAGTGGATTTTTGCCGGTCTCCACACTACCGACGACCTGGACGCCATCGAGGAGCGTGGTATTTCACTCTAGTATCCCAAAGGCATATTCGGATATAATACTATTGGATCTTACTTTCGGTATTCTCGAAGCCCCTATCTTCTTGCGCTCGAAAAATGTTCCGCACGAAACTTTTTGCATGCATTCTTCTCAAATTGCTCTGCGTAGGAACCGCAGGTTGCGCCGTTGAAAAGGACCCCACAGCACTCGCGAAACACAGAACTAATCGAGAAAGAGATAGGAAATTGAGAATGGAAACGAACAAATTGTGGAATAAAGGTTATGGATTCAATAATCCAAACCCGGATCGAATTTCCAAAGGTCTTCGTCCTCTCGATTTTGATGGTAAAGAAAGCAAAGATCCATCAAGTCCGTTTGAGCCAATAGAAGGGTGGTAAGGTTCGTCTGGGAGCTGATATCCTTTATCTCAGCGTACTTCACCCGAGTCCAGTCCATAATGATTTTCAAAACTGGATTGCGGTAGATGCTTATCGAGGACAACCCTTTTTCCACAATTCTTCACGAAACGCACAGCGAGTAACCAAGATCCACGATACTCCTTTGCGTCTTTGCGCCTTCGCGTGATACCGTTCTTAGGTTTTAGGCTAGCGATCGAGCATCAATGTAGAGCAGTTGTCCTCAACTGCTCTCGCCAGGAGCTAAAAACGATCCAGACAACCCTTCACTATCACGCTGATCGCCTCCCGGTAACTGCATGGCAGTCAGGATCTTTACCCAGATCCACAACTCCCCTTCGCGTCTTAGCGCCTTCGCGTGATACTGCTCTTAGGTTTTAGGCTAGCGATCGAGCATCAATGTAGAGCAGTTGTCCTCAACTGCTCTCGCCAGGAGCTAAAAACGATTCCGACAACCCTCCCCTATCACGCTGATCGCTTCGCGAGAACTGCCTGGCAGTCAGGATCTTTACCCAGATCCACGACTCTCCTTCGCGTCTTCGCGCCTTCGCGTGATACCGTTCTTAGGCTTTAGGCTAGCGATCGAGCAGCAATGTAGAGCAGTTGTCCTCAACTGCTCTCGCCAGGAGCTAAAAACGATCCCGACAACCCTTCACTATCACGCTGATCGCTTCGCGAGAACTGCCTGGCAGTCATGATCTTTACCCAGATCCACGACTCTCCTTCGCGTCTTCGCACCTTCGCGTGATACTGCTCTTAGATTTTAGGCTAGCGATCGAGCAGCAATGTAGAGCAGTTGTCCTCAACTGCTCTCGCCAGGAGCTAAAAACGATTCCGACAAGCGATCGATTCCGGGCCTCGGATTCCCGACGCCGGAGTCTCAAGACCGCTGTATAAAGGATCGATACAATTGCGACAAGTCGTGGCTCGTCATGCCGGCGCGTAGAATAAGCGCAGTTGGTCAACATAGAAAATCTACGCAGAAGAACGGCCACCGATCGCATAGATGGCTAGGGTAGGTGCGTGGCCTGTATTGTTGACCTACCCGGCTGAGCTTTGAGTTGGCGGAGAAATCCAGAAGGGAGAATTCTATGACGAGGGGAGTGCCGAGTACTCGAACGCGTTTTCACGGAACGTCGTTCAACGCCGGAACTCTGCCACACTTGTGTACCGTAGTCTTTGACTTATCTCACTAAGAACCAACAGTAAATGATTTCGTTATGCATGGGGCTTGCTTACTACTTGAATACAAGCTGCGCGAAGTCGGCTAAGTTCTGCCGCCAAAACTGCCAGTTATGTCCCATGTCCGGCGTTTCAACGTAAGTGACCGTTACCTCAATGGAATCCAGGTATTTCTTGAACTGCTGATTGGTTGGGAGCGCCCCGAAGTCCGCTGTACCGCATGCGATCCAAAGCAGCTTGATTCTCTCATTGGAGCTCTTGTCAAGCGCAGGAAATTGAGCTGGAATTTTGTCTTCTGCCAGACTGAAGCCTCGACCTCGAGTTGCAGGCCGAGTGAGTGGCCAATTATTGAAAGCTCCACTAAACGAGCCCAGCCAAGCAAATTTCTCCAAATGATTGAGTCCCGTGTGCATCGATTCAGCTCCGCCCATTGATAGACCAGCTATAGCTCGACCAGAAGGTTCTGTAGAGACGTTGTATTGCCTTTCAACTTGGGGCATCAATTCTTCCAGAAGGATGCGAGTGTAAGTGGGAAGCATATCGAGATGATCGATATCGACTGGGCCAGCCGCTGTTCCGTACGCATGAGGCATGACCACAACCATAGGAACTGCCTTGCCTTGATTAATTAGCGTGTCAAGGGTCACATTCGCCATGCCGTCGTCTAGCCAAGCACTTGTGTCCTGCTGCCAACCATGATGAAGGTACAAAACAGGATAAGGTTCGCTGCGTTTCGCGTCATAGCTGGGTGGCGTATACACGAAGAAATCCCGTTCGTCATTGGCAAACTTTGACTGAAACACATGTCTCGATACAACACCTCGAGGCACATTGGGTAACGGTGTCCATGGCATGTCGCCTGGAACAAGAACCGTGTTTTGCCCTATCCGTCGATAGGATGAGGTGAATCGAGTATTCGAGGGATCGATCGTGCTCAAGCCGTCAACTTCAAAGCTGTAGTTATAAAGATCTGGTTTGAGAGCCGCTGATGTTGCTGTCCAAACTCCCGAACCATCCTTTGTCATCGCCAGTGGCTCTCTAGTGATGCCTCTGACGTTGACGGCTTTAGCATTTGCAGCCACAAAGCGAAAGGTCACCGTGCGGTCTCCGTTTACTTCCGGTGACCGAACAGGCGGTGGCCCGAATTGAGCAGATGCAATCGTTGCGAGCACGATTACCAGAGAAGCCGAGAGGGTAACAGCCCTTGCTGATTCCATGATACTTTTTGAAGATACCATCGGTTAAATATCGCCTTATGTTCCTAGAAGCGACCCGTACTGTGGGTACTTAGTTTTGCAAATGACTGATCGCTTACTTTGACGTAACGTCGTAGCAAAGCAGCAGTCCTTGGTCGCGAATGTAGAGCTTGCCATTAGCAATGATCGGGTGCGCCCACGCAGGCACGTTGGTTCGATCGGGTTGTTCAAAACGAGCGACTTCCTTGTAACCTTCTTTTGATGGTTCAATGAGCACAATCGGACCTTCCTCACTGCGAAGATAAAGTCTTCCATCCGCATAAAGCAGAGCTCCCTTCGGCCCCTTTCGATCTCGCCAAAGCGTCTCCCCCGTTTGGAAATCGATGCAGGTCATTATCCCTCCACCATTGCCGCCGTTGGCACCGTAAAGCGCTCCATCGATGACGATCATCCCGCCGTGGTGGTTCTGCATACTCGTCGTAAAGTAGACTTCTTCCGCTTCAAACTTCCCATCACTGCTCTTCTTCAACTTCACCGCTCCGCCACCAGCGCCATATGCGGAAGCTGCGAAGACGAAGCCGTCTTGATAGATCGGTGTCGAGCAGTTGATGCCCATCCCGTTCGAGGGCTTGTTGTATTGCCAAAGGATCTCGCCACGATCAGCAGACACACCAACCAAGGCACTTGAAGTCATTTGAACATACTGCCGAACTCCATCGTGTTCGATGATGATGACAGACGAGTACGCCGCTCCTGCACGAGCCCCTCCAAATCCTCCGAAACCGCCACGTCTACCTCCACCTGCCATTCCGAAGGTTCCTGGATTTACCTGCCCTCCAACAAACCCTTGGTCAGGACTCCAAACTCGCTTCTTAGAATCAGTGAATGTTTCGGAGGCCCCAGCATTAATGCGGATAGGCTTGAGATCATTGTCGCTCGCGTTTTGCGGGAGTATCTCGATTGCCTTGATCGCTGGATTTTCGACTTGTTGCTTAAAGGTAATTTTCAATTCACCATCGGTAACTTCGACAGGTACCGACTCGACATACGCCTTTCGAAGTCCCCCTGCTTTTTGAAACGGATCGAAATCTTTGAACTCTTTACCCTGAACCGTGAAGCTGAAGACCCGTTGCCCGGCTGCGGTGATGCCTTGATATGTCTCCGCAAAATGCAAATTCACTTGGTACTTGCCGTTGGGTAACTTCTGCTGGAAGCCCGTCATCCCCCAATGTTCACTGATGTAAAGCGTTGGATCGTCGGTACCGGCAATCGCAGCAGCTTGAGGAGCGTTGTTACCACGAGGCTGACCACCCTGTGGACCTCGTTCACCTTCGTTATGTCGGCCTGTACCAGCCGCTGAGTTGGCAGGTGCCGCACTTGCAGGAGAAGTTGTTTTCCAAATCACTTCGCCATTTGTTTTATTAAGTGCCACTAACATCGCACTAGACGATCCTGGTGTGCAAATGACTTTGTCGCCATCAATAAGTGGTGATTCGCGAAAGTTCCACATGGGAGCGGTTCCACCAAAATCCTCTTTGAGGCTCTTTTTCCAAAGAACTTTCCCCTCTGTAGCATCAAGGCAAGCGATCCTGCCGCTCATTCCAATGACATAGATACGATCGCCGTCAACCGTTGGTGTTCCACCTGGGCCTTCCTTCGACTGCGGTACATCTTGCGGCTGCGCCTCGCCAAGGGGACTGCTCCACAGTTCTTTTCCATCTGCTTCGGATAAAGCCCAAACGATCTCTTGGCCGTCTCGGTTGCTGAGTCCGTAGATTTTCCCACCAGCTACAGCCGGAGCGCTGTCACCTCCGCCAAGCCCTTCGATTCTCCAAGCCAATCGAGGCCCACCTTCGGGCCATACCTTCAGCAAGCCGGATTCACTTGAAACCGCGTTGCGGTTCGGCCCTTGCCATTGCGGCCAATCCTCGGCAATTGCAGTTTGACTCGATAAAACAAGTGCCAGATAACAGGTGATTCGTTGCATAGCATTTGACTCAAAAGAAGTAGGATTGGGGTGATGCGACCATCGGTCAAATCCGTCTGGACGGGATGCCACCAGGAAAATAATGCGAAAAAACTCAGTGCGCGAGGCCAAACCATTTCGACAAGTATCTGAATTCTTTAATTTGCTATCGCGTTGTCCGCAGCCAACTGCAATTGCCCGAAGCGCGGATCATCGGCTGGCGTATAACCCTTGACCACGATACTCGCTTCCCGGTGGTTCAACAGAAACTCTATCCAGTCAATCCAAGGTATCATTGGAGTGCCCGATTGACGGCTGACACTGTCGTTGAGCAACCGGTCAAGCAATGCCTGAGATTGTTCGAACGCCTTGACTGCTTCGTCGGCTCGTCCAGCACGATGGTGGGCGATTGCAATGAGCGGATTGGCGATTCCCTTTCCAAACCATTCAGCATCGTTTGATTGCTCTAATCGTTGGATTGCCTTATCCATATTGCCCGCCCGAAGATGTGCCCAGCCGGAAACGTAAAGATTAGCAGCGTAATACATCGATGCATATTTGTCCTGGTGTTTTCTATTGGAACCTGATTTGTTCTCGCCGTCCAATAATATCTGTTCGACCACCCCAGCCAAGTTAGCGGCTTTGTCATGCGAGATGTCTGCCACGAGCAACGCACGTGTGACGACCGAAGCTGGATCTTTTGTACCAAGCGGCTCAATCTCTCGTATGATTTGTTGATAGGATTTGTTTCGGGCAGCATAAAACAGCAACTGCGGAACTCCAGAAAGCTCCGCTTGCTGAGCCGAGCACCCAAACTCGACAGCTTGTGAGAAATCCTCTGCTGCCGCATCCCAACGGCCAAGCTTCGCATTAAGTCGTCCTCGTTCCAGCCAGACCAAGAAGTATTTGGGAAGTATCTCCGTCGCTTCGGTATAGGCTTTGTACGCTTCAGACCAGCGTTGTGCATCCGCGTGAACTCGACCTGACGAAAGCAGAACCGTGGTAGAGTTCAGTCGCTGATTGAACCCCTCCAGATCCTCGCGAGCCTTGATGGCGATCTCTTCTGCCGTTTTCGCCTCGTTGAGCGCCATCACTTTCTCATCTCGTTCGCGGATAGCGACTCGCAACTGCCAGAGGCTAACAAACGTTCCCAACAACAACGCGGCTGTCACAGATGACACGGTGGTTATGATCACCTTGTTCCGCCGAGCGAATTTGGCAAAGCGATACCAAGGTGATGGAGGACAGGCGACCACAGGCTGATTCACAAGAAACCGCGAGACATCTTCGGCCATTGATCCGGCTGTTGCATAACGCCTGTTCCGATCTTTATCGAGCGCCTTCATAACAATCCAATCCAGATCGCGTCTCAAGGAAGAAACAAGCTTGGCAAGATCTAGTTTGCGATTCGCGGCGACTGTGGTACCGAGCTGGTTGTTAAGCGTGCTCAGACGCGCACTAGGTCGATGTGGCTCTTCTTCGCGAATGATTCGACGCAACTCGTCAAATCCAGCACTTTGTAACCGTTCAGAAGCAAAAGGCGTCGTACCGGTCAATAACTCGTATAGAAGAACCCCCAGCGAATAAATGTCACTTCGCGTATCGATGTCACCAGTACTCATGCCGGCTTGTTCCGGACTCATATAGGCAGGCGTCCCGACCATGGAAGCGAAGCGAGTGTACATCGTCTTGATGGTCAAGCTCTGGCCGATAGCCTTGGCCACGCCGAAATCGATAACTTTCACGAGCGGACGGCCATCTTGGAGTGTAACCAAGATGTTCGATGGCTTCAGGTCACGATGGATGATGCCTTTCTGGTGTGCATGCTGCACAGCGTTGCAAATATCAACAAACAGTTTAAGGCGTTCAGAAACATCGAGCTGATGGCCATCGCAGTACTCGGTAAGCGGCACGCCTCGAACAAGCTCCATTACAAAGTATGGCTGTGCTGATTCAGTGACACCAGCATCGAAGACTCGAGCGATGTTCGGATGATCCATCAAGGCAATCGCTTGGCGTTCCGCTTCGAAGCGAGTCAGCACCTCGCGAGATTCCATCCCCGGTTTAATGATCTTGAGCGCAACTCGTCTGCGAATTGGCGATTGTTGATCGGCAACGTAGACCAATCCGAAACCACCTTCACCAATCTGCTCCATCAGCTTGTAAGGACCGATCATTGTCCCGATCGCTTGGCCCGAGAACGATTGGTTCACGGCAACATACGATTCAGTTTCCGAGTTGAATGAACGGCGGCGATCGCTTTTAGCAATTATAGGGGTATCTATCGGATTGTCATCTCGCTCATGTTCACGCAGAAGAGATGTGATAGCGGCAAGCAAAGCCGCGTCTCCACGACAAGCCGCTTGAACAAACGCGTTGCGATCGTCGATGGAGTCGATATCGAGCGCCTCCAAGAAGATCGATTTTTCCGAAGATCGAACAGGTCTCATGGCGTTTCGCCTCCATTCAATTCTCGGCCAAGCCACGCTCTGGCATAGGCCCAATTTCTCTTCACTGTTCGTGGCGACACGCCAAGCGATTTCGCGGTTTCTTCGACGCCTAGCCCCGCGAAGTAGCGAAGTTCGACGAGTTTTGCCATTTCAGGATCTTCTTCTGCGAGCCTGATAAGAGCTGCATCCAAATCGAGCAGCTGATCTATGTCACCGATTTCAATCGCAACGTTGTCACCAAGTTCTTGACGCTCAAAGCCCCCCCCGTGCTTCGCGCTATGCCGACGCCTAGCATGATCGACCAGGATACGCCTCATCGCTTCGGCGGCAGCCGCAAAGAAATGCGAACGACCGTCCCACTTGATTTCTGCATTTCCGACCAAGCGGAGGTATGCTTCGTGTACCAGCGCCGTGGCCTGCAATGTTTGACCAGGCTTTTCGCGATCCAGACGGTAGCCAGCCAGTTTCCTCAATTCCGCGTAGACAAGCGGCAGCAATTCGGCTGCGGCAGCCGTATCGCCTTGCTCAATCTGCTCTAGGATTTTGGTTACGTCGGACATCAATTGCTCGAAGTGTCATTTTCGTTGTGCAGCCATGAATGTTTAGCCACAAGACTAATGCGCAATCCAATTCGCAACGGGGCCAAATTCAGCGAAATACAACTGGGATCACAACAGCAAATAATTCGGACCTTTGATTTTGAGGCTCTTCAGTTATACATGTTTACCTGCCGGTCGGAGCTTCGAGTTGGCGGAGAATCGTTTAGAATCATTGCGTGATGAAACAGGCGTTTCTTAATATCGAATTAGCTTTCCATGTCCGACGTTACCCGAATACTGTCGCAAATCGAAGCGGGTAATCCGTCAGCTGCGGAGCAATTGTTGCCGCTGGTTTACAACGAACTTCGCAATCTGGCAGCAGCCCGGCTGGCCCAGGAAAAACCCGGGCAGACGTTGCAAGCCACTGCGCTGGTCCATGAGACGTATCTGCGCTTGGTCGGTCATGGTCAGGAACAACCAGCGTGGGACAGTCGAGCTCACTTTCTGTCAGCGGCCGCCACCGCGATGCGGCGGATCTTGATTGAGCGAGCGCGGTATCGACAGAGCCTGATTCATGGTGGGGGACGGCGCCGGGAGGAACTGGCGACCGATCATCTGGAGGCCCCCGAGCCGGATGAAAAACTTTTGGCCTTGGATACGGCCCTTCAAAAACTGACTGAGATTGATCCGGATAAAGCCCGCTTGGTGGAGTTGCGTTATTTTGCGGGTTTGACGGGTGAACAAGCGGCCGGAATTCTGGGTATTTCGCCCACCACGGCCGACCGTCATTGGGCGTTTGCCCGCGCCTGGCTGCGCCGGGAAATTCAAGGCTAAACACGAAATTGGAAAAAGACGAGAGAATTGGTGGTGCTGCGGCTGCCCGTTCTGCGCATGTAGGGAAGGACGAGACCAAGTGGCCTGAAATTCGGGGTGGGCGATGAACGAAGAAGAACTATTTCACGAGGCGTTAGCCAAACCAACTGCGGAGCGGGCCGCGTTTCTGGAGCAGGCCTGCTCGGGCAACGCCTCCCTGCGCGCGGCAGTCGAGGCCCTGTTGGCAGCCCACGAAGCGCCAGGGAGCTTTCTGAACCCTCAGAAAGCAAAGTCGTTGGAGGGCAATCTGAACGCAACGATGGACTCTGACGCGGTAGGTAAAGGTCAAGCGGCCGCGACGGGGGAGCACATCTCCAGCTCAGACAGGGCCATGCCTGCTCGTGGCTCTCAAACCGTAACCGCCGACCTTCGGCGGGATACAGGGCCAGGGGTGGTCATCGGCGGCCGGTACGCCCTGCAGGAAAAGATCGGCGAAGGGGGGATGGGCGAAGTCTGGGTCGCCAAACAAACCGAGCCGGTCAAACGCAAGGTCGCCCTGAAGCTGATCAAGACCGGGATGGACTCCCGGGCCGTGCTGCAACGTTTTGAGCAAGAGCGCCAGGCGCTCGCATTGATGGACCATCCGAACATCGCCCGAGTGCTCGACGGCGGCATGACGCCCAACGGACAGCCGTTCTTCGTGATGGAACTGGTCAACGGTCTGCCGCTCACCAAATTCTGCGACGAGATGAAACTCTCGCTCAAAGAGCGACTGGAACTGTTTGTACCGATTTGCCAGGCGGTGCAGCACGCGCATCAGAAGGGGATCGTGCATCGGGACCTCAAGCCAGCCAACATTCTGGTGACCATGATCGACGGTAAGCCGGTCCCCAAGGTCATCGACTTCGGCGTGGCCAAAGCGACCTCAGGAAAGCTGACGGAAGAGACCATGTCGACGGGCTTTGGCGCGGTGGTCGGCACGCTCGAATATATGTCGCCGGAGCAAGCCGGTTTCTCGGGTGAAGACATAGACACGCGAGCCGACATTTATTCGCTGGGTGTGATCCTGTACGAATTGCTGACCGGTTTGCGACCGATCGACAGCAAGCGTCTGAAGGAAGCGGCGCTGACCGAAATGATCCGGATCATCCGGGAGGAAGATCCATCCAAGCCGAGCACGCGTCTCTCGACGGACGAATCGTTGCCGTCGCTGGCTGCCATACGGCAGATCGAGCCGAAGAAGCTCACGGCACTGTTACGGGGCGAGCTGGACTGGGTGGTGATGAAGTGTCTGGAGAAGCAACGCGAGCGCCGGTACGAAACGGCCAACGGGCTGGCCCGCGATATCCAGCGTTACTTGGCCGACGAAGCTGTGGAGGCCCGCCCGCCGAGTGCCGGGTATCGGATGCAAAAGTTCGTGAAGCGCAATCGGGGACAGGTGATTGCGGCCAGTCTGGTCTTCCTGGCTTTGGTGGGCGGGGGCGTCGGCACCGGTATCGGCATGGTACAGGCCCGCCGTGCCAACGCGGATTTGGCCGACACGATCATGGAACTGGCCGACAAGAACGCTGAGTTGGCGGAGAAGAACACCGCCCTGAACGCCGAACGGGCCAAGGTCGAGAACCGTTTCGAGATGGCTCGCAAGTCGATCGCCACCTTCCACACTGTCATCACCAGCGAAAACGAGCTGGAGAAAGAGGCGTTCCGCCCGCTCCGCAAGAAGCTGCTGACGGAAGCGGCCAGGTTTTACCAGGAGTTGGAGACGCTGCTGGCTGCGGAGACGGACGTCAAATCCCGCACGGCGCTGGCCGACGGCCTGGGGCAGCTCGCATCGCTGACCCAGTCGATCGGCGACAAGACCCAGGCCCTGACTGTGTTTCAGCGGGAGCTGGCGGTTCGGCGGGAGTTGGCGGCGATTCCGGGAGCGGACTTGCAGACGCGGCTCGCTCTTGCAAAGAGTCTTCAGAGCCATTCAGGGGCGCTGGTCGAGACCGGCGACTTCGCGGCGGCCCTGCGGGCCCGCGAAGAGGCGCGGGATCTCGTGAACGCTCTGGAGGCGGAATCGCCGACCACGGAGGTCCGTCGGGAGCTTGCTAACTGCTACTTCCGGATTGGCCAGAACTATAGTTATTGGGGCAAGCCCCAAGACGCCCTGCCTAACTATGAGAAGGCCCGAGATCTGGCGCAGACGCTGGCCGCCGCCGCTCCCGGCGATACCTACCATCAGAGCATACTGGCCTTAACATACCACGGTATCGGCAACTGCGTGTCGAATGCAGGGAAGTACGAGGAGGCGATGGCTGCGTACGAGCAGTCACTGGAGCTCCGCGAAAAACTGGTCGTCGCAGACCCTGCGAATCGCTTGTACCAGGTGAACCTGGGTCATATCCACCTCACCATCGGTGCCCTGTTCGGGATCATGGGTAAGAACCCGGAAAGTATAGCCAGTTACGAAAAGGCCCGGGAAGTCTATCAGAAACTGATCGACGCCAACCCCGCCGTCACCCATTACCAAGCCGCCCTGGGCCTGTCCATCTCCAACCTCACTGGCGCGTACATCGCTGCAGGTAAGTACGACGAGGCGCTCGCCGCCTGTGACAACGCGATCGCCCGACTTCAAAAACTGCTCGATGACGATCCGAAGAACATGGAGGTCGCGAGACACCTTGGATACCTCTACAATTCACGCGTCACCCCGCGGATCAAGCTCGGACAGGTGAAGGAAGCCGTTGCCGATGAGCGGAAGGCGGTCGAGTGGTGGGGTTTGCTGCCGGCCAGGGACTGGTCGTTACGAATGCAATATGCCCACGCACTGGCCCGGCTGGCGAAACATGGCGAGGATCCGCAGTCCGACGTGACGGCGGCCGAGGCCAAGACGTTCGCCGACAAGTGCGTCACCGAACTGGCGGAAGCCGTCAAGGCTGGTTGGACCGCGTTCGCTGATCTGAGCAGTCCGAACTTCGACGCGATACGCGATCACGAAGATTTCAAGAAGTTTCTGGCCGATCTGGAGGCGAAGCTTGGCCAGTCAGCCAACATCAGCGGCCAACTCGAACTGTCCCGCTACAACAACGACCTCGGCCGTCGGCATTCCCGCCAGAAACGATCGGCCGAGGCCCTGACCGCGCTCGATGCGGGATTGACGATCCGCCAGAAATTGTTCGAGGCGAACACGCAAAACACCTCGTATGCCCAGGTGCTCGGTTACAGTTATGCTTACCGCGGCGCTGCCCGGGTCCGCGCCGGCCAACCCGCGGAAGCCGCGGCCGACCTGCGGCGGGTCCTCGAACTCTGGGCCAAGCTCCCGAATCTGGGTAGCCAAGAGCATGTGGAGCGGTCGCGGTCGCTGGCGCTGCTGGCTGGGCTAGGCGGAGATGCGAGTTCGGGCGTGAGCCAGGACGAGGCCAAGGCGTTCGCCGACCAATCCATCGCCCCCCTCGCCGACGCTATTAAGGCTGGCTGGACTGATCTCGCCGAATTGAAGGAGCCGGACTTCGACGCGATACGTGAGCGCGCGGATTTCCAAAAGTTGCAAGCCGAGCTGGAAGCAAAACTGCCGAAGCCAGCCGAAACAACCTCGTCACCACCAGAGACGCAGTGACCCTCATCGACTACATGTCGCTGGTTAACTTGGTGTGGTAGGGGGCCTGCGGTATTGAGCGAATGGTGCAAACGATTAAGGAGGAAGTAACCGATCGCGATTGGAAAGCGATTAAGAACAAGCTCTTGGAGATGGCCAAGAAGTACGACCAAGCAGCCTAGGTCACCGCAAACAAACCCCTCGGGGGATTGCCACGGCGTCGTGCATCGAGATACTGTTGGGTGGCTGTGCCAAAATTCTCCCGTGAGTTGATGTTCGATGCTGATTGACTTGGATGACACGATTTGGTCGGAATTGCGACATGCCTATGGCAATGCCTCATCGATACCCCAAACTCTTCGTGAAATGTACTCGGGCGACGATGTGGCGGACGAAAAGTTTTTGGGTTTC
>JBKCUW010000018.1:0-8195 GCA_046318275.1 Pirellula sp. | reverse complement strand
GGTCTATATGACATGCATGGGAGCGTATCGGAGTGGTGCTTAGATCATCGAAGTTCGTATAACAGGGAACCTCAGGTCGACCCATGCTTTGTCGATGTGAATAACCCGAGAACTGGTAGTCGTATCACCCGTGGTGGAAGTGGTGTAGACGGATTTGAGCACACTCGATCTGCATCACGTTCCTCTGAAGATCCAAGATATCGTAGTAACAAAAATGGATTTCGTGTCGCCATGACGACTCCCGAGTTAGATACCAACTCACTCGAATCCGAAAAGCAACGCTTAGTAAAAGAAAAAGAAGCAATATCGGACTTGCAAAAGAGGATCGCTAGTCTGCCACCGATTTCGAATAGTGCTGGTATGGAACTAAAGCCGATTCTTCCAGGGAAATTCACTATGGGATCACCCGTTACAGAAGAGAAACGAATGTCTGATGAAAGGCTACACGAGGTGACTCTTACGCGTCCGTTTTTTATTGGTGTGCACGAAGTGACTCAGCAACAGTACACTCTTGTAACCGGAATTCCATCGACTAAGAACCGAAAGGTGAATGAGCCGATCGATAATCTGAGTTGGGATGAGGCGACGTCATTCTGCGAATTGCTAAGCCAAATGCCCGAAGAAAAACGCTTGGAGCGAGTATACAGGTTGCCAACCGAGGCTGAGTGGGAATACGCATGCCGCGCAGGAACAGAAACAGCTTACTGGTTTGGAGACGACCCCTCTAGGATAAATGAATATTCCGACATGAAGATCATGGAGCCGAATACAAGCGTGATTAGCGCCCCGACAAAACCTGTTGGGAGTAAGAAGGCCAATCCGTGGGGGCTATATGATATGTACGGAAATGTAGAGGAATGGTGTGGTGATTGGTATTCAGAAAATTATCCTGTGATCGCCATCGATCCAATAGGTCCGCTTAAAGGGGAGTCAAAAGTGAAGCGTGGTGGCGATACGACCGGTGTTGTCTACGACTATCGTTCAGCGAAACGACGCTTCCAGCTACCGAGGGTCAAAGCATGCGGACTTCGAGTTGTGATGATTCAAGAGAGTTATCGTCCAACTAAATAGCTCCAAAAACTTACTGGTTAAAGCAACACGAGCGGCGAGGAGTTCACACGAGTTCAAACGAAAAGATTGATTTTTAGAACACCTATCTGGTTGTGTACCTATTTTAACAGTAGCTCAATGGTCCCTCCTTTTATGAAAGCCCTTGCCGATGACCATCCAACGCACTCTCTCAAAGTCAGACTTCCAGCTCGGGAGAGATTGCCCTACCAAGCTTTACTACAAGAAGCTCAATTATCCGAACACGCAAACCGAAAATGAATACTTGACGTTCCTGGCGGAGGGTGGTTTCCTCATCGGCGCGATCGCAAAGCTCGTTGTACCGGGAGGCATCGATATCCAACAAGTGGTCCGCGATCCCGATTCCAACTACGCGGAAACCACCGCTCGCGCGTTAGAAATGACACAAGAATGCATCGCGAACGAGAACATTGTTCTGTATGAACCAGCATTCCAAATGGGTCGAAGGCTTGTTCGATGCGATATACTTGTCAAAAACGGAAATCACATTGATCTGATCGAGGTCAAATCGAAACTCCAGGATAGTAGCAATACTAAATGGGGCAAAGAATGGGAACCATATCTCGATGATGTGGCCTTTCAATTGCTTGTCGTTCGACGTGCCCTTCCTCATTGCCGTGTCGTTCCATGGTTAATGACACCAGACAAATCCCATGTTGCAACCATCGACCACCTAACTTCGTTTTTCAACCGTAAAAATCACGGAAGGGTACGCCACTTCAAAGATACTTCCGTTGATTTTCTCGGGGACTCATCCGTAGCCGATGCAATCCGAACCAGCGGCTTGTTGCGCAAGTGGGATATCGAAGAACTCGTGGGACAGCGATTGCAGGAGATTGATCAAAGCGCCCATGATTTTGAAGAATGGCTCTCAAGTCCCGAGTTGCTTCATCCAAAAACCTCCATTAGCAAACACTGCTTTTCGTGCGAGTACGATTTCGATTCAACAGACGGGCGTAATGGATTCCGCGAATGCTGGGGTGCCAAAGCAGCGCCAGAAAGGCACATTCGTAAACTGTATAAAGTTGGAACACTTGGTGGCTCGAAAGCCCCGAAAGTCAACCGATGGATCGATGACGGACTGGTATCCCATGATGATATTGAGGAGGGCTACCTGTACAACTCCGACGGGGAATTAGGGAGTACCGGCGAACGGATCCTCACCCAAATCAATCACACTCGCTCATCAACTGAGTGGTTGGATGTTGCCGCCATACGGGCCGCGTTGGATGGATGGGAGTATCCCTTGCACTTCATCGATTTTGAAGCGAGCATTAGCCCAGTGCCTTATCACCGTGGGATGAAACCGTATCAAACGGTGGTTTTCCAGTGGAGTTGTCACACGGTAAACGAAGAGGGAGCGGAACCTCTGCATCGAGAGTTTCTCAATACGGAGAGCTATTATCCTGCGATCGATTTTTTGGAGACGCTGCGAGAGGCCATCGGCGATACTGGCTCCGTCATTATCTGGAGTAAATATGAACGGACGCAATTAAATAGCCTACGAGAATGGTTACAAGACAACCACGAAGGAGAGCACCAAGACCTAGTATCCTGGCTCACGCAACTCATCGGTGATGATGATTCAGAGTCATCAAGGCTGGTTGACCAACATGAACTGACGGTGAGACACTGGTTTCACCCTGTGATGAGTGGCCGAACATCGATTAAAGTCGCACTGCCAGCCGCGTTGAAAGCCGCATCCTCCCAACGAATCGATCGATGGCTACAGGCTGTGAATCTGCTCGATCCAAACACGGGCAAGCGTCCAGAGAATCCTTATAAGTTGCTACCAAGCCTCAACGTACCCGGACTTGAAAGCGAGGCTTCTGACTCGGGGGAAACTCGCGGTGTTACCGATGGTGTTGAGGCGATGCGAGCGTATCAAGATATGATTTACGGGCTTAATATGAACACGGAGGGCCGTCGCGAGAATGTTAGGGACGCCCTCCTTCGATACTGTCGTTTAGACACCTTAGCTCAAGTGATCATCTGGGAGCATTGGCGAACCAAAATCGGTAAATCGGATTCATAATGGAGCATGATTGAGGACTGCGAGGTGAGGCTTAAGTCCAAACCTTCTATCAGTCGCCCTACCAGCCACCCCTCTCTCTTCTCCCCTCGCCCCGTTTCGGGGAGAGGGGTTGGGGGTGAGGGGTTGTCCGGGGCTGAGAATAGGCTGGAGATAAAAGCTAAACAGCCGAGAACTTTCGCAAGTTCCATGACGCTTTCATAGAGCTTCCAATCGGATCCCCTTCGCGTCTTCGCGCCTTCGCGTGAACCATTCGATCCCGCACCGCGGATTTTCTCGATAAAAATTCCATTCGATTGGCACATTGGCACGCGGTGGCACGCTTGGAATTGTAGCAAGCCCGAGCGGTGCACCCCGCTCTTGCGTCGGCTTGTAATTCACATGCCCGTGAGGAAATAATGCCAATCTGGATTGGTCGTGCTGACGCACGTCGCAAGACTCCCGCAACATCAACGGTTCGTGTCCGGACAACGGTGGCGTTCGTAGCCTTGTCGCTGGCCTCGATGGCGATAACTGGCTGTGCCGACCCAAGATGGAACCAAGTCGAAACCTGCTGCAAATTGGCTCATCAACGGAACGATCCCGACGAAGCCCGCAAGGCCCTGGAGATCTTGACGCGAATCCAAGCGGATAGTCCCAATGCCAGATGCTCGTCCGCATGGATCGGTCGTGGTCACTCGATCGAAAAAGTGATGGAACTCGTCACCGGTACTATCTCGGCAATTGAAAGCCACAACGCCATCGAAATCGCAAGCGTCGAATTGGAATCCGAGCTGCGAGATAGTGAAAGCGAGTGATCTGAGATTCCGAAAACACCAAACCAGTGCCTAGAGCAAACTCGGTGCCCTTGGTGTCTCTGTTTTGATCATGGTTCGGAAATCCAGCGGCCAAGTAAACACACGGAGGCATGGAGATCACTGAGGCACGGAGATCACTGAGGCACGGAGATCACGGAGGGAGGAACTGTTGGGGTCGGTAAGAAGTTTGCACATGGCGGGAATGCTCTCGTTGGGAATTGATTTCATCAACGCACGCGGTAGGCTAAGGCCACTGCTGGGTTCGATGTCGATGAATTGGAGATCTCATGAGCATACTGTGTGCACGAACTACCCCGTTGATCGTCTTGGTCGCTCTCATGCTCCCGTATCCGGCGATCGCATTCCAAGGGAGTAACACGCCCGATCTCGTTATCTATAACGCCCAGGTCATCACGGTTGACCAGGAGTTCTCCGTGCGCCAAGCGGTCGCTGTCGCCGGTGAGAAAATACTTGCCGTCGGCAACAACGAAGACATGCTCAAACTGGCAGGGCCCGCGACGAAACGCGTCGACTTGAATGGCCGGACGGTTCTACCCGGTTTGATCGACTCCCATGTGCACGCAACCGCCGCGTCGATGCATGAGTTCGACCACACGATTCCAACCATGCAAACAATCGATGATGTGCTCGCGTATATCAAAAGCCGCGTCGACGCCGTCGACGATGGCCAATGGATCACGGTCAGCCAGGTTTTCATAACGCGGCTCGATGACCAACGCTTTCCAACCCGAAAGGAACTGGACAGCGTCGCCCCGAACAACCCCGTCTTCTTTCGTACCGGACCCGATGCCGCCCTCAATTCAATGGCGTTGCAATTGAGTGGCATCGATAAAGATTTCAAGTTCCCGGAAGGGATCCGTGGCCGTGTGGAATTGGACCCGACCACAGGAGAATTAACGGGCATCATCCGAAGCGCTGAGAAATTCTTAGCCGTTCCGAACACCGGCTCCACGCCGAGCTTGGCCGATCGCAAATCGAGATTGAAGCAAATGATCGCCGATTACAACTCGGTCGGAATCACCAGCATTTCCGATCGCAATGCGAGCGACGACGCGATCGAGCTTTACCGGTCGCTCCAACAGAGCGAAGAACTCAACATCCGCGTTTTTTTATACTACGCGATCAATGCGGCCGACTCGATGGATACCATCCAGCAGAAGATTCAAACGGCCGCAGAATCCCCCTTGCACGCGTACAACAATCGCCTGTGGTTGCGCGGTATCAAGGTCTTCCTCGATGGAGGGATGCTCACAGGGAGTGCCTCCATGCAAAAGCCCTGGGGGGTGAGTAGCATTTATGGGATCAACGATCCCGAGTATCGCGGGGTTCGGTACATCGAACCTGAAAAGCTGTACGCGATCAGCAAGCTTGCATTGACGAGCGAACTGCAAATGACGGCGCATGCGGTCGGCGATGCGGCTGTTGAGTTATTGGTGAAAACCTACGAAACCATCGATCGCGACGATTTCTCCATCCAAGGCAAACGGCCGTGTGTCACGCATTGCAATTTCATGTCTTCGGAAGTCATCGATACCATGGCGAGGCTCGGCATTGTCGCGGATCTACAGCCCGCATGGTTGTGGCTTGACGGCAAAACACTGCGCAAGCAGTTCGGCGAGGAGCGGATGGAGTTCTTTCAGCCTTATCGCACGCTCTTCGAGAAACAAGTCGTCGTTGGTGGCGGTTCCGACCACATGCAGAAGATAGGGAGTATGCGATCGGTGAATCCATACAATCCATTTCTAGGGATGTGGATTGCGATGCAGCGACAACCTCGTTCGGACGATCGGTTGCTTCGTCCCGAGCAATCGATCACGCGCGAGCAAGCGATCCGGCTATACACGACGAACAATGCTTGGCTTTCGTTTGAGGAAGACCAGAAGGGCTCGATCGAGCCGGGTAAGCTTGCGGATATGATCGTGCTGGAGACGGATATTCTGCACTGCCCCGTGGATCAGGTGAAGGAGATACAGGTTCTGCAGACGTTCGTGGGGGGGAAACAGGTTTACCCGAACCGGGATTGAAGCACTGAGGGGCGAGGCCGGACATTGCGCGGAGGAAGGGAAGGAGACGAGCGAGAAAGCCAGAACAGCCGATAGCAGCCGACGAGTACGAGTACGAGTACCGCTGCGCTGAGTAGGAGTACGAGTAGGAAGGGGGAAGATGAGCTGCGATGCTTGGCTGTTTTTTCGTACTCAGTCCGCTTCGCGGACGGTACTCGTACTCGTGCTCGTACTCGCTGTTCCTTCGATCCTCTTGATGATGTTCAGCGCTAGAATCACGATTGGTGGTACTGGCTTTCCGCCGGGTTTACCCCGGTGGAAGCAGCAACTGATAGCAACTTAGCTCCCTCACCTATTAGGTTGCCTCTATCTGTTGGAGCTTCGCCCCAACGAACAAGTGAGGGGAGCGAGAAAGCGGGAACAGCCGATAGCAGCCGACGAGTACGAGTAGCAACGGTCTTGAATCGGCTGGTTGAGATTGTTCAAAAAAGATTTTGATCGTCCCTTTACGGCAACCGGCTGGCTCAGCCAGACTCCTCAGGGGCTTTGCCCCCGAACCCCCAGGATTTTCAGGCATTAGCTCTGAAAGTCATCTTTCCCTTCGGCACGTTTTTAGGTTTAATTTGAGCGCACGGTGAAACGGACGAAGGCTCTGTGGGGACACAACCTTCGAAGGGATAACCTTGCCGACCGGGAGTCATCTTTGTGCGTTAGCCGAGCATTCAAATGCTCATTGCGTTGTCCAGACCTGATCGGTCTTGATCAAGTAGTTGAGGATGGTGATGAACTTCCTCATGCAAGCAACGATCGCAACCTTAGATTCTTTATTCTGCGCCTTCAGATGCGTGTAGTACGCCCTGATCTTCGCATTGTGGCGTATCGCAACTAGCGTCGACATGTAGAGTATTGCGCGAACATTCCCACGCCCTCCCATGATAAAGCGTTTACCGGTGGTGCCGCCGGAATCTCGATTCATCGGTGCCACACCCACCAGTTTTGCAATCTGTTCTCGATTGAGCTTACCCAACTCAGGCAGATGAGCCAGCAGCACAGAAGTGGATACGTTACCGATACCTTTCGCAGACTGAAGGATCTCGATCTTGCGTTTGTTCTTGGTGTCGCTCTTGAGCATCTTGACCAAGAGCTTATCGATGGCTGCAAGCTCTTTTTCCAAGTGTTTTAGCGTCTTTTGGACGCTTTTCTTGGCGTAGGCATCCCATGTCTGCTTGAGCCGATTCCTTTCCTGAGTGATCAGGTCGACCAATTGCGACCGACGCGTAACCAAGGCCGAATGCCTTCGTTCCTCGTCCGATTGCGCTTCGGTTGCGATAGGCTTGAGCACCGAGGCGAACTGCGAGATCACGCGTGCGTCGATCTCATCGGTTTTAGCATCGGCACCCATACTGCGAGCGAACTCGCGTACCCGCCTGGCGTTGACCACCGCATACGAGATCGCGTGATTACCAAGCTGTGTACACAGAATCGATTCGTATCCACCGCTGGCTTCCATTACGACCATGTACTGCGAATTGCTCTTGAGCCTCGTGCAAAGCGACTTGACTTGTTCTGCATCATTGGCAATCCGTTCATGCTTCCTGGTGTCCGGAAAGAACAGATCCAAATGCTTGCTGGCAACGTCCACCCCTACATAGACCTTCGATTCCTGAATACTCATTTTATCCCTTCCTAGTAATATTCGAGCTACCCGATTCGCACGGACGCTCCTGCAACGGTTCGGGTTCAAAAAGAGAACACACTGCGATCCAGCTACTCGACGATCTTCAGAGCCACGAGTAAACGATCTACAGTGCGTTCAGAACGTACAAAGCTCTAGAAAGAGCATACCGGTACTGTTCTTCTGCAGGTAGATATCGGAAGATACTACGAGTACCGCTGCGCTGAGTAGGAGTACGAGTAGGAAGGGGAAAGATGAGCTGCGATGCTTGGCTGTTTTTTCGTACTCAGTCCGCTTCGCGGACGGTACTCGTGCTCGTACTCGCTGTTCCTTCGATACCTTAATAATGTTCTGCGCTAGGATCGAGAGTTTGCCGTCTCTTCCGATTGCCGACTTAGGGACTCGAAACAACACGCGAACGCGTGTACCGACGTTTGCACCAAATCGTGTCCAAGGGGGGGCGAAATCAGTTCATCCCAGTCAATTGGGAGCCTCACGACCCAGAACCCAGAAAAGACAAAACCCCTGGGAAAACAACGTCTCCCAGGGGTTTTCGTAGTGGGCGATATTGGACTCGA
>JBKCUW010000017.1:0-6437 GCA_046318275.1 Pirellula sp. | reverse complement strand
CCTTGCACCTCCCACGCGTTGATCGCGATGGCCGACAAAGTCTGGCTGACCGTTCGACCCAGCGAGTTCGTTACCGAGATAGTCGGCGCGTACGTTCCGGCCAGAGGATAAATGTGATCGACCGTTGTGCTCGCAGGTCCATTGACTGTTTGAACGGCAGTACCGTCCTTCCAGTCGATCACGTACGTAAAGGTACCACTGCTTCCCGGTGAGTTGGCGGTCAGCGAATAAGTCCTCGTCTGCCCAGGGACTCCCTTGAACCCGTCGGACGGCAATCCCACGACTAGTGTCAACGGTGACAACACTTCGAATTCCTGCACGGCAGTAGACGAAACTCCTCCGTCCTCGTCAGTTGCAACGATCGTTACGCGATACGTTCCGGTCGTATCCGGCGTCCAAGTGTGTGTCGCCGATGCTCCCTCCGCGGATGACACCGTCGATCCATCCGAAACCCTGACTACCGTAAACGCATACGTCAATAGATCATTGTCCCCTGCTGGATCGAAGCCATTGGCCGTGATCGTTACGGGCGAATTTTGGATCGCAGGGTTTGTGATCGACCCTACAGAGACAGTGGGTGCCACGTTGTTCACGACCACGGTGGTCGAGTACTCGGTATAGCCGTTGTCTTTGTCAAACACGCGACCATAGACCGTATACGTCCCATTGTCACCGAAGGTGATGTTTGCGGAACTTGACGTCAAGGCGGCCGCAAAAGTGGTTGGCAACGATGCCGGGCTGGTACCAAATGCGTAACGCAAACCGGCCGTTGTGTCTGTGGATGAAACATCGCTCGCCCCGGTGATCGAAATCGTGGCGTAGCTCCCCTCGTTGACCGGCCCGTTGTTCTCGATCAAGCCCGTCGGCGGGACGTTCGCAATCACAAGGGTAGTTTGGTAGTCGTTGGAGAGACCATCCCGGTCCATGACGCGAATGTACAACGTCTTGGACGTATTGTCGTTAAAACTCTCTGTATAGGTATTTATAGCCGAACTGTTGGCGTAGGTTGCCGAATTGCGCAACGATTGGTTTGGAGTGATGATGTATCGCAAACTCGACAAATCGTAAGCCGAATCGATTCCGGTAACGGTCAGCGTGGTTTCGCCACCTTCAAGATTTCCGGTCGACGCCAACGTCGCTGTCGGAGCTGCCGCAGAGATAGTCACGCTGAAACTGCCACTGGTGGATTTTCCATCATCGTTGGTTAAATCAATTCTCAAGGTGTAGGTCCCTTGATCCGGGTAGGTATGGGAAATCAAAATCCCTGTAGCAAGGGTAAAGTTGGTGAGCGTTTCACTCGTCCCATCGCCATAGGTGACTGTCGCAGTCCACCCACCACCTGCCGGATCGGTGAATGGAATCGTTACCACCAGCGGTGCTACTTCCGTAGAGGAAGCATTGGTGGGAAGAGTGCCGAGATAAATATTGTAATCCTCAACCGGAGTCCCCTCGATGACGTCGAAGCCACCACGCCCTTGGAGTACATTCGTAGTATCGGAGTCGTTCGCGCGCGCGAACCGATAGACGAGCAATTCATACTTGCCGATATCGGTATCATTGATTTTGTCGAGATACATCTCTCTGTCGACTTCCTCCAATAAATCGAGTGCCGGATCCGTCGTCAATGGATTGCGGGTGAATGAGTCGACTTTGAGCCAGTAATCTCCAGTCGTTGGAAGCACCAGATCGATCAGAATCGAATCGGTCGACTCGAATTCATCGTCGTTGTACGCAGTCGATTTGTAGTACGGGACCTCGACGAGCGTTCCTGAGTCTTTGTGATACAGAGTCACGGTGGAATCGATAAATCCATCGACGTTGAACGATCCGTCCGTATTCGAGTTTGTAAAGCGGCTCAACGCGCGCGATGAGACCTCGACCGTGACGATGTCCCCCTTGCCACCTGAGAATCGGTAATAGTCGTCTTCGCTCTTACTGGTGCTCGAATTGATGCCAATCGCTCCGAGAACGTGGAACACCTCAGCCCGCAGTGCTTGATTAACGCTGATGCCGGACGATACGGTGCGAGGAACGGCAATGGAAGTCCATGACACCGATTGCGCGTTCTCCGCCGTTCCTTTTGGATTATCATTTTCTACGGTCGGCGTCTTGCTAGCTCCCGATGTCGCATAGGCCAATTTCACGGCTTCGCGTTCGCCGAAGTAAAGGCTCCCCAGATCGTTCTTTCGGTTGCTACCCACGGATGCAGGGGAACTGATCAAGTGCTGGAAGGTTTCGTAGGCCTCTGCGGGGCCCGAATACGTCGGATTGAATTCGGACACACCTGGCGGGGTGTGAACCCCGGATCCGATCGGACCGAAGGAATCGTAGTGACGCAGTCCGAGCAAGTGTCCCAATTCGTGCGCAGCAATCTTCGTCGACAGCTTCACGAAATTCTCAGGGGTATTGTCCGGATTGCGTTGCCCGTAGGTGACTTGCTCATCACCAGTATTCCGCAGGAAATCGCCGTCGATATTCGTTTCTGAAACCGTCATCGTGGGTGGGAAAATGGTTCCGCCCAATAGCCCGTGGACTTGAACCACGGCCTCTCCACCCAGATTGAAATTCCCTGGATCGATTTCGCTGGAGGAACCACCTGGCTGGCCGTTATCGGGTGTTTTATTGAAGTAGACGGTGACGTAATCGACGGACTGCCCACCACCTATCCCAAAACCAGTTGTGTTCGGGATGTCCGATTTGTTGGTTGTAAATCGAACATTAAACCATCGGCCGGAATCGCCGTAGTCACGCACAGTGCCGTCGGATTTGGTCCCGTAGTACGCTTTCCTAAGCCCGAGGATGATCGACTCAATATCCGATTCCGTATAGACGTATTCGGTAGTGTCCTTCGCTCTATCAGAGGCATCGTTCGTATTCGTTACGAAATCCAACAGAACCCACTGCACCTCGCCAGCTGCAACGGTCGTACCCGAACTCGAGAACGAATTCGCGTAATCGGCGCCGCGAATGACATTTGGCCGATCGTTGCCGAGGATAGTATCCCCGAATTGAGAGCCCGTCACATTCTCGATCCCCATATTCGAGTCCGAACTGAACTGGAGCCAGAATCCGGATCCCTGCAATTGTTTGTTTGCGCTGGCAAGATCGAGTGTCAGCGCGCTGGTTAGGTAGGATGAAAAGTCCATCGAGTCCTTGCTGGTATCCCCGTCTCCGGAGAATAGCTCTTGGAACTGAATATAACCTTTCGGGGTCCCTGCAAACTTGTAGGAATCGTCCCCATCCCCACCCGCCAACAAGACGGTTGGTGCGGTTGCCGCGGCCGATGCTACCTCGCCACTGTACACAACAGAATCGTTCCCCGCCCCGAGCTTCAAATCGATCGACGAGGCACTTCCGGAGAATACAAATCCATCGTCCCCGTCGCCAGAATCGTAATGGATCGAACCACCGAGTGTCGTGCTATAAACGAGCGAATCATTATCTTTGCCGGCGTTGAATTCGAGCTTCGACAACCCGGCTCCTTGAGTTCGAAGCACATCGTAGCCGTCGCCGCCATCGAACCGGATACCGGTGAGCGGCGTCCCTGCTGTGGCACGATTCCCGACATCCGCGCCGACGTTAACCACAGAATCTGAGCCCGCACCACCAACGACATCGATGAAACTTACCGCGTTTCCGCCATTGAGCAGGGTGTCTGTATCCGAACCACCGATCATCGAGATCTTGGTGATGTAGTTGCCGTTGTTCTGCAGGCCGTTCAGTCCGTTCCCGCCAAGAAACTCAAGCAAGCCGATCGAATCACTGTTGTTTTGAAAGCGGTCGCTCCCTGAACCACTGGTCATTCGAAGCGTTTGGCCACCGGAACCCCAGTTGACTAAGACATTGCTCCCATCCCCTGCGGCGAATTCGATCGTCCCGAAGTCCTTGCCGTTCTGGTACATCGAGTCATGATCAGCCCCCCCATCAAATAGTACCTGATCAGCTTGAGCACCATCGTTTTGGAAGGCATCGTCACCCAATCCACCAAGGAAGGTAAAGCTCTTGAGCACGGTGCCATCGCTGGTGTTGAGCGCTTGATCGTCGCCATTTCCTCCGTCGACGATCACATTGGTGAAGCCACTTCCAGTGTTTTGGAACAGGTCTGCTCCCGCACCGCCACCAAAGCGAACATTGCTTACGCTCGAGGCCCGGTTTACAAAAATATCTCCAGCATCATCCGTGCTTGCCGATGGAATCGATGGCAATTCGAAAGGAGCCGTTCCGGTAAATGGAGACACGATCGCGGCGATCGCACCGGTCTCAATAAACTGAAGGTCATTGGATCCGATAGCACCGCTATCATTGCTCCACCGATCAGCACCTGCATTTCCATAAAGAACAAAACCGCTGGATAGGGAACCGCTATTGAAGATCGTGTCGATTCCATCACCACCTTGGAACTGGATGTTTTTAGCGTTGCTGCCAAAATTGAACAATCGGTTCGAGCCAGATTCATCGACGAATCGAACCCCTTCGACACTGGTCCCGTAGTTTGCAAACTGATCGTCACCCAGCCCACCGAAGTAAATAATATTCTTGACGCTATTACCGCGATTCAACAGGGTGTCGTTTCCTGTGTTGCCGAGGAAGACGATGTTCGAGATGTTGTTGCCATTGTTCTCAAAAATATCATTGCCTGTGCTCCCGTTAACCGCAACGATTTCGAGGTCCGACGCGTTGTTTTGGTAACGGTCATCGCCCGCCCCCGCATCGAAGACAACTTGACTCCACGAGCCCGCATCGGTGCGGAGCGTATCGCTGCCGGCTAACCCAGTGAAACGAAGCGTACTGGTCGGTTTGCCATCGCTGGACAACGTGCCGGTCGCGTTGCTGATCAACGTATCGTTCCCAGCTTGTAGGTTGTCGCTATCCCCTGAGAAATCGATATTGCCAAAGCGGGAACCGCTCAGCGACAGAACGTCCGCATCGGCGCCCCCCCCGAAATCAATCCTGCCGATACCGACTCCAGTCAAAATCAGCACATCTGCTCCCGAGTCCCCTTGGAAGGAAACCGATCCAATGTTGTCACCCTTGGAGACCAGCACATCGTCTCCCCCCAAGCCATAGAACTCCAGTGCTCCGATTCCTGACCCGTTGTTGACAAACAGGTCCTTCAAATCGTTGCTCGCCAGGGATCCCGCGGGAACCTTGAGGGGATCGCGAGCGGGATCATAAAACCCGAAGTACTGGATCGATGGAACGTTCGACGCGTCATTGCGGAGCGTGTCCGCACCTTCACCACCATTGAACACGAGGGCGCCAGAGGTGCCTCGATGAAAGAAGCTGTCATCACCTGCATCTCCACTGAAGTCGATCGAACCGACCGCAGTACCGGTGATTGTGAGAACATCGGCGTCGGCGCCACCGCCGAAATCGATTCCACCTGCGACGCGTCCACTGATGGTGAGCACATCCATGCCACTATCGCCGCTGAAGTCGATCGAGCCAACGGAGCCAGAGGTTCCGAGATTCAATACGTCCGCATCGGCACCACCTCCGAAATCGATCCCACCGGCAACTCGCCCGCTGATGGTCAGCACGTCCATCCCACTATCACCGCTGAAATCGATCGAGCCAACACTGCCGCCAAAGGACAAGCTGAGTACGTCCGCATCATCGCCACCGAGGAAATGCACTACGTTGCTTGCATACCCACGCTCCGTTATTCGCAACGTGTCTTCGTCCGCACCGCCACCAAAGTCAATACGCCCAGCAACGGTTCCACCAATGGTGAGAACGTCCATTCCGCTATCGCCCTTGAAGTCAATAGACCCGATGTTGCCATTCGTCCCCAGGTTTACAACGTCTGCATCCGCACCGCCACCGAAGTCGATCTTGCCTGCAACGGCACCTGAAATATTGAGGACATCCATACCGCTGTCACCCTTGAAGTCGATCGAACCGACGATTCCCCCCAGATTGAGGACGTCTGCGTCGGCTCCACCACCGAAATCGATCTTGCCAACAACCGTTCCCGAAAGGTTGAGCACGTCCATGCCGCTGTCACCCTTGAAATCGATGGAGCCAACACTTCCGCCCAAATTGAGAACGTCCGCATCCGCGCCACCGCCGAAATCAATACTGCCAGCGACCGTTCCATTGAGGGTAAGCACATCCATGCCACTGTCCCCGGTGAAATCGATGTTCCCAACAATAGTGCTACCGTAATTTAAGTTGACAACATCAGCGTCAGCCCCGCCTCCGAAATCAATCCGTCCGTAGACAGTTCCACTTAGAGTCAACACATCGACCCCGCTGTCTCCTTGGAATTTGAGCGATAGTTGCTCAAAGCGTGTTTCTTGATCGCCAGAAAAATCGATTTGGCCGACGATTGCCGAGGCGTTGAGGATCAGTTCGTCCTTATCGGCGCCACCCCCGAAATCGATCCCACCAGCGACACGTCCACTGATGTTCAAAACATCCATGCCGCTATCGCC
>JBKCUW010000016.1:0-28213 GCA_046318275.1 Pirellula sp. | reverse complement strand
AACCTCGGATCAAATGAGGGATGAAGCGGCTGGTGTTGTGCGTGATTGGATTGATGTCTTCGCGGATTCCCATCCCGCACGCCTTGTCGCCCACGATCCAGCTTCCAAGGACAGCATGACCAAAACGGGATTGGAACAGCGGTTGGTGGGCTTGGTAGATGACACTCGAATCGCCGTAAGGCCCCTCGGTCTCCATCGCCAGTTTTCCGGAACGGACCCATCGGATATTGCTACCCTCCCGTGAGGTGTAGGGTTTCGCAACGTAATCGCCCTTCAAGGGGGATGTCGATGCCTCGAGCAAGTACTTGTGGTTGGGAAACAGTTCCCAGAGAACGGCGAGGATGTATTTGTTCGATAGCAGCATCTTCCACGGTGGTTCCAACCACAATGTCGGGGTTTTAAGGAGTTTGTCAGCGAACTCCTCTTCGAGCATCCACTCCCACGGATAGAGCTTAAACAATCGCCATATCGGTTCACCTCGCGCGTTGACGAAAACGCTTGGGTTCGAGGAATACCCTACATCGGAAATGTTCAAGTAATCAGTGCGAATCCCTGCTTGATGGGCCGTGTCGCGAAGGTACGTGATATTGCCAAAATCCTCTTCGTGATCGGCGATAGCGGTAAACGCCACCTCGCCCCATCCGTGGTCGCGAAGATACCGCCATGCTTGGATCAATTCTTCGTGAAGGCTGTTGAACTGATCGCACTGCGGATGAACCGATTGCAACCAATCCCATTGGACTACCGCTGCTTCAAACAATGAGGTTGGAGTATCTGCGTTGTACTCGAGAAGTTTTGGGTTTCCGGTCCCATCAAACGCCAAGTCGAACCGTCCATAGATGGTCGGATCATCGCGCTCCCAACTCTCGCGCAGCCACGCATGAAATCGGTTGGGTATATCGAACTCATTCAGACGCTCTTCGTCAAAAACACATTCGACGGCTTCGATGCACATCGCATGGAGCAAGTTCGTTGCACTTTCGATACGGTTGATTTCGTCGAGAGTAAACTCGTACCAACCCGATTCATCCCAGTAAAGTTCGTTGTCGATGGTATGGTAAGTAAACCCAAGCCGTTCCACTTCAGCTTGCCAACCGGTTCGCGGTAGTCCAGCGATTCGTTTCATCAGGAACTACCCGACATGAAAGAACCCGTCCGTCCAAATCCTCCACTGGAGATGCCAGTGGAGGTATGAGGAACTGTCGATGAATGCGATGACGCCCCTGTGGAGGTGGAGGATCGGAAGGATGAGTTGCGTGTACCGCTGGAACTCATCCAAGGCATGAAGAATGGGAAGTAGGAGTGGCTGTGGGTGACCCTGTTGGTGGTGTTGCCGTTAGTGGTGCTGCTACCGTGGGAGGTTCCGCCACCGCTGGTTTCCGGAGGGCATGGTTCCTTGGGAGGCTCTCCCGGCTGGGCAGGGGTGCTGCAATCGCGACGGACTGCTGTGGTTGAGTGCGAAGTGTCCGAACAGCCAGCGCTCAATGTTGGCAAGAAAAGGGTCAGCAGGATCTTGGTGCTCTTTTTCATGGTCCGCGTGATTGCTTTGGACAGGCGTTTTTGAAACAACAACGAAAAGGAAAGGCTCGGGCTACATCGCTCTGGCTACATCGCTCTGGCTACATCATGGAGACGACGACGATCAAGCTGATCCCAAGGAGGAGGGCTGCGACGACGACGCCAACGGCCATGTTCTGGTTCTCCAGCTGTTTTTCGACGTCCAGGCGACGGGTGATCCATTCAAAGAGCTTGAAGCCCAGCAGCATCAAGAACAGGCCCAGCAACCCGAATGCACCGGTTGCAAGGAGCGCGTGCATCAATTCCTCGAATGCGGTTGGGATAGAGGCGAGAGCATGGTATGCGGGAAACATTTATGAAAAGTCCAGCTAGTATCGAGGGTTGCTTGAATGGATGCGTCCTCGGTCGAGTACAAGCCGCATCGCGATCCTATGATTATCAGAGCAATAAGGGCTCATAGAAGGGGTGCTATGGGGCGCGGTTGTGGAAAAATTTCTGAAAATCTAAGTCCCCATTTTCCCGGAGATTGGAATGGGAGGTCGTCTCTGTCGGTTCATTCTTCGTTTACAGTTTTGGGGATTGAGGTACCCTTTATGGCCGCTCGGCGAAGATAAATGCCGAGTTCGACGCAACTTTTTGCTGTCCACCTCGAATCGTCCTCCAACCGGCATTTCCGCTGAACCGCCGCTCCGCGAACGGATTTCCTATGCTTTCAAAACGAAATGGAATGACAGTCGTGGAAGTGCTGGTGGTGGTTTCTATCATCGGGATTTTGGTTGCTTTAATGATGCCTGCGGTCCAATCCGCTCGCGAGTCCGCTCGGCGGATGCAGTGCAAGAATAACTTGCGTCAAATTGGGATGGCGTTGCACAACTACCATTCGGCCCTTCGGACGTTGCCACCAGGATGCATGCAGTGGCGTCCCTACCGAGGCAGCCAAAGACTCAAGAATTTTGCATGGTCGGCGTTGATTCTACCCTACATGGAATCGACCCAAGTCCACCAATTGGTGGACTTCAATTATCCCTACGATCACCCAGCCAATGCGGTAGCGCGAAAGACGAACATCGCGATGTACATGTGCCCCACTGTTCCTGTTCCGAAGGGAGCGGAAGGCAAAACCGATTACGGTGGATTGTACGGCCAGCGGATCAACACACGGCTCAACACCAACAACGGTGTATTTATCTACAATCGAGCGATTTCGCATCGTGAGATTTTTGATGGCCTGACCCAAACCCTGATGATCGCGGAAGACACCGGTGGTCCCGATGGCGAGTGGATCAATGGGAGCAATGTGTTTGAGCAATCGGGCGCTATCAATGATCCCAAGGCATGGGCGTTAGACAATGAAATTCGGTCTCATCATCGCTCCGGTGCGATGCTCTTGTTCAGCTGCGGCAGGACCGAATTTTACTCAAACAGCACCGATCTGAACGTCCTGGCCGCGATGATTACTCGCGATTGGGGAGACGTTTGGGATATGACCCAAACAGATTAGTGCGAACGCAAGGCTGCGGACATTATTTTCTTACTCGATTTTCGTACTCGTACTCAGCGCAGCGGTGCTCGTACTCGACGGCTGTTTTTCTGGTCGTTCTTGCTTTCTCGCATCCTCGAGTCCTTCGAGGAGCAGCGAGTATGCGAATCGTCCTCAGGGCGGACTGAGCACGAGAGATCGCTTAGTACCGATTGAATCTGCGTATTGGTCCGACGCGATAACCAGGATTGTTCATGAGTGCAATTTGTGATGCATCTTGAGAGTTCCTCGCCGTGACCACCACCGAGATCGGGTAGTAGTTCGAGCCGATGGGTGGGTACAAGTACACCTCCCACATGCTTGTAACACCCGCTGCGACAGCGTTCATCTGCAGCTGCATCCGCGCGATCTGCAGCATTTCTTGTTGGTACTGCTGGTAGGATGCGGCTTGCGATTGAAGGTACAAATCATGTTGACGTTGCTCTTCTTGGGCGGCATCGACTGACGATTGCGATGGAGCTTGCGAGGCTAACCATTCGTCCCACTGCGGTTGAAGGACTTGAAGTTCCAATTCTTGGAAGAAGAAGAATGGAACACCATACTCATCCCCGTTGGGGAACTCCATCATGACCCCTTCGCACGTGAAGGTTCTCGCGTTTCCTTTCTGAGCCAGAACCCACGAGTTGAACTGCTCCTTGTTTTTCATCGGTACCCCATCGAATTGCTCAATGATCTTCGGGAGCATTTGCTGATAGACCTCAGGCAAGTTCTCGAAGGGGCGGTCGTTGACGTAGAGTTTGCCTCGTCGGCGCTGCAATGTGATGTCTCGACGGGCGAATCCGACGACTTTTCCAAAGACAGTCGAACCGTCCCGCATGCTCCATGAGTGACGTTCTCCGGCTGCTTTCAGATGGGTTTCTGCTTCCGCTGAACGCAGGAACTCCTGGTCTTTATCCGAAAGGCTCGCGATTTCGATAGCTAGAAGCTCCCGGCCTTCTACCTTCTCGTCCAGTTTGAGCACGATCTCCCTGTGGTCGGTGGAGATGAGTGTTCCCTTGACCTTGACCGCCCCGGTTTTGTCGGCCCATTCCCGAGAGCCTTCATTCTGTGCCGCCGCAAGCGAATGCATCAGAGTGCACAGCAGGATCGGACTGCACAGCAGGATCGGAGTGCACAGGAGGATCGACTTGGCGACGAGCAACGGATTGGATCGGCGATTTTTCATGATGACGGAACCCTTGAAAATGGTCTGTCTGAGGTAGACTGGCTTTTCATAAGCTTACTTAGTCGCACTGATTAGGATAGTGTCGGGCTCGGTAAGGTATACCTAGTAGGATAATGTCGAAACGGAAAGCGTACATAGTATTGTTATGGCCGAAGAAACCAAAGAAACAATAGAGTCGATTCGTCGGATACGCACTTCCTTGGCCGCGACCGGATTTTTTCTGGCGCTCGCAGGGGCGCTTTGCATCCTTGCACCCCATCTTTTGACCGTTTCCGCGGAATTGATTCTGGGGGGGGCCATGCTCCTGACTGGATTGGTCACCGTCGGACACTTGGCCCTCGGCTACCTAATCCGAATCCTGGGCGGGTTTGCGCGGGTGGTGCGGCCAACTCCCAAGGCCAATGGGACTGCCAACGAGATCGGCAATGTGGGCGCCGGGACGCCGTTGGCTGGTTCATCGGTGGCTGGTTCATCGGGGGCTGGTTCATCGATCGCATCGTCCGCCGAGCGGGCTCCGGTTTGGACCTTGGTCCTGATTCAGTTGGGGCTGGGAGCCGCCATCCTTTTGTGGCCCGGTTGGGCTCGGTTTTACTTAAGCTTGGCCATTGCAGCGGCTGTTGCGGTGGAAGGCGGATTGATCCTCTGGGCCAGTGTTCATTTTGAATCCCAAGCGGCAAAAATTGCGATGTGGGTCAGCGGGCTGGTTTCGCTCGTGGTCGCGGTCGTCTCGTTCATGGATATGGACAACTCGATACCAGCTCACTGGATTAGTTATTTGATCGGTGCCAAACTGGCGTTGATGGGATGCACATTCCTTTGGGCTGGGCTACAGGCCTCCGACGACGAGTTGAAGCTGGCGTATTGCGGTTTGTCGCAATACCAAGAGCAGCCTAACGAAGGATCGATCTACGCGGTTTTCTATGGACCAGCGTTCCACTGCGGAATCAGCGTTGGCAACAATCAAATTGTGGACTATCTCACCGATGGCATCGTGAGGCTGATTACTTGGGAGGAGTTTCTACTGGGGCGTCGGGCAATGGAGTGGAATTATCCCGACGTACCTGCGGGGAAACCGGATCAAATCTCTGCCTACGCACGCAACTTAGCCGGGTCCTACACCAAGTACGATGCGTTGAAATACAACTGCGAAAACGTGGCGATCCAATGTCGGTCTGTCGGCAAGACGGATACGTCGCAATTCTCGCAAGCGACAGTAAGCATTGAGATGGTTCAGCGCTATCCATGGCTTGGATCCCTCGTCCAAGTCCTCCAGCGCGGGGCGTCTTGGTTCCTCTATGGGATGGGGGGCCCCTTTGGGAAAAAGGTTGGATTTGCAATGATTCGCTTGACGCGAGCTATCACCAATTGGTTCATCGTTCGGCCCTTGCGCCGACAGATGGGGGAGTCGAACGATACCCCATCGTAGGCTTGGCAATGCATCGCGTTCCTTACGTATAGCATGTCCTTGCCAGCGACACTTGCGTTCCGCAATTCATCAGTGTTAATTCATCAGTGTTAATTCATCAGAGTTATTTCATCAGTGCTCGAAACCCGCAATCAGCTCCGGATTTGTCCACCGCTCCCACTTGCTCCGTAAACGGAAAGTAACACCAACGTGTCATCAAGCCAGGCACTGCGCCAAGTCTTTTTGCAGCCCAACAAACGCGCTTCCCATCTGGGACGGCACCCATGGATACTCGCGTCGTCGATCGTCGAGCCCGCCAGCAAATGTGAGTTGGGGGAACAGGTGGATCTGATTCAAGGTGACGGAAAATGGGTCGGGCGAGGGCTTTATAATCCGCATAGCCGCATCCGCGTACGGATGTACACATGGGATCCCAATGAGTGGATCGATGGCGATTGGATTGCACGGCGCATCGATCGAGCCATCGAGCTTCGAAGGATCCTGGAGCGGCAATCGCAACATGACGCCATGCGGATAGTCTTCAGCGAAGCCGACCAATTGAGCGGGTTGGTAGTCGATCGCTTCGGCGAGCATCTCGTCATTCAACTGACAGCAGGAGTCCTCGCGCCGTTCATGGATCGGATCGTTGAGAGACTCTCCCATCATTTGCAGCCAGCGAGCATATCGATCCAAACCGATGGTAAGACGGCACAAAATGAGGGGATCGAGGTGCGGGACGAAGTGGTGTTAGGGACGCTCCCCGCGGAACCTGTGACGATTCATGAGAACGGTTTGCTTTGGCGGATCGATTTGCAGGCCGGTCAAAAGACTGGGTACTACCTCGACCAACGGGATAACCGGATGGCGGCAGCGCGATGGGCCCCCGAAAACGGCCGGATCCTCGACGTTTGCACGTATGCGGGTGGATTCGCACTGACCATTGCCAAGCACACCGCGGGAGCCCAGATCACCGCGATTGATAGCAGTGCTAAAGCCCTCGAGCTAGCCCGGGAAAATGCGTTGCTCAATGGCCTTCAGGAAAAGATCGAATGGGAGCAAGCCGATTTCTTGGACGCCATGTCCGCCCGGTTGGATCGCGGGGAGCTCTACGACATGATTGTCCTCGATCCCCCGAGGTTGGCAGGATCCCGCGAGCACGTTCAGCGGGCCCTCCATGCGTACCACCGCCTGAACTACCTCGCTACCCGCACCCTTCGGCCCGGCGGAATCCTGGTTACTTGCAGTTGCTCAGGACGTGTGACCAGGGAAGATTTCCGGGAAATGCTGCAAGGGGTCGCGGTTCGAGCCCGCCGGGAGATGCAAATCCTCGAGAATCGAGGCCCATCAGCCGATCATCCAGTAGCGATCCACTGTCCGGAAACCGATTACCTCAAGTGCTTCATCGCCCGAGTCCTCTAGCAGCGGCTGCCCAAGTCCTTCGCAAGCACACCCGCTCCTTCCGAAGCACACCCGCAGCAGGAAGGAACGCTTGCCCGGGGTAACGGCCAAACAAGCCTCCCTCGAGGCTTTGGGAATCCCGTAAGTGTTTCGGAGTAAAGGGTTTCGGCAGCCTGCGCGAGTTGGTCAAGGCGGGTCGGTCGGACTGGGGGAGCTTTTTCGAGGAATTGTGAACTTATGGACTTGTCGGATTGCGGGGTCCATAGGTACACTTTCACCCCTATTTTCATTGCTAAACATAGCGACGAAAGTAATGCCAAAGTGGCGGAATGGCAGACGCGCTGGACTCAAAATCCTGTGTCCGCAAGGACGTGTGGGTTCGACTCCCACCTTTGGTACTAAACGACATTTTTGCTGTTTTTTCGAGGATACCTCCGACCGAAATCGTATGCCAACCATCAATCAATTGGTTCGTCGCAACCGCGTAGTTCAACGTAAATCCACCAAAAGCCCCGTGCTCGAGCGATGCCCGCAAAAGCAAGGTGTCTGCTTGATCGTTCGTACGATGACCCCGAAGAAGCCTAACTCGGCTCTCCGAAAGATCACCCGGGTGCGTTTGAGCAACGGCAAAGAAGTTACGGTTTATATTCCTGGTGAAGGGCACAACCTCCAAGAACACTCGATCGTTCTGATCCGCGGTGGTCGTGTGCGTGACCTGCCAGGGGTTCGCTACCAAGTCGTCCGCGGTTGCCGCGATACGCTCGGTGTGAACGGACGAAAGCAATCCCGCAGCCGCTACGGTGCAAAGAAGGCGTAGTCCTTTCGCCCCGTCGCGCCAACGCCAACTCGTTTCTCCCGATTTTATCGCCGAATACAACCGCTCGAATCGAACAACACGATGAGAGCAATGCGACCAAACCAATCCATCCCAACCTAGATCCAATATCTGTTTCGCTATGGGCAAGATCACCGCTTCACGTACAACCCTCCGTCCTGATCCACGACACAACTCGCTTTTGGTCGCCAAGTTCGTCAACTGCTTGATGTACGACGGCAAGAAGACCGTTGCCTACAATGTCTTCTACGACGCCCTCGACGAAATTGCTGAGAAGATCAAGGACCGTCCATCGGTCGAAGTTTTCGAACAAGCAATCGAGAACGTTAAGCCGTACATCGAAGTTCGATCCAAGCGGGTCGGTGGTGCGTCCTACCAAGTTCCGATGCAGGTCAACAAGAATCGTCAGCAATCGTTGGCCTTCCGCTGGATCCTCGGTGCCGTCCGCGAAAAGAAAGGCCGAGCTACCGCGACCAAGTTGGCAGATGAATTGATGGCAGCGTACCGGAAAGAAGGCACCGCTATCACCAAGCGTGAAAACACCCACCGCATGGCGGATGCGAACAAGGCCTTCGCTCACTTCGCATGGTAGTTTCGCGAGATTCATCGCGACTTCGAAATGCTCTCAATCAAACCAAAACGACGCGAAAACCTCGCGTCGTTTTTTATTTTTGCTGACTGCGAACTCGCCTGATCTGCTTTCGAATCACGATGGGAAGTCGCTCCAAAACGGGAGACTTGCCAAATCGCTCGGCAAAATTAGCGGTGACTACGGCAAGCCCAGAAGTTAATCGGTCCATCATTTCGTCCAGTTCGCGCGCCACCAAATTGGGACGGATCCCGATCTCTCTCGCGAACGTGTCGAATTGCTCGGAGCCGACTAAATCCGGGTCGAACATGCCCCCGTAGCCCATGGCCATGTCCCGCGCAATCCGCTTGTAGTTGCGTGTGCAAACCAAGTCGTAAAAAGGAGCCAATCGGATTCCGCCTTGCTCATCGTAGAGAAGCGAAAGGTTCTTTCCGTGAGCATCCGCATTGCCGACGAGCAGATTGAACAGGCCCCATTGCAGGAGTTTCTGAAGCTCGATCAGTGGGAACGAAGCATGCCGACGAAGGATCTCCGCGCACTGTTGAAAGCGAGGACCTCCTTCCTTCTCGTACTTGTTCAGGGGACTAATCCCCAACGCCTGACAGAAGTCCTCTTGATGGAGCCGGCAGTCCATCCCATCGCGTGCGAACCGATCGTATCGAGTGATGATCGCAATACTCGCTCGTTCCGTCTTTCGCAAACTCACGGGAGCGGTCGGCAACCCTACCTCGGTTGCGAGCATGCTGATAAAAGTCTCGTTCTCAGGAAGATGCGAGTAAAAAGGAGATGCAAATTTCAGGATGTGGGTGCTAGGCGCATCACCGAGCGGCACCAATACGCGATCCCCTTCGAGATGGACCGGAAGTTTGTCTTGGGCGCCAGCGAGGGAAAGGCGAACTTCGTTATGGCCAGTCACTGCAGCGAATGCATCTGGTGAGCCGATCGACCATTGCGCTAGTTGCGATTCGGTTACTTCTTCGTAGTTCGGCACTGCAGTAGTGGATGCGATTTCGTCGGCTGCGGTAATCTTCAATGCACCCGCGCAATCCCCCCCAATCGCCTTGAGCAATTGAAAATCATTTCCATTAGAGATACCGAGCGATTTGCATATTTGCTGCCGGACATTTGCCTCCGGTAATAGATTGGCAAAGAAATGATGGCTCGCATTCTCTGAGGTCGTTCCCTCCAGAGGCAGTGAAATAGAGATCGGGAACGATGCGGTCGAAGCCAGCCAGTCTCGGCTGTAACGGAATTGGATTTTCGAAGCTTCCGTGAGCGTGAGTTCTCCGACCCTGCTGGCCCGCTTCACCGACTGTTGGTAATGAACAAAAAGGGTTTCACTCATTTCAGTTCACCACGGTTCGATCCGTCCCTGTGTTCGCCGCGCGATTGAACATGCAACTCCAACCCGAACAATTGCAGTACTTCGATCACTAGTCCCAGTTGCAATGTTGGTTTGCCACGTTCCAATTCCGATAGAAAACGAACACCCACGCCCGCCATTCCCGCCGCATCCTTGAGCGTTAAACCGGCCTCCTTGCGCCGTTGACGGACCAGTTGGCCAATATCCTTCGCTTGAGTTACCTTGGTCATCTCCTATCCCTCTTTACCTGATTCAGATTCCCGTTCGGGAGCATTGGGGGCATTTCAGCCCTCTTTCGGGCGGATATTCCCGTTCGGGAAATCTAGGCCGCGATTAGGGGAGAGTCAAGCAGGATTTTCCCGTTCGGGATTGGTCAGCATCGCCAGGACAACTGAGGGTTATCCCGATGATATTGCTCAGATCGATGAGAAATCCATGGTTTACGAGGCGAGTTCACGCAAGACTCGAAGGTTGACTGCGTCCCAGGGTTCCCCGTCCTCAGTATCTTCTTTTTCGGTTTCCAGATACATGGGGAGCTGCTTTAGGACGCGATGCTTGAGAACGCGAATGAATCCTTCGCGTCCGATCGTACCTAGACCGATGTGCTCATGGCGATCCACGCGCGAGCCGCAGCCTTTCTTGCTGTCGTTGAGATGGAGAGCTCGGATGGCGTCGAGGATACCGTGCTTTTTGGCGTCGCGTTCCCAATCCTTGAATCCGCTTTCGGTCGAGAAATCATAGCCGGCTGCATGAGCATGGCAGGTATCCAGGCATACCCCGACCATTTTCGTTGAGCCAGACCGCTGCAGCAACCATTCCAACTGGGCCATGTTCCACCCCAGGCATGAGCCTTGTCCGGCAGTATTCTCTAAAAGTAGCCAGGCTTTCTTAGGTGCGACCTGTTCGTGTATTCGCTCGATAGCCTCGGCGATCCGCTGAAGGCCTTGTTCCTCACTGGAATCGACAAAAGCTCCTGGATGCATCACGACACCATCGAGTCCGAGCATTTCGGCACGTTGCCACTCGATGATCATAGCATCGATGCTCTTCTCCCAGAGTTCTTGTTTGGGCGAAGCCAGATTGATCAAATACGACGCATGAGCGAGTGGGTTGGTGATACCGGTCGTCGATAACGAGTTGGCGAACTGCTTGACTTCAGCCTCGGTAATCGGTTTCGCTGCCCATTGATTGTTGTTCTTGGTGAACAACTGAACAACATCCATTTCGAGATCTGCGGCGGCATCCACCGCTTTGTAATATCCTCCGGCGATGCTCATGTGAGCGCCTAGCTTGACCATCCTGATCCCATTCCTTTCCTATGCGTACGTTTGCATTACACTGCAAAACCCACCTGCATCAAACTGTATAACCCATCCGCAGTTCTCGCGGTGGATTCAGTCTTGCTTTGCCAAATTGATTTGCCAAATTGCTTTGCGGGTTACGCGTGGATTACTTGATTTGCTGCAGCGCTTGGCCGTTGTCGATTTGCCAAATCCACAACACTCCGTCTTGGCCGCCAGCGAAAGCTACAGGTGTTTTACCTGCGACGACTGCGCAGTATACCGCATCGCTCGGCCCACCGATTGCCCGTACGAGACCGCCGTTGGTGACATCGTGCACACGCGTCTGCTGATCGGCGGACGACGATACGATTTGGTTGGTGCGGCCGACAAATGCCAATGCGGTTACTTCCTTGCCAAAGCCTGGGATTGTCCTCGTCGACGTACCGGTTTCAACATCCCAAACTTTGATCGTGTTGTCAGCGCTGGAACTTGCCAACAGGTGACCATCGTCGTGCCATGCTACACCCAGCACGTGGTGGGTATGTCCCTCCAGGGTTCGGACCGGTGCATCAGAATCGACCCGATGCAACCGAAGCAGTTTGTCAGCCCCACCGGTTGCGACCATCGTCCCATCGGGAGAGAATCGCGCGACCAAGATCGTGTCGCTATGGACTTGTCCCCAATCTTTGACGATGGCGCCGTCGGCTACCCGAATCAACTTCAATTCGCCGAATCGGCTTGGGGCACCGCTGCCGGCGACGAGTGTTTGGCCATCCTCGCTCCAATCCATGGCAGTGATACGGTCGCTGAACGGTGATTCATTGGCGTTTCCGATGGCTCGTTCGAGCGACCATCGATTTCCCCAGTCCCACGCGATCACTCGGCCGTCTTCTGCGCCCCCGAGAATCCAACCCGTCGCCGTCATCGCGAGTGTGTTGAAATTGGGAGCCCCGCCCCCTAGCACCGTCTGCTGGATACCTTTATCGCTTCGGACCAAATGAAGGGAGCCATCGGCATGGGAGGTGATCACCCCTTTGTTATCGGCAGTGAAGGCTACCCGTGTTGCCGGAACGTTTGGAGCGGCGGCTTTGGTCTGTGCT
The DNA here is from genome assembly GCA_046318275.1 of Pirellula sp. Lineage (GTDB taxonomy): Bacteria > Planctomycetota > Planctomycetia > Pirellulales > Pirellulaceae > JBKCUI01. The sequence continues at coordinate 16,017 of JBKCUW010000016.1, read as the reverse complement.
GCAACTTGTTCCAGCTCCGCCAACCGCTGCTTTTCTTTCTCGATGGATGCTTGGAACTGCGAAAGGTTTGCGGCTGCTCGCTCGATGGCCTGAGTCGCCCCGGCGATGGTCTTGTCCATCGTCATCAGTTTCGCCTCAACATCCGCCTTGGCCTTCTGAGCCGCGAGTTGTTGCGTCTTTTTCGCCTCCAAGTCCTTCTGTGCCTGTTCGGCTTTCTTCATCGCTTCCTCGATGGCGGCTTTGGCAGCAACCATGGCTGCTTCACCATCAGAGACCATCTTGTTGTTCGCCTCCAATTCCGCTTGTTTCTTAGCCAGTTCCTCGTTGATCTGGTTTCGTGACGTTTGCAGTTTGCCTTGAGCATCCATTTCCGCTTGCTTGGCTTTTTCAAGCTCTGGAACCTTCGCGGTCGCACGATCCACTTTGGACTTTTGTCTTGCAGCCATGACCTCTGCAAGATCCATTTTGCGTTGAGTGTCAAAGTCGATCTTTTGTTCCCATAGCATGTTTCCATCAGCGGTGTTCCATGCTTTGACAGAACCGTCGGCACCTACCGAGGCGAGTTTGGTGTTGTCGCTTGACGCGACGACTTGAATGATAGGGCTACCATGATTGATCGTTCGCGGGATCGCACCATCGGCCGCCACCACCATCCGAATATTGCCATCGCCTGTGGCCACCGCGACGCGCGGCGTATTGGCTTCGTCGTACCTAGCCAATGAAACGATATCCCCAACATCTCCCAATCGCTCGATCTTGGTTGCCACCGAGGGTGTTTCGGGGGTCGCTACAGAAATCGTCCACCATTGGAGTTTCTTTTCAGGGGTAATACCAACGAAAGTTTGTGCATCGGGAACGACTATTCCTCGAAGTGGTTGTTCCAGTTTTTGACTGAACGTCGGCTTGATGGCAATCGGTGTTCCCGTTTCATTAGGTTCAATGGTAAACCCGTGCACGGATGCATCCTCAGTGCTGACGATTAACCGAGTATTGTCAGCGGACCAAGCCAACCCGGTTACGACGCTGGGGCATTCGAGTTGATGGGACGTTGCCGACCGATCGATACGGACGACCTCAAGGCTTGGTGCGCGTGTTGCCTTTGCAATCATCAAGCCATTTGGGGAAGTGGCTAAGAGATGGGCTCCGCGAAGGGGTGCAACAACTCCATCCTCGATTGGACCAACATTGCGTTTCCAAATCTTGATGTCTCGAAAGCCACCCGTTGCAACGCGCATCCCATCCGGACTGATCGCGATCGATTGAATCAAATCCAAATGGGTAACCGGTAGTTGGGTTTGTAGTTGCGTTTGAACAGCAGGATCGACCAATGGAAATGCGCTCGCTCCGGCGTCGATAGCAGGCCAACGATAGACGATCGCTTGATTGCCCCGTCCCGCGACGACAAATTGTCCATCGGTGGTGGCATCGAGTGCATACATCGGCCTGACCGAATCGGGGACTTGCTTCCACTGCATCGACGCCGTCGGCTTGGCTGTTCCTGCGATCGCGCCTGCATCGACCCATGCGCTGACCATTGCAATCTCTTCGGGGGTCAATCGCTTTGCGCCGACTGCGTTCTTCTCGGGAGGCATCATCGATTCGTCGGTTGCTTGCATGCGGCGAAGCAATTCGCTCTCTGCACCTTTCCCTACGACTAACGAGGGACCGCTATCCCCGCCCTTCATGAGCGTATCGAGGGATTCTAGATTCAATCCACCCTCCGCTTTTTGGATGTTGTGGCATGCGATGCAGTTCGCCCGAAGGAGCGGGAGCACATGGTTTGCAAAATCTTTGGGTGCGGGGGCTTCCTGTGCGATGATGTTCGACCCGGGAATAATGGACGACAGAATCGCCAACCCCAAAATCGCGATCCGTCCGGCAGACAGCTTGGCTGTCGCGTGTTGCCTTGGACGTCGTAGCAAGGGAATAAATTGCTTCATGATGGGATAATCCCCGGTCAAAAGGAATGTCGCAGGCTGACGGATGGGTTGACCCGACGAGCTAGCGAGCCTTGGTGTTATTTAGGAGCTTCAGGGGGGGCGACAATACGGATTCGTACCGGCGCACAGTTTAGGAAGGTGGGGAAATCGCGAGGCGCGATTTCCTTGGCGAGGGCTTCGATTCGGGCGTTGGTTTCGGTGATTAACTTCTCAGCTGCTGGCCGATCCCCACTCCATGATGGATCAGCCAGCATGGATTGCAAGCGATCGCGGTATGCAATCACCCGGGCGTGGGACTCCGGATGGAGTGACTGCTTGACCGTGATCTCCCCTTGGAACCATAGCGTATATTCGCCTATCGGAGCGTCGGCAGCGACTTTAAGCTCGGGGGTTGCTTCCAACGCGTTTGGGGCCAGTTCGAATTCGCCCAGGGTTGCTTTTGGGGGTAGGTTTTGGGGTCTTAGCACGCATTTTGCCTCACCCCCGGCCCTACGAACCGCCTTGACCGGTAGCTTCAATGAGGCCCCTTGAGCAACATCGAGGATCTGTCCATCCCCGATTCGGATCTGAATGGGAGCGATGTCCCGATCGTTCACTCGGAGCAACAATTCTTTCGAGCGTCTGGATTGCGGCAATCCGCGATCTCCGCTTGCGTTGATCGAGATCGTGGTGGCTTGAACGGGTACCGTAATTTCTTTTCCATCGATAGTCAGCTTCGCAACAGGGGCGATAGCTCCGGTCCATGCCGGTGCATCCTCAGCCGCATAAAAGACCAATTGTGTTTCTGATTGACCAGGAGCGATGATGGCTGGGGATGTGGTAACACCAGTGGGTAATGATTCCGCAGCGATGGAGACTGGGCCAGCGAATCCGCCACTTCGTCGGATGCTGATTTGCATCGAGATCTGCCCTCCGCGAGACAACGAAGCACCTGTTGTTTTGGCCTGTGCTGCATTGTTGGTGTCGGGGGTCCAGAACGCAATCGCATGCACCCGAGGGATTGGGGGCCCGACTCTCAGTATTACCTGAGTTCCAGCCGAGGCCGATGGTTGCAGATTCAAATCGGTGAGGGTGATGCGAAGGTTCTTTCCGGCGGGGCTTGCGGGAAGGATAGCGATTGGATCGGCCGAAGAAAAACGGACGGCCCGTGTGCCCGAGATGGGGCTGTCCTCAGCAATCGTGACAATCTCTCTGCCTGTTGAGCGTTCTCTAGCTTGGTGCGATTGGATCAATTGCTGCAATGCTGGATCACTAGGTGGTGTACCAGGATTCTTCAAAGCGGCTTCGATGGCGACCAATTGTTCTGTTGCAGGAAGGACGGGTGGTCGATCGATTACCGCGCGAATATCGGACGCTTGCTCTAGGATCTCCGAAAAAACCTCGCATTCGTACGCTTGCCCTTCCACCGGTGTGAACTCAATCGTGGTCATCCGTTGATTGGGTAGGATTTGCAATCGCGTTTCCCATGGGGGGGCGGGTGCTACTAGCGCATGCACACCCGGGGTCGGTTTCAAATCGACGGTCGGCCATGAGGGCAATCCTTCCATCGCGATCGAAGGAACCGACTTCATCGAAGATGGCTTGAGCAAGGGATGGGAGTCAGGTGGATCGACCACGATAGCAAAGAAAAAACTATCTCCGCCGCGGTAGAGGAAATCATAAAGCTTCAACGTCAAGAAGTCGCTCGGCAGCGTTGGGGTCAATGCAGGTTTGGTGAATACGATGGGCGCATGCCGGTTACCACGGAGTTGCTGAATCATTTTTCCTTTCGAATCCATGACGGTCATGGTTGGCATCGCAACAGAGTCGAGCGATTCGGCGGCCACGACGACCCGAGGCCACGCCTGCGTCAATGCGATTTTCAACGTTTGCCGATCATTGCGCCGTGTTTGTCCGATGTAGCAAACCCCGGGTTTGAGCTCAGGCGGATTTTTGGGATCAGTGTTCACTGGAAGCGTTTCGATGGGCGTGTGTACGACAGCAATGGTTCTCGCGTTGGAGACCCCATAACGTCCGACGGCCCATACTTCGTAGTACCCCTCAGGTACCGAAGGATCTACGGTCACTTGGAAGCTTCCGAATTGCTTCTGAGGCTCGCTATCCATCGCTAAGCTTGCGCCCGGCTCTACAGTGCCCCGAATCATCGGGTTGGAGAAGATTAGTTCATCGATGTCCTGGGTGAATCGTCCAGCAGAGATTTTCAAGGTGTTGGGCTGAACGGTGGACAGCACCGGCGGGAAGATCGCGTCCACCGCCACGGTAGGGACTTCACCCCATGCTATTCCACGAGCTAACCAGCCGCTATGTAGCCAGAAAACCAACATCGCCACGCAAAGCCAGCAGTTGGAGAAAACGATACATGCTCGCTGCTTGAGCTCGATGACGTTTGACGAGTCGGCTGCATGCGTGCCCGAGCACCATTGGTTCATGATTCGGTGGGTGGGTTCAAGGTGTGGTATCACGTCGTAGGGAGCTTTAGGAGCCGCAATTGCAGGGCATTGCACTCTCTGCCGGCACATGGTGTGCTCGGGTTAATGATTGAAAAGAAACTCCTTGCTATTCACCACTCCCCATAACAAATCTTCGTACGCTTCGCGTGCTCTTTCGGCACGTTGCATCAGGTATTCGACAGCCACGGTCTGCTCCGACTCCGAAGGCAACCTCGAGAGTGCTCGCAAGTACAACTCGCGAATCCGATCCGGAGCGACTCGCCTCAAATTCTCTGCCGGGCTAAGCGAAGCGTCTGACACAGCGAGGCTTGCCCACTGGGCTGCGCGTCCTGAGTCATTCCCCAGTTTGCTCTGCATCTCTTTCGAGTTCAGAAGGTGCAAGCTTTGCGCCAGCGTCGAAGACGTGCTGCGCTCGCATTCACAAGCGGTCGAGGAATCAGGGCGACCAAACACCGAGAGGAAGTACGAGGCGAACGAGGTATCCGGCAATTCCACAGCCCTTGTACCGGCGGGCATTCCATCGAATTGCGACACCGTCCCACTCACATCATCGATGGCATCGAGCAAAACCTCGGCCGACAGTCTCTTTGGATAGAAGCGGGAGTAGCAATTAGTATCGCGGATATTGAGTTCATTGGCAGTCGAACTCAATTGGTAAGTGGTCGAGGTGCAAATCGCTCGGACTAGATGCTTGAGATCAAAATTCGACTGAGTCAGTTGCTTGGCAAGAGCATCGAGCAGCTCTGGATTGCTAGGTGGGTTGGTGATCCGCATATCGTCTTCAGGCTCCACCAAGCCGCGTCCCAAGAAGTGCTTCCAGTAGCGATTGGCAATCGACTTTGCGAAAAAGGGATTGGACGGTGAGGTCATCCAGTCCGCCAAGGCCCCCCGTGGATCTTCGTACGTGGCTATGTCAATCTTTGCTGCATCCAGACCTGCTGCTGGTAGAGATTGGCCGGTCTTTGGATGGTTTGCGTTGGCAGTACCCACTCGAGACACGAACCTAGGCTCTGCTGGCAATCCACCTTCGCGACGATCGACCGTCGAGAAAAAGGCGGCCATCTGGTAGTAGTCTTGCTGTCCCCACTTTTCGTAGGGATGGTGATGGCAGCGAGCGCATTGCAACCTTTGTCCCAAAAACAATTGAGCGGCATCCTCGATCCGCGACTCTGTGTTGTTCACTTGGCGAAACCAAACAACCGCAGGATTCGTTTCGACATCTCCCGTTGCCGTCAACAGCTCGCGAACAAACGTATTGATGGGCTTGTTCTCGAACAGGCTTTGGCGGATCCAATCGTGGAATGCATAGGCACCGAATCGGGTCTCTTCGCTGCTGTGGTTATTCCTCAGGATCGCGGACCACTTGCTGGCAAAATACTCGGCGTAATCCCCACTCTCCAGCAATCGGTCGACCAGCGCGGTTCGGCGTTGTTGGCGGGAATCTGGGGACTCGTCTCCATTTGCAGAAGCCTCCCCAGCGGATTTGCGGAACTCGTCAATCTCATCGAGCGTTGGTAGCCTGCCGGTGATATCCAATGTCACTCGCCGCAGGTAAGTGATGTCATCACACATGTCGGAGGGTGGAATGCCTAGCGATGCGAGCTTACTGAAAACCGCGTTGTCGATGGGGCCCCTCGCGATCGGCAGCGGTTGCTGAAGGGTACCCAGGGGGATGCTGGCACGGAAAACGGTGACCTGACCTTGATACCTAGCCATGATCGATACTTCACCAGCCAATTCACGGACCTTAACCAATCCTCCGGTGGTCACTTCTGCCATATCCAGGTTGTTGGATTCATACTGCGCCGTTCGCGTGATATCTTCGAGGGTGCCGTCGGAATACGTGGCAACCACGGAGAGTTGCTGATCCGTCGAGCGATTCATTTGTCGCGACGATGGGGTCACCGCAATCGAGGTAATACTTCGGTCGTTGGCATTGCCGTACGGCATCGCTTGCGCGATCCATCGTCGCATCAAACGGTACTCGTGCGAGTCCATCTCCATGCGTTGACCACCGCCGTGAGGTACCGTACCAACGGATTTTTGAAGGAGCAAACTGGAGTCGGGTAACGCGGGAAACAAGCGTCGACCTCGCGATTCGCGGACGAGATGCTCGTAATCCTCGCGAGGCTCAAAGCCCAGCAGCGATAATCTGAAGCCGTTTTGTCCCGCGATCTTTCCGTGACACCCCCCACCGTTGCAACCGTACTTGGTAAAGATCGGGACGATCTGGTTTGGGAAGTTAACGATGTCGTCTCCGTCACCGACTTGAACATGCACCGTCGTGGTAGCAGTGGGTTGACCTTCGACGTGTGCAGCAATCGTTACTGATCCCGCCGCGAGTGGGCTGACTAAGCCTTGCGAATCGATCGAGACAATACCTGTTGGAGTGCATTCAAAACGAGCTTCGCGAGTCAAATCTCGCATCGGGCCGTTATCTTGTCCTGTGCTCACCAACAACTGGTAGCGAGCATCGCGACCTCGAAGCGTAAACTCAGGGCGATCAAACCGCAAAGAGGTTCCGGAGGCGTCTGCTGCAATGTTCGTTGAGACAGGGGCAACCGCGTGAACGAGTTGCGAAACCGAGGCAACAACCATCGCCCCCAAAATCGCCATCCATGCGACATGGAGATGGATTTTTTGGGAATGATGCAGAAGCACTGCGTCTCGACCTTGCGAGGTGGCTGCCATAATAAATTCCGCCGAGTCGCGTTGGATCATGGCTAGATCAATTCCTTGATGGGCTCGTGATCCACCAAGAATTGCGGTCTGCCCGTCGGATCGGTGATGGTGGTGCTCGCCACGTTGATGCCGAGATTATGGTAGAGAGTGGCGATGATCTCCTGCATATGAACGGGGCGTTCGGTCGCGTATTCACCCAAGCGATTGGTGGCTCCGATCGCTTGACCGACTCGCATGCCACCACCCGCCATCCACGCGCTGCTGACTTGAGCCCAGTGGTCTCGTCCCGCATTGTTGTTGATCTTTGGAGTTCTGCCAAACTCGCCCCATACAATTACGGTTACGTCGTTGAGCATCCCGCGTTCCTGCAAATCGTCGAGCAGGGCGCTCAAGCATTGATCGAGCTTCGTACCGTGATCTCGAACCAAATCGAAGTTTTGACCGTGGGAGTCCCATCTGCCGTAGCTCAAACTAACCACCCGCACGCCAGCTTCGATCAATCGACGGGCGATCAGCAAGTGATCGTTGCAAGTCGGTGCGCCATCGTATTGGTATTTGTAGGGCTTTCCGTCGCCGTAGCGTTCGACAACCTTTGGATCCTCCTTGCTCAGATCCAGCGCATCCAGCAGTTTGCTGCTGGTGAGGACGTCGAGAGCCCTTTGTTCGAACGCGTCCATTCCGGACATCATCCCGGTGGTATCGATATCGCGTCGCATGGTGTCGAGGCTGGTCAACAACCGGCGGCGATCTTTCAATCGGTCCAGCGAGATCGAGTGGAGTTTCATGTTGTCCATCCCAGGTCCGTCTGGTTTGAATGCAGAAAATGCAGCCCCCAGAAATCCGGCTTCGCCCGAATTGGACCACGGCACGTGCTGTGTCTTGCTCGCCAGCCCTACAAACGCGGGAACCGCGGGGTCAACCGTGCCCTGCAATTTGGAGACTGCCGATCCGATCGATGGACGGCCACCGAGGGCTTTCAGGTCATCCGGGAACCAACCGCTCATGCATTGGTACGACTCATGACGATCCTTGCATCCCACGACGGAACGGATGACCACCGACTTATCCATCCGTTGGGCTAGTTGCGGAAACACTTCGCAAATTTGGATTCCGGGCACATTGGTCGCGATCGGGCTAAACTCCCCTCGGATCTCCGATGGGGCTTCTGTCTTGATTTCCCACATGTCCTGGTGTGGAGGGCCACCACCCAAGAAGATATTGATCAATCCCTTGTGGGAATTGCGTTTCCCGGCGGCATCTTCTGCCCGCAAGAGATCCGCGAGCGTAAAGCCTCCCATACCGAAACAAAGGGAGCCTGCCGACAGAAAGCTGCGCCGTGTGATTCCATTGCACAAGCGATCCGAACCACCAAAAAAATGGAGCATGGTGCGATTCCGGAATGAAAGGTAGGAGGCGGGAGTGGAACAAAGGATGCTCGATGGAGCAGTCCTAGTACCAACTAAATCGTTTTGGCAAATCCCTTCTCAGGGATGCCCTCGCGGTGGGGGCGTCCAACGAGGACATGCATGACATGCTGGTCGTCGCGGTTCGCTACCTCTGTATTATGGATGCAAAGAGGAGCGCCGTGCAAGTCCGAAGGGGGGGAATCCCGGTTTTTAGGGAGTTGTGCAGGCCAGAATAGCCCTTTTTTCGCTCGTTGCCGCCCCCTTGATTCGAGTTCCAGACGCCGGTTGGGGCGAGTTGACTGGACTCGCATCGAGGAACGTTCCAAACTCGATCGAATGAACTGCAGATAGATGGACTGCAGATAGACTGTCAGACTGCAGATAGACTCTCAGGCTGCAGATAGACTGTCAGACTGCAGAAGGCACCAAGCCGCAACGGTTTACGTACGCACTGAACCTCTAACTTGCACGAGCCGACACAAGCCGAATTGGTCGTCGTCTTAGTCAGGGCAAGGGTATTCGTGCTCGATGGCTGTTGGGCCCCCTTCAATGCCAATCTTTGAGTGGGCCAGTCGCTGTGGTTGCGGACCGATTGGTTGGAGCATCGCTATGCGAGACAACGCACGAAAATAGCATTGGACCGACGCGCTCACTCGTGCGCTTTTGACCTGCGCTGAGGCAACTCCTCGCATCCGGTCCAAGCAGTCGATCGTCGCTCCAGACTCTGGATTGCTCCAGACTCTGGATCGCTCCAGACTCCGTATCGTTGCAACCCGTATCGTTGCAATACCTGTTCCGGATTACCCAATCGGCAATGTCCCTCAATGTGCCGACGAATTATCGCCTGGTTCGCACTGGTGGTGGCGATGCGGTTCGAGACCGAGGGGCCGCCATCTGGGCCCTGGGAGCAGGGGTCGCTGGGGCGACTTCCGGCTTTGCGGATTCCCGCTGGATCGAGGTGACCACCGGAGCGGATGCCGACTCGGCATCGGATTCGCTAAGAGAGGCCATGCGAGCCGAATAGAGCGCCAATGCCCGCGTCGCGTGTCCTCGTGGACCAATCGGCCATTTCTTGCTTCGAGAATCGTAAATCTTGCTCAACAAGAAATCGACGGCCTTCTCGACTCGTGGGCTCTGCAACTCTTCATCGTTGACCGTAAACATCAACCATTCGAGCATATGCCCCGATGTTTGGACTTTGCGTTCATCGTTTGGATCATTGCCACGACTCTCGTACCAATTGGTGCTGAAGCTGCCATCGGGGTTCTGAAGTCGCCAGGTGTAACTAATGAAGTCCTCGACGAACTTTGCAGCTCGCAAGTATTGGCCAGTGATCGGCTCTCCCTGCAACGATCGTTGTTTCAGTGCAAACGAGAAGCCCATCAACCGGTGAGTACCACCGCATGCGGATCCGACGATCGGTTGCGCTAGTTCTTCCTGGATCAGCTTTTGGATGCTCCATACCTTGCCGTCATTGGCCCGCCATTGCTTGTTCGAATCCAAGTAGTACGAGAGACCGATGAGTTTAAATGTCAACTCGGATCGTTCCTTGCACGTTGCCATTTCGTAGCGCACGAGATCTTGAACAGTAAACTTGTTGTTCCCGATTTGGATCGGATAATCCGGGGGGACTTGGCACTGTGCTAGGATCGCCAAAAACTGGCCTTGATGACCTTGGACTCCACCACCCACGTTCGGAATGAATGACTTGCCAGAGGGTGTGAACATCCGTTGGGTTCGGCACAAGCCATTGTGGCACATCCAACCGATCGCGTTGACTCGACCATTCGGTCCGATCAATTCGTAGTCGCTTCCATATGCCAAGGTTGCGTGCATGACCGCCCATGGGGACCGCTCCGCCGTCGTCTCTGGGTTCTTTAAGTAGTGTTCAACGCATGCATCCACCCGAGCCATGCGTCGATCTTGAATTGGTGAATTGGTTGGCGCTTTGACGGACTCCGGGCGTTTTGTCTGAGTGTCCTTTGACTTTGAATCGGACATCGCCCCGGAATCGCGACCTGGGGTCGAACCACTTTCACCGTGGTTCTTTGGCTTCTGCGCTCGCTCGGCATCGATTCCTTGCAAAGCTCTCTGCGACTCGCGTTGGAGATCCTTGGTGGTCGAGGTTGCCGGTGGTTCCTCTTCGGCGAGGTAATCTCGCAAATCTTCATCGGGCGTTTTTACTGCTCGTTTCGGTGGGCTCTGCGAGGCTGACGATTTAAGATCCGAGGAGAGTGCCTTAGGTTCGATCAACGGTGTTTTAGAGGGAATAGTTTTAGAGGGAATAGATAGAGAAGCGTCGATGTTGTTTCGCGAATGCGATGAACCTGTAGTTCCCGAGTGTGATAATTCGGAGGCTGCATCACCGCCGTCGAGTTCTTCGAGCGCCTTCATGTCGAGCGGCTTACGCAGATTGCGACCGGTTTCTTTCTTGGGAACAAACGGCTTCGCACTGCTGAGTTTGGCAGGCTCCGCCTTCACGCTATTGCGAGTCGAGACTTCGTTGCTTGGACCTCCAACCGCTTCGTCCGACATCACCACCGATGGCTCTTCGTTGTCTTCCGCATTGGGTGGTTCTACGGCGAACGGCAATTCAAGGGCCAAGTTGCGCGATTCGGTGATCACTTCTTCAATTTCATTTCTGTCGTTACCGGACCCGCTGTCAGCCGATCCTTCGGTATCCTCGGCCCTGTCCGCATCGACAGATTCAACACCATCTTTGTGCATCGGCACTTCGTTGAAGTCTGTGTCGCTTGCGGCTAGTGCTGCATCAGGTGGGAGATCTGTGATGAGCACATTCTCAATTTCGTCTGCATCGGAAAGGTTTTGAGCACTTTGGGTGACTTTGACAACCCAATAGAAAAGGGACGCGAAATGGTTCGAGCCCAACGCGGCCATCTGCTCCGCTATCACTCCTTCTTCGTCTTCCAACTCAGTGAGCGAAACTTCTGATGTCCATGCCGCTGCAAGTTGGATACGGGGTTCTTCACGCCAATCCGGACTGACCGGCGCTTGTTGGGAATATCCTGCCATTGGGAATGCAAGCATCACAACGGCAACGAGAACAAGCTTACCGATGGAACGAAAACGATGAGTCGACGGCATATTCTTTGGCGCAGAATGAGAGCATTGGAATGCAGGTACGCACGAGGTTGTCTATCGGCCGAGTCACCGCAAACGATACAGGGATAAAAACCGGAATATCCGGAAGAGTTGATTTGCTGTCATTGAGTTGCGTACGAACCTAGTTAGGCATATGCAATTCAGCATGCGTAGGCACATCGGGACGCTGCGTGCCTATTCGAAAACGATTAGCCGCTTTTGCGTCAACCGTGGTTTTCGAGGGGGACTCATTGGCGAGGTGTTTGGCATTCAACGAAGAAAGCCCGCCGAAGCCTCGAGGAGAACCTCCAAGCGATCGGCGGGCTTTGATTGCGGAGCCTTGGTGACTTGTTCGACATCGTAAACGCTTTGGTTCACGCATCTTTCGATACAAGGGCATTTTGGATTGCCGCTGCTATCGATGGCAGATGTACTGTCGAAAGTGCCAGTGGGCTGATTGCTTTAGTCCTGACGGTTACTGTTGGCCCGATGCCTTCCCATCGGTGTCTTTGTTGAGCCGTACCAAAAGCCATTGCTCGGTGCGATCTTTTCCAAAGTGGATCAAGGCAGGAGCTTCGTCTTTGGTCAGGTTGTAAACACCGGTTTCAATCACGTTGTCCTTGTTGTCCCCTACGGTGAACGCTGCTCGCTGGGTTTTTTTGTCCACGGAGCCTTGGATAACCTGGGTTTTGTCGGTGGCCGTGTCGGTGTAATTCCCACGGAGGATCCCTTGTTTGTTGACAGCCAGCTGCATAGTAACGTCGGATTTGGTTGCGTCGTTCTTTGCCAACGCAAAGACCCCTAGCGGCAACCAATCCGCATCGACGTTGGTTACTTGCGCTTGGCTACCGGTGGTCGCCAGCGTCGACGCTTGATCGTAGAACTCGGCCGATGTGCCCATCGATTGACCATTGACGTAGACGGAGTCATCGACATAGGTCACGTTGTTCCCGTAGTCGTAGTAAACAGGCTGAGCTGCTGACCAACCCATCCATGGCCACAGCGTTGCCATGCTCGCTGCTTGCCAGTAGTAAGCGTCCGCCCAGCCGGCTAGTGCCCATGCACCAGGGTGCAGTCCATACCAACCGCGACCGTAAACGCCCCAATTATTAAAGTTACCCCGCACGGATGCTCCAACCGCGTAGCGGCCCGAGGGCGACACTCTCGCGAAGCCCGCCGCGTAGCCACCATTGGGGCCAACTGCGGCCCCGCGAGCGGCAAAACCACCATTCGGACCTCGCACTGCACTACCTGCAGCAACGCCACCGTTCGGTCCAACACCGACCGCTTGACCAGCCCGACCGCCATCGGCTCCAGCAACTCCGCGACCGGCAACGGTGCCGCCGTTGGGACCTTCGGCAACACCACGTCCCACGGTGTTCCCGCGTGGTCCAGTAACCGTTGTGCCCGTAGCCGTTCCTCCGCGTGGCCCTTCGACCGAACCATGATTGACATCCATGTTGCTACCGAGTCCCGAGGAACCGAGACTGTGCATTCCTTCGTCTGATGACATGCCCAAAAAGCTTCCCAACTGGCCGCTTGTCACGCGGTTGCCGTAAGCCCCATCGCCAAAAGGACCTCGTCCCACACCACCGGCATTCCCAAAACCACCGGCACCCCCGAATCCATCACCTCGGCCCGCTGCACCTCCAAAACCATCTGCTCGGCCGCCCGCTCCTCCAAATCCGCCGGCGTTCCCAAAGTTTCCACCCCCGAAATTATTGCCCCCCGGACGAGCACCTCCACTAAAACCACCGCTGTTAAAGCCACCACCATTAAAACCACCGCCACTGAATCCACCCGGGCGGCCACCGCCACTGAAGCCCCCACCGCCACTAAATCCACCGCGGGAGCCACCGCCCATGCCTCCTCCACCGCCACGAGGGCCACCGCCACCACCACCGCGTGCATGGCAATATCCATCAACGAACAATCCGATCACTACCAATGTAATCGGGACCAAGTATCTGCATTTCATAAAATGTTCCTATCGAATGTTCAGTGTGTTTTCAAAATGTATGGTTAGAGCGAAGTGCTCGCTCATGAACCGTGTTGGCCCGTGAATCGTTGGCCCGTGAATCGTTGGCCCGTGAATCGTTGAACCGTAAACGTTAAACCTTGAATCGATCGCTGCATGGAATGGTATTGGCGTGCCGCCAAACAATTCAAGCGATCGGAGCCCATCCAAAACTTATTTAGACTGGCGTTTGACGACGACTTCGTCGGTATCCTCTACCGGGATGCCTCCGACATACCGTTGCATGGATTGCCATGCATAAGCATTGCTGTCGAGGCGAGTCAACGCATTGAATGCAGTGGTGGGTTGACCTGTGGGGAGCACACCTTGCAGTTCGGTGATCCATTGGTCGCCGTTGCGACTCCACACACCTACTGCATAGCCGCCGTCGGAACTAAAGTTCCAGGACTGAATGTGGCCGCCTTGAGGGTTGTATCCGATGATTTGCAATCCTGAAGTGACACTGTTATCCGGATGGGTGACCATGTAGGTACGTTGGATGAAACTTTTATTGGCGATCCAACTGCATACGGATTCGATTCGAGACCCATGCTCTTCGGCGGACCATTTTCCGATCAACCAATCCAGCTCGGACAATTTGCCCTGCACAGCCGTGTTATCCACGATGGAATCTCGGACGGACGACATGAGCCATTTGCCGTTGGATTTGACGTGAACGACGGTGTATTGACCAATGGTTGTCACACCCAATGGGGAAGGCTCAAGTACCGCGTGCCCATCCTCGATCGCAGCGCTATCGCTGAGCATTCGAATCGAGTCGATTTGAAGTTTGATTTTGTGACCTTGGCTAGCGGCGAGGATCTTTTTGTAGGCTTCCTCGATCGCTGCGCGACCGATGTGACGTTCACCTTCATCGCTGATGAACTCGCCATCGGGAGTCCAGAGCGCTGCGACAGCGGATGCATTGCCGCTATTGAACGCTTGTTCAAACTCGGCGGCTCCTTTGCGGATGAGAGCGATCTCAGGGTTTTCTTTTTGATCCTGTACCGCTGGTTCCGTGGTGGTATTCGGAGCGACTGGTGTGGCGGCAATGGTAGAGTTTGTGAGACTTGTCGAGAAAAACGCGGATACGAGGAACATTCCTAGTAATCCATGGAGGGAAAATCTCATGCGTGTGGCCTTCAAAAAATATGAGTGAGCGCCACCTTGCGCATCCAGAAGAGATCGCCTCCGTTCGATCGAGAAAAACCAAGCAGTCACGTGCACGCACTTGGTTGTGCATTTCCGACAGTATACACGCTATTTAGCGAAACATCGACTGCATCCGTTCGGCAATCGAAACCGGTGGTTCAGGGACTTCATCCCCCTGCAAGTACTGCTTCCAAGCTTCGATATCGCCACCGTAATTTTTGCCGGTATGTTCCTTGAGAGCCAACGACGCTGAGTACTGCATCGCGGTGCTGCGATCCTCAAGTTTGCTCGCAAGGAACTGCCGCACTTCGTTGGTTTTGTGCTGGCCGAGCGATTTCGTGGCGGTCAGTCGCACGTTGTTGCTTCGATCGGACTGCGCCAACGACAAAAGAGTGGTAGTCGAATCGGAGGTATGGTTTTTCTCTAACGCCTGCACGACTGCCAAGCGGACTGACTCATTTTCATCCCGAGCCATGGGTACAATCGCACGCAAAGCATCTGAGCGTTGGCTAACGACAGCGAGAGTAAGGACTGCTTCGCGTCGAAGCGAGGGACTTGTTTCTTTTTTAAGGACATCGTTGAGGGAGGCAACCCAACGGGCCTGCTCCTCTTCTGTCATGCCAGGGAACTGGCGTCTCAGTAAACGCATTTCGTCCAGGCGCTGGGAGTAGACGACCGTCTTTTCCCGGTCTTTTTTCCATTGCGACTGGATGTAGGGGTTCATCTTTTTCAGGTGAAAAAATGGCCCATCGGTGCAACCAGAAATGGTTGCAAGCATCGCCGCTGCAATGACGAGGAATCGAGCTTTCGTGGACGGTTGAACCAAGGTCATGCGCCGTGGGGTTAAGGAACCGTTGGAAAACGAGGAACTGTTACGAAGGGCACTCGGACACTAGCAGAAATCCTCGGTTGGCTTCCATAGCAAATCCGTTGTGTTGTCCCGTTGGCTTGCGATTTCCGCAGTTCCGGGAATGCAACCGAGAGCGCCAGGACCAGCGGATGAGACCAAAATTGCCGTAAAATCTCGGACGAGCAGGTTTTTTCGCAAGCATCTCCGTGGGGATACCGAAGAGAGAGCGAACCGAACGGGAGTTGGACCGCGTCTCGCAATGCGTCTTGCAAATCGTGGAGAATCTGACAAACTACACAGGTCGGCCGGCGGATTGCTGGGCGAATTGGAGAGGTGGCTGAGTGGTCTAAAGCACCGGATTGCTAATTCGGCGTAGGGTTAACTCCTTACCGCAGGTTCGAATCCTGTCCTCTCCGCT
>JBKCUW010000015.1:0-18570 GCA_046318275.1 Pirellula sp. | reverse complement strand
TTCAGCTTGTATTCAAATGCTTGATCTCTACGACAAAATCCAAGACGCATGCGCTGTGATCCGAAAGGCCTGGCCGCATCATCCTCATGCTGGAATTATTCTAGGAACAGGGCTCGGGCCTCTCGTGCAACGGATCGACGTACAAGCCACCTTGGACTACGAAGAGATTCCGCATTTTCTCAAGTCCACCGCGACATCTCATCGAGGGCGATTGGTTTGCGGCAATCTTTGCGGTTTGCCTGTGATGGCCATGGAAGGGCGCTTTCACATGTACGAAGGGTATCCGCTCAAGGATATCACGTTTCCGGTTCGGGTGATGAAGGCTCTCGGCGCGCAGCTATTGATGGTTTCCAATGCCTGCGGCGGCATGAACCCCAATTATCGGCCAGGGGATATCATGATGATCGAAGATCATATCAATCTGCTCGGTGGCAACCCATTGATCGGGATCAACGATGATCGGCTTGGACCTCGCTTTCCTGATATGTGCGAACCTTACGATCACAGCTTGATCGATGCCGCGTTGAAAACGGCTCGCAAGCACGATATCGTCGCGCACAAGGGGGTTTTTGTGGCTGTTGCGGGTCCCAATCTGGAAACGCGAGCGGAGTATCGCTTCCTTCGAATGATCGGGGCCGATGTGGTTGGAATGTCGACCGTACCAGAGGTTATCGTCGCCGTTCATGCGGGGATGCGCACGGTCGGGTTCTCGGTCGTAACCGATATGTGCTTGCCAGACGCCTTGGAACCCGCCGATGTAGCGAGGATCATCGCCACCGCCAACGACGCCGAACCCCGATTAACTACCCTTGTTACGGGTGTGCTCGAGCACGAGAGGGCGCACGCCGTCTCGCTTTCCAAGCCGAGTTAGTCGCAGAGACATGAGCCATCGCGCGATGTCGAACACCCCCAACCGTTTTGGATTAGACGCGTCTGTCCACGCTGCGCTTTCTTGGATTCACGAGCGAGTCCCTGGATGTAAACCTCCATGTGCCCCCCGCGTCGGAATCGTGTTAGGCAGTGGGCTTGGTCCGCTCGCCGACGCGATCACTGATTCGGTTCGATTGGACTATGCGGAAATCCCCGGTTTTCCTGTTTCGCATGTTTCCGGCCACGCCGGAAAATTGGTGATTGGAAAATTGGGGGGGCAGCCAGTGGTTGCCATGCAAGGCCGATCGCACTTGTACGAAGGCAACTCAGCGACCAAAGCGACATTCCCTGTTCGCACCATGCTTGCTATGGGGATTGAACTGCTGATCGTTTCTAACGCATCGGGTGGAATTAATCCGCGTTTTCACAGTGGCGATATCGTGCTCATCGACAGCCATATCGACTTGATGTTTCGCACAGCCATCTCGCCGGACGAAGCATCGGGTGGATCTGCCGTTTTTGGGGTGCCGCACAGGAGTCGAGGGATTTATGCCCAGGATTGGATGCGGCGGGCTGAAACGTGTGCGATGGAATTGGGATTCTCGTTGCCCCGGGGAACCTATTTAGCCACATTGGGTCCTAACTATGAGACGCGGGCAGAGTATCGCGCCTTTGCGCGACTCGGGGCCGACATGGTAGGGATGAGTACCGTCCCCGAAACGATGCTCGCCGCCCAACGTGGCATTCCCGTCCTTGCCTTTTCGATCGTTACCAATGTCGCGACCCCCGATATTCCCAAGAAAACAGAGCATGCGGAAGTCCTTGATTGGACGCGAATGGCCCAACAACGTTTGGTGCCGCTCATCGAGACAATGCTCGCTAAAATAGACGCATGATCAAATGGTGGCTGCTAAGTGCCGGCCCCTTGAATCCATCCACCACACTCGATTAGTCCCACGCCATAGAACCAACGCAGGACTCCCTTGAACGAACCATCAACTCCAGGTCCTGAACCTCAAGACCCCAAGAAACGACGCAATAACGAGCGTGGTGCCGAATCCAAGAAGTCGGTTGGGCCCGCGGCATCCAAGTCTCCATCGCCCGGTTCGCAGGTAACAAATGGCGCAGCGAAGTCCGTTGGTAACGCAGCGAAGTCCGTTGGTAAATCCAAGGAAAGTGGCGGGCCTAGGGAACACAGCCGGCTTAGGGAAAACGGCGGGCCGATGGCGAGCGACTCACCCGTGCGATCCTCGGATGCTCCGCGCAGGATCGATGACGCTGTAGCAGACGCAATTGGCTCGGTGGACAATGCACCTTCGTTGGGGATGCATCACGCGGGGATGTCGATCGACGGTTACTCGCGAGCCGCCGTGCAGACGTATTGGAGGATTGCCGAACTGAAGATCGGGTTTGATCTTGGGGCTCAGCCGTGGGATTTCATGGCACTCCCGCGGTACTTTATCACGCATTCCCACTTGGATCATATCGCAGCGCTGCCCGCCTATGTCGCCCGTCGACGGATGATGAAGATGGAGCAGCCGACGATCTATTTGCCCGATCATACCGTGGCTACCGTGGATCAATTGCTGAAGGTCTTTTCAAGGCTCGATCGAGGCCGATTGCCGTGCAAGCTGGTTCCGATTACTCCTCATCAAGAGATCGAGATATCGCGCGAGCTCGTGGTGACGACGTACCCGATGCGCCATTCGATCCCGGCGTTGGGTTTCATCGTGTGGGAGCGACGCAAAAAGCTCAAGCCCGAGTTCAGTCATTTAACGGGGGATCAGATTCGGGATATCAAGCTTTCCGGGACCGAGGTGACCCATGAGATTCGCATCCCGTTGATCGCGTACACCGGAGATACGGCCCCACCGGGACTTGATGATCATCCTGACATGTACCGCGCGAAGATTTTGATCACCGAGATGACGTTCGTAGCCCCAGAGCATCGCAAGGATAAAATACACAAGCATGGGCATATGCATTTGGATGACTTCGTGCAACGCCGAAACGATTTTAAGAATGAATTGATCATCTGCGGGCACTTTAGCGTGCGCTACAACGAGCAGCAGATTCGGCGCTGGATCGATCGGGCATTACCCGACCGACTCGACGGTCGCCTAAAAGTCTGGCGTTGTGGTTTGAGGGCTGGGGGCAGAGATTTGAAGTCTGAAGGCTGACGGCTCTTCTGGCCTCCATCGGCCTTGTGCCGGTGGAGCCACGACTGGCAGCTCCGGAATTGCTAGTTCCAACGCATCGATCCTAACTAGCCTCGGGGGATCCGGGTTCCAACGTCCAGTTGCCACTTGCTCACACGCGTGGCTCGGATTCGCGATACGCATTTCATTCGCGAAGCGAATCCCATCGGAGCCCTAAGCGTGAGCGCCGGGTTGAGGCTCGTCGGAATTGCTGGTTCCAACGCATCGATCCTGACTAGCCTCGGGGGATCCGGGTTCCAGCGTCCAGTTGCCACTTGCTCACACGCGTGGCTCGGATTCAGCCTAAAGCCTAACCCCTCTCTCATCCCCGCTTTTCGATCGGAACGATCTCTCGCTTGAGCGGTCCCGTATAAACTTGGCGAGGTCGTCCGATTCGGGTGTTGGGGCTTTGTTGCATTTCTACCCAATGCGCGATCCAACCTGGCAATCGGCCCATCGCGAATAGCACCGTAAACATCTGCACCGGAATGCCCATCGCTCGGTAGATCACACCCGAATAGAAGTCGACGTTGGGGTACAGTTTTCGCTCGATGAAGTACGGGTCCTGTAATGCAGTCGCCTCCAATTGCTGAGCCACATCGAAGAGGGGGTCCTTCAAATTCAGCTTCTTCAACAGGATATCGCAAGCCGCCTTAATGATCTTCGCCCGCGGATCGTAGTTCTTGTAAACCCGGTGCCCGAAACCCATCAGTCGGAAGTTGCTGGTCTTGTCCTTGGCCATGTTGACATACTTCTTAACGTCACCGCCATCGTCCGCGATTTGCTTGAGCATGTTCACACACGCCTCATTCGCGCCACCGTGCAATGGGCCCCACAGAGCGCAAATACCCGCGGAGATGCTGGCGAACAAATTGGCATCGGACGAGCCGACCATGCGAACGGTGGAGGTGCTGCAGTTCTGCTCGTGGTCAGCGTGCACGATCAGCAGTAGGTTCAACGCTTTCACGAAATCCGGATCCGCTTTGTAAGATTCGCTAGGAATCGTGAACATCATATGCAAGAAATTCTCGCAGTAATCGAGCGAGTTATCTGGGTAGATAAACGGCTGGCCAAACGCCTTCTTGTAGCTGTATGCTGCAATGGTCGGTAGTTTTGCAAGCAAGCGATGGATCGACTTCTCAACCTGCTTTGGATCGTGGGGATTGAGGGAGTCTTGATAAAACGTCGACAATGCACTGACGACACTCGACAAGATCGCCATGGGGTGTGCGTCTCTGGGGAAACCGTTGTAAAACGATCGCATGTCCTCGTGCAGCATCGTATGGCGGCGAATCGATGCCTTGAACGACTCCAATTGCTCAAGTGTCGGCAGCTCGCCATAGATGAGCAAATAGCTGGTTTCGATGAAGTCGCAATGGGCGGCGAGATCTTCGATCGGATAGCCTCGGTAACGAAGAATCCCTCGGTCGCCGTCCAAATACGTGATCGCGCTGGTGGTAGCTCCGGTGTTCGCATACCCTTCGTCGAGCGTGATGTGCCCCGTCTCTTTGAGCAGTTTCGAGATGTCGATGGCTCGATCGTTCTCGGTTCCGACAAGGATCGGCATCGTCAAGCTGGACTCGCCGATACTCAGGGTCGCGGTCGTGGTTTCTACCTTGTCTTTAACGTTGGCAGTCATGGATGGCTCCGCTGGTCCTGCGAAAAAGGCAGGGTTCCCAGCTGGTGATTTTGGCGGGTAGGAGTAGGCTTATCGATCAGCGTTCAAAGTGTAGCCAGAGGAGAAGTGCTCGACAATTAGGGCGGACCGCGGTTCTTCAAATCTCCTCAAATCCTCAGTCTTTTCTCAGGTGATAATCGGAAAATGAAAAAGTTGGAAGCGATCGCGGAGGAACTCAAAATCGGTGATTACGCCCGGCATGTTTTCCTTTGTGTCGGTGAGGCATGCTGCTCCAACGAGGCAGGGAATGCGGCCTGGGTAAAGCTTAAGGGCATCCTCAAGGATCGGAACCTCTCCCTGTCCTCGGGACCGTCTGCTTGCTACCGGACCAAAGCGGGGTGTCTCCGCGTCTGCCAAGGTGGCCCGATCCTGGTCGTCTACCCGGAAGGCTATTGGTACGGCGGGATGACGGAGGACCGGATCGAGCGCTTCGTGGAAGAGCAACTCGTCCAGGGAAAACCAATCCCCGAGTGGATCTTCGCCAAAAACCCCTTGCACTTGGAAGAGAAGCTTTGAGGGATAAGCGGTAAGCGGTAAGCGATTAGCCTTTAGCCTTTAGTCTTTAGCCTGATCGTGACGCTTCGCAATCTTGCGATTTCCCCCCTTGTGGGCTATGCTTTGGTGATGCGAGTAACCTTGATGGATTCTCGTCCCGCCTAAAATCAACCCACCGCTCCATCGTTCCTTTCCTAAACCCATGCCGCCCCGCAATTGGCGCTTGATGGCGCCAACTCGGGGTCTGTTTGCCTACGGAGGATCCTATGGCTTCTCAACCTTGGAACAGAACTCGTCCCGGCGCCGCTGTCCCGATACCATCCAACGCGGCCGCCGCACACTATGCGGCATCATCACAGCGATCGATCTCTCGACGCGATATCCTCCAAGCCGGCGTCGCCGGGCTTACGATCTCAAGTTTCCTCAATCCCACACGGTTGTTGGCCAACGGTGGTAAAGCGGACTCAGAGATCAATTGCATCTTCATCTGGACCCAAGGTGGCACGAGCCACCACGATACGCTCGATCCAAAACCCCTTGCCTCGGACGGCGTGCGTGGCCCTCTCGGTGTGATCGAAACTGCGGTTCCCGGCGTGCACTTCACTGAACTATGCCCACGTATGGCGAAAGAACTCAACCGGTTCTCGGTCATGCGGAGCTGGAATCCCAAGAACGCAGGGCACGGTGTGGCTGACCATTGGTGCATGTCGGGCCGGAACGTGAATCCTAGCCTGGTGTATCCTTGCGTGGGCTCCGTCGTTTCGCATCAAAAAGGTTTTAAATCGGCTCTCCCTCCCTTCATCCAACTGGGCGCCCACGTGGACCGCTCCTTCCAAGGCGGTTTGCCAGGCGTCCTCGGTCTGGAGCATGCGGGCTTCGAAATCCATGCCGAAGCCAACGTGGACAAGTTCTCGGTCCGCGATATCACCCCTCCCTTGAACATGGAACTGACTCGGATCGATCGACGCCGCGAGATCTTGAGCAAGATCGACCGGATGCAACGCGCGGCGGATCTCCAACCCGCTGCGTTCGACGCACTCGACGAACACTACAAGACAGCGTTCAAGATGATCACGGCCCCTGAAACGCGACAAGCGTTCGATATCGCCAGCGAAGACCCCAAACTGCGCGATGATTACGGACGCACTTCGTTCGGACAACGGATGCTGCTCGCTCGCCGCCTTATCCAATCCGGCGTCCGATTCGTCACGGTCAGTGACCCAGGCTGGGACCACCATCAAGACTGCTTCAATGGTCTCAAACAACATCGTATGCCGCAGGTCGACCAAGCTCTTCCGGCATTGCTGATCGATCTTGAGCAACAAGGACTCCTCGATTCGACCCTCGTCGTTTGGATGACGGACTTCGGGAGAACACCAAAGATCAATCCGGCCATCGGCCGAGATCACTGGGCATCGGCGGGTTTCGTGGTCATGGCCGGCGCGGGAGTTCCAGGCGGGTTGGTCCTCGGCGAAACCGACGCAGAAGGTGGCGTTCCAAAGTCGAACGAGTACTTCACTGAAAATATCGTCGCGACGATGTACCACAAACTCGGCTTGCCCTTGGACCTTACCGTCAATGCGAACGATGGACGCCCGATTCGACTCATCGAAGGGGAACCGGTCAAAGAATGGATCTAAACACCTCTTCGCCATTCCGATTGCTAACTACATGCCCCGATGCCAACCGAACGTTCGATCGTTCGCTTCGGACAGCATGTTTTGGTTGTCTCGCAGTTGTGCTCGGTAGCATGGCTTGCAGCATGGCGGGCGAATTGGAAGTGGCTCCCGCTCGCATCACCCTCAAAGGGAATTTCGCACAATCCCAATTGTTGGTGCGAGAACTCGCCGACGATGCCGGGCTTACTGACCGGAGTCCCGATCGAACCGCGGCTGCGACCTATCGAAGCGAAAACCCATCGGTTGCATCGGTCGACGGTACCGGCTGTGTCTCCGCGGTTTCCAACGGTACCGCCACGATCACCATCCAATTCGAAGGCACGACCAAGTCGATCGACGTCGAGGTTCAGGAAGTGTCACCGAACCCGACCGTCGACTTCCATCGGGATGTCCTGCCTGTGATCACTCGCGCAGGCTGCAACGCCGGCGCCTGCCATGCCAGTCAGTATGGCAAAGGTGGCTTTGTTCTATCGGTGATGGCGTTCGACCCGCTCCTCGATTACCAATCCCTCGCGGTCGCCGCCCGAGGACGGCGGCTCAACCTGAACAATCCTTCTCAAAGCCTGATCGTGCAAAAGGGGACCAACCTTATCCCTCACGGCGGTGGGGCTCGGTTCTCACCCGATTCGAACGATGTACGCATTCTCACGACTTGGATCGCAAACGGCGCTCTTAGGCCCAGCAATGAGCCGGCCAAAGTGACCTCGCTCGCAATCACCCCCAAGAAGCGGATCGCCCAAATCGGTGTCCAACAGCAATTGCAAGCCATCGCGACGTATTCGGATGGCACCACACGCGACGTCACCAGTTGGACACGCTTCGATGCGATGGACGAAGGTGTCGTCAAAGTCACTAAGTCAGGCGTCGCGATGACGCAAGGCAAGGGGCAAGGTGCCGTGATGGCACGCTTTGCCAACCAAGCCGAAATTGCGACCTTTGTTGTGCCGTTCTCGGACAAGGCCGATCTAGCGCAGTGGCAATCCAGCAATGCAATCGATGATTTGGCCCG
Organism: Pirellula sp.; assembly: GCA_046318275.1. Lineage (GTDB taxonomy): Bacteria > Planctomycetota > Planctomycetia > Pirellulales > Pirellulaceae > JBKCUI01. The sequence continues at coordinate 10,641 of JBKCUW010000015.1, read as the reverse complement.
CGCGAAATTTGAGGAACTTGGGCTGACTCCGTCCGGAGTTTGCGACGATGCAACATTTCTGCGACGCGCATTTCTGGACACGATCGGCGGATTGCCGACGGTCGAGGAAACGCGAGCCTTCCTCGCATCGACCGATCCGGACAAACGCAATCAACTGATCGATCGCTTGCTCGGGTTGACCGGTGACCCTGCAAAAGACACGTACAACGACCGATTCGCAGCCTATTGGACATTGAAGTGGGCGGATCTGATTCGGAACAATAGCACGGTGGTCGGCGAGAGCGGGATGTGGTCGCTCCATAATTGGCTCCGAGAATCGTTTCGGACCAACAAACCGATGAGTCAGTTTGTTTCGGAACTGATCACCGCAAAGGGTTCTATCTTTTCGAACGGACCAGCGAATTATTTTCGCATTGCGAACAATCCGAGCGACCTGGCCGAGTCGACAGCCCAACTGTTTTTGGGGACGCGGCTTGCGTGCGCGAAATGCCATCACCATCCTTACGAGCGATTGAGCCAAGCGGACTACTATGGGTTTGCGGCGTTCTTTTCACGAGTGGCCAGCAAGAATAGTTCGGAGTTTGGCATCTTCGGTGGCGAGACAGTCGTGATGGTCACTTCGGGTGGCGAGGTCAGTCATCCCAAGACAGGAGCGGTGATGAAGCCGACGCCGCTCGAGGGTGAGCCGATCGAAGACCCCAACGATCGCCGGATCGGCTTGGCCAATTGGTTGACGCAGCCGAGCAACCCCTGGTTTGCACGAAACATCGTGAACCGATACACCGCATATTTGCTTGGGCGAGGATTGGTTGAGCCGATCGATGATATACGTTCGACCAATCCCCCGTCGAATCCAGCCATGATGGATGCCTTAGTTGCCGAGTTCAAAGGCTCTGGATTCAACGTACGGCACTTGATGCGAACGATCATGCGCTCGCGGTTGTACCAGCTCGATTCGCAACCCAATGTTACCAACGAAGGGGACGAGCGGTTTTATAGCCACTACCGCGTCAAGCGAGTGGCCGCAGAGGCGTTGTTGGACTGCATCGATGACGCGACTATGGTCAAAACGAAGCATCCGAGTTTGCCGTTGGGGACAAGGGCGATCGAGTTACCGGACGCTGCGGCTGGGAATACCAATCCATTCTTGGTAACGTTCGGCAAACCCAAACGTGCCAGTGTGTGCGAATGCGAGCGGACTCCGGATGAGAATTTGGCACAAGCGTTACATACGCTCAACGGAGACATTTTGGCTGGAAAAATTGCGGATGGGAACGGCAGGGTGGCCAAGCTTGCGGCATCGGGCAAGGCCGTCGATGAGTGCCTTGAGGAGTTGTATTTAGCGACCTTGTGCCGGTTCCCAACCACGCAAGAGATGGCCGAGAGCCGACAGTTCATCGCATCTTGTCCTAGTCCCGCCGAGGGCTACCAAGACTTGATCTGGGCACTGATCAATTCCAAGCAATTCATGTTCGTCAGGTAGGTCGGGGGCAGGAGCAGACTTTAGACTTTAGACTTTAGGCTTTAGGCGGGGATCTGCGTGACCGCGCATCGCCTTCCACCGGGTTCACCCCGGAGTAGTAGCTAGTTGCTAATCGAAAAACAAACACCCACGTGCTCTACTTAGCTTCCATTGTCCCTTCGCCATTCTCTGCTTTCCATTTTCCATTTTCCATTTTCCATTCCTCATTCCTCATTCCTCATTCCTCATTCCTCATCCCCCATTCTCCCATTCCCCAAGCTTCATGCTCTCCTCCGATATTCCTCTCTCCATCCGTCGCCACATCATTCCATTTTTCGGAGCCGCGGTACTTCTTATATCGCTGGCTGGCTCAGTCTACAGCCAAACCAACAACTCCTACCCGATGCTCATGAGCATACGGCCTGCTGCGGCTTGCGTAGGCGCATCCACCGAGCACGAATTGAGCGCTCGCTACAATTTGGCCGGTGCATTGTCCGTCATCGTCTCCGGTACTGGTGTAACGGCCGAGCTCCTTCCGAACGAAGCCGAGAAGCCTGAGGACAAGGACCGGAACGATGTGATGAGTTCCAAATGCAAATTGCGGTTTACCTGCGCTCCCGATGCGGTACCTGGAATCCGAGACTTTCGTGTGATGACGCCTCACGGTGTCAGTACCATCGGCCAGATCGTTGTCGTACGCGAGCCCGTGGTGAGCGAAGCTGCCGACAATGATGTTCTCGAAAAATCGCAAGCAATCACGTTGCCAGCAACCTTGTGTGGCGCCATTGAGAAAGGAGAGGATCTAGACTTCTTCAAATTCCACGTCGATCAGCCTACGGCGATCACCTTTCATATGGTGTCCCAGCGGTTGCAAAACCGTTTGCATGATATGCAAACACGCGTGGATCCGATGATTACGTTGCGAAACGACATGGGATCCACATTAGCATCGAGCGACAATCATTACGCGGGCGATCCTCTGCTCCACTATCCAATCGAACGGCCGGGAGATTATGTTCTCGAGGTCCGTGATGTCCGATACCAAGGCAACGCGGATTGGACCTATAGCATCGAATGCAGCACTCGACCGTTTGTCACTATGGTGCGACCGCTGGTGCTCGCGGCGAATGGAACTCCGAGTGCTGTTCAATTGCTAGGACTGGGTATACCTGCCAATTCGCAGCAGACGATGCAATTGTCCGCTGACTCGGATGGCCGAATGGTCCGAGTCTCCACGGAGTTGTCTGGTCAGCCCTTGCAAAGTGTCTTGGTCGTTGGAACTTCAAGTCCCATTGTTCCCGAGGTGGCTGTTCCAGTTGCAGCGCCAACTGCAACAGACGGTACAACCTCATCGTTAGCGACGAGTCCCACTCCGTTTACTGTACCTGCGGTGTTGTCAGGGGCCCTTGATAAGTCGTCGGAATCGGATCGATTTCAATTCGAAGCGAAAGCGCAAGAGAAGTTCACGTTTGAGGTTTTGGCTCGCCGACTGGGTTCCAGTTTGGATCCGAAGCTTCGGGTGTTGAATGAACAAGGGGCCGCGCTTAGCGAGGTGGACGACATGACGTTTGACCGAGTCATGTCCTCGGACGCGATGTTAGAGAATTGGGTAGCGCCGGCCGATGGCAAGTACACGCTAGAGATCAAAGATTTGCACGGCCGCGGCGGGGTTGATTTTCCGTACGCGGTGCGAGTGACTCGTGCGGAGCCTTATTTTTTGCTGGAGGCGGACACGGACAAAACCGAATTGGCGCCGGCGATGGCAAGTGTGATCTATGTGAAAGCGTTGCGTCGGAATGGGTTTGCGGGTGAGATACAGTTAGCGATCGAGGGGTTGCCTCCCGGGGTGACCGCCGTTGCGGGACGCATTTTGAACGGACGACCCGATGGTGCCATATGGCTTAATGCTTCTCCCGATGCAGCGATCGGCGTGTCGAATGTGAAAATTACCGGGACGTCGATGATCGACCAAGCGGATGGAAGCAAGAAGCCGATGGTGGCTATGGCGAGCAACATGCAAGAGGTCTACATGCCGGGTGGTGGGCGAGGGCACTATCCGGTGGAGATGCACACGGTGTCGATCGCCAAGCCGATGGATGTGCGCAAGGTTTCATTGAGCACGACGCAGATCGAGTTGAAGCCGGGCGGTTCGCAGCGGATCGACATTACGGTAGAACGAGCACCGGATTACAAAGGCAACGTCACGTTGGACGTGATGTTGCAGCACTTAGAGCAGCCGTACGGCAATCCATTGCCAGCAGGGGTTACGGTCGATGTGGGAGCGAGCAAGACGTTGTTGACAGGTGCTGAGAGCGCGGGGTACATCACCTTGAAAGCGGCCGCCGACGCACCGCTCGTAGAGAAGCATTTAGTACCGATCACGGTCCACGTATCCATCAACTTTGTGATGAAGCACACGTTTACCGGCGACCCGGTCTACGTAACAGTTAAGTGAAGACTAGAGACTAGAGACTAGAGAATGGAGAATGGGGAATGGAAAATGGAGAGTGGAGAATGGAAAATGGAAAATTGAAAATTGAGCTCTGCACGACCGCGCATCGCCTTCCACCGGGTTTACCCCGGTGGAGGCAACAACTGGCAGCTACCAGCGTATGAGCCTTAAGGCTAACCACTAACCACTAACCACTAACCCGCACTCTCATTCTTCATAATCTTGCTGATACGAATCAGCGCGCGGCCCCAGAGATCTCGCGCAGCGTCGGGACTTATTCCCATCACTTTGCCGATTTCGGCGAAGGACAAATCATCCCGTTGTCGGAGCAAAAGAACGTCGCGGTAATGGGCTGGAAGACGTTCCATGGCGGCGTTGACGCGATCGCGGCTTTCAGCCTTTTGGACTTGGGAGCTGGGTGAGGAATCGTCGCCTCGCACATCGCCAGCAAAGGTTTGTTCCCGCCGAGCATCGCGGCGCAAGCTAAATCCGCGTCGGATAAGGTCTGCCATTCGTGAATCGAGCATTCGTTTAAGGAACGCCTTGCGATTCGGGGGCTGCATCGTGTCGAGCCCATAATCGTTTGAGGAGATCTTGAGCAAGACATCTTGGACGATATCCGATTTGTCGACCTTGGCCTGCAAGTGAGGAGGGATCGAAACGGGGAGCGATCGCAAGATCTGCCGAAGCTCGCCGTGGTCGTTTGCGGACTGGTTCGCCGCGTCACCACGTTCAGTGGTAGACGTAGGCTCAATGGGACCGGGATCCGTTGGGCCGTCGTGACGCATGGTGAATGCTCAGATCGGGAGGGGGTAGGTAGGTGGGAGTCGCAGGCAGCCACAAGAACTGCACTGGCACCGGTCGATCGTACCTAGTTTCGAGCCGAACAGCAACTGCTTGGAGACTAAACGCGAGAATCGGCAACGCATTTCGGAGGGGCAGGCTCCATTCTCCATTCTCCATTCTCCATTCTCCATTCTCCATTCCCCAGTCTCCATTCCCCATTCCCCATTCCCCATTCCCCATTCCCCATTTTTCATTTTCCATTTTCCATTTTCCATTTTCCATTTTCCATTTTCCATTTTCCCAGCCCCCATCCTCCAGCCTCCAGCCTCCAGCGGTAATAGTAGCTATCAAAAAGCACCTAACAACTCACCCCCTCCTCCATGACTCTTCCAAGCAACTAGCTCCTAAATCTTCCTCGCCCTTGACTTGCTTCCCTCCGATCTCTCGATTCCCTTCATCCCGCCGGCTATACTCAAATCTCTCCTGTCTTAATCAATGCCCAACGCTCAATCACCGCCCAATACTCGCCTCTTATCGTGCCCGATTCATCTCTCTCCACTGGCGAAATTGACAAGCTCATCAAGCTTGATGCCGACTTGAAATCCGGAGCCAAGCTCCCCACGGATTCCAAGGCTAGCACCGAGGACTCCGATTTGATTTCGGCCACGGCTGCGCTTCGGGAGATCCATCAAGCGTTTCGCGTCAACCACAAGCAACTCCCGATCGGATTGCCGGAGACTATCGGCAAGTACCATATCCGATCCGTTCTTGGTGTCGGCGGATTCGGCATCGTGTATCTCGCCGAGGATCGGCAGTTGAAACGCGTCGTCGCGATCAAATCACCTTTGGTCGGGCGCATCGATTCCGAAGACGATCGACGCCGGTTCCTGCGCGAAGCGACCGCGACTGCAAAATTGGATCATCCCAATATTGTTCCGGTGTACGACGCAGGGTTGGATGGCGACCAAGTCTTCCTGGCGCTTGCGTATTGCCCCGGTCCCGGATTAGACGCATGGCTCAAGTCCTTGGATGCCCCGGTTTCCCCAAAGCTCGCGGCGCAAATCGTCCATCGGTTGGCGAACGCGATCGCTTATAGCCACGATCAAGGCATCATCCACCGCGATTTAAAACCGGGGAATGTACTCCTGTTTCCCGATCCTGCGTCGGGGATCCCCGAGTTTCCATTCGTCCCCAAAGTCAGCGACTTCGGGCTCGCGAAATTGCTCGACGATGGCGAGAAGCAAACGCTGTCGATGCAGTTGCAAGGCACCCCGCAGTACATGGCCCCCGAGCAATTGATCCGCGGCCAAAAGACGAACGCGCCATCCATCGATATCTATTCGCTCGGAGTTTTGCTTTATCGACTGTTGGTAGGACGCACTCCGTTTCAGTTCACTTCGATCCAGGAAGCCGTCAAACGCATCGATGATCAGCGCCCGATCGCACCCCATGTCCTTCAGCCGAATATCCCACGGGATCTTTCGACCATCACCCAGAAGTGCCTCGAAAAAGCCCCTTCAGATCGTTACTTGACCGCCAAAGACCTCGCGGACGATCTCGATCGGTTCCTCAAAGGCAGGGCGATCCGCGCCCAAGCACCCGGGATCCTGACCACCACGTGGCGCTGGAGCAAACGGCACCCCTTGGTGACCTTGTCCGGGCTCTTATTCGCCGCCTTGGTCTCAGCGATTCTCATTCAATCGTATCGCTACACGCGGAATCTCTCTGACATGAACCAAGCGTTGACGGATCGAAAAACGCAATTGCTCGAAAGCGATAGCCTGTTGCGGTTCAACCTGCAGCAGTTGGAGTTCGCATTGAACGAATCCGAAGCGAGGCAGCGCGAAGTTGAGCGAGGCGAGAAGCAACTGAAACGACAGGTTTACGCGGCGGACGTTTCCGCTGCAGGGCGGGCCATCCGCAATTTCGATCCGAATCGCGCCGCGAATTTGCTCGGACCTTATTTCCAATCCGAGGAGTCCACGGGACCAGGAACCGCAGGAGGCGCGGTGGAACCGGAGTTCGTGGCGCGGTACCTATGGGGCAGCTTGCGACTGCGCAAAAGCGAGATACAAACCCCGCCGCAATCGATCTGGAGTATCGTAAAGTCCGGTGACGGTCGATGGCTTGCTGTTGCGGGAAGTGCGGGGCAAATTGCGTTGTACGATCTGAAGGCAGCCGGCGAGAAGTACCGGGTTCTCCAGAGTTCACCTTCGGAAATCAATGCGGTCTCCTTTTCCAAAGACAGCACGTTGCTCGCAGCCGCCGCCGACAATGGATCGCTGGCGATTTGGGAGCCTGGTAGTGGAACCAAGCTCCGAGAGTGGAATGCCCATGAGCCCGGTAATGCGGCGTATGTTGTTCGCTTCTTAGGGGGGACCCATCAAGTCGCGGTTGCGGGCAAATCCGATCGGATCGGGATATGGAATGCGGACACCGGGGACTTGGTCCATAGTTGGTTCCCTCGATTTAAGGTACCTGTGGTCGAGTGCATGGATGTGAGTCCCGATGGCAGTATCCTCGCCGTCGGCAGCACCGATGGATTTGTGTGGGCGTTCGACCCGACGGGCAAGCAATTGGCGTATTTTCCTGCGTGGGGCAGGACGAAGATCAACGCGGTGACTTTGTTGCCCCCGTCCAAATCGGACGAGGTTGCGATGATGGTGGGGGATAATTTTGGGCGGCTCAGTCTCGTCGTTGGCGAAGGCAAAGAGGTCGGGGCGCTGAGCTTCCAAGACACCATCCAATCGACCATGCATCTGGGGAAGGATCGAGTGCTGTGCGGTGATAGCGAAGGGGGATTGAGTTTAGTCAGGGTGTTGCGGGACCCGAGTACTTCGGAGTATTCCGGCTTGGAGATCGAGGGGAGTTGGCAGCATCATCGGGCGTCCGTGTCTGCGATTTGCATGGTGGATACAGCGGGTGCGTTTGCCCGCGAGGATGATCCGGCAGAAGGCGAGTCGGCCCGCGAGGATGCAACGCTGGGATCGGTGCCCATGCAAATCGTTACCGGTTCGCGGGATGGTAGCTTATGGCGGTTCTACGGACCGTCACTCGCGTTCCAGCAGGAAATGATTCGGCTGGGGGGTAGTTGGCAAGGATTTAGGGACTGCGCGGAATTGACCGAGTACCCGGAGTCGATCTTTCAGTTGCAAAGCGAATCGTTGGTGAGGATTTCGTTGAGCGATGGGACTTCGGTCCAGTGGCAGACACCGGGGCACACGCTAGGCGCGCTCGTGTATTTGCCGGAGTCGAAGCGATGGATGGTTGGCGACTCGGAGGGGATGATCGCGGTTCTTCCGGAGTTGGTTGGTGCGAACTCGCCGGACCTCGGAACGCTGCGATGGGAGCGGATGTTCGAGGCCACGCAAGTCCTCGAATTGGATGCTTTGCCTGGCAAAAACGCTTACATAGCGAGGGGAGGGGCGCCGGGTTGGTTTGGGGTAATTCGGGATTTTGAGACGGGTCGGGAGTTGTTTCGAATCGACGATTGCGTATCGATGGGGGCTTCGCCGGACGGTCGTTGGGTCGCGGTAGGTCGGCGTGAATCGAACAACGTCGAGTTGGTTGAGACCGAGACCTTCAAACGGATCGCGGTGCTTTCGGGGCATCGGAGCACGGTGGAACAAGTTGCATTCACCGGGGATGGGCGATGGTTGGTGTCGGGGGCGCATGATCGGACGGTGCGTCTATGGCGGACGAGCGATTGGGGGTTAGAGGATCGCATTATAGTGCCCGGATCGAAGATATCAGCGATCGCGATATCACCGGATTCGAGGACTTTGGTGGTAGGGGACGTTGCGGGTCGAGTGAGCATATGGGAGTTGGAGACACGGAGGGAGTTGATCGAGTTAAGGCAATCGGGTTTGCCAGTGATCCGTGCCGAGTTCTCCCCTGACGGCCGTACCCTCTTGCTCTGGACCGAAGGCAACCGCATCGATCTCTACAAAGCAGGGGATAGGCTTTAGTCTTCAGGCTTGAGGCTTAAGCCTAAAGCCTTTAGGCAAAGCTGAAATCCCCTCAACACCCCAGCCGCCTTCCACCGGGTTCACCCCGGTGGTGGCCAGGAAAAGACCTTAGACGTTAGGCTTTAGAGTTTAGGCAGCGCTGAAATCCACCCGACCGCGCATCGCCTTCCACCGGGTTCACCCCGGTGGGAGCAACAACTGGCCGCTACTAGCTCAACCCACCGGCCCTATCGCCTTCCACCGGGTTCACCCCGGTGGAGGCAACAACTGCCAGCTACCCACGATCCCACCCGACCGCGCATCGCTTTCCACCGGGTTCATCCCGGTGGGAGCAACAACTGACAGCTACGCAGGCCCCCTATCATTTAGCAGTCTTCTCTTCGTTGTGGCTCCGCCACAACGAAGAGAAGAGCGGAGTGGGGTATTTCCGGTATCTGCCAGTCGCGGCTCCACCGGCACAAGTCCGATGGAGGCCAGGGACAGACTTTAGGCTTAAGGCAAATCGGAAATCCACCCGACCGCGCATCGACTTCCACTGGGTTCACCCCAGTGGAGGCCACAACTACCCGCTACCCGCTTCCCCTATTCCCTTCTCCACAAAATCCCGAAATTTCTGTCCCCAAAATAGGGGCTCGAACGCTTAACCGATAGAAGCCCGAGCGTTACCTGAAAGCTTCGTCAATCGTGCGGCAATTGGACCAACGGTTTAGGTCTAGCAATTGTTCGATCCGATGCGAAGAATCAGGAGACAGCGAGTGGAACTCCTTCCGAACGCCGCGCCCGCGGAATCGGATGGCTTTTTGTTCAGCTTCCCCGCGACTGCGCATGAACGACCCGCATGCGAACGGTGGCAACTGTTGTAGCGGTTGTACCGTTTCTATCGGATCCGACGTGCTTGTCGTGAGCATCGGCCAAGCTGCCGGCCGTTCCGTGCGTTGTAACCCGTTGGTAATCCAAGCGTTTCGCAACTGCGAGTAGGCTTAGGATTGGCGGACGTAAGTGCAAATTAAACCGAACGTTAAAAACCTGATTTTTAATCAGATGTGAAACTATTCCGAATATGCGGACGGAGAGATTGAATCAGTGGTTGAGTGCAGGCTAATTTGCTTGGTTCAAGGAACGGGCAAGTTAGACTGAGAACGTCTGTGATAGATAACAACAGCAGAAATGATTGGCGACAGGCTCGCCAGGATGACACCCGAGTGTCACCCACGGGGGCGAAGCCCATCCGCACCACAAAAAAACAAGTGTCGAACGACGAAAAGCAGTTAGCAGTTAGTGTTTAGCAGTTAGCAGTTAGAGGCTAGTAATAAACCCACCGGCAACAGCCCGTAAAAAAATCAAATTCGAAGCGGCATGGCGCGAGCCATCCGGTGCCTCTCTAGCCCCTAATTAGCCTTCCACCGGGTTCACCCTGGAACAGGAGCTTGTAGAAAGTAGCAAGTAGCTAGTCAAAAAAACAAATCCCCACTCGCTCTTCTTAGCTTCCACTTCCCACTTTGCATTTTTCATTCTCCATTTTCCATTTTCCATTTTTGCTCCTACCCGCTAACCGCTAGCCTCTAGCCTCTAGCCTCTAGCCTCTCAATCCCCTCTTGCCTCCTCGCGTTCTTCTCCTGACTCATCGGCTTCCATACCCTCCCAATCGCGGGGACCGGATCCGAGCCTTCCACATGCTGCGGTTCTTATCGCAGCATGCCGAAGTTCTCCTCGGCTGCGTAGCCGATGAACCATGGGAAGCATCCGACGAAGAAGCATTGAAGCAATTTTGCGCCGAAGTTTCGATCCATCGCCTTCCACCCAAAGGGCGTTGGATCCGAGCTGCCGCAGGGCTCGCGACCGGCCGCTCAGCAACTGCCGGGGCGTTTTATAGCCGTGCCTTGGCAAACCAAGTCAAACAGTGGACCTCGGGTGCCCCGCTCGATGCCGCAATTATTTATTGCTCTAGCATGGGTTCCTATCGAAAAGCATTC
>JBKCUW010000014.1:0-65390 GCA_046318275.1 Pirellula sp. | reverse complement strand
GGGCCAATACCTGCATCCAGAGCCCGCGATGGAGGGACCGTTGGCAAATCGATCAGGTGACCGACTTTGTCCGTGTCTGCCATCAAATCGTAGAAGGACTCCAGCGACTTACCGATTTTCGAGAAGGCACCAACAATCACGGCGACCACCGAAACGCTGGCGACCAATTGCCCAATGGTGAGCGAGTTGCTCAACACCAACCAACCTCCCAAAGAAAGGAGAGCGGATATCGAAATCGCGTAGAGCATCAACGCAAAGAGCGACTGCCGGATGAGGACGATAAAGTGCTTTCGGCGAGCCGCTAGGTATTCAACGACCAATCTGTTCGTGCGATCGACCGCCAGTCCATTCCCACCGTGAACCTGAAAAGCATTCGGATTGCCGATGATGTCCTGCAACCAATGCGCGATGCGATACTTGATCAACGACTCCTCGATCGCGGTACGAACAGCACCTCGGCCCAGGAACAACAGGATGATGGTCATCGAAATGATGAGCACAATATCAAAGGCCAAAAGGAAGGGACTATAGACCGCTAGTAGCAACAATCCCGTAATGGTTTGGATAGAGAGTGCCAGCAGATCGATAAGAAGCGAAGCCGTAGCCTTTTGCATCGTCATCACATCGAAAAATCGGTTCGCCATTTCAGGGCCATGGACCCCATCCATCGCCGTCCGCTCCAATCGCGGCAGTCGTTCGGCAAGATCTCCAATAACCCGTACCGACATTCTCCGCTGAAGAATTTCCACAACAAAAAGTTGCAGCGCCTTCAGCACGGACGAAAGCGTTAGAATACCGAACAAAAGTATCGCGATCCAAATAAGCGGCTGAATCACGCTGGCAAAACCGATCGTAGTTACCATTTGCTCGACGGCTAACGGCGTCGCCAAATCGAGGAAACTAACCACAATCGAAAAAACACCCAACGTCCAAATGTCGCGGGAATCGAGCGACAACAAACGCAGTAGTCGTTGTTGAGGTGACAAATGCTTCGCATGGTGATCCGGATCATGATCATCCGTCACCTTCGCGATACGAACTTGATCGGGCTCGTGACTCGCAGAAATTACCTCGCAGGACAAAGATGGTTCGGCGATGAAAAAGATCGGCGAGCGAGCTTTTCGAATCTGTTTGGCAACTTCGCGACGCGATAAAGATTCGACCCGCTGCTCCTTGCCCGTCAAACAGGTTGCGTCGACCCTACTGATCGACACTCCAGAAAACACCCACGCCGTCGCGTCCTTCTGGTTGGAACTCTCCAGCATGGCGACCGCAAATCCATCGAGCAGCAACTCCCATACGTCCGACGAAGTCAGATCGACCGGTGCCAACCTCAACCCCACGGCCGACCCCGCCCGCATCATCGTCAGCAACGAAGCATCCGTAGAACCCTCCCCCCGATCGAGCGATGCATCGTTGATCGCTTGGATCGTCCGTGAACTCTCGTGCGGCAACTCCAGCCGGACCAAAAGCTCTCCGAGAACGCTCCTCATCAAATCCCGATACGGATCCAAGTTGCGAGAATCAGAGTCGGGCACTTGCTTGAGCATTGTTAACGCGGGTAAGGGTTTGGGTAGAAAAGTTTAAAAAACACAGCGGTGATCGGACTTCAGAACCAACAACATACGGCCAGCAGTCAGACGGGCAGCAGTCATTCGGCCAGGAGTCAGCCGGGCAGCAGCTATTCGGCCAGCAGTCAGCCAGCGCGTAAACATGACTGCGTTGGAGAATTCTCCCATCGGCTCCACTTTCCCATTGGCTCCACTGCAGGGCGACTTCCAACGAATTATGGGGCGCTATTTGAAGTTGCAAAGCTTATTTTTCACACCTCCTGGTGTTAAATTTCCATTTTGTAACTAAAACCACAGGAAAACAACACGGAAAAACTTCCAACGACGGGTTTTCGAAAGAGCCAGAACAAAATCGAGCAACTGACGATGACAAATCGTCGCAAACTCCTACAATACTCCGATGAGATTGTGAAAGATTTCACAAAGTCGCTCTGACTCAGCAAATGCACTGACGCAGGATTCGATTGTGGCCTCGCAACTACCTATTTTGATCTACTTAATCGCGGTGATTGGATTTGCCGCTGTGTCTCTGTTTCTACCCCACTTGGTAGCACCCAAGCGTCCGACGCGTGTCAAAGACATGCCCTACGAATCCGGGATGGATCCGATTGGGGACGCTCGAAAGCCATTTGATATCAAATTTTATTTGATCGCTATTCTATTTTTGGTTTTCGACATTGAGCTTTTGTTTGTCTATCCATGGGCGGTGGCCTTGAAAGCGGAATATGGCATTCCGGTCTCCTTCCACCCTATCGTCCTTACTGTGTTGATGGTCCTGCTCGCCACCCTAGGCTTGGCCTACTTGGTGGCTTACCGCAAAGGAGTCTTCGATTGGCGACGCAAGTAAACAAGCAATTGGGTGACAATATCTTTTTGACCCAGTTGGACGCTGCGGCTTCGTGGGCGCGTGCCAACAGTTTGTGGCCGATGCCTTTTGCAACCGCCTGCTGTGGAATTGAGTTGATGAGCACCGCAGCGAGCAAGCACGATTTATCGCGCTTTGGCAGCGAGGTGATGCGGTTCTCTCCACGCCAGTGCGACTTGATGATTGTCGCCGGCCGAGTGGTGATGAAAATGATCCCGGTACTACAACGCATTTGGTTGCAAATGCCCGAGCCGAAATGGTGCATTTCCATGGGTGCCTGCGCCTGCTCAGGCGGTGTCTTCGACACGTATGCGGTTGTCCAAGGGATCGATCGATTCATCCCTGTCGACGTTTATGTTCCAGGTTGCCCCCCGCGCCCAGAACAATTGATCCGATCGATTCTCGATCTCCAGGACAAAATCAAGAAGACGGGGACTTACGACGCCCGCGAGTTCAAACTGCGAATCCTGTCCGATGGCCCATCCCGATTCGATGAAGACGAACTGTTGCGTATTCGTGAGCGCAATGGTTTGAAATTAGAAGACCAAAAATACGACCCTATCCACTAAGCATTTATGGCCGACACAACTTCCAATCCCGCCGGCAATTCGCCGTCGGAAGCCTCTGCGGGACAGACCACTGCAGGTCAATCCACCGCTCGATCGCTCATCGCAGCGCGATTGGCAGATGCCTCGTTGACCTGGAGCGAGTTCCGAGGCCAACAGCGCGTAGCCGTAAAAGCCTCGGACCTGACTGCTGCTCTCACTGCCGCCCGCGACGCGGGTATGGATCAGTTGATCGATATCACCGCCGTCGATTTGCTGGAATACCCTGGCGCCACCGACCGCTTCGAAGTGGTTTACCTATTGCTCAATACCGAGTCGGGCGAACGACTGATTGTGAAGACGTATCTCAACGAGCCCGAGCTGAGACTTCCATCGGCGATGCCGATTTGGTTCGGTGCAGATTGGTTGGAACGCGAGGTCTACGACATGTTTGGGATCGTTTTTGACGGCCACCCGAATTTCAAGCGATTGCTTTTACCCCAGGAGTTCGAATCGTTCCCATTGCGTAAGGACTACCCGGTCAAAGGCAGAGGCGAGCGGCACAATTTCCCAGTGATCACTCGCGCTGAGAGCTAGCCCGAAAGAACCAGGAACCTATCAAGGACCATTCATTATGCCATTGGAGTTGATCGATCACCCAGGCTTAGAGCCAAATCAGCGTGAGGGGCTATGGACGCTGAACTTCGGCCCGCAGCACCCTGCGACGCATACCACACTGCGGCTGGTTCTCCAACTCGATGGTGAGATGGTGATCAGCGCCGAACCCGACATTGGGTTCTTGCACAGCGGTTTTGAAAAACTGGCTGAAGTGTTGGACTACAACCAATACGTCACCATCGTCGATCGGATGAACTACATTTCTCCCATGGCGAATGAAATCGCATGGCATCATGCGGTGGAATCGATGCTAGGGATCGAGTTGACGCCTCGTTGCAAGTATATTCGCACGATCTTTGCTGAGCTGATGCGGATCCATGATCACTTGCTGTGCACTGGCACCTGCGTGCTCGATTTGGGTGGCGCGACGGCCTTCATGTACGCGTTCAATGAGCGGGAAAAGATTTACGACATTTGCGAACGAGCCAGTGGCCAACGGTTCCACACCGGCTACACACGCGTCGGCGGTCTCCTCTACGACGTCACCGATGACTGGATTTCGATGGTTCGCGATTTCTGTCGCACGTTCCCCAAAGCGTATAAGGACTTCGCAGGTCTGGTGATGAAGAATCGAATCTTCGTCGAACGGACGCGCGGGGTGGGAGTTTTGACCAAAGCCGATGCCATCGCCGGGAGCGCGACCGGACCGGTCGCACGTGCCAGCGGTGTCGTCCGAGACCTGCGGCGCGATGAGCCTTACCTCGCCTACGACGACTTGGATTTCGATATTTGTTGCACCGATACCGGTGATTGCTACGGTCGCTTCCAAGTTCGAATGATGGAGATGCTGGAAAGCTTGAAGATTATCGAGCAAGCGATCGAGAATCTCCCGTCAGGTCCCGTCTTTACCGCAGGTACAGGCAAGGAAGGGATCCCGGACAAAACCGAAGTCTATCGCAGTATCGAAGGATTGATTCACCACTTCGAGAACATCATGCCGAACCGGCAAATGCCTTCTCCCAACGAATCGTTCTATGCTGCCACCGAATCACCAAACGGAGAACTCGGTTATTACCTCGTTTCCGATGGAAACTTTCGCGCCTACCGAGCCAGGACGCGTCCACCTTCTTTGCTGCACTTTTCGTTGTTCAATCGCATGATCCAAGGATGCATGCTGAGCGACGTCGTTGCAGTCCTAGGAAGTATCAACATCATTGCGGCGGAGTTGGATCGATGAGTGAATTAAGCGAGAACGCGAAAAAAACAATTGCCGAGCATTTGCCTCGGTATCCGAGCAAACAAGCGGTAACGCTGCCTGCACTCCATGTGGTTCAACAGGAAAAAGGGTGCGTGAGCCGCAAATCGATCCAAGAAATCGCAGACCTCTTGGAGCTCTCCCCCGCTCAGATTAACGACACATTATCGTTCTACGGATTCTTCCGATCCGAAGAAAATCCGCTTGGCCAAAAACGGATTTGGGTCTGTCGATCATTGCCTTGCATGCTGCGAGGCGGCGAAGAGTTATTGGCTGAATTGTGCAAGCGTTGGGGTATTTCTCCCGGCGAAACAACACCCGATGGCAAGGTCACGCTGGAACTCGCTGAATGCCTTGGCGCGTGCGACGGTGCTCCTTGTATCCTGGTCGACGATGAACTCCAACTCCGAGTCACCGCGGAAGATGTCGAGAAGATCGCAGACCATCCCAAATCATCAGGAGCTAGATAGTGAGCGATTCGGAATTCAAACCTGTTCTCTTGGGACGCGTCGGTCGCCCCGATAGCCAAACGCTCGCGTCGTACCGAGCTGATGGTGGCTATGAGGCGCTCGCCAAAGCCTTGAAGATGGCCAACACCGAAGTGATCGATGTCGTGAAGGCATCAGGACTCCGCGGGCGTGGCGGCGCAGGGTTCCCAACCGGCCTCAAATGGACGTTCCTTCCCAAAGACGTCAACGGCCCGATCTACCTGTGCATCAACGGGGACGAAAGCGAACCCGGCACGTTCAACAACCGTGTGCTCATCGAGGAGGACCCTCACCAAGTCCTCGAAGGGATCGTGATCAGCAGTTTCGCCACCCGAGCCACGACTGCTTATTTCTACCTGCGCTTTGAATACGGTCGTTGCTATCGCGTTCTCAAGCAAGCGATCGACGAGATGTATGCCAACAACTTATTGGGCAAGAACATCCTCGGTTCCGGCTATGATCTGGATATCTATCTTCACAGAGGCGCCTGTGCTTACATCTGCGGCGAAGAGACTGGGCTGATCGAAAGCTTGGAAGGAAAACGGGCTTGGCCGCGGATTAAGCCCCCATTTCCCGCAATCGAAGGTGCATTTCGCCGGCCAACAGTTGTCAACAACGTCGAAACCATGGCCTGCATTCCGCACATCATGAAGCACGGTCCAGAATGGTTTCAAACCATGGGGATTCCCAAAGATCCGAACAACCCGCGCGACGCGGGCTCGTACGGGCCCAAACTCTACTGCATCAGCGGGCACGTCAACAAACCAGGGTTGGTCGAGCTACCGATGGGAATCACTGCCCGCGAACTGATCGACAAGCATGCCGGTGGCGTGTGGAAAGGTCGATCCGCTAAGGCGGTCATCCCCGGTGGTATCAGCATGGGCTTCATGTCGAGCGCTGAACTGGACACCCCACTTGATTTCAACGGTCCGGGCCGAGTCGGCTGTTTGGGACTTGGAACCGCCGCCGTGGTGGTTATCGACGACCACACCAGCATGGTCGATGTCCTCTACAATGCGTGCCGATTTTTTGCTCACGAGTCGTGTGGTCAATGCACTCCTTGCCGCGAAGGTACGGCGTGGTCGACGAAAATCCTCGAACGTATCCGCGAAGGGCGAGGAAAACTGAGCGATATCGATACGCTTCTGGAAATCTCTGCATCCATCGGAACCATCCCTGGAACCACCATTTGTGGTCTGGCTGACGGTGCTGCTTGGCCGATCAAAACCGCGATCAACAAGTTCCGCGGCGAGTTCGAAGAATACATCAAGAGCGGTCGACGAAGCGAGAGCCCGGTACTCGCTGGCGCCCACTGATCCAACGATCCATCATCCCTAACCCATTTTGGAAATTGCTCCCGTGGTCAAGGTAAAGGTCAACGATATCGAAGTCGATGCAGGTCCCAAAGACAACTGCATCTTGGCGGCACGAAAAGCCGGCGTAGAAATCCCTCACTATTGCTGGCACGAATCGTTGTCAGTAGTAGCATCTTGCCGCATGTGCTTGGTGGAGGTAGGTGAGACCAAACCCGATGGTACCGTGGCGATGGGACCGAAACTGGTGCCGGGCTGCCAAACACCGATCAAGGAAGGGACGGTCATCCGGACGGACTCGCCCAAGGTCAAAGCTGCTCAGCAGATGACGCTGGAACTGCTCTTGCTAAACCATCCGCTCGATTGCTCGATCTGCGACCAAGCCGGCGAATGCTACTTGCAAGACTACACCTACAAATACGGTAAAGCGCACAGCAGGCTCGATGAGCCAAAATTGCAGCGCATGGACAAATACCACATCGGCGACCAGATCGCTCTGTTCACGGACCGATGCGTGATGTGCACCCGTTGCGTCCGATTTACGCGGGAAATCAGCGGCACCGCGGAACTGCAGGTGGTCGCTCGCGGAAGCCACGAAGAAATCGATGTCTTCCCAGAGGAGCCTTGCAACAACAAACTCGCAGGCAATGTCGTCGACCTCTGCCCTGTCGGGGCCCTTTGCAGCAAGGACTTTCTGTACAAGAAACGCGTATGGTGGCTGAAGCAAGCCGAGAGCGTTTGCACCGGTTGCTCTACGGGCTGCAGCATCTCCATCGATCAAAACGAGAACAAGGTTTATCGACTTCGTCCGCGCCCCAACCCGGAAGCCCAAGGCCACTTCATGTGCGACGAGGGTCGGTTTGGGTTTAAGTATATCCACGACGAACGAAGACTATCTGCACCGAAATTGTCGGCGGCACATTCGAGCGGTTTCGAATCGCAACGCAAAGCGACACCAGCCAATTTCGCACCGGATTTGAACTTCGCAGACCTTTGGCCAACCGCCCTCACCAAGGCTCGTCAGAAAATCCAAGAAGCCATCAAAGCGGATCCGTCGGGCTTCGTCGCTGTCTTCTCTCCGTTCATGACCGTGGAAGAAGCGTACCTGCTCGCAAAGTTCATCAAAGGGATCCACGAAAAAGCTCGATTGGTCCTAGGACCAGTCCCAACCGTGGGAGCCGATGATAAGTACCCCAAGGGTCCTAGAGGAGAATCACCCGCCGACGGTAAGGTCAAGTTCACGATTCGCGCTGAGAAGTGCCCAAATCGCCTCGGGGTCGAAGCAGTCCTTAAGCACTTCGAAGGCAGCGTGGTCCGCATCGAATCGATTGCCCAACGCCCAAATGCCCATGCCTGGTACATCGTTGGAGGCTACGCATCCGGTTGGGTTACCGAGTCGATCGACAAAGCAGTCGGCACTCCATCGCTGCTGATCGTTCAAGACATCTTCCCATCACCTCTCAGCGAGCGAGCGGACATCGTACTCGCGTCCGGTTCCTTCGCGGAAAGGGATGGCACTTACGTCAACCATGCAGGTTTGGCCCAATCCGCCAGCGCCGCGATCCGAACTCCCGGCGAAGCGAGACCGGATGGTCGAATCCTGATGGAACTCGCTGGTCGAACAGGTTTGTTCAACGCCATGGCGCTTCGCAAAGAAATCGGCTCAGCCATTTCAGAACTATCGGTCCTCGCTTCGGGCGATCTGGGAGACCAAGGAGTCCGACTCGTTCGATTCGCCAAACAACCTACCGCGGCAGCGACCTAAGTCCTCGTCAATCAAAGAGTTTAAAAAGCAATGCTAAAAACGCTGATCAACGAACTGGTAGAGAAATGGCCCGTCCTGTGGCCAATCTTGGCTGCCATCGCGGTCATTCTGGCTGTCGTTCCGTTCTTGGGTCTTTATATGACCTTCATCGAACGCAAGCTCGCCGCTTACGTCCAAGACCGCGTTGGCCCCAACCGGGTCGGTCCCTTTGGCTTGCTGCAAGCCGTTGCGGATGGTTTGAAAATCTTTTTGAAAGAACAAGTCATTCCGGACCATGTGTACACGGTGCTTTATTTCTTGGCTCCAACCTTGAGCTTGATGACCGCGATGTTCGCTCTGGTCGTCATGCCCTTCGGTCCGGTACCGACGAATTACACCGGTGGTTTCCGATTCATCGTCGCGCCAGGCATCGACATCGGCATCTTGATGATGATCGCGATCAGTTCATTGTCGGCATACGGAATCATCGTCGGCGGATGGGCTTCGAACAATAAGTACTCGATGTACGGTGCAATCCGATCCTGTGCTCAGTTCATCAGCTACGAAATTCCGCTTGGTCTGTCCATCATCGGCGTGATCGCGGTGGCGGGTTCGTTGAACATCGAACGCATTGTTGACGCCCAATCCAACTCGATTTGGGATTGGAACATCTTCTGGCAACCTCTCGCGCTGTTGATATTCTTCACCAGTGCTTTGGCGGAAACCAACCGGTTGCCCTTCGACCTTCCGGAGTGTGAACAGGAACTGGTCGGCGGATTCCACACCGAGTACAGCGGTATCAAGTTCGTTCTATTTTTCCTGGCGGAGTACACCCACATCGTAACCGTCAGCTTCTTGACCGCCCTGCTCTTTTTTGGCGGATGGAGCTGCCCTGGGATTCCTAGTCCATCGACAGCCGAAGGGGCATCGCTGACCTACATGTTGCTAGGTCTACTCGTCCTGGTACTGAAGGTATCCTGCGTCGTCGCATTGATCATGCTTCTTCGCTGGGCTCTTCCTCGGTTCCGGTTCGACCAATTGATGGGATTGGCTTGGAAAGGCCTGATCCCATTGGCTCTCGTCAACTTGATCGGTGTCGCCATCGTGCTTTCACTGGATCTACCAAAGCATCTGTTGGTCGTAACGGCGGTGTTGCCGGTGATCGCAGCGTACTACAGCGCTACCCAATTCAATGCGTCGATGGCAAAACTGAACTCGGAGCGAAGCGTTCTCTCGAAATCGCGAGCAATGTCGTATGAGTAACAAAAAGACAAAAACTGTTAAGTGGGGCGAAGAACCGAAACTCGGGATGCTCGACGCGCTATACCTACCAGCCATCGTCTCCGGGTTGGCGACCGCTGTGCGTCACGCTGTTTCGGGGAAACCGACGACGCGTCAATACCCCGAGGTCGAACCGGAAATACCGCCCAACTACCGCGGAGTCCATCGCCTAAATCGCGATGAACAAGGCCGAGTCAAATGCGTTGCATGCTACATGTGCCAAACGGCCTGCCCCGCCAACTGCATTGAAATCATCGCGGCTCCAGCGCCTAAAGATGATCCCCATTGGAAGGATCGCGACAAATACCCAGCAACATTCACCATCGATGAACTGCGATGCATCTATTGCGGCATGTGCGAGGAAGCATGCCCGGTGGATGCGATCGAGCTGACCAGCGTCTACGACCTTACCGGTCTTACTCGCAAAGAAATGGTGTTCGACAAAGAGAAGCTCCTGTCGGTATTCGACGAGACCGTCAAAACCGGCAAAGACCCGGTTCGAACAAATCGGGGAACTCTCGGTCCGGCCTCGGAAGTAGCACCGACAGGTCGTCAGGGCCCACCACCTCCAGGTCGTGGAAAACACGGTTAAACTCGTCACGTTTATTGCGATCGCTGGCATTACCGCAGTCCATCGCCTCACTCACTTTTGAATTTTAGAAAACGAACTTTGGGAACACCGTCCATGGAAAGTTTGACACTCGCTTGGCCGCTGGCGCAACAAGCGTTTGATCCAAGCAATCTGCCTTTGGTGACCGGATTGCAAATCGACGGTCACTTCTCGAAGGCGATGCTGCTGGTCATCGTGGTCGGCGCCGTCGCGTATTGGTTGCTGCAACGTGGAGTTGTCCGATCCAAGCCGCTAGCGATCGCCGGGGCCTTGCTTTTCGGTCTCGCCTGCGTGATGGCCTTCTCTGCGATCCCGAAGCCCACTACATTCCCGGCCGAAAATACCTTTTCCGATTATTTGGAACCCGTTGTCAAAATGTGCTTCTGCTTGCTTGCAGCAGGTGGCGGCCTCGGATTCATCGTCGCTCGCGAACCCGTCCATGCGGCGCTCGGTTTTGCGACGTGCGTACTATCGACCTGCGGAATCTTGTTCATGCAGCATGCGTACTTCATCGCGGCCGCAACCATGATCGTTTACGCCGGTGCAACGATCATTATCTTCCTGTTCGTCCTCATGTTCGCTCAGCAGACAAAACTGAGGATCTACGATGTCGAACTGATTCGCCCAGCGGTTGCCGCATTTATCGCGACTGCGCTTTTGATCACCATCACCTATAGCGTATCCGACGAAGGAGAAATCCTTCCGACAAAAATGGACCTAACTCGCTCCCGAAGTTTGGCAGCGGTATCCAACAATCCAGAAACGGAACTGCCACCTGTACCGCAACCCGGGATAACCGCATCAGAATCAGCCAAATTCGTACCCTCCAAAACTTCGGGGCTAGGACGAGCGATGTACACGGACTACCTGCTCGCTATTGAACTGGCCGGTACTGTACTTCTCGTTGCGACCATCGGTGCCATCGCATTGGCTCAAAAGCCGGAAGAAGGTGTATCGTGAACCATATCGATTCTCAAAACCTGCTGATCTTTGGCGGTGTGCTGTTTGCAATTGGATTGATCGGGTTCCTTACCCGACGCTCTCTGATCCTGATGTTCCTTTCCCTCGAAACCATGCTTTCTGGGGTCAGCCTGAACCTGATCGTTTTTTCGAAAATCCATCAAAACTACCAAGGCCAAGTCCTGGCGATTATGGTCTTGACGATCGCCGCTTGCGAAGCTGCGATCGCGCTTGCATTCGTGGTATCTCTTTACCGTCGCAAGCCGACGTTGGATGTGCTGGCATGGGATGAATTAAGCGAAACCATCATGCCAAAGATCCCAGACGCACCTTCAGACATGAGCGAACCTCACGACCAATTCCCAACTTTGACTCCCGCGGGATTGGACCCACTATCTCACCCCATGCCTCCATCATTGGATGCAGCAATGAACCAACAAAACTCGACAACTCCCGCGAACGCAACGGAGGTCGTACAACGTGCCTAATTCCGATCTGTTTGCTTGGCTGGTCCCTATTGCTCCGTTGGTAGGATGCATCGCATGCGCGATTTTATCCCTCCAAGGGGATAGGAAGTTCGCTCACGTGCCAGCGATACTTTCTCTGCTAATCTCGGCAATATGCGCAATAGCATTGCTGGCCATGGGAGCTCCCGGCAGCGAGGGAGTCACCTATGTCCAAGGTTATCGATACCTTCAGATCGGAGGTGTCACCCTGGATATTTCCCTTCGACTCGATGCGCTCTGTTTGACGTTGCTCGCAGTCGTTACGTCGATTTCGGCGATGATCGCAATCTACTCCAAGGACTACATGCATGGCGATCGAGGGTATGCCCGCTACTTTGCCGTTTTCTGCGGGTTCGTTTTCTCGATGACGATGCTCGTCCTGTCCCACAACCTTCTGATGCTCTATGCATTTTGGGAGGGGGTTGGAACATGTAGCTACTTGCTCATCGGTTTCTGGTTCCAACGGCCTTCGGCAGCAAAAGCAGCGACCAAGGCATTTTTGGTCAACCGTGTCGCGGACACGGCTTTCTTGCTCGGAATCCTAGTATTGGGTTTTGCCGTGGGACAAACCGACGTCGGACAAGGCGTCTCGTGGTTCGCTCGCTTAGACTTCCAAAACATCTTCGATGCGGCACCGGTTATTGCGGAAAAGCATTCAGCTCTCCTCACCTGCATCTGCATGTTGCTCATGATCGGGGCGATTGGCAAGTCTGCTCAGTTTCCATTCCATGTTTGGTTGCCCGACGCGATGGAAGGTCCCACTCCCGTGTCCGCATTGATCCACGCGGCAACGATGGTGACCGCAGGGGTTTATCTGATGGCAAGGCTTTCGCCGATGATGGCCCTGACTCCATCGGTCCTGACCACGGTCGCGTGGCTTGGTGGAATCACGTCGCTTATCGCAGCAGTAATGGCCCTCTACCAAGACGACTTGAAACGGGTACTCGCCTATTCCACCGTTAGCCAACTCGGATACTTGTTTATGGCTCTGGGCGCTGGAGCCGTCAAAGATCTCATGACGGTTGCCGTCGTCGCCGCCATGTTCCACTTGGTTACCCACGCATTCTTCAAGGCCCTCCTGTTTCTTTCGGCCGGGAACGTTATGCATGCGATGGGGGACGTGATCGACATGCGGCAGTTCGGGGGCCTGAAACGGGTCCTACCCAAAACTCACATTCTGTTCGGTATCGGCGCAGCGGCACTCGCCGGATTGCCACCACTTTCGGGCTTCTTTAGCAAAGATGGCGTTCTGGGAGTCATTGCGGACGCAAGCCAAGACACCATGATCGGAACTCAGTTCCTGGCCTTGCTGGCCATCGGTTTCATCACCGCTTTCCTGACCGCGATTTACACCTCGAAGGCATATTTCAAGACATTCCACGGCACTGAAAAGATTCCTGAAGCAGCAGGACACCACGCTCATGAGGCGACTGGAACGATGCTGGCACCGATGATGGTATTGGCGATCGGCGCGATCGGCGTCGGTATCCTGTTGGGTCCCACGCATTGGATCCTAGACTACATCACGCAAACGCCCCGAATGGAACATGCCGAGCACCACGAACCGCTTTGGTTATTGGTGCTGTCGGCATTGATCGCAGCAGCAGGATGCTTCGTAGGTTACGTGCTTTCCAAACGAGAGCCTTCAACCAATCCGGCTTCGCTCGCCAACAAAGTTGCCGACTTTGGACGGAACCGACTCTACATCGATTGGCTCTACGGAGTCGCGATCGTTCAACCGCTTGAATGGTTTGCGATCCTGTTGGGTTGGTTCGACACCAATATCATCGCTGGGGTAACGGGATGGTTTGCGAACCTACCTCGTTGGATCGGTATGGTTGGTCAGCGAGTCCAAACCGGACGCATTCCAGCCTACAGCTATTTGACCGCCGTTGGCATCGCAGCAGTCGCCATTTGGATTGTAACGAGAACGAACTGGTAACATGAATTATTTGCTTCCATCCCTTATCCTCGTTCCCCTCGCGGCATCCGTCGTGATATTGTTACTGGGCAACAATCGCGGCAAAGCGATGGTCCCGGTCGGGGTTGTCGCATCGATCATCACGTTGCTGCTGAGCATCGCTTTGGTCTTTCAAGTTCACAACGCCCCCGCGGCGGAAGGCTTGGGCACCATTGCTCCAAAGGTTCTCTTCGAACCGCAAGCCCTCACGATTGCGCTCCCAATTTCGGTTGCCAAGCAACCGATCCAATGGCAATTGATCCTTGGTGCTGACGGAATTTCCGCACTGCTTGTGCTGCTCACCGGAATCATCGGGTGTTTCACCATTGTTCTGGCGACGAAGCAGATCGAAACGCGGACTGCACAGTACATCGCGTTGATGCTCGCATCGATTTCGATGCTGATGGGTGTTTTTGTATCGATGGATTTGGTTTCCTTCTACGTCTTCTTTGAAGCGGTACTCATCCCTCTGATCTTGCTGATCAATGGATGGGGCAACGGAGAAAACCCGCTTTCCGCCTCTCGCAAATTCCTGCTGTTCACGTTGGCAGGCAGCATCCCGATGGTGATCGGACTGATCGCTTTGGCGATGGCCCCGGCCGCTTCAGGGCAACCATCGACGATCTCTTTCATGGAGCTTTCTAAACTTGCAGCCGAAACACCGATCCATGGTTCAAATTGGGTGGTCTGGTTGCTGCTCCTAGGTTTTGGGATCAAACTGGCGATTCTTCCACTGCATACGTGGTTGCCGACAACTTACGCTGCGGCACACCCAAACACGACGTCTCTGATCGCTTCGGTCGTCGCCAAGCTCGGACTCTATGGGATTATCCGAATCGTTATTCCATTGACGTCCCATTCCTTGATTACCGAGGCTCAATTGCTCATTGGAGCGTTGGGTGCGATCGCGATCGTTTATGGGGCCCTAGTTGCCTTGTCCAAATCGAATCTTCGGGAAGTTCTCGCCTATAGCTCCTTATCGCACGTCGGATTTATCACGGTCGGTTTGATGTCACTCAACGCCGAAGGCCTCTCCGGAGCTACCCTTCAAATGTTCAATCACGGCTTGATCACCGCGAGCATGTTCTGGATTTTGGCCATGCTCGAACAACGCCGTGGACCGGTTTCGCTAGCGACCGAAAATCAGGGTCTTGCTGGTCAGTACCCAAAACTGGCAGTGCTCTTGGTCTTCTTCACATTGGCAGGAGCCGGTTTGCCAGGCCTCAATGGCTTCGTTGGTGAACTGCTAGCCATGTCCGGTATGATGCGAGTTTCGGGAGCAATCGTGACGATTGCCGTTCTAGGAACAGTCCTGGGAGCGTGGTATGCACTTCGCATCGTCCAACGAGTCCTCTTTGGCGGTAATGGGAACGGGCATCACCATGGACATGATCACGGCTATCATCAAGCCGAGACTACTGCATTGGATTTGCGTCCGCTGGAGTGGCAACCGCTCGTGGTAGTAGCCTTCCTTTGCTTGTACATCGGAGTATTGCCGCAGCGTTCGATGAAGCTGTTTGTAGCAGATACCGATCGCATTTCGAAAGTCACGGAGCCAGCCGTTAAAGCCGCGCATCCAAACACCGACCAACTAGTTTCCAAATAGCAAATAGTCTCCAGATAGCCGGGATCGTCGCCGAGAGCCCCGAGGCGCCGTTCGAGTTGAGAGTAACGAGAGAAAACTGTGGATACATTACAAGTCATCAAAAACTCGGCAGCCCATCTGAGCCCCGCCATTGCCCTTTTAATCGGTGGCTCGCTTTTGATGTGCGCGTCGATCTTTTTCCGTTCAGGTGTCAAACGGGACGTCCACGGCCAACGCAACTTGTTCGCCGTCCTCTCGATGGTGACGTTGGTGGTCGCGGTTCTGCTGAGCTTTTATCGAGGCACGCCGCAATTGGACAAGTACGACGTTGGGTTGTTCCGTTTTGACTCCGGGGCTCTCGCCGCGGAACGCCTTACTTTCCTCGGCGGATTCATCCTGATTTTGATGTCCTGGTCAACCGCTCCCGCCACCCGACTTTGCGAGTATTACGGTTGCCTGCTGGTCATGCTGAGCGCGATCCCGATCGTCGGTGCATCCAATGACCTAGTCTCATTGTTCTTGGGACTGGAACTGCTGAGCATCCCGACCTACGTCATGCTCGGGATTGTGAAAACCGATAATACCGGTGCCGAGGCCGCTCTCAAGTACTTCATGCTCAGCGCCTTTGCTTCCTGCTTCTTTCTCCTTGGGCTGAGTTACCTCTACGGTGTTGTTGGCTCCACCAACTTGACGGTGATCCAGAGCGACTATGACAATGGCAAGCGGTTGATGGCGCTGGCCCTACTCTTGGTCATGTGCGGTCTCTCGTTCCGGATTACCGCAGTCCCCTTCCACTTCTACGCTCCCGATGTCTTCGATGGCACGACAGTGACTTTAGCGGGCGTGATGAGCTACTTGCCCAAGGTCGCGGGCTTCGTGGCGTTGGTCCGATTGATCGGAACCGGAGGCCTCGGTGAAAGCGCAAGCTCAGTCATCATTCCCGTGCTTCTAACCTGTGCTGCGATCACGATGTGCGTCGGTAACTTCCTTGCGACCGCACAAAACAACCTGAGACGACTGCTCGCTTACTCAAGCGTCGCACATACCGGTTACCTGCTGCTGGCACTCGTGGCCCTCGTTCGACAAGATGCCGATGCGAATGTGCTGTACTCGTACCTCGCGGCCTACGCCGCCATGACTTTGGGTATGTTCGCATGCCTCGGTGAAATCGAAGCCGCCGGTGGCAATTCGCATTTGATCGGTGATCTCACCGGCATGTTCTATCGGCGTCCTGCGGCGACAATCGGCCTGACCGTATCGCTAATCAGTTTGATCGGATTGCCTTTGACGGCTGGGTTCTGGGCCAAATTTATGGTTTTCGCCGGCATCGTAGCCGACAATCGAGCCGGTTCCTGGAGCATCTTCATGGCCGTCCTGATGGCGGTCAACGCGGTGATTGCAGCGGGCTACTATTGGCGAGTCCTCAGCACGTTATTTGAGAAGAACGCTGCGAAGACCCCTTTGCGAGTCTTCCGCCCGAGCCTGTTTTTTGCATACACCATATGCACCGTGCTAACCATCGTGTGGTTCTTTGTACCCGCGATCATGCGGTAAGCGATCCAGAGTGGAGACCGATTCGAAACCGACGCGATGGGCAATTTTAGGAATCGGCCGTGTGACCCGAAGGATGGTCGACGCGGTTCGCAGCAACCCCAGACACCGAATCACCCGCGTTGCTGGCAGGGACGAAACCAAGCTCCACGCCTGGCACCAGGAGTTCGGTGAAGGTCAGATCGCGACCGACTTCCAACGGACCGTATCGGCCCCCGATGTCGATGCTGTCTACATCGCGCTGCCACCTTCGTTGCATGCCGAATGGTCGATCCGCGCATTGGAACAAGGCAAACGGGTGCTGTGCGAGAAACCTCTCGCTACCACTCCGATCGAAGCCAGTGAAATGCTGGACGCTTCACGCAAGCATCAACTTCCATTAGTCCATGCCACTGGGTTTGTTCATCATCCTCGTTCGCATGCGATGAAACGCATCCTCCAAAGTGGCGAACTAGGAAACATCTGCCGCATCACCGTGGCTTGTTCATTCTCCGGCATCACCGAACGCCCCGGCGACCACAGGATCCATAGAGACGCCGGCGGGGGATGCTTGCTCGATCTCGGCTGGTACTGCGTTTTCTCCACCCTGTGGCTTACCAGCCAATCGCCCGGAGAAATTCTGGCGATAGGAAAACGGATTGCGGCAGACCATAAATCGTCCCTGAACTCGATGCCATGGATGCACCTTCAAGCGATCTCGAAACTCGATGGAGGCGCCGTCGCATCCTGGGACTGCGGCTTCGATGCCGCTGGTCGCAAATGGATCGAGATCGCAGGAACCAATGCGTCATTGATCTGCGACGACTTCCTACGGCCGTGGGACCCCGCCAAGCCTAGGTATTGGGTTCACGGCACCGACGGTAAAGCTCGTGCGGAACTGGTCGGCGAGAACTGTTTTCAGGAATCGAACTTGCTCGACTTCGTTGCTGATTGCTCGCTCGAAAGCAGCCTTGAGCTTCTATCGCTCGGCGTCCAAACCCAGTCCATCCTTCAGTCCATCGACCTCGCTGCATCGAACAACAGCGGCACTGGACCCGCAGGCTCTTGATCGTCCAAACGACCTGCATGAACCTTGGATGGCTTGATTGCTCCACATTGACGGAGCATCACCGATTGCCATCGACGTATAATTTCGTGCTGTCATCGTTTCATTCCCAAAGTCTTTAATACCAGGAATAGGCATATGGATTGGTTAGAAGTCGGAGCTAAGGCCCCTGCATTTACACTTGTCACGGATCAAGGAACCAAAGCAAAGCTTTCGGATTTCAAGGGATCCCCCGTCGTCCTGTATTTTTATCCCAAGGATGATACGCCTGGTTGCACCAAGGAAGCCTGCGCGTTCCGAGATGCCAGCAAGGAACTGAAAAAACTTGGAGCGGTTGTTCTGGGAGTAAGCCCCGATTCGAGCGAGTCCCATGCCAAGTTCCGAGACAAATACTCACTCAATTTCACGTTATTGGCCGATCAAGACCACGCGTTGGCCGAGGCGTATGGAGCCTGGCGAGAGAAAAACATGTACGGAAAGAAGTCGATGGGTGTGCAACGAAGCACCTACTTGATCGACGCCAGCGGCAAAGTCGCCAAAGTATGGAAGAAAGTAAGCGTCGACGGTCACGACGCCCAAGTCCTCGAGGCCTTGCGAGAACTACTCGCGGAGGGTTAAATCGTCAGGGTGTTGTCGAGCCACTTCGTTTCCGTAGACCTCGGTGAAGTCAACGACGGCTCAGCGTTCGCGATGCATCCGATTGGATTGATGCATCGACTCGGAATATCGACCTCACCATTCGCCTGTTACCATTCGCCTGTTACCATTCGCCCCTCTTCATTCGCCTCAACAACGTTGCCATCCATAGAATCGAGTGCCCTATGTCTCAACCTCTTTCGATCGTTATTAACGGAGCATCGGGCCGCAACGGAAAACGCTTGATCGCGCTCTGCAGCGCGGATCCAGAAGTTCGATTGGTTGGAGCGATGGTTCGGGCATCCTCGCACGTGGTTGGTCAAGACGCAGGATCGGTAGCAGGCATCGCTCCGCTGGGACTCGCACTTACAAGCCATTGGCCTAACTCCTTCGGTGCCATCATCGATTTTTCGAGCCCGGAGGGATGCATGGATGCACTGGAGCATGCGGTTGCTAAAAACGCGCCGATCGTGATCGCTACCACTGGGCTCAGCCCCGAGCAGATTGCAAAGATCAAAGCAGCATCGGAAAAGATTCCGGTTTGTTTTGCCCCCAACACTAGCGCTGCTGTGAATATCGGAATGAAACTCGTTGAGCATGCAGCACGAGCATTGAAGAACGCTCCCGGTGGCGCAGATGTGGAAATCATCGAGCGGCACCACCGCTACAAAGAGGACAGCCCCAGCGGCACCGCGATCAAGTTGGGACAAATCATCGCCGAGCAAATGGGGATCGATCGGCATGTTCATGGCCGTGAAGGAATGGTGGGCAAACGTCCCCACAACGAGATCGGTTACCATGCGGTCCGTGTCGGAGACGATGTCGGACAACACACGATCGTCTTTGGCATGATGGGCGAAACCATCGAGATCCGAGTGGCGGCCTCAAATCGCGATTGTTACGCCAGCGGTGCCATCGCAGCAGCAAAGTTCCTTGTCAACAAACCACCCAAACTCTACTCGATGGCAGATGTTCTCGGCATCTAGTATTCGCAACACGAACGCGAGGCGACAGTATTCGCAATACGAAGGCGAGGCGACAGTATTCGCAATACGAAGGCGAGGCGACGATATTCGCAACACGAAGGCGAGTTGACCATGGCTAAATGCGATCAAGGGTACTTATGCCGAATCTGCGGTGAAGAGGTCGAAGCCATCACCGATAGCGAACTCTACCTCAAATTCGTAATAGGCGAGATCGATCCCGAGGTGCTGCATTTGGAATCCGAGTGCCACTTGCTCTGCAATCCGACGTTCTCGCAGTTCATCGAGGATGCACGATTTAGTACTCAACCGCTGAGCAATCCCCTCTTTTCCTGGGAAGCGTTGGATCCGTCGTTCGTGGCCAGACGCCGCGAACTCCTCAATCGAGGTTATCGCCGTTTGTGGGAAATTCGTGGCCATCGGGCTCAGTTCCCCAAGGTCCAGGATTACCCGCTGCCGGATGTGATTTCCAAATGGGCCGGAACGGAACGATAATCCGGCACCCACCTTTCTCCGCCCGCCCCCGCAGACTTGGGTATACTGTTGCCACTGCGTAGTGCACCTCAATCGGTGGCACTCGATCGGGAGTGCAAAACAGATTTGTGGACGACTTGAGGAGGAATCGTGATGCTCGAATTGCGGCTTCGTAAATCGATAGAGGTCCTCTGCTTCATCGCCCTTTCCATCACCTTCCTTCCTGCTGGCTTTCAATCCATGGTAATGGCCCAAGACGAAATCACTGCCGAGGAACGCTTAGCAGGATTTCGACATCGAGAAGGCACAACGTGGTTTATATTTGACGCGAATGTCTACGGCGTTGCAGCTCCCAAGCGTGTTTCAGTTACGGGGCAGTTCCGAGGCTGGAGTCAAGACATGCAAGAGTCGCGTTGGCTATTGCAGCCGACAACGGATCCAAAACTCTGGATACTCCAACTACCCAACCCCAATTACGAGCGCATACCTCCGTCGAGTCCATTCAAGTTTCGGATCGACCAAGGAACATGGATGCAGCCTCCCAATGCTGCGATCAATCGCGAGTCGGGGAACTTGGTGTTTGCACCGGGTATCGCCCCAATTCGCCTGAAGGTAGAAATCAGAACTCGCAATACCCTTTGGGCTCGTCTCAGCGGGAATGGAGCGGTTCGCAGTTTAGCGACCAGCGATTACGAACTCTACGAAGGAGATCCATCCAATGGCGATCATCGCAGGGTTCCCATCGCGCAAATCCTACCCAACACCGCGAGCGAGTCTTTGATCTGCCTCGCCGAGGACATCGATATCCGCCGATTGTATTACCTTCAGTACAAACCTCACTCGATACGTTCCTTGTGCCGCCGAGATGGTTGGTACCGAACTCTCTATTCCAACAAACCCTTGGGCGCACAGATTGCTCCAGACGGTTCTACGACGTCGATACGATTGTTCGCACCGCGAGCCGATCGAGTCGGGCTCTATCTTTACAAAGAAGCTACCGACACCCCCGCAAACGCCTGGAAGACGATCGACATGACCAAAGACCCGCATGGAGTATGGGAGGCAACTCTACCAGGGGACTACCACGGGATTTACTACGATTTTACCGTTCACGGAGCGGTCGAAAAAGGAAATAAATTTCACGAGTCCCATCCGGTGCACATCACCGACCCCTACGCGAGGGTCAGCCTGGACAGCTTTGGCAAGGGTCGAATCTGGAGGGCGACCACGCCTGCGCCCAGGCTTCGAGGAGGGCGACCGGCCATGAAAGATGTTATTGCCTACGAAGTCCATATCCAAGACTTTACCAGCGAACTTCCGGTCGAGGATTCAATGCGAGGGACCATTCCAGGAATGATGGTTCGCGGATTGAAAAACTCACGCGGAAAACCAATTGGATTTGATCACCTTTTGGATCTCGGCATCAACGTAGTCCACTTGATGCCCGTCCAAGAGTTCCTTCATTATCCGGACGGCGAGTGGCAAGCGGCATTCCGCGATGATCCTTACATGCGGTCCCAAGGCGTCCATTTAGAAAACTACGATTGGGGGTACCGGACAACCCATGCGTTCGCGATCGAGAGCCGCTATCGGAGGAAGGGGACCGAGCCTGGTAGCGAACGTGAACAATTTCGCGATTTGGTCGCGGCATTCCATGACCATGACATCGCGGTGATCGTGGATATCGTTCCCAACCATACAGGAGAGAATATGGATGGTCGCGAGTATCTGTTCAATTTCGGAGCGATCGATACGGACTATTACTACCGCACCAATGAAGAACTAGAGCACATCGGCCCCTATGGAAACGAAGTGAAATTCGAAGATCGCCCCATGACCCAGCGTTGGCTGATCGACCAATGCAAAGACTTGATCAAGGAATTTGGAATCGATGGTTTCCGTATTGATTTGGCGGGACAAGTCGACAAGCAAACACTAATCAAATTGCGAGAAGAACTGGGGGAGGACGTCATTATTTACGGTGAACCCTGGATCGCGCCTAGCGACCCCGAGGTGGCGAAATCACCCGACTGGGGTTGGTACAAAAAGGACGCGCCGATCACCTTTTTTCAAGACGACGCTCGCAACGCGTTCAAGGGACCGACCTCCAACCCAGTCGATAAAAAGACATCGCGAGGATTCGCGGGTGGTGATGCGACGATGCGAGAGCAAACCATGAAAGCCCTCCTCAACGACTTCTCCGATGAGAAACATCCTGCCATGGGAATCAATTACCTCGACATCCACGATAACTGGACGCTTGCCGACCAGTTCGCTGCCAAAGACTGGGATGGGAGAGGCGGGGTAGACGAGGGGCCCTATCGAATCGCCGCAGGACTATTGATGACGTCGCTCGGCCCGATCGTTTTGCATGGAGGTTCCGAGTTCCTGCGGAGCAAAGGCGCAGCGGGGTTGGAGGAACGAGTTATGCGCACCGCGAGCGGGCCATTGGCTTACCACGGCAAAGGAGACACCTACAACGTAAAGACCCCTAACCTCTTCCTATGGGAAAATGTTGGCCGCGGTCCAGACAATGAGAACAGCAGTGATCACGCTCTCATGCAATCCTTTTGGCGGGAGTTGATCGCTTTGCGTCAAAGCGAGGTTGGGGCGTTGTTTCGTATCGCAGATCCTCCTCCGCCCGATTACTTCCATTGGATTGCTCCCGAAAACGGAAATCTTCTCGGGTACATGGTCGCTAAACAACTCTTGGTGCTGATCAATAGCAGCGAATTACCAGCAGTATTCCCAGCCGTCCCCATGCCGCCGGGCACTTGGAAATTGATCTGCGATGGAAAGCGAGTGGATCATGCCCGCGGGCTCGAAGGCGACGATGCTCGCGTGCGAGGGAACGCAAAATTCACCCCTCGACTACCTGCTGAAACCATCAAGATTTGGCTTCGCGAAGATTAAAGGATGAAACGGCTCCTATCCGCTAAAAGCGTTGATCGTTGGATCCATCATGCATGGTCTAGAATCGCCGCGCCCATGCACGATCAATTCCATTCGCAGTGGGTGCAATGGAACCTGCGACGCCCATACCCATTGCAACAGATCGAGGAATCGATCGGTGATTATGGCGAGCGTCTGGTCAGCGTATACCTAGAGCGTTGCGGGTACAAAATCCTTGAGCACTCATTCAACACACGGGTTGGTGAAATCGATTTGATTGCGGTATGGCAGCGGCGACAAATCGTATTTGTCGAAGTGAAAACATGGTCCCGAAACTGGCTCAACGCGGGTGGCCCTTCGGACGCCGTCGATGACGATAAACAAACCAAAATGACGAGAACCGCGTTGATCTATTTAAAGCGCCATGGGTTGCTGGAAACCCCCGCTCGATTTGATGTGGTCGAGGTAACCTTCGACGAGACAACCCGCAAGCCGATCTTTCGACACTTCGAAAATGCGTTCGAAGCGACCGGCCAATTCCAGTTCTACTCGTGAGCGAGGGCCCCACGGGGCAAACATGCTCGTGAACCGATGCGCTCGCAAGAAAATTCGTTTGATAATACGGCCGACAATACGGCCGGCAATAAGGCTGATAATACGGCCCGACAATCCAGCCCAACGATTCCGCTCGCTAGACCATCATGAAACCGATTTTGCTCGCTGGCGATCGTATAGATAAGGGTTCAAACTCGGGTCGTTGTACATCTTCATTTGTCGGTAGGTGCGGTGACGCTTTCGCCCCGCGTAGATATCTTCGAGCAATTGCGACAGGGATTGCGATAAATCCGCGAACTGCAATCGACATACTGCAATTCGATGAGTGACCTTGTCAATGTGCGACTGATCGATATCGCTACGACCCAATTGCTCTTCGAGATGGTAGATGCGAAGCGACATAATCGACAATCGGTCGATAGCGCTCCCCGGAGTTTCGGTGTTCAGCCGAGCACCATCCTGGAGAGAGACATGCTTTGCTTGAAGAGACTCCGTGATCCAGTCGTCGACCTTTTCGATCCAGTCATTTCGCGCCTGATTGTACTTGTCGATGTTCCTTTTGACGCGAGCGATCTGCGTATCAGAAACATCGGGCGAGCGGGCGATGTCTTCTTCATGCCATAGGAGATAGTTGAATTGATGTTGCTGGCAGACCACCGGCAGAACGCAATCGGTAGAGGCAGTTGGATCGCCGTACGGATTATCGATAGGCTCTCGATGCCAACGAGCTACTGTAGAGACATGAAGCTCATTGATGGATTCAACGTCGATCATCGCAATTCCTCGGTGTAGAGCGTAGTTAGGTGGTAATCAGCGGCATCGGGTTACGAACGGGCTAGCAGACTCCAAAAAATCGAGACTAGCAATCACGCTGACCATGGAACGATCGATCGTGGGCAAAAGAGCTCGCGTTAACGCAATCGAATTTCGCTCATGGCTTTTCGTCCATGGAACAGGTGCATACCAAATGCCCGCAACCGGGGCAACCGCGGCCGTACTTCTTTTGCACAGCGGCGGTGAGATCAACGCCCGCTACGTTGGCGATGGTGGTCAACCAAGCTAGCACATCCGCGAACTCTTCTTCCAGGTTATCACGGTCGTTATCAGCGCGGAGAGCTGCGGCCAATTCGCCGATTTCTTCCATGAGCCACATAAAGGTCCCGGAGGTCCCGCGTTGGGCGTCTTTCTCGTAGTACATGGCGTGGATCAACGCTTGAAAATCGCCTAGGGAAATCTGGTGACGTGGAAGGTCAGGCTGATTCATGATTCGATGGAAGTTTGAAGGATTGGGTGACAGATGGCTTGGATGCGACTCGCTCAGAAAATCGAGGGCCGTGACGGAAGAAAAAAGACCAGGGCGTAGGACCTGGCATCATGCTAGGCATCCCCCTTTCGACCGGCGACCGCAAAGTCTACTGAATCCGCACAGAACGCAATATTCCCGGGAAAAAAGGGGCCCTTGGAGACTTGGCACGAGACTACAGTTACCTGGGTAGGCAAGCCGCCCATGCCTGGGTTGGTTTGCCGGCAGCGATCGTATACCTGCTGCAATCCTCCTCACCAACATCCAAGCTCCATGGTTTCAGTAAAAAACGCGGGTAGAACACTCTAGCGAGCGAAGCTCGGGACTGAGCAATCGAGCCACAACGTTGGAGATTGGCATCACCAAGCCGCACACCTATTCCGCAAACCCATTGAGCACAGCCGTTTAGCAGAAACATTTGACGGAACCGAGTTTTTTAGATTCACTATGATTACAGATCCAACCCAAAACCGCGTCGACGAAATGACAGCCGAATCGGCTAGCACCCATCGCTCCGCTGGTTCATCGAGAAAAAGCAAAAACGTGCAGTCGAAATCAAACCAAAAATTCAACGTGGATCGAGAGCGTATCGAGCGGGCCGTTCGAGAGATCTTGATCGCAGTCGGCGAAGACCCAGACAGGGAGGGTCTTTTGGAAACGCCAGCCCGTGTCGCACGCATGTACTCGGAGGTTTTCTCCGGCTTGCACACCGACCCCCGCATCCACCTTAAACGTGTTTTCACAGAAAATTACGACGAAATCGTGCTTGTCCGCGACATCGAATTCCACAGCATGTGCGAACACCACCTACTGCCGTTCAGCGGACGAGCTCATGTCGGTTACCTCCCCAACGGCAAGGTTGTCGGGTTGAGCAAATTGGCGAGGGTTGTGGATGAGGTGGCTCGCCGTCCTCAAGTCCAAGAAAGGATGACCGAAACGATCGCCAATATGATCGAACAAGACCTCGGGGCCCGGGGAGTTGCGGTCATGATCGAATCGACCCACTCCTGCATGACCATGCGGGGTATTCGCAAGGCGGGAGCGTCGTGCACCACGAGCGCCATGCGAGGCGTATTCCGTGAAAATCTCTCCTCCAGGGCGGAAATCCTCGGTTTGATCATGAACCGCTCCCGATAATTTCGTCTCTTTCTCGTGCCTAAGCTCCGTGCTGCTCCGAATCGGGCCGCTCAGTTTGTCGAAAAACCCGAAGGGTTTTGTCAAAAATAGCTTGGGGAAAGATAGAGAAACAGGTTTTATCGAACCGATGGCGGAACGATAAAAACTCGTCTTGCGGCGGAATCGGCCGACAGTACACTAGTGCGACTTGGTGGCGGCCGGCTCAGATCCTTCTGGGCTGGCAAATCGCTGAGAACGAAAGCACCGGCGAACGATGCATTTCGGGGCCTAAAACACCTGTGGCGCAATGGATCCCCGGCAGCGATGCCAGGGTGGTTGCACGTGCAGGGATGGCACCAAACGGCGGTCGTCGCGAGGCCAAAACCAGCAATGTGCCGGCGTAGCTCAATTGGCAGAGCAGCTGATTTGTAATCAGCAGGTTGCGGGTTCGAGTCCCATCGCCGGCTTTTGCTCGTGTGGCATTCCCTCCTACTGGAAGGGAAACGCATACACGACGAAGCATGTTGGGATCCGGGACAGAATTGATTGAATTGGATTTGGGAGGTTGCCCGAGCGGTTAAAGGGGACGGACTGTAAATCCGTTGGCTATGCCTACGTAGGTTCGAATCCTACACCTCCCACTGTTCGGCTCCGGCCACACGTTTACCACTGCCTAGCGTCGCCAGTAATTTGCTGTCGCTTGCACGTGGTGGCGGCATTTGATCCCTCGACAGAGTTGGCGCAAGCCTCTCGAGTGGGGGGAGCGAATTTGAGGTGGGGGGGTCGACGCGAGCGAAGTCATGCTATCAACTGATGGTGTGCCTTCTAGAGAGAAAATGCGGGTGTAGCTCAATGGTAGAGCAGCAGCCTTCCAAGCTGAATACGAGGGTTCGATTCCCTTCACCCGCTTTCCCACGCCATTGCTGCTGTAGCTCAGTTGGTAGAGCACTTCCTTGGTAAGGAAGAGGTCATGGGTTCAAGTCCCATCAGCAGCTTTGTTCGGTGGAGGAGTCGTTTCAAGCATTGCATGTTTATCGACTTTGCTTATGCTTTCGATTCTGCCGAGTTTGGGCTCGTGTTTTCTAGCGGAAGAATCTAGGGGACCGGGTCTGTACGGGAATAAATAAATTGTGGTTCTTTAGTTGCACGTGGGAATGACCCCAGGGAAATGACCTCACGGCGACGGTTTTCAGGGTTTTTATTTGTAGGTGTTGTAGCTAAACATGGCCAAAGAGGTATTTGAACGCACGAAACCCCACTGCAACGTTGGAACGATCGGTCACATCGACCATGGCAAGACAACCACAACTGGTGCCTTGCTAGCGGTACAAGCCGCCAAGGGCTTGGCCACACCGAAGACCTATGCGGATATCGCCAAGGGTGGTACTGTCCGTGACGCGACCAAGACGGTGACGATCGCTGCATCGCACGTTGAGTACGAGACAGCAAACCGTCACTATGCTCACATCGACTGTCCTGGTCACGCGGACTTTATTAAGAACATGATCACCGGTGCTGCCCAGATGGACGGCGCGATCCTCGTGGTGAGTGCCGCTGACGGCCCGATGCCACAAACCAAGGAACACGTTCTTTTGGCTCGTCAGGTTGACGTTCCAGCGATCGTCGTTTTCTTGAACAAGTGCGATTTGGTGGACGACGAAGAGTTGCTCGAGTTGGTGGAATTGGAAATCCGCGAACTGCTCTCGAAGTATGGTTATCCAGGCGAAGAAACCCCGATTATCCGAGGCAACGCCAAGGCTGCATACGACAAGCCAGCTGATCCAGCAGCTTCGAAGTGCATCTCGGACTTGCTCGATGCCATCGATTCCTTCATCCCACAACCAACCCGTGAAGAAGACAAGCCATTCTTGATGGCGATCGAAGACGTGTTCAGCATCGAAGGTCGTGGTACCGTTGCGACGGGCCGGATCGAGCGGGGCATGGTCAAGGTCGGCGAAGAAGTCGAAATCATCGGTTTGATGGAAGAAAAGAAGAAGACGACGGTTACCGGCGTCGAGCAATTCCGCAAGGAAATGAAGGAAGCTCGCGCAGGGGAAAACGTTGGTTGCTTGCTCCGCGGTGTTAAGCGTGAAGACATCGAGCGCGGTCAAGTTTTGGCCAAGCCAGGCAGCATCACCCCACACAAGAAGTTCGAAGCTGAAGTTTATTGCTTGAGCAAAGACGAAGGTGGTCGTCACACTCCGTTCTTCTCGGGATACCGACCACAATTCTACTTCCGAACCACCGACGTTACCGGAACCGCAAACTTGGTCGGCGCTGAAATGTGCATGCCTGGTGACAACGTCCGCGTTACCGTCGAATTGCAGAAGACGGTTGCTATCGACGACGGAGTCCGGTTTGCTATCCGCGAAGGTGGCAAGACGGTCGGATCTGGTGTTGTTACCAAGATCATCGAGTAATTATGCGGTTCTCGATCGGCAAGACATTCGAGCTACTCTGCTCGGGTGATGTCGTTCGGGCGCTCTAGATTGAAAGAATCACTCCAGGTCGTCACGGTTTAAGTAACGACTTGGTGCAAGGAATCGGGGCGATGAGCCCCGAGTCTTTTGTTGGTTAGGGGTGTAGCTCAATTGGCAGAGCACCGGTTTCCAAAACCGGGGGTTGCGGGTTCGATTCCTGCCGCCCCTGCTGGGACCCACTTATTGGGTCAAGATCCGTTGGAAGTGACGACTTGTTGCTTGCGTTGAGTTGTTGCTCAAGTCGTGCGACAGTGACGTTGCTGTCCGTCAGAACCATCCATTTCGTCAGCATTTCGGAAATACATGGCAACGGTTATGGAAGAGTCGCTCAATCGCTCCTTGGGTAGCGAACTTTTCGCGACCTCGCTGTACAAGCAGAAGCAAGGGCGGATCGTTCGTCAGCTTACTTGCTTGGCGATATGGTTGGCGTGCTGGCTTGGCGGCTGGCAACTGTTCGAAGCGATGGGGGCGTGGGTGTCTCCATCGGCGACGGGTGAAGGCTCCAACTTCTGGAGTTTGTCGAGATATTGGCTGCCCACGACTTTGGTCTTGGCAGGCATGTGGTTTGCGTATCGCTTGGTAAATTGGCCACGTTTTGCGGATTTTCTGATCTCGGTTGAGGCGGAAATGAGCAAGGTTTCGTGGCCACCCAAAACTGAGCTTTACAGAGCGTCCATGGTGGTTATATTCACTATGGCGTTCCTGGCAATTCTGCTCTTTTGCTACGATGCAATTTGGCAATTGCTGTTTGATTTGTTGGGAGTGAGTTGATTTTTTTGGCATGCCCCGGTTTGGCTTGGGCGCGGTTCGGTTCGGTCGAGAAGCGTAATGGTTCTCGCTGAGTTGGATGTGCTTGAGGCGACGGTGGCGAGAAAGCCAGGAGATTGACCAGCAACCGATCCGGGGTGTCCTTTTGGCGTCCTCGGGGTGATTGTTTGGTGATTCGTGTGTACTGGCGCTAGGTTTTCGAGTGAATAGTTCTACCACAACAACAGCTACCGATTCCGGTTCGAGCGGACCACAATGGTACATCCTCAAGGTTGCTTTCAACCGCGAGGATTCCATCCGTGAAGCCTTGGAGAAGCGGATCAAGCTATCCAATCTGAAAGAATGCTTCGGCGAGATTCTCGTTCCGACCGAAGATGTGGTGGAGTTTACCCGTGCTGGTAAGCGGCGTGTTGTCAAACGCAAGCTTTACCCAGGGTATCTGATGATTCAGATGGTCATCAACGATGACACTTGGTTCCTTGTGCGAGAGACCCCGGGGATTGGTGACTTCACCGGCACCTATGGAAAACCGACTCCGATGACAGATGCGGACGTCGAGCGAATCGTTAAGCTAGCCCATCCCGATGTCGATCAAGAACAAGTACCCAAGACGTCCATACCGTTCCGTCCGGGAGATCGCGTTCGAGTGAAGGAAGGCAACTTCCAGAGTCTCGAAGGGGATGTCGACCGAATCGACGAAGCGAATGGGCGAGTTACCGTCATCATCAATATTTTTGGACGCAGCACCCCGGTCGAGCTGGATCACTGGCAGATCGAATCCCTGTAGTCCAGGCAGACTTGCAGCGGGTCGAGCGAATTGCGATTCGCCCTGCACGTTGTTTTCTGTCACCAAATAGCGTTTTCATCAATTAGGTTTCGTTTGACATGGCCAAACAAGTCGTAGGCAAAGCGGCATTTCAAGTGCCAGGTGGCAAGGCCACTCCGGCTCCTCCGGTCGGTACGTCACTCGGTAAATTCGGGATCAACTTAGGGCAGTTCGTTTCGCAATTCAACGATCGGACCCGCGAGTTCAATGGCACCCCGATTCCTGTAGTCGTAACCGTGTACTCGGACCGAAGTTTCGAGTTCATCACAAAGAGTCCTCCAGCTTCGGCGTTGCTGAAGATGGCGGCAGGTATCGCCAGTGGATCCGGCGAACCACACAAAACAAAAGTTGGCAAGGTCACTCGAGCCCAGGTCGATGACATTTGTAACAAGAAGATGGCCGACCTGAACGCGAGGGATCTCGAGCATGCACGACGCATGATCGAAGGTACTGCACGCAGCATGGGCATCGAGGTCGTAGGCTAATCGAGGGGACAACGCAATGGTGAAACCAACAAAGGCAATGAAGTCCATGCTCGCAAAGGCGCCAGGGAAGACCCCGGTTCCGTTGCAGCAGGCAGTGGATCTGCTCAAGCAGTTCTCGGGTAGAAAATTTGACCAGACAGTGGAAATCCACATGAATCTGGGGATTGATCCGGCGCAAGCCGATCAAATTGTTCGTGGATCCGTGGTGCTTCCTAATGGCATTGGCAAGATCCAGCGAGTCGTTGTATTCGCCAAGGGAGACTTGGCCAAGGCTGCCGAAGAAGCCGGCGCGGATGCGGTGGGTGCCGACGAACTTTCCAAGCGAATCAAAGATGGTTGGCTCGATTTCGACGTCTGCATCGCGACTCCTGACATGATGGGTATGGTTGGTCCACTCGGCAAGGTTCTCGGACCTCGCGGGTTGATGCCCTCCCCTCGTGCTGGCACTGTCACCACCGACGTCGCTCGGGTCGTCAAAGAATACAAGGCTGGTAAGGTTGAGTTCCGAAACGACAAGGGTGCTAACCTGCACGCGGTCGTAGGAAAGATGAGCTTCGACGCCAACAAGCTGGTTGAGAACATCGGAGCATTCATCTCCTATGTTCAGTCGCTCAAACCCAACACGGTCAAGGGTACATACATCAAATCGATCGCGATTTGTGCAACGATGTCTCCAAGCGTTCGCGTATCGATGTAAGGAAGAGGTGAAAGATGAGCAAGGTTGTCAAAAGACTTATTGCACGCGATATTTCTGGTCGCCTCTCCGGTGTGAATGACGCTATCGTCGCTAACATCGTCGGTATGACCGGCAATGAAAATTACACCATTCGGAAAACCCTTCGGGATCAAGGTATCGGTTTGATGGTTGTCAAGCGATCGCTTGCTGCCATGGCGACCGAAGGTACCTCCCTCCGTCCAGCTTTCGAAAATCAATCGGGTAGCTTGGCAGTGATCTGGGGTTGCGAAGACTTCGTTTCTCTCGTTCGCACCGTTACCAAACTCGCGGATTCGGGAACCTTCTCGAAGCTCGAGATCAAGGGTGGCGTGATGGACGGCGAAGCGTTGACCGCCGACCAAGTCAAGAAGGTTTCGAAGTGGCCGAGCCGCCAAGAGCAGATTTCAATGCTCGTCGGCCAAATCCTCTCACCGGGAGCCACTTTGTCTGGCCAATTGGTCGGTCCAGCTCGCAAGATCGCTGGTCAAGTCAAGAAGATGATCGAAGATCGCGAAGGAAGCGAAGGTTAAGAATCAACTCCCCGCCGGAAACGGTAGGGAATAGCGGCGTCGATCCTCTCATGGATCATGAAGGCGATGCCAAAACGTGTACGTGTCGAACAGCCGGTTTCCCATTCTCGCCGGTGAGTTTAGTTTTAGTGTTTTTACCATTTTGAGGATCGTTAGAATGTCCGATTCAGCAACCGCTTTCGCGGAAGAAATCAAGACCTTAGGCGAGAAGATCGTCGGCCTGACGCTCAAGCAAGCCAAAGAGTTGAGCGACTATTTGAAGGAAGTGCACGGAATCGAAGCCGCTGCCGGTGGAGCCGTTGTTATGGCTGCTCCTGCAGATGGTGGCGGCGCCGCTGCTGCTCCAGCTGTTCAAAC
This sequence comes from Pirellula sp., assembly GCA_046318275.1. Classification (GTDB taxonomy): domain Bacteria; phylum Planctomycetota; class Planctomycetia; order Pirellulales; family Pirellulaceae; genus JBKCUI01. The sequence continues at coordinate 33,373 of JBKCUW010000014.1, read as the reverse complement.
CGAATTCGATGTCGTTATGACCGCTTTCGGCGACAAGAAGCTGGACGTTGTTAAGGTTGTCAAGAACCTTACCGGCCTGTCCCTTATGGACGCGAAGAAGCTCGTCGAAGGTGTCCCTGCGAAGATCAAGGAACAAGTTTCCAAGGAAGACGCAGAGAAGATCAAGGCCGAGCTTACCGAAGCTGGCGCTACCGTCGAACTCAAGTAATTTCGCCCAACCCAGTCAGAACGCTGCCAATATGCTGCACGCGTTCCCACTGGGTGTCGAAGTTTGCATCGAACCAATCCGTACCTAGGTACGGATTGGTCGCACGTGTGAGATGAGCCTAATAGCTTTGTCCGCATTTGATCCCTCGAGAGATCATTTGCGCGTTGTTGTAGGGGTCCCGCGGGAGTTCACAAAGCAGCGACTGTCCGTTTAGACTCGCAATAAAATCCAAGCAGCTTGGCTGAGAGGCCAACGCTGCTTTTTTTATGCTCTATGATCATGATTCGTCGTCGCGGAGTTAGCGTTTATCTTCGCGCCGTTCGATCTCAAACCTCCTCGAACTGCTGTCTCTTCGATACTGACCCTGAGAATCGCTATGGATCCGGGAACTGGACCATTGTCTCAACAACCATCCCCCCAGAATCCGCCAACGAGCCCCCTCGCTGACGACAAAAACCCCTACCAACCACCCCGCCTCGGCGACCAAACTGCGAAGGACGCGAGGCTGCTCCATGAACAAGCAAGGGTGCTCGCAAGCCCCCTTGTCCTGTCCATTGAATGGACCGTAATCCTCGCCTTTAACCTCATCGTTCCCGCGTTGGTTGCCTGGGGCATCACCAATGCACCTGCGAAACTCGGTTCAGGATTTGCCGTTTTCCTTATCGCCTTATCCGGCTACTACTTTTGCATCACCAAGCCTCTCCCCATGCTATTCATCATTCGGGGTGGAGTGCTGGTGGCGTTGTCTCAATTCGTTCCAGCCTTGCAATTGGTGGCTGGAGCCATTTCCATCCGCGCGTTAATCTTGTTTCGAATCGTTCCTGAAAGCAGCTTTAACGAGATGCTTAGCACTCCCGCCGCCGGCTTCCTAGTAACCCTAATTACCGGCTTGATCCTCATCGGTATGAGTCTTACCCTAGGATTTTTGATCCGCATCGTGACCCCCGATCGATGGTGGCTTGCTAAGTCTTTCGTGACGAACCAACAAGCTCTCGATTAATTGGTGGGAGTATTTGGCGGGGAGTCATGCACAACAAAGGCTTATTCTGATGAAACTAAAGTATGGAATCGTTGGAACCGGCGCTCTCGGTGGTTTCTATGGCGGATTGATGGCACGTGCTGGTCTCGATTTGCACTTCCTTCTGCATTCGGATTTTGAGCACGTGCGCGATCACGGATTGCGAGTGGATAGCAAAAATGGCGATTTCTATTTGCCCAAGGTTAACGCGTATGCCAATCCTGAAGACATGCCGAAATGCGATTGCGTCGTCGTCTGTCTCAAAAGCACCCAAAACCACCTCCTTCCCGAAATCCTTACACCGATCATTCACTCCGAGTCGATCGCATTGGTACTGCAAAACGGGTTGCACGTTGAGCAATCCGCATTGGATCTACTCGGCAGAGGTCGAGTCGCGGGTGGATGCTGCTTTTTATGCTCGAACAAGGTCGGGCCGGGACATATTCGACATCTGGATTATGGAAAGATCGTGTTCGGACCGTACCGCGGAATCGATGATTCCGAGCCGGGCCCCCCGGAGGAACTGATGAAGCAGATCCATCAGGACCTTTGCAATTCGAAGATCGAATGCCATTTGACAGACGATCTTACGACGACGCGATGGCGCAAACTGATGTGGAATATTCCATTCAACGGACTATCCGTAATCCTGAACGCCAGCACCGATGCCATTATGGCTGATCCGAACTCACGGGAGCTGGCGAAGCGCATCAGCGAAGAGGTACGCCAAACCGCTTGGCACTGCGGGTCCCAAATCGATCCATCCTATGTCGACTGGGTCATTGATCACACCGACGACATGGTCCCGTACGATAGCAGCATGCGATTGGACTTTCTCCATGGACGCCCCATGGAAGTGGATGTTATCTACGGGAACGCCCTTCGAGCTGCGGAACGCAAAGGATTTGATGCGCCCATCCAGAAAACCATGTACCAACAGCTCAAATTCCTAGCCGCTCATCGCCCGGCCAAATCATCGAATTAGCGCGTTAGAATTGAACCGCGTAATGCGTGCCATCGAGTTCATAGGTAGCGTTTCTCCAGTCCACCCTCAAATCGGAGTTCTCTCCGGAGAGTTCCCGGATCAAACTGCCGCGACGGCGAGCGGGGGAATCGTTGGGTGGTGTACGCCGAGCGCGTTCGATCTCGCTGTCACGAATGACCGGCGCTAAATTGAGGTAGCTGGTCAGTTGCCGGTGGTAGCCATCCTCCGACAATTCATGGTACCGAATATCGATCTTCTTTCGAACCTGCCAAGAAGTCCCAGACTCCATCTGATTGAGTAGCCATAATTTGGTGAGCCAGTCAATCCTACCGACGAGAGTCATCGGTAACTCACTCTGCGACTGCGGCTTGAGCACCATTTGATTCAAGGTGGTTTGCCACATACCGACGATGTCCCATGCTTCGGCAGGCACATCCTCCTTGTTACCCAACCATTGCTTGACAATCTTCAAATACAGCCGTTGCAGTTCGAGCGCAGAACGATCTCGATTTTTCGAATCTTGCACTGTTCGGACCAACATCCAGTCCCTCGCAAATTCGTTCATTGCTTCGATTTCAGACTGCAGGCGAGGTGCACCAGTCCCATGGCCGATCTCGACCCAATCAAGAAGGAGTGAAGTCACCCCGAACCGCAGGTACTGCGATTGCTGGCACATTCCCGAATCGCCGATCGCGAGCTCAATTCGCTGCTTGCGACGAAACAACCGCAGATATCGACGGAGTGACCAAAATGGACCAGCGAACAACTCCCTCAGCAACGTATCGCAACGAAACATCGGGCGATTACTGCCATAGCTTCCAAACCCAATAACGCAGTTGACACTGGCAGCGCGTTGACTGACCCAGTAACGCCCCTGCTCATCGATGTAACCGGAACCATCCAAGATGGAGCGGGTTGCCAAAAAACTAGCCAACTCCCTGCGTTGTGCGCGCAATGCCACCAACCGGATTAGGCATTCAAACAAGTAAGCGATCGGGCGGTGTAACCAACGTAATCCGAAAGCTGCCACACGCAGCCATCGAGTCGGCATGAATTGGCTCCGAACCCACTCTTCTTCGTCCAACTCCTCCGATCCATGTGAATCGATTCGGTGGTGAGGCTTTCGAGGTTGGCCGGAATCGCTGCTTGCCTCAATGCCACGATGATTCTTCCCATCATCAATAGGCTCTACACCTCCGCTTGTTGGACCAGAATGGCTAGATCGATCGATTGTCCGCGCCTGGGCATCTCCCGTCTCCTTGGTGTGCTTGGGTAAAAACATCCGGAGCGCAGTCAAGTAAACGTACTTATCCACCATCCACAAGCCGTGCAGCAGCAACATCCATAGGCCGGCTAGCAACCGATACACGAGCACCATCGGCAGCATACTGATCAGCCCACACCACCACGCGATCAACCATTTACCTTGCGCGATGCGCATATCGTACGATTCATGTTGGCCTAAGGTATGGCCGTGAGCATCCGTGTTCGATTTGATCAACGACCAATTGCTCTTCGTGCGTCCCTCCGCGAATGCTTGCTCCAACAACTGCTCGTTTGCAAGTTCATAAGCCACTAAATCGCGAGGACTGCGGCATTCAGGCGTCGCGGTCTCGAAAAGGGCGGAAGAAAAATCGGCCACAGCACCTGTTTCAAGCGAAATGCTGCTACCGTTGGCGAGGAAGTGCCTGAGCGGATTGGAAACGCTCGGGGCGCATGGCAGTTGCCGGTGGAGCGAGGTGACTAAGCCGATATAGTCTGTCAACGAATCCCTGGCTTGTTCCGGAGGATGTCGCACAAAGAACTCGCACTCGAGCCCGAGCTGGCGCGACAACAATCGCGACTCACTCTCCCGATTGCCGCGAGTTGACTTGGCCCAAATACTCGCTTGTTTCCGTCTTAGAATCTTGATCAACGGTACTAGCCCAATGTTTCAACCGACTCACAAGGGTTTCCGAATGCTCGGATTGAACATCCGACGTTTCTGCTGGCAAACGATCGGTGAGCTCGATACTTACCTCGGAGCCAGCTCGATTCCTAGAATTATCACTCATCGCAGCCTCCCGATCTCGATCGCTTCTCTATTGTACAGACCGTGAAATCCGGTTTCCAAATTTTTCTCGAAGAGTATCACGTTTTTGAAGCCGTTTAGTCATTCCATCATGGCATTCCGGCAACCCATTTTATGGTTCCTAAGTCCAATCGCGTTCCACGCCGCTCTTCGTTTCCACGCCGCTCGGCGTGCAACTCAGACCGGTTCCTCGCGGTCCAGCGACAGTTTCGACGTATCTGGGGCCCAGAATATCGCTACGATTCCAACCGCGTAAATGAGACCACAACTCGCTCCTACCGCTGGATAGGATCCTCCCAGCCATGCGAACAACATTCCGGCGAGGAATACCCCCACCGCAGTTGCAAACCGGCCTACATTGTAGGCAATTCCACTTCCAGCCGCTCGAACTCGTGTCGGAAATAGCTCCGGCAAGTACAACGGTAGCCATCCAAAGTAGAGGGTCACCACAAACCCTTGAACAAAAACCAGAGGCAGAAACGACGGTTGCAAAGGCTGCGTTCCCAAAAACAAGAGCAGCGTCGCTAGGGTCGCGGCAATACTTATCGTCGCGTAAGCAGTACGTCGCCCCAAGTAGGCAGCAATCTGAGCCCCGCAAAAACTCCCTAGCACCGCTCCGATCGCCCAGCTTCCTTGCGCCATCCCTTTGTAACCAGGATAGCTAGCTCCACCGACTTTGTCCGCCCATGGAATCATCCACTTGCTAGCCGCCCAAGCGCCAACCAAAGGGATGGCACCCAGCGTGATTCCGATCAACGTGACACGCAGTAACGGTGGTCGGAATAGCTCCCGCAGACTCCCGCTCTTCTTGGACACTTGTTTAGAAGCCCCCTCCCGTTTCACACTTCGCCATCTCGGTGATTCGGGCACAACGAGGAGGACGGCAAGACCGAGCAACGTCGGGAATGCCGCCAAAAAGAAGATCCATCGCCACGATTCCGCAGTGATGTGCCAGTAAAGGGCAATCTGAGAAAGCAACAGCACACCGCTATTCAATGCTGCCCCCATCAAGCCTGCAACGAGCGGACGGGATTTATCCGGCCAGCATTCGGACGCCAGAGATACCGCATTGGGCCATACTCCCCCGACTCCCAACCCAACCAGAAATCGGAGCAGTAGCATCTGCTCCTGCGTTTGTACAAACGCGCCCAAGCCAGCGAATACCGAGTAGAAAAGAATACTTACAGCGAGTGCTCGCGAGCGACCTAAGATGTCGCCCAGATTGCCGATGGCGATACCACCGATGGCAGCACCGAGCATCAGCGCCGCAGTGAATCGTGCAAACCAATCACCGCCCGCGGCTGCGGTGTACTGGTCCCCCATCAAATCCTCGGTGACCGACAGCGATGCGATTGGCATCAGTCCCAACTCGACCCCATCGAAAAGAAGACCAGCGATGGCAGCTCCTAAAATGATCCATCGTTGTTTAGGCGAAAGTGATTCCATCGCAATACGCTTCCTCGTCGAATGGTAGCAGCTTAAGGATACGATTTGATGAAAACCTGATACTCATCCTCCAGCGGAGCCCGAGTCCCCTCCTTGGTTTCATGAACCAACACTCCATAGATCAATCGGAGCGATTCCCCCCGTCGCACAACCACTTCGCTCGGCTCACCCTTGGTGAACGCTTGATTCCCAAACGCATTCGCAACCATGAGTCCATAATCGCGGTTGTGAAACCATGACTTCCGGAAGTTATTAGGAGATGGCATCAAGAGGATACCGACATCATTACCTTTCCAGGACCCGGAATAGTCGGACCACAGAGCCTGCTTCCCCCATGTCCCCTTGGCCGTCGTCATCCCTTCCTCATTGATGAGTCGGCCTCCATTCTTTTCAATTAATGGTGTCGCCAGTCGTACCCCCAATCCCATTTCTTCCTGATCGCCAAAACGAAGCTCCTGGGACTCTGATGAAAACACGCCGTCCCAAATCCAAAGATACCCGTGCGGTCGCCGCGCAACTGTGATACTCAACATCAACAGTCCCAACACTTGGTCCTTGGCATCGACCAAACTAAACCTCGCCGTGAACATCACCCTGCCATCAACCGCTTGGGGTACTGCGGCCCAATCCGTAAAAACCATTTTCGCCTGATTCCGCCAAAAATCGTTTTTATTAATATCCCCAAACGCAAACCACATTCCTGGATGCATGGTTGCATGATCCTCGGCATCTGTGCCAGGCACAGGCGGGTGATTCCTGGTTACAGGAATACCATCCGGTGTTTTCAAACCCATCACGTAGGGTCGAAAGACTTTGGAATCCTTAAAAACAAACGAGGCGATAACCGATTGGCCATCCATGATTTCGATGCGATCGGTCTGTGCAACGAAACCCAACTCCCCCTTGCACGGTCCCGAGACAACGAACGAGATGAAGATCACAAACATCGCAACGAGAAAGCTTATTCGACGCGTCATAAAGATTTCAATCGATCTTAATGGGATTGTTTGCGGTAAGAATTCGAGATGCAGATAGTTTTAGGTCGCCAACTCACGCCCTCGCCTTGGGAGTCGCCCAATGCCCCTCTTTGCGATAAACCCGTCCCAGCAATTGATTCGCTTCGGAATCGTTTCTGATCTGCTCTGCCACTGGATCAATCTGCAAGGATCTGCCCAAGCGAACGGACGCGTTGGCAAAATGAACGAGAGCGACCGAGTCGTGGCCGATAGCGACATCGGCGTTGGGTTTTCGGCCCTCTCGAATGGCATTGAGGAAATCGAGTTGATGCTTTCCATCCACCTTGGCAGGCTCTTTCGGCGTGGGATTCTCGACCTTCTTACCCTTGGAATCAAAAACCTCCAACTTCCCGCGTTTGCTCATCACCATCCGACCATCCGAACCGTGAAACTCAGCCCCGCCATCGCAGTTGTGGGGAAACGAACCATCCCAAAGCCGCATCTCGAAAATCAGCTGCCGCCGCTTATGCACCTCGCCCGTGCTGGGCCATTCAAAGACGCACGTGGCGGTGTCAGGGTACTCCTGATCATCATCGACAAAATACTTTCCGCCGATCGCCATCGCAGACGATGGCAAGCCTTCAACACCCAATCCCCAGCGAGCATAGTCGATCTCATGCGTCCCATCGTTGCCGATGTCACCGGTCCCAAAGTTGTACCACCAATGCCATTGGTAGTGGAGGCGGTTCTTTTGGTACGGCATGTACTCCGCAGGACCGACCCACAAATCATAATCGATGCCTGCTGGGATCTCCGATGGCATTTCCTTTCCGATCGAACCGCGACGCTGAACATTCCACGCGCGAGCAACTAGCACCTCGCCGATGATCCCTTCTCGGAGCAACTGAACCCCATCAGCGATCAATGGATTCGATCGACTTTGGGTTCCGTGCTGCACCACGACTTTGTTCCGCCTGGCCGCTTGCAACAACCATCGGCTCTCGAGCAAATTGTGGCTTTGCGGTTTCTCAACATAGACATGCTTTCCAGCCTCGCACGCTAAAATGGCGGCAGGTGCATGCCAATGGTCCGGAGTTGCGATAACCACCGCATCAATCGTTTTGTCATCGAGCACTCGCCGTAAATCCGAGACAGCCTGAGCTGCATTCACCTTTTGCCGAAGCTGATTCCGTCTCGCTTCGTCCGGATCACAAACAACTTCTATCGTTGCAATCTCAGCGAACTTTGCAGCGAGACTGGAGCCTTGGCCTCCACAACCGATGATTCCAACCTTAGGCCTCTCATCGCGATTGGCCACAACACCTCCAAAGCTCGTACGAGCACCGAGTACCCCCGCAGAAACCGCTGCGGTCGCAAGAAAAGATCGACGGGGTAGTTCAGTCATCGCTATTCTCCAATGGGTTTTCGTCTCGAAGCGCAAACGGAAAAAAAGCTCTCACAATCGCGCTGTTGTCGGATTCACCGAACCCCAGTTGTTCAGCGTCGATCAACAACTGAGCGTGAGCCTCCGACAATGGTAACTTCTGGCCAGCATGCTGTGCTACTCCGAGGGCAATTTTGATGTCTTTCAGATGCTGGGAAAGTTTGGCTGCGACCCGAAAATCTCCGGAAAGCATCTTCTCACCTTTGGTATCCATGATTTTGGAATACGCCATCGAATGGAGCAGCACATCCAATGCTGCTCGAGGATCCACGCCGATCGCTTTCGCAAATGCTAAACCCTCTGCGAGAGCGGCTCGATTGAGCCCGAGCACAACGTTACTGATCAGCTTCATTTTCGCGCCGCTTCCCACGCTCCCCGCATGAACAATCCGAGCTGAAAACGCTTCGAACACATCCCAGCAGGATTCCACCGTCTCGCGATCCCCCCCGACAATGGTGGTCACCTCTCCGGAACGCGTCTGCTCGCTCGAGCCGGATATAGGAGCATCAAGGTAGATCCCGCCCTGGTCCTCAACTCTCTTCGCCAGCGCGACGACTTGATTGGGTTCCCCCGTAGTCGTATCGATGAGAACCGATCCTGGCCGTATCGATGCCCCAAAAATATCGAGCATCTCCGCCACGGTTTCGCTGGTGTACAGACTGATCACTACGCGATCGCACTCGGCGATCGGATGATCGCTCCATGTCGCACCCATCTCGATCAATGGATCCGCATTCCGTCGCGTTCGGTTATGAACCAACACATCAAATCCCGCTCCGAGCAATCGCTCAGCGATCGCAGTCCCCATCAGCCCGGTACCCACCAAACCAATTCGCTTTTTCATCTCACGAAACCTCCGATGGTACAAGTTCAGTCGTCATCGATTTTCTTGGCGATCATCCCAATCACAATCTCGGAATTCGCAGCGGCCAAAAATGCGACGATTCCAATCTATATCGATGGAATCGGACTACGCTGGCTTGGGATTCTTCAAGATCTCATTGACGATCCGTCCCGGTTGCCCATCGAGCAGCGTCCCCACTCCACCCGGCCTCGCAAAGGTCAACTGGGATGGATCCAATCCGAACAAGTACATAATGGTTGCGTGGTAATCATAGTGGTGGACAATATCCTTCACCGCTTGGTAACCAAAGTCATCGGTCTCACCAAATACCAGGCCCTGCTTCACACCACCACCTGCCAACCAAGAACTAAACCCAAACGTATTGTGATCGCGTCCTACATTCTTTTCGTTTTGTACAACAGGCAATCGCCCCATTTCGCCTCCCCAATGCACTAACGTCGAGTCGAGGAGCCCTCGCTGCTTCAAATCCTTGACCAACGCAGCGGAGGGCTGGTCGGTTTTCTTGCAAGCGCCAGGCAGTGCATCTTTGATGTTCGCGTGATGGTCCCATTGCTGAGTCGATGTGTAGATCTGTACGAATCGCACACCTCGTTCTACCAATCGCCTCGCGATCAAACACCGCGTTCCGTATTCGCGCGTTGCATCTTGATCGAGCCCATACATTTTATGAGTCGCTTCGGTCTCTTGATGAAAATCCAACGCCTCCCGCGCAGCCGACTGCATGGCTTCAGCCAACTCGTATGTCGACATCCTCGCTTGCAGATCACTCTCGTAGGGATGTGACGCCAAATGCTCCGCATTGAGCTTTTGCAACAGCTGGAGATATGCTTTCTGCGGAGGACCTGCCAAATGGGCTGGCGGATTCAAATTGAGTATTCTGGGTTCTTGGGGGCGTATCACGGTTCCTTGGTACAACGAAGGCAACCATCCATTCGACCAACAATCGGTTCCCAACACCGGCAATCCGCCCGGATCAGTCAGTACAACAAACGAAGGCAACTGCTGGCTTTCGCTCCCTAAACCATAGGTAAGCCACGAACCCAGCACCGGTCGCCCTGCCGTGATTCGGCCATGATGCAGCGCATAGATCGACTGGCCATGATTATTGACCCCTGTGTGCATGGAACGAATCAAAGTCACGTCGTCAGCGATCGCTCCGAGATGAGGAACAAGCTCGCTTAGCTCCATGCCACATTGACCATAGCGTTCCCATTTCCATGGCCCTGACCAAATCTTTGCCGACGACTCTGCGGCGTTGTCGTACTTCAGCTCACCCGAATAATTCTCGCCATTCCTTTTCTCGAGTTCAGGTTTTCGATCAAACAAGTCCATATGCGATGGACCACCCTGCATGAACATCGAAATCATCGCTTTCGCCTGAGCCGGAAAGTGACTCGGCTTGGGCTTCAAATCATGCGAGGGTGGACTCAACGATGGCTTGGGAGGAACACCGTCGCTCTTCTGTTGCATCAACGAGGCAATCGCTAATGTCGCCCCAGCAATGCCTTGCTGGGCCAAGAAATGTCGCCTGGAAAAACAGGGTGAAAAACTCATGATTCACGCTCCTCGTTAGTCCACGTAAAGAAATGCATTCGAGGAATATAGCGCCTGACAATACAACGTAAGCGATTGTAGATTCGCCGCTGCAGGTTCCAACGTCCCCACGGCAGCACCCTTCGCACCCACGGCTGCTTCTCCGCTCGCCTCACCGGCTGATTCGGCAGCAGGTTTCGTCAGTGCATTGCGCTGAGCAATTAACCATTCGGTGGACATCTGAAGCTGTTCTTGGCTGGGAAATGTGCCAAAGGCCAACCCCCATGCTCGCCGAACTTGCTCGCGAGGATCATCGCCGGCATCACGTTGCACACGTTTCGCAAAATGCTCTGACAACTTGATGACGCTGCTATTGTTCATCATCAACAGCGATTGGGTTGCAACCGTCGAATTTCCTCGACGATCGCAATTTGGCGTCGTGGCCGCAGGGTCGAATGGCTCCAAAACACCCAGTGGCATCGATCGCCGAACCTGTGCATAAACACTCCTGCGATAGACACTCTCTGTTTCTTCGTGCTTGGCCACGAGGATTCCGTTTCCATCTCGGGTCGCGTTCCCCAATATGATCTGACCAACTTCGTCAGGATTGACCGCCACCGGTTTCCCAAACATCGAATAGGAAATCATGCCGCTCGCACTCAGCATCGCATCTCGCACGGATTCGGCTTGCATCCGACGTACGGATCGATGGCTTAGCAGTCGGTTCTCGGGATCGACCTGGTGCGCCTGCGGCGACTGGAGCGATGCCTGACGGTATGCGTGAGACATCAACAGCATCCGCTGAAATCGCTTTCGGCTCCATTGATACTCGACCATCTGACTGGCGAGATAATCGAGAAGCTCGGCATGGGTGGGTTTGTCACCGAGCACTCCAAGATCCCCTGGCATCGAGGCAATCCCTCGTCCGAAATGATGCATCCAAATCCGATTGACGGTGGCTCTCGCAAATAGAGGATGCACGCCGGTCACTAGATTGCGAGCAAATGCCAAACGCCGCCCCGTCGTCGGTATCGCCGGATCATCCGCTGGGATCTTGTCATGCTCCCCGAGAATGCTCAAGCCTCCCGGCGAAACCGAGTCCCTCGGCTGCTGGATGTCTCCTCGAAAGAAAACAAAGGTGGTCGGAGCTTGATTAGGCACTTCCGAAAAACTCGCTAAATACCGATCCGCAGGTCGCTTGGCTTTTATCTCGGCCTGCTGCGTTTCATACTTCTTATTGAACTCGTTGATCCTTGCCCCGTCGTACAGGATGGCACTTCCACGATCCACGTTCAAGCTCGGATAATCCCGCATCAGTTTCTGCTGCTCGGGGGTTCGCTTGTCCGCCGCCGTAGCCTTCGCAGTGCGAGCCGCCTCGCGCTGGTCTTCGGGCAACTTCATTACTTCTTTCTCGAAGATATCAGCAACAATCGTATCCAACTCGGCGACTCGCTTTCCTTCGAGCTCCGAGAGCTCTTTATCGACATCGGCCGCCTTTTGCCGCTCCTCCGCAGTCCAAAGATTGACCTGCTTGGCAGGTTTGTCTCGCCATTGCTTCCAATCCAATCCAGGTTCTAAGATCGCACGCAAACGGTAGTAATCCAACTGGGAAATCGGATCGTACCGATGGTCGTGGCACTGCGCACAACCCACGGTTAATCCGAGCAACGAACCAGATACAATCTTTATCGTCTCAGCGATGATATCGTTTCGAGCCACATTCGGCTCGACTCCTTCTTGGCCAGTGCCATCCGGGGCCGTCCGCAGGAAACCCGTTGCAGCCAATCGCTGAATGCTCTCCTGCGAGAGGTTCTCCCATGGTTGCGGCACCAGTTCGTCGCCAGCCATTTGCTCCACAACAAACTGATCGATCGGCAAATCGTCGTTGAAGGCGCGAATGACGTAATCACGATACTGGTACGCCCACGGTCGCTCGATGTCTTGTTCCGTATACCCGTCGCTGTCTGCATACCCGGCGACATCGAGCCAGTGTCGCCCCCAGTGCTCGCCATAGCGGGGATCCGATAACATCCGATCAACCAACCGCTCATAGGCATCCGGCGACCCATCGTCGACGAACGCAGCGACCTCCTCAGGCGTCGGAGGGACACCGAGTAGATCCAAGGCGAGCCTCCGAATCAAAACGGGGCGTTCGGCCGAAGGGGAAAACGACAAGCCCGAAGGCTGCAGCTTTTGAAGTAAAAACAGATCGATGGGATTGTTGCTCGACAATGGTTCGCTCCCGATCCCTTGGAGCGCGTCGAGCTTCGTTACCTGTACCGGTTGGAATAACCAATAACTTCGTTCTTCCTCGGTCCATTGCTCGACCATCGGCTGCACAGGCTCTTCGCGTTTGGTTCTCGCGCCTGTGGCGATCCACCGATGCAACAGTTCCTTCTCCGATGCCGATAGCGTTTTCCCTCCAGGAGGCATCTCCCCTGCCTCCACCCGATTCCAAACCAAACTTGCCTCCGGCTGGCTTGGCACCACCGCCGGTCCCCCTTCTCCCCCTGCTTGCATCAACCGTGCTAACCGCAGATCCAATCCTGATTCCTTATGGTCCCCTTCGCCGTGGCAGTGGAAGCAATGGGTCTTCAAAATAGGTCGGATATGGGTCTCAAAATAAACGGGTGTCAGTTCTGCCTGCGGTGAGGCCTGCGGATTCGCAACCGGTTCATCGGCAGCAACGACGCTCACCACACCTCCCCATGGAGCATCCCAGAACCAGCACCGCGGTGGATTCGCAAATGTGAGAAGGGTCGTGACGATACAAACTGTCCAAGCAAACCGGAGAGCGAAGGGGGTTCGCAAACCATGGCCAACTGCAACGTTGCAGGCTCGAGCGAAACAGAATCGAATCAACTGCATGGGACGCATGTGCCAACCAGAACGCGGTAGCGGGAAGTAAGTGGCGGGAAGTAAGTGGCGGGGAGGGCGTGGCGGGAAGGGAGTCGATGGCAGGAGGGGATTGGATTTGAAGCGAAGGGTATCGGGACCCAATAAAATCATTTCCCCGGGGTACCATCATACCATACCGTTACCGCAATACGAATCCAGCGACTTGCTGGGAACCATTTTATCGATCGATTATCTAACCTCGGTCTCTTATTTCAATTCAACTCGGGTGGGAGTCTCCTAGGTTGACATACGCAGTTCTGGTCCCCGGTGCGGTTCTTAATTGTCTCGATGAATCCAACCTCAAGCATCGCGGTCTATGGCTTGCCAATTGGACCGACGTCTCTCTCTCCGGCCAACCGACGCGGGAATGGTTGACGATCTCAAGCGATGAAATCTCAACGATCTCGATTCGAAAGAATCCTAGTCCCAATACGATCTCTGTCGACGATCCCCCGATGGGCTCCTTGATGAGATCCGTCCCTTGGAATAATGTCCGAGCCGTTCGCACCCAATCAGGAGTAGGGGGTGGCACCCTCCAAGTTCGCGTCGAAGACGCCTGGGTCGACTTGCTCCGCTTTTCAAACGCACACACGACGCGATTTCACAAAATCTCTCGCTTGATGGAAAAGATGCGGGAGTCGCCGGAGAACTGGCAGGATTCGCTGCATCAAGTTTCCTCGTCATCCCACCTCGGCCAGGACGATGCCACCTTCGATCCACCGGAATGCCCAACTTGTTCCTTAAGACTCACCTCCAAGGACGAGAACTGCCCTCGATGTGTCCAGAAGGGACAGATCCTTCGCCGCGTTCATGATTTGTTGCGCCCCTACCGAAGTGGCGCTATCCTGCTGTGCCTCCTCACTTTTATTGGAGTTGTTGCGGAACTCATTCCTCCAAAACTTCAGCAATACATGATCGATAACGTCTTGGCAGGACACGTATCACCAGATCCCCTCTCACTAGATAACCCCGCGTCAACCGAGACGCCGCTACCTGATTTCAAAACGGCGCTTCTTCTCATCGTGCTCGCACTCGCTGGTTCGCGCGTGCTGCTCTCCATTGTCGGTGTGTTCAAAGGCCAATTGGCCACACGGATCGGAACCGGCTTAACCCAAACTCTCCGCGCGCAGATGGTTCGCAAGTTGCAAAGCCTCGCCGTGGTCTACTACGATCGCCACCAAGTCGGATCGATGCTCGGCCGGGTCGCCCACGACAGCGAAGCGATGCACGGTTTAATGCACCAAATCACTGGTGGCTTCTTGCTTCAAATCGCCCAACTTTTTGGCGTTGGGGCGATGCTGATCTGGATCAATCCCAAACTCGCTCTCTTCACGCTGATCCCCGTACCGCTCGTCATCCTGGGCACATCGGTCTTTTGGAAAAAAGTCTACCCCCGTTATTACCGGCTTTGGGATGCTTCCTCCAAACAAATCACAGTACTCAGTGGCATGCTTTCCGGCATTCGCGTGGTTAAAGCATTCGCCCAAGAGGATCGCGAGTACCAACGATTTGCGAAAACAAGCGATGAACTTCGAAACTGGCGACTCTGGGTGGAAAATGCGAACGCTTGGTACTCGGCAACAATGTCGATCGTATTTAGCCTCGGTGGATTGATCGTTTGGTACGTCGGAGGTCGCGATGTCATCGGCAATTCGATGACCCTCGGTGAATTGATCGCGTTTCTAGCATACCTAGGAATGTTCTATGCCCCCCTTAGCGCATTGTCGAATTTCACGTCATGGCTAACCAGCTTCCTCACCGGCAGCAAACGAGTCCTCGAATTGCTGGACACACCGCTCACCGTTTCGGAACCAAACAACCCAGTTCCATGGGATTCCCCGAAAGGTGAGATCCGATTTGAAGATGTCTCGTTCGGGTACGACCGAAACCAACCGGTGCTCAAGAATATCTCCTTCCGCGTCAAACCGGGTGAAATGATCGGAATCGTCGGGCGCAGCGGTTCCGGCAAATCAACCATGGTGAATCTGCTGGGACGTTTCTACGATGTCCAAGAAGGTAGGATCCTGGTCGATGATATCGATCTCCGCGATCTACCTAGCAATCAACTACGAGAACGTTTGGGAATCGTGTTCCAGGAATCGTTCATGTTCCGAGGTACGATCTGGCGCAATTTGAGCTTCGGAAAACCCAATGCAACGCCCGAACAAGGGCTTGAAGCAGCCAAAGCAGCAGGCGCCCATGATTTCATCTGCCGCCAACAACTCGGCTACGAAACACTGCTCGGCGAACATGGTGCCGGTCTCTCTGGCGGGGAAAAGCAACGATTATCGATTGCGCGAACACTTCTCTACGATCCCAAAATACTCGTCCTCGATGAGGCCACGAGCAATATCGATGCGGAAGCCGAGAAAAGCATCCAGGACGCCCTTAAGGTTCTCATTCGAGGTCGCACCACGATCGCTATTGCACACCGATTATCGACCCTTCGAAATGCAGATCGGATCCTGGTATTCGACCAAGGCCGATTGATCGAACAAGGCTCCCACGAAGAGCTCCTATCCATGGACGGGACGTACGCGCGGCTAGTTCGTATCCAAACATCCGTGACCAAAAATCCCGACATTGACCGCTTGCTCCATCACGCGACGGAATCCATCCAAGAAAAATCCGCCCGGCAGACAACAATGGCGAATAAAGACAGGGCGAATAAAGACACGGCAAATAAAGACAGGGCAAATAAAGACAGGGCAAATAAAGAATCGTCGAAGCGTATCGCCTCCAAAGGGGATTCCGTCGACGACCGCTATCCCGATTCCAATCGCGCAACCGCTGTCCTTGATGCGCCGGAAAGCGAGTCCGTCGATCCTGAAACACCTGCGTCGGATCTTCCAACCGAAGAAACCAAAGCACCATCGCTTCATTGGCTGGTACCTCTCCAAGCCCAATTCCGTACCGGCGATCACGATCGGATCGAGTTATGGATCGATGGTGCACGTCATGCATCTTCCGTTTTTATCGTACGAACATTCCCAGCAACTCGCCCGGAGGAGTTCCTCAGTGTCCGTACCTGGAACGAGCACGGCGAGGAAATCGAATGCGGGATCATTCGATCGCTCCATGATTGGCCAGAGCACGACCGTACCCAGATCGAATCATTGCTCGAACGCCGCTATCTACTGCGCAAAATTCGCCGCGTCCATCGAAGCCACCTTGCATCGGGTTACCTCAGTATCGATGTCGAAACAATCCACGGCCCCGAGCAGATTACGATGCGATGGACGCAGAGCCAAGCGATCGATTACGGCGACCATGGAAAACTCCTCATCGACACCCGTGAGAATCGTTACTTGATTGAAAATCTCGAGCAATTGCCGCCCGACGACCGAGAACGCTTTCTGCAATACATCTATTGGTAACCCGGCGTTCAACTTGCAATTCAGATGAAAGCGACAGGATGCGATGACCAAGCCTACGCTAAGATATCCTCGACGACCCGTCCATGCACATCGGTCAATCGACGATCGATACCAGCATGCCGATAGGTGAGTCGCTTGTGATCGACTCCCAGTAAGTGAAGCAAAGTCGCGTGGAAATCATAGCAATAACATCGTCCTTCCACCGCTTGGTAACCGAGTTCATCACTCGCCCCATAAGCGAATCCCTCTTTGACCCCCGCACCACAAAACCAACTGACAAAAGAACCCCCGTTGTGATCGCGACCCACACTTCCCTGGGCAAAAGGAGTTCGACCAAACTCTGTCGTCCATACGACCAACGTATCCTCCATCAAACCTCGTGAGTAGAGATCTCCGAGGAGCGCTCCGATCGGTTGATCGACACTTTTTGCGATCGGTGGCAGTTCTCCGATAATGCTGCCGTGATTATCCCAGTTGTTAGCAGCACCCGACGGACCGCTCCAGACTTGCACAAATCGGACTCCCCTTTCAACCAATCGGCGGGCTAGCAGACATCTCCGACCGAAATCTTCGGTAGCCGGCTGGTCCAAACCATAGGCGCGATGCGTCCCCTCTGACTCGCTTTTAAGATCGAATGCCTCTGGGGCACTCAACTGCATTTTGGCTGCCAATTCATACGCCGAAAGTCGGGACGCGAACTGCGAGTCCTCTCGGTGATTCAAAGCATGCGATTGGTTCAATCGCCGCAACAACTCCAATCCTTCGACATCCGCATTTCCCCCCGCAAATCCGAATCCCTTCCCGGGCTGCAAATTAGGAATCGGTTCTACTGCAGCAGCATCCAGCACGAGTCCCTGATGCTTCGCCGGCAAAAAGCCCGAGCTAAAATTCGCGCGTTGGTTGTACGGCAAGCCGCGGTTATCCGGAAGCACCACAAACGTTGGAAGATTGTCTGCGATGTTTCCCAACGCATACGAAACCCACGCCCCAAAGCATGGAAAACCAGGAAGAATGAACCCAGTGTTCATCATGTAACTTCCGGGACCATGAACATTGGTCTTGGAGGCCATCGACATGATGAACGACATCTTGTCCACCCAAAGCGCCTGATGCGGGAAAACCTCGCTCACCCACCGACCACTTTGACCATACTGCTTGAAGGAAAAAGGACTTTTCATCACCGCACCTGCGGGAGCTGTGAATCCCTCCGGCTTTTCCTTAGGTCCCAAACTCTCTCCATGATGCTTCTCGAGCGCCGGCTTGTAATCAAACGTGTCCATCGGGCTTGCTCCCCCGTTCATGAACAATTGGATCACACGCTTGACCTTCGGTGCATGGTGTAGGCCACCATCGTCGCGGATCGGCAATTCCCCTCCCACCGATCGATTAGCCCGCGAATCATCGAATGCAATCGCTTCGCGTCCGAGCAAGCTTGTCAGTGCCAACAGACCGATGCTGTCACGGGTGGATCGAAGCCACTCACGGCGGGATGCTCGTTGACATTGCTGGTCTGGTATCAAGGAATACATGGCGTTGCAGTTCACTTGTTTAGTCGCAGTATAAAAACTCGCTGCTATTGAGCAACACACGCACCAACCCGGCAAGCGAAAACTTGGACCTGTATGCGTCCGTTAGTTTTCGCTCCTCGTCCGTTGGCTTTCTCAAATAAATGGTTTGGAATGCCATATCGGTCTCGTCTCCACCCTGTTCCTTTGCATGATGTTGTATCTGCTGTGCGAGAGCATCGCATGCGTAAAGCACAAACTCATGGTTCCACAGTGCTAACGCTTGTAAAGGTGATGAGGTGAGCGTACGAGCGGAGATCAACTGGGCCGCATCCGGAAAATCCAAAAGCTCCATCAATGGATCTTGCTGCCCACGATAGACAAAACGATACACAGCGCGGCGATTACCATCCTTTCGACTCCAATCGTAGTTGGAATAGTCGACTGACGGTGTTACCTGGATCGCAGGTCCCAATCGAAACCATTGAACCGCGGGCCCTCCCATCGACAGATCGAGTCGACCCGCTAGATGAAGAATCGAATCGCGGAATGTCTCTGCATCAAGCCTGCGGCGCGTCCCTCGCCATTTCCATCGATTCTCGGGATCCACCGCTAAACCATCGTCCATAGGTGACGAAGATCGACGATAAGCCTCACTCAATACCATTTCGCGGTGCAAACGCTTCAGGGAACCGCCGTTCTCCTGAAGTGTTACTGCTAACCAATCCAACAATTCAGGGTGAGTTGGCAAGCTCCCCATACGGCCAAAATCGTTGGGGGTATCTACAATCGCATGTCCGAAATGCTGCCCCCATAAACGATTCACAATGCTCCGCCAACTCAGCGGATTAGCTCGGTCTGTAATCCATCTCGCTAATGCAACACGCCGTTCAGACTCCTTGGCATCCGGTTTTATCTCAAAACGCGATGGCAGTGAGGAAACGCAACCTAGCGCACCAGCAACTGCTTCTTCCTGAGGTTGGGATATATCGCCACGGCGCAAGACAAAAACTTTTTTGATCGTATTCCAAGCCTTGTAAAACTCGCTCTGTGGAAGGTTCTCGAACGCGGGCGAGCCTGCGTACACAAAGTCCGCAGGTGGCAGTCCATTCAACAGGCGATTGGATTGCTCTAGAATCACATGCGATGCAAGTTCGATTCTGTCCGATGGGCTCCGCTCCGAAGTGGGAAGCTTCAAAATCGACTCAATTTTCGATGGAATCATCACCAAACTCGACAAGGGCGAAGCGGTAACACTCAACCGAAATCGCCCGATGGTATGGAACCCACCATGCCATTGTTTCAACTGGACAACAAGCCTATCCCCCATAGCAATGGAAATTGGCTCTCGGAACCCAAAGATCGCTGTATGATCCTTGGACACCTGAGGATGAATCCCCCAAGCCGTTTTCGGGTTCCCATCAATGGCATGCGCCACTGTCCATCCTTCTTGATCAAAATCGGCGCTGCTACCCCCTATTGGAACGATCGTCGATGTCGCCATTCCATTTCGAAAATGTTCAACCACAATTTCGCTGAGGTGGAAGTTACCGTTGTCATTGCGCCCTGGCCCCGCCATCGGTAATTCTTCGTGCCTAAAGACATCCAATCTCAATCCGGTCAATCGCTCCAGCGGTGTTTCAAAGGACACCACCGTCGTTTCACGTTCCGGACGTACTCCCGAAGCGATGATGGTGCGTTCCGAGTCCACCGTCAAAGTGGTACCCTCGGTTGCAATCACAAGACTGGGGGATACCGACTCCCAACGAACATCGGTTTGGTGGTAGGCTTGCTCCCACGCGGTGACTGCTTGGTCGACCGTAGTGTTCGTGAGTATCGACGCATCACGATCCATCGCAGCTTTTTTCCAATGCTCAGCCTCCGACCGCTGGCGTGCTATCGAGGGATCCGCATCAAAAGGAACATTTCCGCGACCAACTCCAGCAAATACCGCCTGCAACGCATAATAGTCTGACTGCGTAATCGGATCGAACTTGTGATTATGACACCGAGCGCAATGCACGGTTGCGCTAGCTAGGACCGACATCGTCTGCATCACCATGTCGTCGCGGTCCTGATAATCAAAGGTGAGTTGTGCCGTGGCTGCAGTACTTTGATCCCAAGGGCCCGCTGCAATAAACCCTAAGGCGGGAATGAGGTCTTTTCGCCCAGGAAAAAGTGCATCTGCAGCTAACTGTTGCTCAACCCATTCCGTCCAGGAAAGATCTTCGTTCAAGGCCGAGATGACATAATCTCGATACCGCCAAGCATGCATTCGCATGACGTCATGTTCAAATCCATGAGAATCAGCGAAGTGAATCCAATCAAACCAATGCCGAGCCCAACGTTCACCATACCGCGGAGAAGCTAGCAGTTGATCGACAACCCGCTCGTATGCATCCGGCCGGCTATCTGCGACGAAAGCATCCAGCTCCTCCATCGTCGGTACCAATCCATGCAAATCGACCGTAAGCCGGCGAAGCAACGCTCGACGATCTGCCACTTCGTTCCCGGTCACCTGATGTTTTGCCAGAACATCCTCCACGAACGCATCGATTGGATTGGCAGGTGAAATGGTGATATTGTCGAGAGTGGGTGGTACAACTTTTCGCATCGGTAGGAGTGACCACCATGGTTCCTCCGACTTCGCCAGTGGCGGCGATTGTCGAGGATCTGCCGCACCCTCTTGAATCCAATGCCTGAGCCATGAAATCTGTTCGACGGTGAGGGACTCCTCTGGAGGCATTTTTAGACCATCCTCCAGCCCATCGACCGCACGGATCAACAAGCTTGCATCGGGATTCCCAACTTCGATGGCAGGTCCGCGATCACCGCCCTGTCGCCATCCGCTTGCGAAGTCCAACGCTAGATTCCCACTGAACTCCGTCGCGTGAGAATGGCAACCGTAGCACTTCTCCTGAAGCGTCGGGAGAACTTTCGATTCGAAAAAGGCGAGTTGCTCTTCGGTCCATCGATCGGTACTTGGATCCTGAGCTACCACAGACCACAGTGGCGACGAACCGAGAACGAGTGCACTTACGAGAGTAATATTCAATCCAAACGAGCGCAGCACAGTTGTGGTACGTCAATCCGATGGGAGGAAGGAGTTTAGGAATGCACTTCGCCGAATCAAGCATGAACCGTGGCGGTGTGCTCGATGGCAGGAACGAGCGTGGGTGGGGATCCTCCGTTATAGAGTGCCGAAGTCGGTGGTTCAACCTGCGAGGCCAGAAAAAGCTGGCACTACTTTGAAAACCACGCTTTTACCGAACCACCCGGCCACTACAGTCTGCAAACCTGGCTACTAAAGAGAGCGTTCGCGTCTCATTTTCAACGACCGAGTCAGCGTCGGCGCACTCGGGTCCGTGCTGCTATTCAAAGGAACAGACACCGTGACGGTGACAAATTCTGTTGAGTCCGTGATAACACTGGGCTCGACCGTGACGTTGACCTTACTGATCCCTAACGTCGCCATGATCGACTTTGCCTTGGCCGTGATCTCACTTGCGGTCGCGCCTGACACAATACTGCGTCGCGCAGCCTCGTAAACAGCATTGTCCAGAGAATGCCGCATCATAGACAAGCGACAAAACTCGCATGCACCAAGGAAAGCCATAAATATAACGCTTGCGACCAATGCAAATTCGACGATCGCTGCACCTCGGCGAGTTATTGGTCGACTGCGATCTCGATCGTTGTTTCGTTTCATGATAACTATTTATTTGTAGAAACTTCGCAAGGAATTGGGCAAACCCGTAAAAACGCTGACGGCTTGAATCAATCGGTGAGCATGGTACTGAGAGTCAATGCGATTTCCCGGAACGCAGCCTTGAGTTGAGTTCCATCGTTAGCATGCAGGTACCGACCTCGACCTACGGAGGCTATCGCAGACATCCGTGCCGCATCCGCACCTGCACCAAAGGTGATTGTATGGATCACGACTCCGTCCGCCGCTACGGTGCGTGCAGGTATGATGGGCTCAATCCCCGTGTTATGCTGTCCATCCGTCATGACCACCATCGTCCTATCGACGAAAAGCTTGGATCGTCCGGTCTTAATGATTTCGTATCCCGCACTGATTCCTGCAGAAATACTCGTATTGCCGCCAACTGCAAGTTGTTTCGCTTTCGTATTGATCGCGTTCAAGTCCAAAGTGTATTGCACATCTTGAGTCGCCGTGCTGGAGTAACTTGCGAGACCCATGTACTCCTTGGTGACCGTTTCGTTGACCGTTGTTACGAAGATGGCTATCGCATCGATCAAATCCTTCCATTTCTGTCCAGCCATGGATCCGGATCGGTCGATTACCAAAACAATGTCGCGTTCTAGGTAGGTCGAGGTGGCCTCATGCTTTGTCTGGTACGAAGCGAGACCGTGAATATTTCCGAAAAATAGATTGACGCCACTTGTTGCGCCGCTGCCTCCCAGCGCGCCAGTCAATTTGACACCGTTATACGGAGTCGCGTTAGGTGTAAACACAAACTTCCCATCGCTTCCTCGAGTCGAATTGCCGAAAATAAAATCCGAGTCTCGCAATACGAGGGCTTTTCCCCCGATCTTATTCAAGCCTCCAATACGAATACCCTCGCGTCGGGCAGCCGCTAGATCTTGAGACTGGGAAAGTGTGACCGCGGCTGCTTTGGATGCCGCATCCGTCGCAGCACGCAATTCCGTTCGCGACAGGTGCAAATAGGCGATATCGATCTCGACAGCAATTAAGACCACCATCGCTGTCATCAAGAAAGCGACAAGCATGGTCACGGCACCGCGACGCTTTCGTTCGGATCCGCGACGCATCTTCAGTGAACGAAACCAATATCCACTCGAACTTGCTTGCCGAATCAAATGGCCATTTGTAGTACTCATGGTTGCGTTCTCGTGCTTCGAAGATGCCTTAGGATCCGCCGTGTTACAGACCAAAAACGCTTTGGTCCTGGGCATGGCAATTTATCATTATGGTTTTTAAACCAACGTATCACTCTTTAATCATGACCACAGAACTCATCGCTGTCCCGGTTAAGGAATAACCATTCTTCACGATACTATTGGCCGCGCAGTTTGCTTTGACGGTTACAGTGATGACACTTCCCCTGGCTGCGATGCCAACATCCAATGGAGAGAATTCGATGGTGTAGGATTTCACCCCGCGGCTATCTAAAACAGCAGCACCAACACTCCTGGAAACAGCGGTAGTCGTCGAGCTTTGGATCGCCGTGCGGCACGACTCATAAGCAGCAGTGGACAACGACTGCTTGAGAAAAATCAAATTGGTAATTTCGACGCCTACAAGTACGATTGCGAAGAGTACTGGCAAGCAAATCGCTGCCTCTACGCAAGCGACACCTGCTCGCATGCGGGAGCGACGATTTTTGAGAGGGGAAGTTGGGTTGCGGCAAAACATGAGGATGAACGACCAAGCGCCCAGTTACGGTTTGATCCAGCCGGTCTTGAAATAGAGACCAAAATCAACCGTATGTCTTGATTCTTCATCGCACCTTACCATTCACACTTTTTGCTAAATCTTGCAATCCTTTTTAGCGAAGCAACCCGTACAAGCGGTACAACCCTTGCAATCGAATGAGATGCGATCCGAACTAGAAAAACGCAACAAATCGCAAGTCAATTTGTTACCTTTCCTTAAGCGGCGCGCACGATGAAACGCTCGCGATTGTTCAAGGTTTCTTAAGACTTCGTTGGAGCACGTTTGCGGTGATCTTTTGAACCCTTGGGTCGGGGCCATGGGGTCGACTCCAATGCGACCATGGAAGAGTATGCCCGGGCGGGTCCGATAAACCTTGAACCCAGAAAATGCTCGAAGCATTGAACACAACATTTCCTTTGGGCCCTTCGTAAACAGTCGCTGTCCACTGCTGCGGCCGCTCGCCGCTGACCCATGCAGTTCCAGCTCCCACGACCTGCAAACCGGGGATATCTGCAGGATCCCCGTGGTACTCCCAACCGATGAGCCCGGGAATCGAATCCCCTTGCTTCATTCCCGTACCCTCGAATATCCAATGCTCTGGTCGAACACAGATCCAATCTCCTCCACCGTTGACTGGCTCAACGTTTCTCGCTCCCATCAATAAACCCTCGTCAGGCCCGCGTTCGGGAAACGGTCCATGATCCTTTGCCCGTGCTTGCACCACAGGGCGATCTCCTCCATAGGGCCCACCTCGAAAAAAGATTCGATTGGCTCGCCCATCAAAACTCTCTCGATACGGCGCTACCCAGCATACACTGTTCCCTGATAAGAACATCAAACTCACTCCCTCGTCGCGCATCTTTTCGACGCTGCGAAACTGACGGATGTCCCAATACTCATCGTGCCCCACACTAATCATAACACGACTCTTAAGTCCGCGATCCGCCGTAACCATATCGCTGTTACAGCAATAGGAGACGTCATAACCATGTTGCTCCAGCCAATACGCGAGCGGAAACTCGAGCGGCAGATACTCACCGGCCCCGACCGTAAGCGGATCGTTGACGACGCTATCGAATTGAGCTTCTCGACCGTAGGGCCGGTCGAAACTGACATCTGCCCACGGACCTTGATTCCCTTTGGGATGCGTGTACACCGAATAATGGCTCGGCCATTGGTTGTAGGCTTGCCACGTATTATCCGAACACTGGAACAACACGTCGCACTTGCGATCATCGGTCACCACAAAAATAACATAGCTCTGCCAATATGGCTCTTGCTCGGTTTCAGGAATCGTGGTCAAACGCCCCAGATACACTCCGCTGATCCAGTCATTGGGAATCGACAATGAGTAACTTGTATCCCAACGGCATTCGTGCAGATCCTTCTCTCCCGGAGTCGGAGTGACTTGCGTTTTTCCCTTCAGTGGTCCGATACTCGCCACCCTTCGCGCTCCTGCACCTCCATAGTACCCCGTTCTATAAATCTCCAGCCGAAACGGCCTCGCTGGGCTTGTCGAGACCTTGATATCGATGGTTTCCCCAGCCTTTACACTCTGCCTAGAACAGTAGCCCTCAATCCAAGGTGAACGATAGCGACTGCCGTCCACTCGCACTCGGGTCAATTGCCAGTCGTTGCTACCAGGCAATTGGTTTTCGATGACGACAGGATTACTCGCGTTCGAAGCCTCTTGCGCATGAACCTTGCTAAGCGTCACTGTCAACACAAGTGCGAACAAGCTGATCTGACGCATCGAACGATACCCTCGCGAATTTTTCTGCATACTTACACTCCCATCGCCCGCAGAGTAGCACGACGCTCCGCTGTCGTGATCCCCATAAACCCCACACCGCCGTCCATCGTGGAACGACGCTCCGCCGTCGTGAAGCCTCGAGTCAGCAAACACATTGTTCTGAATTAACTGGTTCTCGGAAACGACGCGGAGCGTCGTACCACTATGCTAATCGACCGTCAGTCGTCGGCTGTAAATCGTCGTGCCGTTTGCAATGTACAAAGTGTTGTGGTCACTTCCCCCGAGAATGCAGGTGGTTAACGGCTGATCTTTCAGAGGTTTTGGTAAAACGCCACACATTCGACCCGTTGGATCGAATACCTGCACTCCTAGCTCACTGGTGATGTAATAGCGTCCTTTTCGATCGACCGCTAAACCATCTCCCTTCGAGGAAGGCATATACGGAGGCGGTTCATTGAATCGAAACTCACCGTTTTGGTCGATCGGTAATCGCAAAGTCATAGTGGGCATTTTGGCATCGAGTTTTCCGTCAGCATGAACACGCAAGGTCCACGCATGCTCGCCACCATAATCAGACACCACCAACGCGCCACCGTCGTTGGAGAGAGCGATCCCGTTAGGGAGTGCGATACCGCTGTCCACCGGTGACGCCTCACCCGACTTGGGATCGATACGAGTCACCTGTTTAGCACCTGTCTCGGTGATCAAAATCCAACCTTCTTGGGTCACAGCCAAATCGTTAGGTTTGACACCTGTCGCAACGACCTTGACCTCCCCGCTACGAACATCGATCGATATCACTCGATCTTTGGAACCTTGGCACGCATAGAGAAGATTCCCATCGGGGCTGAATTCCAAACCACTGACCGACTCCTTCGCAATGGTCTTTCGAGTTCCATCCTTTGCATCGATGCGCACCACCTCCGACGATTTCATATCGCAGTAAAAAAGGTTGCCCTCCTTGTCCGCGCACAGACCATCTGCAAAACCGAGCTTATCAGCGACCACGTTCCAGGATTCACCGGGAACCAGTAGCTTGAGCAGCGTAAGGTCTCCACCCAAATCACCGCGTGTATCGTAGGTCGGGCGGTGGACTTCTTTCCGCCACAGCCATCGCATCGCATCCGGAAAGATCGAACTTCCATAATCGTCGTTGTGCGCGTACCCTTCCTCCCAATCCAGGCGAACATCGTATCCCATGTAAGTCAGCGCCGACGCCATGAGACGGTTCGACCACGGCCAACTGCCGAATGGGTTATCAATGTCGCCGCTGGTATCGGACATATAGACCCGAAGGGGCTTGGGCTCTGTCTTTCGCACCCACGCAGGGTAGACATTGCCTCCCCTTAGGTTGGTAAAGCTACCCACGGTGGAATAGACCTTGCGGAACATGTCTGGTCGTTCCCAAGCAGCTGTGAACGCACAGATAGCCCCAGAGCTGGACCCTCCGATAGCTCGCATCTCCGGGTCTTTGGAGAGTCGATACTCCTTTTCAACTTCTGGAATAATTTCCTCGAGCAGGAATCGAACATAGCGATCGCCGAGGCTATCGTATTCGAGACTTCGGTTCGAAAAGCGTTGATCTTGAAGCGGCTTCGATGTTTCATGCCCGGGATTGATGAACACGGCAATGGTCACCGGCATCTCGCCACGCGCAATCAGATTGTCGAAGACGGTGGGTATACGCCAACGTCCTTTCTCATTCCGCATTCGCTCGCCATCTTGGAAGACCATCAGCGCCGCGGGTTCGCTCTCGTTGTACTGTGCGGGGACGTAGATCGACCAATCCCGGGTGGTGTTCGGGAACACTTTGGATTCCCAAGGTGCCATCGAGATCACTTTGCCGTGCGGCACGGAATCCTGAACAATTGCATCGGGATGAGGTTCCCATTTAGGTTTGGTTTCAACGATCGGAACTTCGGTTGATTTTGCATCGTTATCCCAAAGCCAACGCAATGCGTTGGGCAATTCCTCCCCACCCCATTTCCCGCTGTGCCCACCATCGGTCATGACCAACTGGTAGGTGTAGCCTGCAAATTGGAGCGCAGCCGCCATGTCATGGTTTCCGAGCGGCCAGTTTCCATGGAGATTGTTGAGATCCTCTTTCCCTTCCTGGAGATAAACCTTGATCGGTTTTGGCTCCCTTTTGGATTTACGAATCAGGCCAGGATAAGCCCATCCGCCGCGGATGTTGGTGAAGCTTCCAATGTGGCTGAGGACTTTACCAAACTGGTCAGGGCGTTCCCACGCGACGGTGAACGCACAAATACCGCTCGAGGAGATCCCGCAAACAGCGCGATCCTTCGGCGAGACGGAGATGTTGAGATCCTTGAGTGCGACCGGCAAAAACTCATCGATCAGGAATTTGGAATAGCGATCGCCGAGTGAGTCGTATTCAAACGAACGATTGCTACGATCGGCAGCACCGGACTTGGCACCGGCAATGGTTCCAGGATTGACGAACACTGCAACGGTAACTGGCATAGCCTTTTGATGGATCAAATTGTCAAAGACGACGGGCACGCGAAATGCGCCATCGGCTTGCGCGTATCCGGAGCCATCCATGAAGACCATCAAACTTGCGGGAGTTGCTGGATCGTATTGCGCCGGAACGTACACGCTGTAAGACCGTTTGGTGCCAGGAAAGATCTGACTGTCGTTGAACTCACCCGAGGTGATCTTCCCTCGAGGGACATCGGGTTGAACTTCGCGATCGGCAGAGGCGTCAAAAAATCCGGATGCGGTACTACAACCGATCCAAGCAATCGCGATAAGTATTTTAGGGAGGATTTGCATGTCAAGGTTCACGGTTGGAGAGTGGGATTTCGAGTAGGCACAAGATCGTGTCTACAGATTCTACCAAGAGTCCGCACCATCGTGGCACGACGCTCCGCCGTCGTGAAATGAATCGAAACATAGTAGCACGACGCTCCGCCGTCGTGAAATAGCGGCAACCTTAGTAGCACGACGCTCCGCCGTCGTGAAATAACGGCAACCTCAGTAGCACGACGCTCCGCCGTCGTAATCCCCAACTCAACAACCACGGAATCCCAATCAAGCTACAATCAACACCTCGTTATCATTTCACGACGCGGAACGCGGTGCTACTTTTTAATCCAGATACGATAGAAAGGAAGTAAATGATGAACGACCCCGTCGTTTTCGGTGTTTTCGATCGCGAAGCCGACATCGACATCTCCGCGAGGAACTTGCCGCACTGGTTCCAGCCCGGCGTTGCCACCTTCATCACCTTTCGAACTTCGGATTCGATGCCAAAGCAAGTGGTCGATGCTTGGCAATGCAAACTCTGCCAATGGCTCCGTGACCATGGAATCGAGATCGAAGGAAATCAGCCTCCCAAAGATCTCACGAAATTACCAAGTTCCCTCCGCTCGGAATATCTGAAATTTCGCAGTCAGCTTTGGCATGGAAGCCTCGATGCCTGCCATGGTGAGTGTGTCTTGCGAAATCGGAAACTTGCCGAGATTGTTATAGAGTCACTCAGGCATTTCGATGGTGACCGGTACCATCTCGATTGTGCGATCGTGATGCCAAACCATGTGC
This sequence comes from Pirellula sp., assembly GCA_046318275.1. Lineage (GTDB taxonomy): Bacteria > Planctomycetota > Planctomycetia > Pirellulales > Pirellulaceae > JBKCUI01. Next base: position 4,328 of record JBKCUW010000014.1, on the reverse strand, counting down.
ATCTTCTGGTACAGTTCAACCCGCCGACAACATGCTGTCACCAATGCGATAGCTGGTTGCACTTTACTGCTCATCGGATCAACAGGCGACTAGGTCGCAGGGGGTCGTTTTGGCAGAGCGAGTCCTTCGATCATTTAGTACGTAGCGCCGATCAATTCGCGTATTTGCAACGCTACATCGCCCGCAATGGCATGGCGGCGAATCTACCACCTTCAGACTATCTCTACTGGAGTCGCACAGACTAAACACAGTAACACGACGCTCCGCCGTCGTGAGCATAGTGGCACGACGCTCCGCCGTCGTGAGCATAGTAACACGACGCTCCGCCGTCGTGAGCATAGTGGCACGACGCTCCGCCGTCGTGAGCATAGTGGCACGACGCTCCGCCGTCGTGAAATGAACATACACATCGCAGCACTACCCTCCGCGTCGCAACTCGCCATGTCAACACCGATCCGACGTTGTAAACAACGTCAGCACACGACGGCGGAGCGTCGTGCTACTATCTTTAAAAGCAGCTCCTAGTTGCCCAAAGTAAGTGAGGATTAGCCCTAGAGGGTCAATCTACAATTCCACGATTCTGCCAATGTTCGTACGTCGAGCTTTGGGGATATGGCCCCCCAAAGTCTCGAATGCGTTTCCACGTATAATCGCAACACTCAGGATTCGATTCGCGAAAAGCCTTTCGGCCCCGTACGGTTTCAAACAGACTCGCATGCGCCCATCGCGATACAGCCACGATCTCGCGTTTCATGTTTCGATCCAGCATAAATCCGTGCCAACCGGTGCAGATCCGGTATCGCAACGCAAAGATACTGATGGCGAACAACCGAGGATGCAGATCGGTTTGCGGATTGATCTGCAGGTAGATTGGGGAATCCATTTCGTACATCGTGTAGAAGTAACGCATCAACGAAGGTTGTCGCTGATCATGACTCTCACTGGGAGTTCGATGTGTGACCAAGGGTGCATTCCACCCAAGCTCCATGCATAAGCGTCGGAGTTTCGTGAAGGCCTCATTAGGCGATAGAGGTCTCATGAATAGCGTCCTTCTCGCATTTCGACATATAGTAGCACGACGCTCCGCCGTCGTTAAACAACCGGAACCAAAGTAGAACGACGCTCCGCCGTCGTTTCTCCGTGCCACGTGAGCTTCCTCCTTGCCATTGGAACTGGCGTGAAATTCAGGGCAAGCGAATCTTCGCGTTTATAGTACACTCAGGAAATTCGGAATGCAGCTCATCGAGCATCCCTTGCGAAATCTCCGGCGCGTAAATGTCGAAATGCCGGAGCCAATAGAGCTCGTGGAGTGTTGGGTACAACTTCCTGATTTCGGTCTCATCCACATGATGGATCAAAATTCGCACGTTATTCAAATAATGGGTTGGAGCAATCATCCCATCCCACTTATTTTCAGCAATGAGTTGGTTGAATTTTGCTTGAGCCGCTATTGCATTCTGTGCTGGAGCAAACCAAACAACTTCGAGACATCGAATACTGCCGAAAAGTATTCCAAGCAAAAGCACAATCAGAAAGATCGTCCGAAGCTTGAACTGCATCGCTAGCAAACTCCTTCATTGCTGGTCGTCGCTTTTCGCATTGTACTCTGGTGCGTTAGGGCGTTGGAGCCGTTGCCGCTGTTCCACCGGAAGCTGGAGGAACAGTTACGGGCGTAGTTGCACGACGACGGTGTGGCCCCGATTGCACGGCAGGCATAGCAAGTCCATGCAGTATCAAACAGATAGCCGCCATGGTTGCGATCTCAGCAATTGAAAGATGCCGATTTGAGAAAGGCCTCAAAGATCTTGCACCACTAAATGATGCGAGTATCCAAAGCACAACAACGAAATCGATGCCAAAAACGAACCCCTGCAAATCAAATCTGTAAGCCAGGCCAGCCATGGCAGCGACCATAATCATAAGGCCAAAAATCGAACCTAGTGCGAACTGCTTTGATACCAACGTGTCCATCAACTCGCTCCATGAAAGGTATCCAATCGACCAAAGAATCCATGAAACCCTAGAGGAAGTTTGAAGTTCGAATGCTGAAGTCGGAAATAGACACCCAAACGACACCCCTCGGCTTTCAAACTTCCAACTTCACCATTCACACCTCTTCCATTCTCGCTCTCGACCTCCGGGCTCGGCAAGCACCAAAGCATACCGCACCCCAAAGTGGAACGACGCTCCGCTGTCGTCGCCCACAACTCCGCGTTAACTCAAATCAATATAGCCGCCTACCGAAACAGATCCCATGAGCCCAGCATTTCACGACGGCGGAGCGTCATGCCACGTTGTTCTCTGCAACCCGACCGAACGTCCCGATCGCAACGACGCAAAATCCAATCCTATAATTGTCCGGTGATTTTTTGGGAACGCGTTGCGATGAGATCAATGGGTTCTTTCATCCAGTTTTGCTTGCCCCTGCGGTGTAAGCGCACATTCGGTCAGTTTCGGATGGGCGGGAGGAACACCTTGCAAACCAAGATTGCCCTGGCCCACCACCCAATCTCGCTTGCTTGCCAGGCTGATAATTTGTCCATAGATTCTGTCCAAAGTTTCGTTGTCCCAGAATTCCTCGTCGACCAAAGCATACCGCACCCCAAAGTGGAACGACGCTCCGCCGTCGTCGCCCACAACTCCGCAACACCTCAAATCAATGCATCCCCATCACGAAACTGAACCCATGAGCCCAGCATTTCACGACGGCGGAGCGTCGCGCTACGTTGTTCTCTGCTGCAAAAAGCAACTTCACAAAACTCCTACAGCGACGCTGAGGACCGGAGAAGAACTGACTCGCACCCGAATGCGCAGAATCCATCCCTGCCCACCAATCTGACTCTGTGTCCTCGCGCCCCCCTTGTGAGATCCCACGTAGAAATAACACCGCCGTTCAGCCAGTGGCGGTAGAAGATGTTTCCATTTGGAAAATGCCTGATCCGCCGCTTGGGCGAGTACTTTGGAGTCTCTCGAGTTTAGGACGATGTTCGTGTTCTCGGTTTGCCGCCGAGTTTCCTGGCGGTGCCACAATATCTCGGCCATGCTCGATTGATAGTCCGCACCCACTCAGAACCGTACGTGCGCAGTTAACGCATACGGCTCCCAGCTATCACCTGTCTACGCAATCTTACCAATATCTACCAGTGTTAGCGATACGCGGCTAGCTAGCCCCTGCCTTTCATCCTCACTACCTTTCTGTGTACGCTTCAACCGGGCACTTCCGTTGGAGATCCAACCTTATAGCCAAGCTGCAACACACGATACCAAGCCTCTGGCTAAGAGCTACTTGGGTGGGAATCACTCCCACTTGCCTTCAAATCATTTCCAGTACGCACGTGGATCGCTTTGTTCGTCCTGCGCATTTGGCTACGAATAAAGTCTGATCAAATCAACTGTGAGTTCGATTCAGTCCGCATCGCTAGCGGATTCGTCGCGTGCATATGATTCGAGGAAACCGCATTCCGTACATCGAAACGTTTGAACTCGGATGCCGATTGACTTACGCGATTTTCGTTCTGCCAAACGGGAAAATACTTCCCCAAGCCTAGCCATGTATCGCTCGAGATTCAAGTCAACTTTCGGTTCAGTCCAGTCACCTGGAACCCAATAGCTGGGCAGATACGAAATAACGTTACCGTCCAGAATTAGACCATGTTCCATAGGATTGGAGCACTTCGGGCATTGATGATTCGTATCGATCTTATTACTCCTTATGACTTGATGGACGAACGTTGACGATCAGCCAGCCCGAGCAAGAGACTCAACGAAAGTCAAAAACGGTTGATCGAGGGCTTGGCTGCATCGTTTTGTTCGTAGATAACTGTAGTAGAGCAAGTTTTCAGCAGCAATCATGTAGGTAAAAACATGCCAACGACGGCAGACGACGCAAAGGCAATGTACGAAACGGAACTGAAGGAATCACTAGAACGCGACTTTCTCGGGCAGCATGTCGCCATCGTGAGCCAATCCCGACGTCACTTTGTAAGGCCTACATTTTTGGAGGCGGCCTTAGCGGCTCGTGAGGCGGAACCCAACCATATTCCCTTTGTCATTCGAATTGGACACGATGCAGCCTTTCACATCGGTGCAGTATCATTTTGAAGGCATGGATTGACGGGGACAATCGTGCAATGGTGGAATTCAAAATTGCCAACCATGCTAGGGGGCAGCGCGAGTCAATTCATGCCTGGATTGACACGGCTTTCGACGGCCATCTCGTTATGTCCAAATCTGAAATCGAAAGATTGGGTCTTGGAGTTTTAGCTGACACCGATGCAGTACTCGCAGACGGGTCGAAAGCTCGATTGCGTTGTTACTACTGCATCGTG